>CAMLJY010000012.1 GCA_946480465.1 uncultured Burkholderiales bacterium
CCGTGGGAGGCGGTGAGGACCGCAGGCCCGGGGGCGGCGAGCGCAGCGAGCTTCGTAGACTGACTCGCCGGCGCCGTGCGCAGCGCGCGGAGCTTGCGGAGCGCGCGGAGCAAAGCGGACGGCGCGCCCACAGGCTGAGGACCGGAACGGAGTCGGCCCCCCAGGGGCCGACCGCCGGACTCGGCCCGCCGTGCCCGCGCCCCGAACCGCTCGGGCACTCCACACGTCACCAGTCCAACGACGCCAGCCACCGCAAGATCCGGCCAATGCGCAAGCCAACAGCTGCCTATCAGCACAACGGCACGGCCATCCCGGCACCAGCCACCGGGCCCACCGGCCCGCTGTCCTTCTGAATTGCACGGAGCACATCCCCATGGGAGCCCTGTCCATCCGCCAAGTCCGCAAGACCTTCGGCCCGGTCGAGATCCTCAAAGGCATCGACATCGAGATCGACGCCGGCGAATTCCTGATCCTGGTCGGCCCGTCCGGCTGCGGCAAGTCCACGCTCTTGAACATGATTGCCGGGCTGGACGTGCCCACCTCCGGCAGCATCCACATCGGCGACCGCGACGTCACGCACGTGCCCAGCAAGGACCGCGACATCGCGATGGTGTTCCAGAGCTACGCGCTGTACCCCAACATGAACGTGGCGCAGAACATCGCCTTCGCGCTGGAGATGCGCAAGGTGCCCAAACCCCAGCGTGACGAGGCGGTGCAGCGCGTGGCCAAGATGCTGCAGATCGGCCACCTGCTGGACCGCAAGCCCGGGGCGCTGTCCGGCGGCCAGCGCCAGCGGGTGGCCATGGGCCGGGCGCTGGCGCGCGACCCCAAGCTGTTCCTGTTCGACGAGCCGCTGTCCAACCTGGATGCCAAGCTGCGCGTGGAGATGCGGGCCGAGATCAAGCTGTTGCACCAGCGCACCAAGACCACCACGGTCTACGTCACGCACGACCAGGTGGAGGCGATGACCCTGGGCGACCGCATCGCGGTGATGAAGGACGGCGTGGTGCAGCAGTTCGGCACGCCGGACGACATCTACGCCCGGCCGGCCACGCGCTTCGTGGCGGAATTCATCGGCTCGCCGGCGATGAACCTGATCCCGGCCGTGCGCTCGGGCGCGGCGCTGCTGTCGCACGGCATCGAGCTGGCCGCCAACGACGCACAGCGCGCCGCCCTGCAGCACGCCGGCGGCGCCGAGGTGGTGTACGGCCTGCGCCCGGAGTGCCTGGCCTTCAGCGACAGCGGCCTGCCCGGCACGCTGGCGATGATCGAGCCCACCGGCCCCGAGACCTACCTGCTGGTGGACACGGCCGTTGGCCAGCTGACGGTGCGCGTGCCCGGCAACCCGGGCCAGCACGTGGGCGACCGCGTGCACCTGCGCTGGCAGGCCGAGAACGCGCACGTGTTCGACGCGAAGACCGAGCGGCGCGTGGCGTGATGGTGGACGGCGTCGCGACGTGACCAGGAGCGCCCGATGACGCCTGATTTCCGCAGCCCCGGCTTCCTGCGCGAGCACATCGCGCAGACGCTGGGCTTCTACGACGGCCGCTGCGTCGATCCCAGCGGCGGCTTCTTCCACAGCTTCCGCGACGACGGCGCGGTGCCCGACCGGCGGACGCGTCATTTGGTTGGCAGCACGCGTTTCGTCATCACGCACGCCATGGCGCTGCGCGCACTGCCCGGCCATCCGCGCGCCGGCGCCTGGCGTGACGCGATCCGCCACGGCCTGCGCTTCCTGCACACCGCGCACCGCGACCGCGAGCACGGCGGCTACCACTGGCTGCTGGACTGGGATGGCGAGCGCGCCACCGTGCGCGACGGCAGCAAGCACTGCTACGGCCATGCCTTCGTGCTGCTGGCCCATGCGCAGGCGCTGCGCGCCGGCATCGCCGAAGCGGCTGAAGGAATCGAAGCCACGGCAGCGCTGATGGAAGAGCGCTTATGGGAACCGGCGGCACGGCTGTACGCCGACGAGGCCACGGCCGAATGGCGCTTGAGCGGCTACCGCGGCCAGAACGCCAACATGCACGGCTGCGAGGCGATGCTGGCAGCGTACGACGCCACCGGCGAAGCGCGCTGGCTGCAACGCGCCTCGGCCATCGCCGAATCGGTCACCGTGCGCCTGGCCGCCCAGTCCGAGGGCCTGGTGTGGGAACACTTCGACCGCGACTGGCGCCTCGACCCCGACTACAACCGCGACGACCCCGCCAACCTCTTCCGCCCCTGGGGCTTCCAGACCGGCCACCAGACCGAGTGGGCCAAGCTGTTGCTGACGCTCGAAGCACGCGAGCCCGATGCCGCGACCGGCCTGGACCGCGTCGGCCGTGCGCGCCGGCTCTTCGCCGCCGCCTGGGGCGAGGGCTGGGACGAAGTGAACGGCGGCCTGGTCTACGGCTTTGCCGGCTCGGGCCAGGACGGCTATGCGGTGTGCGACGCGCACAAGTACTACTGGGTGCAGTCCGAGTCCTTCGCCGCCGCCGCCCGCCTCGCGCAGCGCCTGCCGGACGCCGCCGCGCGCGCGCAGGCCTGGCAGCGCTACGACGCGCTGTGGCAGTACGCCTGGACGCACTTCGTCGACCACGAGCACGGCGCCTGGTACCGCATCCTGTCGCCGGACAACCGCAGGCTCGACCGCGAGAAAAGCCCTCCCGGCAAAACGGACTATCACACGGCAGGGGCGTGCGTGGATGTGCTGGAGGCGCTGGGCGACGCCTGGGCAAGGCCTACGCCAAACAAGCCGACCACACAAGTGCGGATAAACCGGCACTAATCCCGGGCTCACTCGGCGTTCACAGCACCGAACCGCGCCGCAGAATCGGGGCACCATTCCTCTGCCCTGCCGGCGCGGCCGGCGTGTCCATGTCCACCTCGCCGTCCGCCCGGAAGTACCACTTCATCTCGGGCCTGCCGCGGTCAGGGTCGACGCTGCTGTCCGCCATCCTGCGCCAGAACCCGCGTTTCCAGGCAGGCATGTCCAGCCCCGTAGGCTCGTTCTATACCGCGCTGCAGAACCAGTTCAGCGCCGGCAGCGAGTTCGGCGCCACCATCAACACAGCCAAGCGCCGCTGCCTGCTGCGGGGCCTGTTCGATTCGTTCTACGGTGACTGCGAGAAGCCGGTTGTGTTCGACACCAACCGGCTGTGGTGCGCCCGCCTGCCGGCGCTGGCAGACCTCTATCCGGAGGCCAAGGTCATCGCGTGCGCGCGGAACGTGGCCTGGGTAATGGACAGCATGGAACGCCAGTTCCGCGCCAATCCGTTCGAGAACACCCAGCTCTTCGGTGCCAACCCCGGCCGCACCACGATCTACCAGCGGCTCGAGGGCCTGGCGCAACATGATCAGATGGTGGGTTTCGCATGGGCGGCGCTGCGCGAGGCCTTTTTCGGGGAACACGCCAAGTCCCTGCTGATCGTGGACTATGACCTGCTCACCCAGGCCCCGAAGCGGGTCATGGAACTGCTGTACCGCTTCCTCGGCGAATCGCCCTTCGAGCATGACTTCGACAGATTGGAGTACGACGCACCGGAATTCGATCAGCGGCTGGGTGCGCCGGGGCTGCACAAGGTGAAGCCGAAGGTCGAACACATCGAGCGGCGAACCATCCTGCCGCCCGACCTGTTCGAGAAGTACTCGAAGCTGACCTTCTGGACTGACCCCGCTGGCACCGCAGCCAACGTCATCGCGCCGCGCGCGAAGATCTCCACCGGAGACGAGCACTCATGACCAGTACATCCATGAACCTGCCCCTTTCCCCCGCCATGGCACTGGACATCGTCACCGACCCGCTGCTCGGCGGCCCTGCGGTGACCGCCCCCCGGCAGGAGGTGGTGTTCGTTGACGGGGGCATCGCCGGCATCGACGTTCTGTTGTCGTGCATCGATGCGTCCAAGGAAGTGCACGTGCTGCAGGCCGGGCAGGACGGGCTGGAACAGGTTGCAGCCATCCTGGAAGGCCGCAGCGGCATCGATGCCCTGCACCTGATTTCGCACGGCAAGCAGGCGGCCGTGCAATTGGGCGCTCTGATGCTCGACGAGTCCAGCCTCGGAGCGCACACCGCGGCCCTGCAAGCCATCGGCCGGAGCCTCGCGCCGGAAGCCGACATCCTGCTCTACGGCTGTGACGTCGGTTCCGGTGCCGCTGGACGGGCATTCATCGGTGAGCTGAGCGTCCTGACCGGCGCCGACGTCGCCGCGTCGAGCAATCCGACCGGCGCGCAACGCCTGTCGGGCGACTGGGATCTGGAGATCTCGACGGGGGACATCGAAGCGCGGCACGCCGTGTCCGCGGGATTGATCGACGTGTACGAAGACGTCTTGGCCCTCACCAGCAAGACCGTCACCTTCACCACCGAGAGCAACTTCACCAATTCCTTCAGCGACTACACCGATCCCAGCCAAAACGCGATCTACAAGGTCAATGGCGATGCAGGTTATCTGCTGGTCGTGGACGCGCAGGACAATGGCGTCGGCCACTACGACAGTTCGGGCTACATCGCGTTCGGCATAGGAAACCACACGGAAAGCCTGGTCACCTTGTCGTTCCAGGACGGCCAGGTGTTCACCCCCACGTCGCTGAAGATCAACAACAACGGCGGCGCGGGAAACCAGACCTTCGTGATCACGGGGTACGACGCCGGAAACACGCTGCTGGGCTCCACGCAATCCACGATCACTGACGGCAACAGTTCGACCGTCACGCTCACGGGCCTCGGACTGGCAAACGTCAAGACCCTGAAGATCACGGCGACGACGAACAGCGGCCTGCTCAAGTATTTCTCGCTGGATGACTTGGCCTTCAGCACCATCGGCACCGCCGACTCGACGCCGCCGACGATCAGTGGCGTGACGTCCGGCACCGCGGACGGCAGCTACAAGGCCGGCGACGTGATCGCGGTGCAGGTCAACTTCAGCGAAGCCGTCACCGTCACCGGCACGCCACAGCTGACGCTGGAGACCGGCAGCACCGACCGGGTGGTGGACTACAGCAGCGGCAGCGGCACCAGCACGCTGACCTTCAACTACACGGTGCAAGCCGGCGACACCAGCGCCGACCTCGACTACCTCAGCACCGGCGCGCTGGTGCTGAACGGCGGCACGATCAAGGACACCGCCGGCAACGACGCCACGCTGACGCTGGCCAACCCGGGCGCGGCCAACTCGCTCGGCGCGAACAAGGCCATCGTCATCGACACCACCGCGCCAACGGTCAGCGGCGTCACGTCCAGCACCGCCAACGGCACCTACAAGCCTGGTGACATGGTGGCCGTGACGGTGAACTTCAGCGAAGCGGTCACCGTCACCGGCACGCCACAGCTCACGCTGGAAACGGGCAGCACCGACCGGGTGGTGGACTACAGCAGCGGCAGCGGCACCACCACGCTGACCTTCAACTACACGGTGCAGGCCGGCGACACCAGTGCCGACCTCGACTACCTCAGCACCGGCGCGCTGGCGCTGAACGCCGGCACCATCAAGGACACCGCCGGCAACGCCGCCACGCTGACGCTGGCCTCGCCGGGCGCGGCCAACTCGCTCGGCGCGAACAAGGCCATCGTCATCGACGGCGTGGTACCAACGGTCAGCGGCGTGACGTCCAGCACCGCGAACGGCACCTACAAGGCCGGCGACGTCATCGCCGTGCAGGTCAGCTTCAGCGAAACCGTCACCGTCACGGGCACGCCGCAACTCACGCTCGAGACGGGCAGCACCGACCGGGTCATCGACTACACGGGCGGCAGCGGCACCAGCACGCTGACCTTCAACTACACCGTGCAGGCCGGCGACACCGCGGCCGACCTGGACTACGCGGGCACCTCGGCACTGGCCTTGAACAGCGGCACGATCAAGGACGCTGCCGGCAACGCGGCCACGCTGACGCTGGCGACACCGGGCGCGGCCAACTCGCTGGGCGCCAACAAGAACATCGCCATCGACGCGGTCGCGCCGACGGTCAGCGGCGTCACGTCCAGCACCGCCAATGGCAGCTACAAGGCGGGCGACGTGATCGCGCTGCTGGTGAACTTCAGCGAAGCCGTCACCGTCACCGGCACGCCGCAGCTCACGCTGGAAACCGGCAGCACCGACCAGGTCGTCGACTACGTCAGCGGCAGCGGCACCAGCTCGCTGCTTTTCAACTACACGGTGCAGGCCGGCGACAACAGCGCCGACCTGGACTACGCCGCCGCCGCGGCACTGGCGCTGAACGCCGGCACCATCAAGGACGCCGCCGGCAACACCGCCACGCTGACGCTGCCGACGCCGGGCGCGGCCAACTCGCTGGGCGCCAACAAGAACATCGTCATCGACACTACCGCGCCCGCGGTCAGCGGCGTCACGTCCAGCACGGCGAACGGCACCTACAAGGTCGGCGACGTGATCGCGGTGCAGATCAACTTCAGCGAAGCCGTCACCGTGGCCGGAACGCCGCAGCTGACGCTGGAGACCGGCACCACCGACCGGGTGGTGGACTACAGCAGCGGCAGCGGCACCAGCACGCTGACCTTCAACTACACGGTGCAGGCCGGCGACACTGCGGCCGACCTGGACTACGTCGGCTCCGCCGCGCTGGCGCTGAACAGCGGCACGATCAAGGACGCCACCGGCAACAGCGCGACGCTGACGCTGGCAACCCCGGGCGCCGCCAACTCGCTGGGCGCCAACAAGAACATCGTGGTCGACGGCGTGGCACCAACGCTGGCTTCGGCCACCGTGCCGGCCAACGGCACGTACAAGGCGGGGCAGAATCTCGACTTCACCGTCACCTACTCGGAAGCGGTGGTGGTCAACACCGGCAGTGGCACGCCCTACGTGGCCCTGACGCTGGACACCGGCGGCGACGTGCAGGCCGCCTACGTCAGCGGCTCCGGCACGACGACCTTGACCTTCCGCTACACCGCGGCCTCGGGCAACGCGGACGCCGACGGCATCGCCGCGGCAAACAGCATCACGCTCAATGGCGGCACGATCCGCGACGCCGCGGGCAACAACGCGGCCACGAACGGCATCGGCTTCGGCGCCACGTCCGGCCTGCTGGTGGATGGCGTCGCGCCCACGGTGTCTTCGATCAACCGGGTCGGCAGCAGCACCACGAACGCCACCAGCGTCGACTACACGGTCACGTTCGCCGAGAACGTCAGCGGCGTGGACTCCGGCGACTTCACGCTCACGGCCACCAGCACGGCAAGCGGTTCGATCGCCTCGGTCAGCGCGGTCAACGGCAGCACCTACACCGTCACCGTCAACACCATCTCGGGCGACGGCACTCTGCGCCTGGATCTGAAGAACGCCGGCACCGGCATCGCCGATACCCCGGGCAACGCCATCGCCACCGGCTTCACGTCCGGACAGACCTACACCATCGACAACACCGCACCGGCGGTCACGTCGGTGAGCGTCCCGTCCAATGCCACCTACAAGGCCGGGCAGAACCTGGACTTCACGGTCAACTTCGGCGAGTCGGTCACCGTCAACACCGGCAGCGGCACGCCGCGCATCGCCCTGACGCTCGACACCGGCGGCACGGTCTACGCCAACTACCTTTCGGGCAGCGGCACGTCGGCGCTGGTGTTCCGGCACACCGTCGGTGCCGGCACGGCGGATGCGGACGGCATCACCGTCGGTGCGCTCGGTGCCAACGGCGGCACGATGGCCGACGCGGCCGGCAATGCGGCCGATCCGACGCTCAACAGCGTGGGTAGCACGGTCGCCGTGCTGGTCGACGCCGTCGCCCCCACCGCCACCATCGTCGTCGCCGACACCGCGCTGGCGGTGGGCGAGACCTCCGGCGTCACCTTCACCTTCAGCGAGGCGGTCAGCGGCTTCACCAACGCCGACCTCACCGTCGCCAATGGCACGCTCAGCGCGGTGTCCAGCAGCGACGGCGGCACCACCTGGACCGCCACGCTCACCCCCACGGCCAGCATCACGGACGCCACCAACCTCATCACGCTGGACAACACCGGCGTGGCGGACGCCGCCGGCAACGCCGGCACCGGCAGCATCGATTCCAACAACTACGCCATCGACACCGCGCGACCCACCGCGACGATCGTTGTCGCCGACACCAACCTGCTGGGCGGCGAGACCTCGCTGGTGACCTTCACCTTCAGCGAGGCCGTCACCGGCTTCACCAACGCCGACCTCACCGTCGCCAACGGCACGCTCTCCGCGGTGTCCAGCAGCGATGGCGGCGTCACCTGGACCGCGACGCTGACGCCCAATCTGAGCGTGCTCGACGGCACCAACCTCATCACGCTGGACAACACCGGCGTGGCCGACGCGGCAGGCAATGCCGGCACCGGCACCACCGACTCCAACAACTACGCCATCGACACCAGCGACACCGTGGCGCCGGTGCTGGCCAGCGCGGCTGCGAACGGAACCAGCCTGGTGCTGGGCTTCACCGATGCCAGCGTGCTGGACGCGGTGAACGTGGCCGCCGCCGGCGCCTTCGCGGTCACCAGCCATGGCAGCCCGGTGGCGGTGAACAGCGTCAGCGTCGACGCCGCCGCGCGCACCGTGACGCTCACGCTCGCCGCGCCGGTGGCCTACGGCCGGGCCGTCACGGTGGCCTACACCGACCCCACGGCCGGCAACGACACCCACGCGCTGCAGGACGCGGTGGGCAACGACGTGGCTTCCTTCGGCCCGTCGGCGGTGACCAACAACACGCCCGACGCGACGCCGCTCACCGCCACCGTCACCTTGTCCGACACGGCCGTCGCGCTCGGCGAAACCCCCACGCTCACCATCCTGTTCAGCGAAGCCGTCTCCGGCTTCGACCTCGCGGACCTCGGCGCGCCCAACGGCAGCCTGGGCCCGCTGTCCAGCACCGACCAGGTCCGCTGGACGGCCAGCTTCACGCCCACGGCCGGCGTCGACGACACGAGCAACGTCGTGACGCTGGACCTCAGCACCTTGCTCGACGTGGAAGGCATCGCCGGCCACGGCAGCGCCACGTCGGCGAATTACACGGTGGATACGCGGCAGCCCACCGCGACGGTGGTCGTCAACGACAGCCTCATCGAGGCCGGCGAGACGCCGACGGTCAGCATCACGTTCAGCGAACCGGTCACCGACTTCGGCCTGGGTGAACTGCGCGCCAACAGCGGCGTGCTGTCCGACCTGGTGACTTCCGACGGCATGCACTGGACCGCGCGCTACACGCCGAACGCCAACACCCGGGCCGACGCCGAGCGGGTGGACCTGAACCTGGCCGGCGTGCGCGATGCCGCGGGCAACACCGGCACGGGCACGGCCACGTCGAACAGCTTCGTGGTCGACACGCGCGTGCCCGACACGACGCCGCCGGCACTGGCCGGCGCGCGGGTGAACGGCGCGCAGCTGGTGCTGTCGTTCGGCGCGTCCGAGGTGCTGGACGGCGCCGGCGTGCCAGGCGCCGGCGCCTTCAGCGTGCTGGTGGATGGCGCGCCGCGCACGGTCTCCTCCGTCGCGGTGTCCGGCAGCACGGTCACCCTCACGCTGGCCCAGCCGGTGGCGCAGGGCCAGGGGGTGAGCATCGGCTACGCGGACCCCAGCACCGGCAACGATGCGCAGGCGATCCAGGACGCGGCCGGCAACGATGCCGCCAGCTTCAACGGCGTGGCGGTGGCCAACGACACGCCGCCCGCCCTCGGCGCCACGCTGTCGGTGGACGACACCCTGCTCGCCGGCGGCGAGACCGGCACGCTGACCATCCGCTTCAGCAGCCCCGTCACCGGCTTCGACCTGGCCGACCTGGCGGCGCCGAACGCCAGCCTGGACACGCTGTCCAGCGCGGACGGCCTCACCTGGACCGCCCGCCTCACGCCCGCCGCCGGCGCGCAGGCCGCGTCCAACGCGGTGGCGCTGAACCTGGGCGGCGTGGCCAATGCCGACGGCGTGGCCGGCTTCGGCACGGCGACGTCCAATGCCTACGCGGTCGATACGCTGCCGCCCACTTTGGATGGCAGCACCAGCAACCCGCCGGCCGGCTCGCAGCAGGTGCAGGTGGGCGCACCGCTGCTGCTGCAGTTCAGCGAGCCGCTGGCCGCGGGCGCATCCGACGTGGTGCTGCAACTGGCCGCCAACGGCACGCCGGTGGCGGCATCGGCCACGGTGGACGCGGCCGGCCGGCTGCTCGTCGTGCCCGCGGCACCGCTGCTGCACGACACCGCTTACACCATCACCTGGCCCGCGGGCGCGCTGCGCGACGGGGCGGGCAACGCGGCCGGGGCCGCCAGCTTCGGCTTCCGCACCGCGCCCAGCGCGCAGACCGAGATCGACAACACCGAGGTCGATGGCGCTCAGGTGGAGACCCGCACCACGCCGGAGGCCGACGGCAGCACCAGCACCACGGTGGTGGTGCCGCCCGTGACATCCACGCGCGAGGACGACCCCAACACCCCCAACCGCACGCTGGCCGACGTGCCGCTGGTGCCGGGTTCCAACGGCGGCGCGGCCGCGCTGCTGGCCTCGCTGCCCGTCGGCGCGGGGCTGCAGGGGCAAGGCCGCAGCCTCGTCGTCAGCCAGCCGGACGGCGTGGCCAACCTGGTTCGCAGCCTGATGCCCACGGGCACCGGCACCTCGCCGACGACCGATACGGTGCTGGACCGGTTCAGCCAGTCGGTAGGCACGGGCCGGCACCTGGACGTCCAGGCGCTGACCCTGACGGCCCAGGCGGGCGGCCTGGGCGGGCAGCCCATCCACCTGTCCGGCCGCGAAGCGGACGGCAGCGGCGGGTCGAGCGTGGCCCTGGTGGTGGACGCGCGGCAGTTGCCCGCCGGATCGGTGCTGGCCCTGGACAACGTGGAGTTCGCCGCCATCGTCGGCAACCTCACGGTCACCGGCGGAGCAGGCCGCAACTTCGTCGTCGGCGACGGCGGATCGCAAACCATCGTGCTGGGCGCCGACGACGACGTGCTGCACGGCGGCGGCGGCGACGACACCGTGGGATCGAAGGGCGGCAACGACGAGCTCCACGGCGACGAGGGCCACGACCTGCTGGTCGGAGGCGCCGGCGACGACACACTGGACGGCGGCACCGGCAACGACGTGCTGCAAGGCGGCCGCAGCGACGCCGGCACCTGGACCTTCCAGATCGATGCACAAGGGCAGCTGGCGAGCCGCTTCACGCCCGCCCAGCCGCTGTTCGGCGGCCCGGCCGAGTTCAGCGTGCTGGGCCCCTGGTCAGACACCGGCGGGGACAGCGACGACCGCCTGGCCTACAGCTTCCAGAGCCCGGAGCGGCTGCAGGCGGTGGCGCTGCTGTACCGCGCCGCGACCGGGCAACTGCCCGTGCTGGACGAGCTGAATGCCTTCAGCGCAGGCCCGCTGGGTGAGCCCGCGATGGCGCAGCTCGCCCACGACCACCTGATCGCGCGGCTGGGCCTGCAGGGCGCGGCCACCGAGCAGCGGGTGCAGGCGCTGATCGAGGCCGCCTGGGGCGCCGGCAGCGCCACTGCCGCCTGGGTGGCCGAGGGCACGCGCTTCATCACCGAAGGCGGCAGCTGGGCGCAGGCCCTGCTGTACCTCGTCGGCACCGACGCGGCCCGCGACCGCATCACCGATGCCCAGGGCCAGTTGAGCCTGACCCTGCCCTACACCACCAGCGAGCTGGGCTGGGACGCCGACGCCGGCAACGACGTGCTGCGCGGCGGCGACGGCGACGACCGCCTGGTGGGCGGACGCGGCAGCGACCGGCTGGACGGCGGCGCCGGCCTCGACACCGCGGTGTTCACCGGCAGCATCCACGACTACGAAGTCCGCAAGACGACGGTCGACGGCGTGACACAGCTGCTGATGCAGGTCCACGGCAGCACCGAGGCCGACACGCTGGTCGGCATCGAGCGCTGGCAGATCGGCTCGAAGATTTACGAGGCGGGCAGCGCGCTGGCGGCGCTGGCGGAGGGTGTCAGCCAGCCGCTGGCCGACGTGCTGGTCGAACTGGTGGGCCAGGCCGGCACCGGCGGCTGAGGCGCGCGCCGGTGCGGGTCAGCCCACCAGGCGCGCCAGCACGAAGTCCAGGTGCTCGGTGGGCAGGCGCTTGAAGCCGGAGCGCGCGTAGCGCTGCAGGCGGCCGAGGATCAGCGCCGTCAGCCCGGAGGCGATGGCATTGGCATCGACGGTCGGCGTCACCGAGCCGGCGGCGTCGGCCGCGGCGCGCAGGCTCTGCTTCAGCTGCGATTCGACGCGGTCGAAGAACTGGTTCATGCGGGCGATGAGCCGCTCGTTCTCGAACACCAGCGCATCGCCCACCATCACGCGGACCATGCCCGGGTTCTTCTCGCCGAACTGCAGCAGCATGGAGGCGATCTTCTGCGCCTGCACCGTGCCGGAGGTCTCGCGTTCGGTGACCTGGTTGACCAGCGTGAAGACGCTGGACTCGATGAACTCGATCAGCCCCTCGAACATCTGCGCCTTGCTGGCGAAGTGGCGGTACAGCGCGGCCTCGCTCACCTCCAGCCGCGCCGCCAGCGCGGCGGTGGTGACGCGTTCGGCCCCGGGTTGCTCCAGCATGGAGGCCAGGGTCTGCAGGATCTGCACCCGGCGCTCTCCGGGACGGGGGCGCTTGCGGGCGGGGACGGCGGGCGACTCGGCCGTGGTCGGCGCGGCGTCCTCGGGGGCGGGGGGTGCGACGGTCGCTGCGTCGCCGGATGGCGCTGGTTGATCGGACATCACGGCGTCGGCGGAAGGAGTGGCCTGAAGCCGAAACATTCTGGCACAGCGATCTCGGCGGCCCGGGTTCAGGTAAACACCGACGGCGTGGCGCATTGCACGCCGCGCCACCGGTTCAGGCCCGGCGCAGCGCGCGCAGGCCGCGCACGGTGCGATCGACGTAGGCCGGCCGCATCGACCAGCGCAGGCCGGGAGCCGCTCCGCGCCGTGCATAGCGCTGCATCCACACGGTGCCCATGCCGACGCGGCGCGCGGCCTTCTGGTGCACCAGCGTGTCTTCCACCAGCACGCAGCGGACCGGTGCCACGCCCAGGCGCGCGGCCACCATGCGCAGCATGCGCGCGTCCGGCTTCGGCCGGCAGTGGCCGAAGCAGAACATGTCCTCCATGGCCAGCACGCCGTCGAAGAGGTGGCCGATGCGCAGCGCGCCCAGCACGCGCAGCGCATAGGCGCGCGGCGCGTTGGTCAGGACGAAGCGGCGGCCGGGCAGGCGCTTCAGCGCCGCGAAGTCGTGGCGGTGGCCGCCCACGTACTGCTCCAGGCCGGGCAGGCGGTGCGTTTCGTGCAGGAAGTGCGCGGTCCGCACGCCGTGGTGGCGGATGAGCCCCAGCAGCGTGGCCCCATAACGCGCCAGGTACACGCCACGCAGCCGATTGGCCTCCGCCTCGTCCACCTGCAGCTGCTGCTGCACGTAGAGCGTCATCGAGGTCCTCAGCTCGGGGAACACCCGCGCGCCGGCGTCGTGCAGCGTGTTGTCGAGGTCGAAAAGCCAGACCCTGCGTGTCGGCCGCTCTGGCTTCATGTCACCCAAAAGACGCGGCCACCCGGATCCCGCAAATCGAAAGTGCCACCCTGCCTCTGCCCAAGACCGCTCAATGCGAGCGGATCATCGTCCCGTAGGCCTGGTCGGTCAGGATCTCCAGCAGCATCGCGTGCGGCACGCGGCCGTCGATGATGTGCACGGCGTTGACGCCGCTCTTGGCCGCGTCCAGCGCCCCGCTGATCTTGGGCAGCATGCCGCCGGAGATGGTGCCGTCGGCGAACAGCTCGTCGATGCGGCGCGCGGTCAGGTCGGTCAGCAGCTGGCCGCTCTTGTCGAGCACGCCGGGCGTGTTGGTCAGCATCATCAGCTTCTCGGCCTTCAGCACCTCGGCCAGCTTGGCGGCCACCAGGTCGGCGTTGATGTTGAAGCTGTCGTGGTTCTCGCCGAAGCCGATCGGGCTGACCACCGGGATGAACGCATCGTCCTGCAGCGCCTTGACCACGCTGGGGTCGATGGACTCGATCTCGCCGACCTGGCCGATGTCGTGTTCCTTGCTGGGATCGTCCTTGTCCAGCATGCGCAGCTTGCGGGCGCGGATCATGCCGCCGTCGAAGCCGGTCAGGCCCACGGCCTTGCCGCCGGCGGCGTTGATCAGGCTGACGATGTCCTGCTGTACCTCGCCGCCCAGCACCCATTCGACGACGTCCATGGTCTCCTGGTCGGTCACGCGCATGCCCTGGATGAAGGTGCCCTTCTTGCCGATCTTGGCCAGCGCCTCGTCGATCTGCGGACCGCCACCGTGCACCACCACCGGGTTCATGCCCACCAGCTTCAGCAGCACCACGTCCTCGGCGAAATCCTGCTGCAGCGCCGGGTCAGTCATGGCATTGCCGCCGTACTTGATGACGATGGTCTTGCCGTGGTACTTGCGGATGTAGGGCAGCGCCTGGGCCAGGATCTCGGCCTTCTCGCGCGGGGTCACGTGGTCCAGGCTGGGGTCGGTGGGGATTTGCTTCGACATGGGGGGCTCGCTTCAGGCGAATGCGCGGCCGGATGCGGCTGGCGCGCGGAAAGGCGGATGAGTGCGGGAATTGTAGGCAACGGTCCCGCCACGCGGGCTGCGCTACCCTCGCCCGCCATGACGATGCCTTCCTCGACGCCATCGCCAGGCCCCTTGACTATGCTCGCCACTGCGAGGCTGCGCCTCGAACCCTTCGCCGATGCCCACCTGGCCGGCCTGCAGCGCATGAACGGCGACCCGGAAGTGATGCGCTACCTGGGCGGGCGCGCCGAGACGCCGGAGCAGACCCAGGCCGCCATCGACCGCGTGAAGGCGCGCTGGGCCGAATGGGGCTACTCCTGGTGGAGCTTCCTTGAACACGACGGCGGCGAACTGGTCGGTGCCGGCTGCATCCAGCACCTGGGCGGCGAACGGTCGAACCCCCTCGAGATCGGCTGGCGGCTGCGGCGCGACCGCTGGGGCCAGGGCCTCGCCATCGAGGCGGCCGAGCGCATGGCCGCCTTCGCCTTCGACGAACTGGCGGCGCCCCGCCTGGTCGCCACCTGCCATGTCGACAACGCCGCTTCCGCGCGGGTGATGCAGCGGCTGGGCATGCGTTTCTGCGGCATCGAGCCCTGGCACGGCGCGCAGGCCCGGCGCTATGAAATCGACCGCGACGCCTGGCTGCAGCGGACGACGCAGCCGACGGTGCACCCCACGCCCTGAGCGGGCCTCAATTCGCGACGTGCAGCGCCCGCCCCAGCGCCCGCAAGGCGGCTTCCTGCACCGCCTCTCCTAGCGTCGGATGGGCGTGGATGCTGCCCGCCACGTCTTCCAGCCGCGCCCCCATCTCCAGCGACTGGGCAAAGCCGGCCGCCAGCTCGGACACCGCCCGCCCCACCGCCTGCCAGCCGACGATCAGGTGGTTGTCGCGCCGGGCGACGACGCGCACGAAGCCGTCGGTCGATTCCAGGCTCATCGCTCTCCCATTGGCGGCGAAGGGGAACGGCGCGTGCAGCACGTCGATGCCGCGCCGCGCCGCCTCGGCCGGGTCGAGGCCTGCGACCACCACCTCGGGATCGGTGAAGCACACGGCGGGAATGGCCGCCGGCGTGAAGCTGCGCTTGTGGCCGGCGATCACCTCGGCCACCAGCTCGCCCTGCGCCATCGCGCGGTGCGCGAGCATCGGCTCGCCGGTCAGGTCGCCGATGGCCCACACGTTGCGCATCGACGTGCGGCACTGCTCGTCCACCTTCACCGCATGGCCGCTCATGTCGAGCATCAGCGATTCGATGCCGTAGCCCTGCGCACGCGGCCGGCGGCCGACCGCGACCAGCACCTGGTCGGCCGGCAGCACGAATTCATCGGCCCGCGCGCTGCGCACTCGCACGCCGCGGCCATCGCCGGCCAGTCCTTCGACGCTGCAGCCCAGGTGCAGCACCACGCCCAAGCGCTTCAGCGTGGCCAGCACAGGGCGCGTCAGTTCCTCGTCGTAGCTGGGCAGTACCCGCTCGGTGGCCTCGACCACCGCCACCTCCGCGCCGAGCTTGCGGTAGGCCAGCCCCAGCTCGAGGCCGATGTAGCCGGCGCCGACGACGACCAGGCGCCGGGGCAGCGCCGCCGGCGACAAGGCCTCGGTGGACGAGATGACCGCGCCACCGAAGGGCATGGCCGGCAGCTCGACCGGCACCGAGCCGGTGGCCAGCAGCAGGTGTTCGCACTGCACCCGGACCGCGTCGCCGCCGGCCAGCTGCACCTCGACCGACTTGCCGTCGCGGATCGACGCCCAGCCCGACAGCACCTGCACGCCGGCCTTCTTCAGCAGGCTGCCGACGCCGCCGGTGAGCCGGCCGACGATGCCGTCCTTCCAGCGCACGGTCTGCGCGATGTCGATGGCCGGCTGCTGCACCCGGATGCCCAGCGCCGAGCCGTTCGCCCAGTGACGCGCCTTCTCGAACTCGTCGGCCGCGTGGATCAGCGCCTTCGACGGGATGCAGCCGATGTTGAGGCAGGTGCCGCCGAGGCGCCCGCCTTCGACCAGCACCGTGGGAATGCCGAGCTGCCCGGCGCGGATGGCGGCCACGTAGCCGCCGGGGCCGCCTCCGAGCACCAACAAGGTCGTCTGTTGTGTACGCATCTTTTGCTGGTCATTCCACGAACAGCAGCGCTGGTGTTTCCAGCGTGCCGCGCACGGCCTGGATGAAGCGCGCCGCGTCCATGCCGTCGATCACCCGGTGGTCGAAGGAGGACGACAGGTTCATCAGCTGCCGTGCGACCACGGTGCCGCCGCGCAAGGCCAGCCGCTCGACGATGCGGTTGACGCCGACGATGGCGACCTCGGGATGATTGATCACCGGCGTGCTGGCGATGCCGCCCAAAGCGCCGAGGCTGGAGAGCGTGATGGTGGAGCCCGACAGCTCCTCGCGCGTCGCGCCGCCGCTGCGCGCGGCTTCGGCCAGCCGCGCGATCTCCGCCGCCAGGCCCCAGGGATCTCGCGCCTCGGCATGGCGGATCACCGGCACCATCAGGCCGGCGTCGGTCTGCGCCGCGATGCCCAGGTGCACGGCGCCGCACTGCGTCACCACGCCGGCCTCGTCGTCGAAGCGCGCGTTCAGCCGCGGATAGTCGCGCAGCGCCAGCACCACCGCACGGGCAATCAGCGGCAGCAGGGTCAGCTTGCCGCGCTCCGTCCCGTAGCGCTGGTTCAGCTGCGCGCGCAGCACCTCCAGCTCGGTCACGTCGATCTCCTCGACGTAGCTGAAGTGCGGGATGCGGCGCTTCGCCTCGGCCATCTTCTGAGCGATGCGGCGGCGCAGGCCGACCATCGGCACGGTCTCCTCGCCGTGCCGCTCGGCATAGGCCGTGCGCACTCCACCGGCCGGCATCGGCTGGCCGCGCGAAGCGATGTAGACGTCGAGGTCCTGGTGCGTGATGCGGCCGGCCGGGCCGCTGCCGTGCACGAACTGCAGCTCCACGCCCAGCTCCCAGGCGCGCTGGCGCACCGCGGGCGAGGCCAGGGGCTTCTCGCCCGGCGCGCGCTGCGGCGGCGGGACGGCCACAGGCCGCCGTTCGGCCACCTCCGCCGCCGGAGCGTCTTTCCCAGGGGCCGGCTTCGGCGCGACGGGCGCAGGCGCTGGCGCTGGCGCAGGCGCCGGACGCTCACCTTGAACGTCATCAGCCGGCCGCACCGGCGCGCCCTTCGCATTGCCAGCGCCCTCCACTTCCAGGCGGATCAGCTCCGAACCCACCGCCATCAGCCGCCCCACCTCGCCGCCCAGCGCCACGACCGTGCCGGCCACCGGCGACGGGATCTCCACCGTCGCCTTGTCGGTCATCACGTCGGCCAGCGGCTGGTCTTCCTTCACCACGTCACCGGGCTTCACGCTCCAGGCCACCAGCTCGACTTCGGCGATGCCCTCGCCGATGTCCGGCATCTTCACGATGTAGGTGCCCATGTCACCGCCCCTCGATGGCGCGCTTGAAGGCCGCGCCAACACGTTCCGGACCCGGGAAATACGCCCATTCCTGTGCATGCGGGTACGGGGTGTCCCAGCCGGTGACGCGCTCGATCGGCGCCTCGAGGTGGTAGAAGCAGCGCTCCTGCACCAGCGAAGCCAGCTCGGCGCCGAAGCCGCAAGTGCGCGTGGCCTCGTGCACCACCACGCAGCGGCCGGTCTTCTTCACCGAGGCCTCGATGGTCGCGATGTCCAGCGGCCACAGCGATCGCAGGTCGATGATCTCGGCGTCGATGCCGGTCTCCTCCGCCGCGCAGGCCGACACCCACACCATCGTGCCGTAGGCCAGCACCGTCAGCGCGCTGCCGGGGCGGAACACCGTCGCCGACTCGAGCGGCGTGGTGTAGTGGCCCACCGGCACGTTGCACAGCGCGTGCTTGGACCAGGGAACGACCGGCCGGTCGTGGTGGCCGTCGAAGGGCCCGTTGTAGAGCCGCTTGGGCTCCAGGAAGATCACCGGGTCGTCGCACTCGATGGCGGCGATCAGCAGGCCCTTGGCATCGACCGGGTTGCTGGGCATCACCGTGCGCAGGCCGCACACATGGGTGAACAGCGCCTCGGGGCTCTGGCTGTGCGTCTGCCCGCCGTAGATGCCGCCGCCGCAGGGCATGCGGATGGTGATGGGCGCGGTGAAGTCGCCCGCCGAGCGGAAGCGCAGCCGCGCCGCCTCGGAGATGATCTGGTCGGCCGCCGGGTAGAAGTAGTCGGCGAACTGGATCTCGACCACGGGCCTGAGGCCATAGGCCCCCATGCCGATGGCCACGCCCACCAGGCCGCCTTCGTTGATCGGCGCGTCGAAGCAGCGCGACTTGCCGTACTTCTGCTGCAGGCCCTCGGTGACGCGGAACACGCCGCCGAAGTAGCCCACGTCCTCGCCGAAGACCACGACCTTGTCGTCGCGGCCCATCGTCACGTCCAGGGCCGAGCGCAGGGCCTGGATCATCGTCATCGGCTGGGTCTCGACCGCCGCCCGGCCGTTGTCTTCATCCGTTAGGGATGCAGCGGCCAGCCGCTGCTCGGAAGTCTTGGTGAGCATGGTGGTCTCCACGTTTCAGACTCCCAGCTGCTGGCGCTGCTCGCGCAGGTGCCAGGGCATGTCGCGGTACACGTCCTCGAACATCGACGCAGCACTGGGGATGTGGCCATCGAGCAAGGTGCCGTAGGACTCCGCCTCCTTCTGCGCCGCGGCCACCTCGGCCTCCAGCTCGGCCTGCGCCTGCGCGTGCTGCGGCTCCGACCATTCGCCCAGGGTGATCAGGTGCTGTTTCAGGCGGGCGATGGGGTCGCCCAGCGGGAAGCGCTGCCAGTCGTCGGCAGGGCGGTACTTCGAAGGATCGTCGGACGTGGAATGCGGACCGGCGCGGTACGTCACCCACTCGATCAAAGTCGGCCCCAGGTTGCGCCGCGCACGCTGCGCGGCCCAGCAGGAAGCGGCGTAAACAGCCAGGAAGTCGTTGCCATCGACCCGCAGGCTGGCGATGCCGCAACCCACCCCGCGCGCCGCGAAGGTGGTGGCTTCACCCCCCGCGATGGCCTGGAAGGTGGAGATCGCCCACTGGTTGTTGACCACGTTCAGGATCACCGGCGCGCGGTAGACGTGGGCGAAGGTGAGCGCGGTGTGGAAGTCGCTCTCGGCGGTGGAACCATCGCCGATCCAGCCGGAGGCGATCCTGGTGTCGCCCTGGATCGCCGAGGCCATCGCCCAGCCGACCGACTGGATGAACTGCGTCGCGAGGTTGCCCGAAATGGTGAAAAAGCCGGCCCGCTTGTACGAGTACATCACCGGCAACTGCCGGCCCTTGATCGGGTCGCGCTCGTTGCTCATCAGCTGGCACATCAGCTCGACCATCGAGATGTCGTCGCGCGACAGCAGGAGGCCCTGCTGGCGGTAGGTCGGGAAGCACATGTCGCCGGGCTGCAGCGCCAGCGCATGCGCCACCGCGATGGCCTCTTCGCCCAGGCACTGCATGTAGAACGACAGCTTCTTCTGCCGCTGCGCGATCAGCATGCGGGCATCGAAGATGCGGGTCTTCATCATCGCGCGCAGGCCTTTGCGCAGCTGCACCGGATCGAGCTGAGGCGCCCAGGGGCCCACCGCACGGCCGTCGTCGTCCAGCACGCGGATCAGCGCGTAGGCCAGGTCCTGGGTGTCGAAGTGGGCGGTGTCGACCTCCGGCCGGCGCACGCTGCCGGCGGGCGACACGTGCAGGAAGGAAAAGTCGGTGGCGCAGCCCGGGCGCCCGGTGGGCTCGGGCACGTGCAGGCGCAAGGGGGCCTGCGGCGCCGGGGAATCGGCAGATGCCATGCTTCGCTCCGCGCCCGATCGTGTCGGGCAGGTTCGCCATGTACGCCGGCCGCGCGGATCCGGTGAGGCCGAGCGCCGGTCCGTCGGGCCGCGGGTTGCGCGGCCGGACCGGTGCAGCGTAGCGGATTCGGCACGGCCGGGGAATCGTGCAGTGCACAAGCGGTGAGCTCAGGGGCAGCGTCAGAATCGCCGGGCACCGGGCAGCCGGCCCGGCAAGGAGCCTGCATGGGAGCGATCGATTCCAGGGTGATCAACCTCGCCGACCTGAAGCTGGAGCACAGCGTGCGCGGCGAGCGCTACGAAAGCCGCACGGCCCGCATCGGCCCGCTGCTGGGTGCGGTGGACCTGGGCTATGGCTACGACATCGTGCCGCCGGGCAAGCGGTCCTGCCCCTTCCACAGCCACCGCGCGGAGGAGGAAATGTTCTTCATCGTGCGCGGCCGCGGCCTGCTGCGCTACGGCAGCGAGACGCGGCCCATCCGCGCCGGCGACGTCATCTGCTGCCCCACCGGCGGGCCGGAGACGGCGCACCAGATCATCAACGACTCCGGCGAGGAGCTGGCGTACCTCTCGATCAGCACGATGAAAAAGGTGGAGATCTGCGAGTACCCGGATTCGGACAAGGTGGCCGCCTTTGGCGATGGTGTCCGGCACATCACGCGGCGAGGCGCCGGCGTGGATTACTGGGACGGCGAGCCGGACGGGCCTGATCCCAACACCTGAAAGCCCCGTCCACGCGGCTGCCTGTTCAGCCTGCCGACGATGTCCGGATGGCGTCGGCGGTCGCCCGCGGGTTCGCCATTCACAACACGTCACCATCTCGGCTCATGGCAAACGCTAACTCGTCCCCGCAGCGTCACATGGCGCCGCTATCGTCCGAGGCATCGTCAAGAATGCCGGGAGCAGCGTGATGCGTGTTTGGTCTTGGACGGGAAGCCCCGTGATCGTGGCCGCGTTGAGCGCATTGAGCGCATTCGGGGCGCCGGCGGCCGCACAGGCGCAGCAGGCGATCAGCAACGGCGTGGCCGTGACCGGGCTGTCAGGCGCGCTGAACAGCACGCGCGACTTCACGCTGGCGGTGCCGGCCGGCGCCACGCAGCTCAGCTTCACGCTCAGCGGCGGCACGGGCGACGCCGACCTCTACGTGCGCCGCGGCGCGCAGGCCACCAGCAGCACCAGGGATTGCGCGTCCATCGGCAGCACCAACGCCGAGCGCTGCAGCTTCGCCAGCCCCGCCGCCGACACCTACTACGTGCGCGTACAGGCCTACCGCGCGTACAGCGGTGTCAGCCTCGTGGGCAGCTACACCGCCGGCGGTGGCGGCGGCACGCCGGAGACCGTGACACTGCAGCCCGGCGTGCCGGTCACGGGCCAAGGCGCCGCGGCCGGCGCCTGGCTGCGCTACCGCATCGACGTGCCCGCGGGCGCCACCAACCTCGTCGTGCGCTCCAGCGGCGGCACCGGCGCGTCGGACCTCTACGTGCGCGCCGGCGCGGAACCCACGTCGACGACCTTCGACTGCCGCCCGCTGGTGGTGGGCAACGAGGAAACCTGCAGCTTCGCGCAGCCGCAAGCCACCACGTACTACATCGGCCTGTACGGCTACAAGGCCTTCTCGGGCGTCGCGCTGAGCGCATCGTTCAGCCAGCCGCCATCGGGCGGCGCCACCTGGCCCGGGTTCGACGCCTACTACGTGAACGCCATCGGAAAGACCGGCGTGGCCTTGCGCGTCGCGCTGAACGAGGCGGCCGCGCGCCATCACGCGCGCATGAGCTACTCGGCGGTGTGGGACGCCCTGAAGTACACCGACGAAGACCCCGCCAACACCGCCAACGTCATCCTGCTCTACACGGGCCGTTCGCAGGCCAAGACGCACAACGCCTCGGGCAACGCCAGCGACCCGGACGCCTGGAATCGCGAGCACGTCTGGGCCAAGAGCCACGGCTTCCCCGACGAGGGGCAATGGGGGCACACCGACATCCATCACCTGCGGCCCGCGGACGTGTCGGTGAACAGCACCCGCGGCAACAAGGACTTCGACTGGGGCGGCAGCGCCATCGGCGAGGCGCCCGGCAACCTGACCGACGGCAACAGCTTCGAGCCGCGCGCCGCGGTGAAGGGCGACGTCGCCCGCATGATGTTCTACATGGCCATGCGCTACGAGGGCAACGACAACACCGGCGTCGGCAACCTGGAACTGGCCGACAGCGTGGGCACCAGCGGCAACCTGTTCGGCAAGCGCTGCACGCTGATCGCCTGGCACCGTGCCGACCCGGTCAGCGCCGACGAGATCCGCCGCCACGCCCGCATCGTCGAGCGGCAGGGCAACCGCAATCCGTTCGTGGACTATCCGGCGTGGGCCGAGGAGTTGTTCGGAACCGGCTGCCCCTGAAAACCCCCGAGGGCAATGGCGCGTGCCCCAGCCCGCCGGCGCTTCAGCCGGCGGTGAAGAAGGCCAGCATCGCGTCGGCGGTCGCCTGCGGGTTCTCCTCGGGAAGGAAATGCCCGCCGTCGATGGCCTGGCCCGTCACGTTCTCGGCCCGCAGCCGCCAGGTGTCCAGTGGCGTGCTGGCGCCGGCGGCGATGCCGCGGCCACCCCACAGCGCGAGCAGCGGCACCGCGATGCGGCGGCCGGCCTCGAAGTCGGCCTTGTCGTGCTCGAAGTCCGCATAGGCGCCGGCGCGGTAGTCCTCGCAGGCGGCGCGGATGCGCTGCTGGTCGCGCAGGGCCGACAGGTAGTGGGCCAGCGCGCGCGGGTCGAACGAGGCCTCGACGCCCGCCTTCGTCCAGCTGCCCAGCGTGTGCGTGTAGTAGGCATCGGGGTCGGCCGCGATCAGCTTTTCCGGCAGCGGGTGCGGCTGCGCCAGGAAGGTCCAGTGGTAGATGCGCAGCGCGAACGCGCGGTCCATGCGGTTCCAGTAGTCGTAGGTGGGCAGGATGTCCAGCACGGCCGCGCGTGTGAGCCGGTCACCATGGTCCAGCGCCATGCGGTAGGTGACGCGCGCGCCGCGGTCGTGGCCCGCCACGGCGAAGCGCGCATGGCCCAGGCGCTGCATCGCCTCCACCATCACGCGCGCCATCGCGCGCTTGGTGTAGGGCGTGTGCTCGCCGTCGGTGGCCGGCACGTGCGATGAACCATAACCCGGTAGATCAGCGGCCACGAGCGTGAAGCGTTCGGCCAGCCGCGGCGCCACCCGGTGCCACATCACGTGGGTCTGCGGGTAGCCATGCAGCAGCAACAAAGGCGGGCCGCTGCCGCCGATGCGGGCGAAGACGGCGCCCTGGCTGGTGGGGATGTCGTGGGCGGCAAAACCGGGGAACAGGTCGGCAAGCTCGGCGGGAGTGGTCACGGCGGTCTCCTTGGCAGCGCCGCACGATCATCGCGCAGTCCGGGCACGCACCGCTGCCGCCTTCCGGCGGGCCTGCTCCGAGTGCAGCCTGGCCGGTTCATCGACGACGACCGCCCACTCGCGGGGCCACCGGAGCCACGGGCCGCAGCGCCGCAGCGCCGCAGCGCCGCAGGCGAGATGCTGATCGACGTCAGTATCCGGCGGCCGCCGCGACCGGCAGCAGCTGAGCCGTGGTTCCCACGTACAGCAGGCCGCCGAAGGCCGGCCCATAGACGTACAACTTGCCATCGAGCGCACCGAGGTACGTGTTGGTGCCGGCGTAGTAGCGCGCCTGGTAGCCCGCGATCGCCTGCGTCGCCGCGTGGCCCGGGAAGAACGCCGGGTAGGTGGCTTCGGCCCAGTTGAAGATGCGGTCCCAGTCGGTCGCGGTCGGGAAGGTGTACGCGTAGTGCCGGCGTAGATGGTCTGCGAATCGGCCGAGCCGAAGGCAAAGGTGTGCACGCTGAGCTGGCTGTTCACCTGCGTCCAGCTCAGGCCGGCGTCCTGCGTGCGGTAGATGCCCGAACTGACGCCGCGGAACAGCACCGCGGGGTTGCCCGGATCGACCGCCAGCGCGTAGACCGGCGAATTGCCGGCCAGGTATTTCCACGTGGCCCCGGCGTCGCTGGACTTGTACACACCTTGGTTCGCGCCGGCGTAGACGGTGGTCTCGTTGCGGGTGTCGACCGCCAGCACCAGCGCCTGCGGGTTCTCGGTGACCCAGCCGGTGCGCACCCAGGCGCTGCCGCCGTTGGTGCTCTTCTGCAGGAACCAGGGCGTGATGTAGACCAGCGAGTCCGTGACCGCCATGTCCGTGACGCCGTGGTAGCCGGCCGGTGTCGGCGCGATGCCGCTGTTGCTCAGCTGCCAGGTGCCACCAGCGTCGCGAGAGACGTACATGCCACCCTGGGTGGCCAGGTAGCGCAGCGTGGCATCGGTGGGGTGCCCGGCGATCACGTTGACGATGCCGGCGGCGTCGCCCGGGCCCGGCAGGCTCGACCACGCGCCGACACCGGCATTTGCCGTCCAGGCGGCAAGGCCGGCCGTGAGGATCGCGCCGGCGAACTTGACGAGCGTTTGCATGGGAGGTCCTGCCGAGGCGACGCCTCTCATCGGTGATATCGAGCCGGCCGCGGCAGGCTTGAGCGCCAACGTGGCCGCCGGCGTGCGAATTTCCCTGCAGCGGGGCCACGTGCGCCGCGCGGCTGCTGCGGCCGCCGCACGCCGGCTGGATGCCGCCTTGATACCGGCTGAAGGACGCGGCAGCGACCGGCATCCCGAGATCCAGCATTCAGCGCGGGGCTCGGCAGCCCGCCGCTGACCGGACACGCGGCTGCCCGTGCATCCGCTCGCGAAGCATCAGTGATGGAAGCTGGGCACTTGGATGCCGGCCATGAATCCCTAGCCCTGGCCGACGCAGCCGCGCGCCAACTGCTGTTCGTACAAGGCACGCACCGTCTCGATGGTATCCGCTTCATCCGCCCGCTTGTCCGGCCGGTATCCCTTCACCCGTGCAAAGCGCAGCGCCAGCCCGCCCGCGTACTGTGGGCTGGCCTGGATGTCGTTGAAGGCAATCTCCACCACCAACTCCGGCCGCACGTGCACCGTGTAGGCATCGCGTTGGGACTCGCGCGCCAGCAGCTCGGCGGTCTGCCATTCCAGCAACGCATCGGTCAGGCCCTTGAAGGTCTTGCCCAGCATCACCCATGTTCCGTCCGGCCCGCGCGCGCCCAGGTGCAGGTTGGACAACCAGCCGCGCCGCCGCCCGTGGCCCCACTCCGCCGCCAGCACCACCAGGTCCAGCGTGTGCGTGCGCTTGACCTTCAGCCAGCAGGCGCCGCGGCTACCGGCTTCATACGGCGCATCCAGCGATTTCGCCATCACGCCCTCGTGGCCGCGGGCCAGCGCGTCGGCGTAGAACGCCTCGGCCGCCCCGGCGTCCGCGGTGATCAGGCGCGGGATCACCAGCGGCGCGGGCAGCACATCGGACAGCGCGTCGAAGCGCTCGCGCGCCGGGCGGTCAGCCAGCGGCGTGCCGTCGCGGTAGAGGCAATCGAAGAAGTAGACCGCGAGCGGCAGCTCGGCGCGCAGGCGCTCGACATCCAGCTTGCGGCCGAAGCGCCGCATCGTCACCTGGAAAGGCTGCGGCGCGCCGCCGGGCAGCAGCGCCACCGCCTCGCCATCGAGGATCAGCTCGGCCGCCGGCAGCGCCTGCACCGCCTCCACCACCTCGGGCACGGACGCGGTCACGTCGTTCAGGTTGCGCGTGTAGACGACGACCTCGCCGCCCGACTTGTGCACCTGCACCCGCGCGCCGTCGATCTTCCATTCGATGGCCGCGGCGCCCAGTTGGCTCATCGCGTCGGCGATGTCCTCGGCCGGCGTGGCCAGCATCGGCTGCACGGGCCGCTGCAGCGTGATCGCAAAACGCGCCAGCGCCGCGGCGCCTTCGGTCAACGCCATGCGCGCGACCAGGCCAGGCTGGCCGGTGAACATCACCGCGCGGCGCACGTCGGTGGCAGGAACCTCCGCGGCGGCAGCGATGGCGTCCAGCATCACGCCTTCGAGCGCACCCTGCCGCAACTCGCCGACCAGCAGGCGGATCAGGAAGTCCTGCTCCGCCGCGCTAGCGCGCGAAAACAGCGTCCGCAACTGCGCGCCGCGCGCAGCGGCCGAGCCCTTGCCGGTGGTGGCGGCGAGCTGGTCGAGCGCCGCATCGACATCAAGCAGACTCAGGCTGGCCTCGGCCGCCGGCGCGCCACGCTGCGCCGCCAGCGTGGCATAGCCGATGCCGATGCGTCCTTGCCGGATCTCGCCCGACAGATAGGCGACGGCGATCTCTATTTCGTCGGGCGACGCGCCCCGCAGGCACGCGGCAATGGCATCACGCTTGGCGCGGCGGCTGCTCGTCTGCGCTGCCGCCTCGGAGGCAGCGACGAGCGAAGCCAGCAGTGTCGTCATCGGGGCATTGTGCGGATGCCTGCGGGTTGGCACCGGTGAAGCCCTGTCGCCTTCACGGTGGAGGCGATATCAAATCAAGCTCCCCCGCAATCTCGACATCGTGGAAAAACGCCGCGTGCTCCGGATCGGACTCGCCGAGCACTCCGTCCCTTCTTGCTCATCCGCTGGGAGTGGTCACTCGTGAACCGATCCGGCACGTGGTCTGGAATTCAGCCACTTTCAGACACCCTCGACTTCAATTCCGTGTTCGGCGAGCCAGGCCTTGCGCTGCCCGTAGTCGGGCATGGCGCGCTCGACACGCAGCCAGAAGGTGGGTGTGTGATGCGGCTCGTGCAGATGCGCCATCTCATGGACCATCACATATTCCGCGATGCGGGCAGGCAACAAGATGGTCTTCCAATGGAAGTACAGCCAATCGCCCTTGCCGCACGAACCCCAGCGGTAGCCCAGGTCCTGCACCTTCACGCCCGCAGGCTTCACCTCCATGCGCGATTGGTAAGCGCCCACGCGGCCTGCCAGCCATGCCTTGGCGCGCTCGCCGTACCAGCGGATGAAGTGCTCGCGCGCGGCGGGCACGGCGTCGCGACGCAGGCAGAAGCGGCCCGCCACCAGCTTCAATGGCAACTCCTGCTCCTCGACCAGCTTCAGCCGGTGGCTGCGTCCGAGGTACAGGAATCCCTCGCCCCCAATGAACTCCTTGCGGGGCACCTGGCGCTGCAGGCGGTCTTTTTCGGCCAGCTTGGTGTAGATCCAGAAGCGCTTTTCCTCCACGAAGGCGCGAAGCTGTGCCTCGTCCAGCTGCGGCGGTGCCGAGAGCATCAGCGCCCCGTCACGCTCGACCGTGATCTGCATCGTCCGGCGTCGCGCACTGCGCTGAACCGTGAATCGCAGGTCGTCCACCACCATCGTCACACCTGCACCAGCTTGTCGTGGTTGGCGCGCGCCTGCTCCACCAGCCGGTCGGCCAGCACGCCTGCCTTGTCGGCATCCACCAGCGGCGGGCGCAGGCGCATCAGGTGGTCGAACAGCTGGCCATTCAGGGCGTCCTGCGCCGCGCGCTTGTGCGGGCTCCAGATGTTGCGATTGCTCTGCAGCTCCTGCACCAGCAGGTCCACCAGTTCGACCGTCACATCCTTCAGCCGCAGCAGCTCGGCCGGCGTGGGTGTCCGTCCGGCCCCCACCACGTCCAGCACCGTGCGCAGGAAGGGCGCGCAGTGTTCCGGCAGGCCGCTCGGTGCATCGGCGTCATCCACGCTGCCGCCACGCAGCTCATCGATGATCTTCTGCAACTGCGCGATCACCTCGTTCCACTGCTCGCCCAGGGCCGCCAGGATGTCGTTCAGCCGCTCCGACAGCTTGCGGTACAGCACCGGGTCTTCGTCCGTGTGCTTGCGGATGTGCGAGCGGATGGCGTGCTCCATCTCGGAAGCCTTGGCGCGGTCGTTGGCCGCGCGGCCGAGGTGCGCATCGAACTCCGCATCGCTCAGCTGGATCGGCGGAATCTTCGGATCGATGCCCAGTGAAATCACGTGCTCGTCGATCAGCCGGCGAACCTTGGCGCCAACGTCGACACCCAGCACCGGCGTGTCCTTGTAGCGGTTGCGTGCCCTGGCGTAGATGTAGGCCAGCCGCTTCGCATCGCCGGAATACGGCAAGCCCTCCGGGCGTGGCAACACGGTGTCCAGCGACGCCAAAAAGGCCTTGAGCTTGACGGCGAACTCGGCGCGCAGCCTCTCGCTGCCCAGCGCTTCGACGCAGGCCTCGGCGTCGTCCAGCGAATCGATGCCACGCTGGCGGAACAGGTCCACCACGCGCAGGTGCCGGTCGCGCAGCACCGGCACCTGATCCTTCAGGCTGGCCAGCGCGCCCTGAACGTCCTCGTCCGCATAGGCGGCCAGCGCTTCCTTCAAGTGCTGGGCCACGCCGTAGTAGTCCACCACGATGCCGCAGCGCTTGCCGAAGCCCGTGCGGTTCACCCGCGCGATGGCCTGCAGCAGCTCGGCCTCACGGATCGGCCGGTCCAGGTACATCACGCCTTCGATGGGTGCGTCGAAACCGGTGAGCAGCATCGACTTCACCACCAGGAAGGCCAGCGGGTCGGTCTTGCCCGGGTCGGCATGGAACAGCGGCTTCTTGAAGCGCTTGATCAGGGGCTCGTGCGCCGCGCCGTCCGTCCAGGCCTTCCAGGCCGGATCGTCGTTGTTGCTGCCCGAGATGATGGGCGCGAACTCGATGCGCGCCAGCGTGTCGCGGTAGCGCCAGGCCTGCACAACCGCCTGCAGCTTGGGCGGCCGCTGGCACAAGGCCTCGTCGTCCAGGGCCCGGTCTTGCGGGCTCAGCGCGCCGGCCTCTTCGAGCAATTCGTCGCGGGCCCGCCGCAGCGCCGCGAAGTAGCGGGTCGCGGCAAGCCGGCTGTACGCCACCACCTGCGCCTTATATCCGTTAGGCAGGATGTTCGTCACGTAGTGGCGCAGCATGTCGCGCGCCTTGTCGGCGATCAGCTCGGGGGCATCGAAGATGTGCCCCTTGGTAGCGTACTTCTGCTTGATGGCCTCCAGTTCCTCGGGCGTGTGCTGGCGGAACAGGTCCTCGAACAGCTCGTCCAGGCTGGCGCCGTCCTTGATCGCACCCTGGGCCGTGCGGCCCTCGTAGAGCACCGGCACGGTGGCGCCGTCGGCCTCGGCTTCCTTGATGGTGTAGCGGTCGATGAACTCGCCGAAGATCTCGTGGGTGCGCTTCTTGTCACCCATGATGATGGGCGTGCCGGTGAAGCCGATGCGCGCGCAATTGGGCAGCCCGGCCAACAGGTTGGCATGCAGGTCGCCCGCCTGCGTGCGGTGGGCCTCGTCCACCAGGACGAGGATGCTGTCGTCCTCGTTCAACACCTCGAACAGCTCTTCCGCCTTGTAGCGGGCCTTCGGCTCCTCGATCCGGGGCAGGTCGTCGGCGGTCAGTGGCGCGTCCCCCGCCGTGTCAGCGTCGCGGTACTTCTGGATGGTGGCGAACACCAGCCCCGGCCCGTGACGGCGGGCCATCGCCTTCACGCCCGCCGTGCTGTCGGCCACCTCCACCACTTCACCCGTCAGCGTCGCGGTGACGGACAGCTGGCCCTGCAGGTCCTTGCGGTCGGTGACCACGATGACCTTGAAGCGCCTCAACTGCGCATCAGCGCGCATCTTGCGCACCAGGAACACCATGGTCAGGCTCTTGCCCGAGCCCTGGGTGTGCCAGATGATGCCGCCGCGCTGGTCACTCTCGCCGTGCTGCAGCCGGGTCTGTCCGGCCTTGAGCCGCGCGATGGCGCGGTTCACCGCCCGGTACTGCTGGTAGCGGCAGACCGACTTGATGGTCTGGCCCCCCACCTGCATGAACAGCAGGAAGTTCTTCACCACGTCCAGCAGGTGCGCCGGCACCAGCAGGCCGGCGATCAGCCGCTGCTGCTCGTTGAGCTTCGGCTTGCCCAGCGCGTGCGCGACATCGGCCTCAGCCCCTCGACCATCGGGACCGACCACCGTCTTCCACTGCGCAAAGTGCTCGAAGCCGGCGCCGATGCATCCCACGCGCGCCTCGTCCACGCAACTGGCGATCAGCAGCTGGTTGGTGGCAAACAGCGCTTCATTGCCTTCGTTGTCGTCCACCTCGAAGGCGGCCCTGCGCTGATTGCTGTAGCGGCGCAGCTGATCCACCGCATCGGCCAACGGCTCGGGGATGGACGGGCTCTTGCACTCCACCACCACCAGCGGAATGCCGTTCACCAGCAGCACCAGGTCCGGCACGATGAAGGCCTTGGCGCTGTTGAAGCCCGGCGGGCAATCGACGCGGTACTGGTTGACGACCGTGAAGCGGTTGTTGGCCGGCGTCTCCCAGTCGATGTAGCGGATGGTCTGGCCGCGGCCGCCGTCCCAACCGGCCAAGCCTTCCACGGTCAGCCCCTTCACCAGCAGATCCGTCGCCGTCTGGTTGGCCTCCATCAGCTTGTGCGTGCCCAGCCGCGTGATGGCGGCCACGGCCTCGGACAGGCGGGCATCGTCCAGCCACGGCTGGCCCCGTGGGCCGGGGTTCAGCGCCCGCAATTGCGCGCGCAGTACCCCTTCCTGGATCACCTCGGCGAAGTGGGTGCGGCCGGTGGCGGCCGGGTCGTCCAGGCTTCCTTCCACAGGCACCCAGCCCAATGCCTGCAGCTGGGCGGCAAAAGGCCTCTCCACATCGTCGAGTTCCCAGCCCATCACGCCTCCCCTTCCCGCTCACCGGGCAGCGCCTTCAACTCGCGCTCGATCTGCTCGATGCTCGGCAGGCCGGTCTGCAGTTCGGCGGGCAGGGATTCAAGCAGCTTGTATTCCGCAATGCCCAGCGGTTGGCTCTTCTCGCGCAGCGCGTACTCGGCCACCACCTTGTTCTTGCTCTTGCACAACAGCAGGCCGATGGTGGGGTTGTCCTGCTCGCTCTTCACCTGGGCATCCACCACGGTGAGGTAGAAGCCCAATTGACCGAGGTGTTCAGGCCGGAACTTGTCGGCCTTCAGCTCGATGACCACGTAGCAGCGCAGCTTCAGGTGGTAGAAGAGCAGGTCAAGAAAGAAGTCGTCACCGCCGACTTCCAGGTGCACCTGGCGCCCGACGAAGGCAAAGCCCGCGCCGAGTTCGAGCAGGAACTGGGTGATGTGCTGCACCAGCGCGGTTTCGATCTCCCGCTCGTCGGCTTCCTTGCCCAGTCGGAGGAAGTCGAACAGATACGGGTCCTTGAGCGATTGCCGGGCCAGGTCGGTGTCTGCGGCCGGCAGCCGCGCCGAGAAGTTGGTCAGGGCTTGACCCTCGCGCTCGATCTGCCGGGTTTCGATCTGCATTTCGAGAATCGACCGCGACCAGCCGTGCTCCACCGCGCGCTGGGCATACTGCAGGCGCTGCGACCGGCTCTTGAGCTTGCTGAGCAGCACCAGGTTGTGGCCCCAGGGCAATTGTCCAACAGCCTGTTGGACGATTGCCGCCTCGGGCCAGGCCTGCGCAAAGGCCCGCATGTACATCAGGTTGGCGCGCGAGAAGCCCTTCATATCCGGAAAGGCGGTACGCAGGTCGTGCGCCAGCCGGTCGATCACCTTCGCGCCCCAGCCTTCGCGGCTTTGCCGGTCCAGGATGTCCCGCCCGATCTGCCAGTACAGCAGCACCAGTTCGCGGTTCACCGCCAGCGCGGCGCGCTGCTGGGCCGTGTGGATGCGGGTCTTCAGCTCGGCCAGCCAGTCGGCGTAGCCGGCGGGGGGTGTGGTGAGCGAGGCGGGGCGGGCGGTCATGGGGCGGCGCCGTCCAGCAGAGGGGTGACGCGGACGCGGCCGGTGAGGAGGTCGTCCATGAGGCCATTCTTAGTCTGCCTAAGCGCATCCGCAGATCGCTCAGCGCACGCGCGCTCTACGTCGAGCGCATCAATTCGCTCGTGAACGGCTGCCTGCTCAGAGGCAGGCGGAGCGGGGATTCGAAGACTGCGGAGATCCTTCCAGTAGATGGCCGCCACTGACGTCGTACCGATCGCCAGGCGCAATAGTCGCCTCCGACCAATTTCGCTACCAAGGTAATCGGCAAAGAAGTGCCCATTACCAGATCGCCCGGGGACTCTTGCACGGAGAATGTTGTTGTCAAAGATATGCGGAACTCCATTGCTTCGCCAAGAGCATGTCTTTCCAACGAGCTCAGGCGTGTTTCTAGTATTGAAAAGCAGATCTCCTTCTTCTAGCACAAATTTTGCGACCTGAACGACACGACTAACAGCAAGTGGCTCAACTGACCTCAAGTCCAGCTCATTGTTCGCCAGCAAATTTCCCATCTTCACGAGGCCAATGTTTTGAGCATCGAGGGACGCGCCCCGACTTGGGACTCCAAGGATCGGTTGAGCCTGAAGCTCACCAAAAGTTGGAGTCGCCCACTCTTTCGGGATCCAGCCAAGCGGAGACTGCTTGTAGAGTTGCGGCGCCTCATCCCGAGTTGGGCGCAGTTCGCCGTTGGCATTGATGCCACGCGTCAGCAAGTCGCGCAAAAAGCCCTGTTTGACAGCCTTGAGCTTGGCAATGCTCGCCTCGGTTAGATGTATTGCGGCATCGAGAGTGTCAAGGATCTCGGCGACACGACGCTGATTTCCAAGTGGCGGAAGTGGAACTTCAAACTCACGGAGATCCACCTGAAAAAGGTGCGGCACACCGAGACCCGACTTCTTGTCTTGAACCAGCTTCTGGAACGCTGCAGCCTTTGTCACTTGATGAAGGAAGGCCGGCTCGAGCATAGCTGAGCACCGAATCACCGCGATGGATCCGTTTACCGTTGAAGGCTGAGGGAGTTGACGCACTAGATTACTGATGCCTAGGGTACTTCCATCCTTCACCAAGAGCACATCCCCCGGCTCCAGCATCAATTCAGGCGATTCTCTATAGCGTTTCTCCGATATGAAATTGACGCCATGAAAGTCGATATGGGCGCCTTTGATGTTGGGCGTGGCGAGGAATATGCAGCCATCCGCTTGGTACTCAGACGCCTGAAGTCCCTTCCAGCCGATTCTCGCTTTGATAGTTGCGCAGGCACCGAGCCTAATAGGTGGCCAACATTCCTTAGCCGACATACCCCAGCCCCTTCAGAAATCGTTGCAGCGCCTGCGCCGCTGCATCGCGCTCGCCCTCAATCTCAGTCAGAGTCACGCGATACTTGGCCCACCAGTTCTCGAACGCCGCGACCACGGCCTTGCGCTGGGCTGCCACGTAGCGCTCGACGATCGCCTTCATGTCGTTGTGCAGGATCGTCAGCAGCAACTCGGCGGCCTGATCGGCGGACAGTCCATCGACCGCGGCATTGAGGTGGACGGCGAAGCTGTCCTTCTTGGCTTTCAGCTGCTTCTTGACGGCAGCGAGTTCCTTCTTCCACGCCTGCAGCTGCGCCTCGCCCACGGCGTTGTCGTCGTCCTCATCCGCGGCATCGGCACCTGCATCGTCGCCCTCGCCATCGGAACCAGCCTTCGGATCGGCGGCCTTGATCTGGCTGTCCAGCTCGACCTTCTTCGCTTCCAGCTCGTTGATGGCGTCCACAAAATCGCCCATCAGGAAGCGGACGAGCTTGTGTTCCAGCGGATTGGCCTTCTTCTTGGCGTCTTCGTCGCTCAGCTCGCTGAGGATGGTGGCGCGCCAGCCCCGGACCAGGCCCAGCGGGCCACGCGCCATGACGGTCTTGAAGTCGTTGAGGTTGTCGTACCAGAAGCCGGCGCTGATGCCGCGCACCTGGAAGACATCGAGCAGGCCGATGGGTTCGAGCTCCGCAGCAAAGCTGTGCAGCAGATCTTCGCGGGTGGCCACGGCGCTGCCCGCGCCTTGCAGCGCCGCGATGCGGCCCGCATGCTGGGCCCACCACCGCTCGAAGGCCGCGCGAATGGCGGCCTCCTTTGCCACCAGCCCGGCGTTGCCTTCAATGGCCGCCCTCAGGTCCTGGCGTTTGCCGAGCGCCGGCGAGAAGTCCAGGTACTTGACATCGCGCTCGACGAACAGCGCCATGGGGTCCAGGCCATGCGCGGCGAACAGCGCGGCCTGGGCTTCGACCTCGGCCTTCGGCACCCCACCCACGAGGTGCGCGCGCACGTCGTGCGGTTCGGGCGGTGGTGCGTTGTCTGCATAGCGGCGGATGTTGAGGTTGTAGCCGCTCTCCTTCAGCGTGGCGTGGTCCACGATGGCCGAGAAGCCGGGGACGGCCTTGAACGCATCGAAGGTGGTGACGATCTTCTCGATGTGTTCGGGCAACAGCTGGTTCTGCGCGCGGCCTTCGAAATATTCGCGGTCGGCGTTGATGAACAGCACCTTGCCTTGGCGCTCGGGCGGCTTGCCGCTGATGCGCCGGGCGCCCTTCTGCACCTGCTGGCGCAGCACCAGGATGCAGGCCGGAATGCCGGTGCCATAAAAGAGGTTGGGCGCCACGCCGATCACCGCTTCGAGCAGGTCGGCGTCAATGATGCTGGCGCGAATCGCCTTCTCTTCTCCGCCGCGGAACAGCACGCCGTGCGGCATCACGGTGGCCACCATGCCGCCGTCGCGCGTCACGGCCAGCATGTGCTGCAGGAACATCAAGTCGGCCTTCTTGGCCCCCAGTGGCACCTGGCCATGGCGGAAGCGCTCGGGGAACTTGGGCGCCCAGGCCGGCGTGCCGTCGGCGTTCTTCTCGGTATTGCCCCAGTTGATCGAGAACGGCGGATTTGTGAGCACGCGGTCGAAGCGCATCAGCTCGCCGCCTTCCACGTGCTGCGGCTCGGCCAGCGTGTCGTCGTTCTTGATGGTGTCGTGGTTGCTGATGCCATGCAGCAGCATGTTCATCTTGGCGATGGACCACACCGTGCCGTTGAACTCCTGCCCGAACAGGCTGGCCTTGCGGCCATCCTCGCCGTGCTCGTCGATGTACTCCTTGGCCGCGATCAGCATGCCGCCGGAGCCACAGCAGGGGTCGTAGATGTCGTGCTTCAGCTCCGGCTTGATGAGCCGCACCATCATGCGCACCACCGAGCGCGGCGTGTAGAACTCGCCGCCCTTCTTGCCGGCCGAGTCGGCGAATTCGCCGATCAGGTATTCATAGGCCGCGCCCAGCAGGTCGGGAAACTCGAAGTCGTCATTGCGCAGCCGGTGGATGCCGAAATGCGTGATCAGCTGGCGCAGCTTGATGTCGGGGATCTTGCTCTGGCCCACCTTGCGGGTGAAGTCGATGTGCGCCAACACGTCGTGCATGCTGGCGTTGTCGGTCTCGATGCCGGTGATGGCCTTGTTCAGCGCATCGCCCACGTTCTGGTGGGCGTCGTCGACCAAGCCCTGGTAGCGCGACTGCGGCGGCACCCAGAATGAGCCTTCCGTCTTGTACCAGCGGGGGTTTTCGGCGGATCGCTCGGCCTTCGCCTTGGTCTGGCCGGCCTCCATTTCGAGGCGTATCACTTCCTCGCGCCGTTCGTCGAACACGTCCGAACAGCGCTTGAGGAACAGCATCCCGAAGATGTATTCCTTGAACTCCGAAGCGTCCATCTTGCCGCGCAGGATGTCGGCGGCTTTGAACAGGTGGCGCTCCAGCTGGGGCAGGGTGAGGGGCATGGTTGTTCTCGGATCAGCAGAGCCCCGGCGTTCGCACGTCGAAGCGCCGCACGCGCCGAGGACAACCGGCAAATATCGCACGCCAGCACCCGCCCGGCGGCGACCGGCGCAAGGCCAGTCTGAGACGGAGCGATCCGGCCACCGTCGGCAGCCAGACCGTGCCCCGCGCCTAACGTCAGAAGTGAATGCCCTTCATCATCTGCTGCAGCGCCACCGCCTCGGGCGACAGCTTCTGCTTTTCGCCGCCCTTCTCGCCCTTGGCCGCATCCGAATCGGGGAACATGCGGAAGGTCGTGTTCATCACGATCTGCGCCACCTTCGGCGCAAAGGCGTGCAGCACCTGGCCGGTGATGCCCAGGCGCGTGGCGATGCGCACCGGCTTGTAGACGCAGGCCTCGGCGATCATGTCGGCCGCTTCTTCCGGCGCCAGCGTCGGCACGTTGTTGTAGATCTTGGTGGGCGCGATCATCGGCGTGCGCACCAGCGGCATGTTGATCGTCGTGAACGTGATGCCTTGGTCCGAGAACTCGCTGGCCGCGCACCGGGTCCAGGCGTCCAGCGCGGCCTTGGAGGCCACGTAGGCCGAGAAGCGCGGCGCATTCGTCAGCACGCCGATCGAGCTGATGTTGACCACGTGGCCACGGCGCTTCTTCACCATGCCGGGCAGCAGGCCCATGGTGATGCGCAGGCAGCCGAAGTAGTTCAGATCCATCGTGCGCTGGAAGTCGTGGAAGCGCTCGTAGCTGTTCTCGATGGCGCGGCGGATGGAGCGGCCGGCGTTGTTGATCAGGAAATCGACGCCGCCGTGCTGCTCTTCCAGCGTCTTCACGAATTCGGCGCAGCCCGCCTCGTCGGCGATGTCGACGGAATAGCTGAACACCTTCGCGCCCTTGCCGGCAAATTCCTGGATCTCCTTCACCGCTTCGGCCAGCTTGTCCTCGCCGCGCGCGCAGATGATGGTGATGGCACCCGCTTCCGCGAACTTCTTCGCCGCCGCCAGGCCGATGCCGGACGAGCCGCCGGTGACGAGCACCACCTTGCCGGCCACGCTGCCCTTCAGGCTGCGGTCGATGAACAGGTCGGGGTCGAGGTGGCGTTCCCAGTAGTCCCACAGGCGCCACGCGTAGTCGCGCAGGTTGGGGCACTTGATGTCCGAGCCGTCCAGCGCCTTCAGCGTCTCGCGGCAGTCGAACCTCGTCGGGTAGTTGACGAAGTTCATCATATCCTCGGGCAGGCCCAGGTCCTTCATGATGGCGTGGTACACGCGCCGCACCGGGGCCAGCGCCATCATGCCCTTCTTCACGCTCTTCGGGATGAAGCCGAGCAATGCGGCGTTGACGAAGAGGTTCATCTTCGGCGCGTGCGCGGCCTTGCTGAAGATGTCCAGCACGTCGCCCACGCGGTAGCCCACCGGGTCGACCAGGTGATAGCACTTGCCCTTCAAATCCTTGACGTTGTGCGAGATGTGGTCCAGCGCCGCCACCACGAAATCCACAGGCACGATGTTGACGCGCCCGCCCTCCAGGCCCACGGCCGGCATCCACGGCGGCAGGATCTGGCGCATGCGCTGGATGACCTTGAAGAAGTAGTACGGCCCGTCGATCTTGTCCATCTCGCCGGTGGTGGAGTCGCCCACCACCATGGCCGGGCGGTACACCGTCCAGGGCACCTTGCACTCCTTGCGCACGATCTTCTCGCTCTCGTGCTTGGTCATGAAGTACGGGTGGTCCAGGCCTTCCGCCTCGTCGAACATGTCTTCGCGGAACACGCCTTCGTAGAGGCCCGCGGCGGCGATCGACGAAACGTGGTGCACGTGCTTCGCATCCACCGCTTTCGCGAACTCGCACATGTTGCGCGTGCCCTCGATGTTGACCTGGACCTGGCTCTCCTCGTCGGCCGACAGGTCGTACACCGCGGCCAGGTGGTACACCGCGTCCACCGTGCCCTTCAGGCCCTTGATGTCCTCGGCGCTGACGCCCAGCTTCTTCGCCGTCAGGTCGCCGGCCACGGGAATCGCGCGGGTCTTGTTGACGCCCCAGAACTTGTACAGGTCGGCCACCTTGCCTTCGCTGCCGGCGCGCACCAGGAAAGACACCGTGGCGCCACGCCGCGCCAGCAGCGCCTTGACGAGACGCTTGCCGATGAAACCGGTGGCACCGGTGACGAAGTAGTGCATGAAGCTCCTCCAAGGGCGGAAGTGGAGGCCGCGCGGAAGCGGCCGGTTCGACGGGTTCTTCGGCGCATCTTAGGCAAACATGCCTCGCGGCCCTTGCGCGGTAACCCCAAGGCAGCGCGGTGGCGGCCTGGATTGGAGAGCCCTGCCGGTTCGTGAAGCGTGCCGCAGCCGCGCCGATGGGACGGCGGCGCGGCGCACCTCAGCCGGCGATGGCGGCCCGCACCGCGGCCAGCGGCACGTCAGCACGGAAGGCCGCGCGCTCGCCCGCCGGCGCCACACCCAGCGCGCGCCACAGCGCGTCCAGGTCGGTGCGCGCCGGGCTGTCCTTCATGCGGGCATAGAGCGCCGACAGCGTGTCCTGGCCGACGGCCGCATCGGCCACCGCCAGGATGCGCTCGATCGGCCACGCCACCGCGTAGCTGCCGCCCGCCGCCAGCACGCCCTGCAGCGCATGCTCCAACCCCAGGCGCAGGCCGCTGCGCTGGCGGATGCGCACGTCGGCCAGCAGGCAGAAGATGGCGCCGCCCCAGTAGGTGCGGCCCCAGGTCGGCGTGTGGTCCAGGCCGCGGTCGCCTTCGGCCGGTTGGCCCTGCGGCATGTCGCTCGCCATCGCCGCCCACAGCCGCGGCACCGTGATCTGCCCGGCACGCGCGCGGACGATGCCTTCGACGTAGGTCGCCAGCCCTTCCTGCAGCCAGGCATGGCGGCGCGGCACGCGCGGCACGGCCAGGTGCACCATCTCGTGCACCAGCACCCAGTCGTCGTGGAACTGTGCGGCCGTGGTGTCGACGCCGACCCGCAGGCGCACGTAGGGCGCCGGCTCGCCGAAGGTGGTGCCGCCGCGCACGCCGGCGCCGGCGACAGGCAGCAGCAGCAGTTCCACCTCCGCCACCGGAAAGCGCCCGAGGTAGGCGGTGATGGCCGCTGCCGCCGCCCGCGCCCACTCGCGCGCGCGGGCGCGCAGCGGCGCGCCGAAGCCTTCGGCGAATTGCAGTTCCAGGCGCGCGCCACCGATGCGCAGCTCGTCGATCACCGGCCCCGCCGAGGCCCCCAGCGCAGGCCAGGCAGCGGCCGCACCGAGGCAGCGCAGCAGGGTTCGCCGGGCGGCAGGGCGTTCCATCGCGGGATTGTGCGGCGCTGCGATGGCCGCAGGGCCTGCACAAGCACCGGCTTCGTGGCGAGAATCCGCCCACCCGGGCCGCCGCGCCCGACGCCCGTCCGCCGTCATGCATGCCTCCGCCTTGCCGCACCGCGGCCTTCCCGCGCCGATTCGCCGCTGCTGGCTGCTGGCGGTGCTGGTGCTGCTGGCCCTGCTGGGCGGCGGCTGCGCGACGAAGCTGCCCGCCATCGACCGCGACAAGATCGCCAGCGCGGCGATCCCCGCCGCGCCCGGCACCGCGCTGTCGAAGATCGTCGCCAACTCCATCCCCGACCAGGACGCGCATTCCGGCTTCCGCCTGATGCCGCTGGGCTCCTTCTCGTTCGACACGCGCATCCAGCTCGCCCGGCGCGCGCAGGTTTCGCTGGACGTGCAGTACTACCACTTCGAGCCCGACGAGACCGGCCGCTGGCTGCTGCGCGCGCTGCGCGACGCGGCCGACCGCGGCGTGCGCGTGCGCCTTTTGATCGACGACTTCTACACCGGCGGGCACGACGAGCTGTTCCTCGCCTTCGCCGCGCACCGGAACGTGCAGGTGCGCCTCTTCAACCCCTTCTGCTGCGCGCGCGGCTCGGGCCAGGCGACGCGCTTCCTGGCCTCGGTGGGCGACTGGGGCCGCGTCAACCACCGCATGCACAACAAGCTCTTCATCGCCGACGGCATCGCCGCGGTGATCGGCGGGCGCAACATCGCCAACGAGTATTTCCTGCGCAGCGAGGCCAACAACTTCATCGACCTGGACGCCTTCGTCGTCGGCAGGATGATCGAGCCCATGGCCGCGCTTTTCGATCGTTACTGGAACAGTGACGCGGTGTGGCCCTACGAGTCCATCGCGAAGAGCACGCTGGACGCCGCCGCGCTGCGCGCCTACTTCGAGGCCGCCACCAGCCCGGCCAGGACCCCACCGCCGCCAGCGCTGCCGCCGAACGACATCCTGGGCTACGGCCCGCTGCGCGACGACCTGGAGGATGGCCGCCTCGGCCTGACCTGGGGAGAAGGCTACGTCTTCGCCGACCACCCGGACAAACCCTTCGAAGGCTCGGTCGGCGGCGAGCTGCTGGAGACCAGCGTCACCTACAACGTGCTGGAGGCGCTGAAACAGGCCCAATCGGAACTGGTCATCTCGTCGCCGTACTTCATTCCCGGGCCGCGCGGCATGGACTTTCTGCGCCAGCTGCGTTCGCGCGGCGTCAAGACCAGCGTGATGACCAACTCGCTCGGCGCCACCGACGAGCCGCTGGTGCACCTGGGCTACAGCCGCTACCGGCCGGACATGCTGAACATGGGCATCGAGCTGTACGAGCTGTCCAACCAGCGCGTCAAGCGCAACCGGCGGCTGTTCCACTTCGGCGAAAGCCTGGGCCGGCTGCATGCAAAGCTCGCGGTCGTCGACCGGCGCGTGTCCTTCATCGGATCGATGAACTTCGACCCCCGCTCGGCCACGATCAACACCGAACTGGGCGCGGTGATCGAGAGCCGGCAGATCGCCCGAGAGCTGCAGCGCGTGATCGACCTGGACCGCCTGCAAAGCGCCTACCGCGTGCGCTTCAACGCCCGCGGCACCGGCCTGGAGTGGCTGGGCACCGACGAGGAAGGCGACGTCGTGCTGACCCAGGAACCCGACAGCACGCCCTGGCTGCGCCTGCGGCTGTGGCTGCTGAGCCCGCTGGTGCCGGAAGAACTGCTGTAGGGCCGGCCGCCTAGCAGTTTAGGCTGTGCGCCCGAAAGCAGCTGCCTACACTGCCGCTCCAGCGGTGGTCTCGAGCGCCACCACTTTCACCCTCCCCCCACGACAAACGCCCTGAGGAAACACCATGGTCAAGAAGCTTCAGAAGATGGCCGAGAAGAAGGCCGCGTCGCCGGCCGGCCTGCTGGACAGCCAGCTCGCCAACACCATCAAGGAATCGGCCCAGCAGATCTGGCTGGCTGGCCTGGGCGCCTTCGCGAAGGCCCAGGGCGAAGGCACCAAGGTCTTCGAGACGCTGATGAAGGAAGGCCAGAGCCTGCACCGCAAGACCCAGGCCGTGGCCAGCGAAAAGCTCGGCGACGTGGCCGGCAAGATGACCGCGATGGCCGGTGAAGTGGGCGGCAAGGCCAACGCGCAGTGGGACAAGCTGGAATCCATCTTCGAAGAGCGCACCGCCCGCGCGATGAGCCGCCTGGGCGTGCCCACCGCGAAGGACGTGGCCGCGCTGGCCGAGCGCGTGGAAGCGCTGGCCGCCGCGGTCGCCAAGCTGGGCGGCGACGTGACGCCGGCCAAGCCCAAGGCGGCACGCGCCGCGAAGGCCGCACCGGCCAAGGCCGCGAAGGCGCCGCGCAAGACGGCTGCCAAGGCCGCCAAGGCCGCTGACGAGGCCAACGGCGCCGAGAAGCCGGCGGCCAAGCGCCGCGTCGCGCGCAAGGCGGCTTCCGCCGCCGTGGCGCCGTGAGCCAGCGGCCGCTGGCGCGATCGATGAAGGGCGCCGCGGCGCCCTTTTTTCATCGCCCCGATCGTGCGACGGCGCGTGCCGGGCGTGAGCGCCTGCGCCCGCGCCGCGGGGGCCGCGGCCCGCGCGTGGGGCTGGCCCTGGCCGGCGGCGGTCCGCTCGGCGCCACCTGGGAAATCGGCGCGCTGTGCGCGCTGGAAGAAGCCATTCCCGGCCTCGACTTCACGGCGCTCGACGGCTACGTCGGCGTCTCGGCCGGCAGCTTCATCGCCGCGGCGCTGGCCAACGGCATGCGGCCGCGCACGCTGTGCGCCTCCTTCATCGAGAACGATCCGGCACTCGCCAGCGACGTCGTCAGCCCCATGCTCTTCGTGCGTCCGGCCGTCGGCGAGTTCGTGCGCCGGCTGGCCTCGCTGCCCTGGCTGGCCACGCAGGCCGGCCTGCAGCTCGCCGGGCTGCGCGGCGGCCACCGCTCGCTGATTTCCACCATCGAGCGCCTCGGCCGTGCGCTGCCCACCGGCCTCTTCAGCCACGAGCCGCTGGAAGCCCGGCTGCGCGAGGTGTTCTCGCGCGCCGGCCGCAGCAACGACTTCCGCCGCCTCGACCGCCGCCTGGTGCTGGTGGCCACCGACCTCGACAGCGGCGACGCCGCCCCCTTCGGCCAGCCGGGCTGGGACCATGTGCCGATCTCGCGCGCGGTGGCGGCCAGCGCGGCGCTGCCGGGCCTCTTTCCGCCGGTGGCCATCGGCGGCCGCTGGTACGTCGACGGCGCGTTGAAGAAGACGCTGCATGCGCGGGTGCTGCTGGAAGACGGCATCGACCTGCTGCTGTGCCTGAACCCGCTGGTGCCCTTCGACGCCACGCACGCGCCGCGCCACCGCGTGCTGGAAGGCGCCGGCCGCATCCCGCAGATCGTGCAGGGCGGGCTGCCGCTGGTGCTGTCGCAGACCTTCCGCACGCTGATCCATTCGCGGCTGGAACTGGGCCTGAAGGGCTACGAGGCCAGCCACCCGGACACCGACATCCTGCTGCTGGAGCCGGACCAGCGCGACCCGGAGATGTTCCTCGCCAACATCCTCAGCTACGCGCAGCGCCGACAGCTGGCCGAGCATGCGTACCAGAAGACGCGCGAGGACTTGCGTTCGCGCCGCAGTTCCATCAGCGCGATGCTGGCCGCCCACGGCCTGGCGCTGGACGAGGCCGCGCTCGACGACCGCCATCGACACCTGGTGCAGCCGAAGCGCGGAAAGGCCGCGCGGCGCAACACGCTGGCCCAGCCCCTGAAGCGGCTGGACGAGGTGCTGGACGACCTGGAACTGGCACTGGGCCGGGCCGCCGGGCCGGGCTGAAGGGCGCAGCCGGTGGCGCCGGTGACCGCGGGCGATCAGCCCGCGTCGCGCGCGCTGCCGATGGTCTCCAGCAGCCAGCGCGCGAACAGCTCCACGGCCGGCTGGCCGTCGGCCGCGAGGCGGGTGCACAGGTAGTAGCCGCGCCCGGTGGACACGCTCACGTCGAACGGTATCACCAGCTCACCCGATGCCAGCTCGCGTTCGATCAGGCACGCTTGCACCACGGCCACGCCCATGCCTGCCGCCGCGGCCGCAATGAGATGATGGGAAAGATCGAACCCGGTGCCGAGCCTCAGTGAGCCGGTGGGGACCTTGGCGGCGTCGAGCCACAGGCGCCAGTTGTCCGGGTAGTAGGTGTGGTGCAGCAGCGGCTCTTTCAGCAGGCCGGCCGGTGAGCGCAGCCGCGCGGCGACCACCGGGGTGCACACCGCCGTGATCTCGCGCCCGAGCAGGTAGCGCGCCGAGATGCCGCGCGGCCAGCGCCGGCTCGACTGCTTGAGCGCGACCCAGACGTCGACGTCGTCCCGCTGGAAGTCGTCGTCGCGGCGGAACTGCCGCAGTTCGACCGCCACGTCCGCGTGGCGCGCCTGGAACGAACCCAGGCGCGGCATCAGCCAGCGCGTGCCGAGGGTCGGCACGACGCTCAGGCGCAGCGTGTGGCGTTGCACGGTGGCCTGGCTGAAATCGACGAAGGCCTGCTCGAGCTGCAGCACGCTGGGCTCGATGCGCTCGCGCAGCGCGCGCGCCTGCGCAGTGGGGGTCACGCCCTGCGCGCTGCGTTCGAACAGGGTGCAGCCCAGTCGCCGCTCCAGCCGCAGCACCGCGCGGCTCACCGCGGCCTGGGTCACGCACAGTTGTTCCGCCGCCTGGCGCACCGTGCCGGCGCGGCACACGCCGAGGAAGGCATGCAGCTCGACGAGGGACGCGGCGCGGAATTTCATGTGATGCCATTCTGGCATCACGTCGCGCACGACTGTCGATTCCCAGCGTGAGTGGGCGTCCCTAAGCTGCGATCCATTCCACGCCATTGCCATTGCCGAGCATCTTGAATCCATCCGAAAGCGTCGCCGTCGTGCGCCCCCAATCCGCCGCCATTCCGCTGGTCTGCGATTCGCCGCACAGCGGCACCGCCTATCCCGGCGATTTCCGCTTCGCCGTCGACCTCGCCGACCTGCGGCGCTGTGAAGACACGCACGTGGAGGCGCTGTGGGCCGACGTGCCGGCCGTGGGCGGCACCTTGATCCACGCACGCTTCCCGCGCAGCTACATCGACGCGAACCGCGACTGCAACGACATCGATGCGGCCATGCTGTCCGAGCCCTGGCCGGACGAGGTCCGGCCCTCGGCGCCCTGCGTGAACCTGGGCAACGGCCTGGTCTTCAGCAAGACGACGACCTTCAAGGAGATCTACGACCGCCGGCTCCCGGTGGCCGAGGTGCAGCGCCGCATCGAGACCTGCTGGCAACCCTACCGGCGCGCGTTGCGTGACGCCGTGCAGCACGCCACCGCCACCTTCGGCCGCGCCTGGCACCTCAACCTGCATTCCATGCCCAGCAATGCCTACGAACGGCTGGGCCGCAGCTCGAACGTGCCGCTGGCCGACGTGGTGCTGGGTGACCTGCATGGCCGCAGCTGTTCGCCCGGGTTCACGTCCTGCGTCGCCGGCGCCTTCCGGTCGCTGGGCTACAGCGTGGCGATCAACGACCCGTATGCCGGCCAGGACCTGGTGCGCGAGCACGGCCGGGCCGGCGGCGGCTGCGACAGCCTGCAGATCGAGATCAACCGCAAGCTCTACCTCGACGAGGACACGCGCGAGCCACTGGCCGGCTTCGCGCGGGTGCGTGCGGACATTGGCCGCGTCCTTGAAGTGATAGCCACCACCCTCCGGGCCGAGCTCGGATCCCAACCTGCCTGACCCACGCGGAAGACACACCATGAAGCACGCCATCGACCGTCGACACCTGCTGGGAGGAGCCGCCAGCCTCCTGGGCGGCGCCGTCCTGCCCGCGTGGGCGCAGCCCTCCCCCTACCCCAGCCGGCCGATCAACCTGGTGGTGCCCTTCGCGCCGGGCGGCGCGGTGGACATCGCCGGCCGCTCCATCGCGGAACGGCTGGGCAAGCAGCTGGGGCAGACGCTGGTCGTGGACAACCGGGCCGGTGCCGGCGGAGCCATTGGCTCGTCCTTCGTCGCCAAGGCGCCGGCGGACGGCTACACGCTGGTCGTCACCTCGCAGACCACGCACGTGGTCAATCCGGTCGTCCAGCCCAAACTGCCCTACAGCGCGCTGGACGACTTCGCGCCCATCACGCTGATCGAGCGCCTGTCGAACGTGCTGCTGGTAAGTGCCAGCCTGCCGGTGAAGACCTTCGAGGAGTTCGTGGCCTACGTCCGCGCCAATCCCGGCAAGTGGAACTACGCCAGCTCCGGCATCGGTTCGGTGGCCCACCTGAGCATGGAGGTGCTGAAGTCCAAGCTCGGACTGTCCATCACGCACGTGCCGTACAAGGGCGCGGGATCGGCGCTGAACGACATGCTGGCGGGCCTGGTGCAGGTGACCTGGAACAACCTCACCTCCAACCTCGCCAACATCGCCAACGGCAAGCTGCGCGCGCTGGCCGTGGCCGCGCCCAAGCGCCTGTCGCAACTGGCCTCGGTGCCCACCTTCGACGAGTTGAAGCTGCCCGAGCTGAACCTGACCTCGTGGACCGGCCTGGCCGCGCCGGCCGGCACGCCGGAGCCGGTGGTGAAGCGGCTGTTCGAGGGCATGCGCGCGGTGCTGACCGACCCGGCCACGAAGCAATCCTGGGAAGCCCGCGGCGCGATCCTGCCCGAGGTTCTCACGCCGGCGCAGTACAAGGACGAGATCGCGCAGCGCATCCAGTTCTTCCAAAACCTGGTGAAGACGCACCGCATTCCGCTGGAGTGACCAGGCAGTCGTCGAGAAGGGCCAGGGCATGCAACGCCGCGACCTCATCGCCTGCGCCGCGGCCGCCATCGCGCAGCCCCTGCACGCGCGGGCGGACGGCCGAGGACAGCCGCTGGTCCTCATCGACCCGTTCACCGCGGGCAGCAACACCGACTACTTCTCGCGCGCACTCGCGCAGGCCATGGCCCCGCTCATCGGCCGCCCCGTGCTGGTGGAGAACCGGGCCGGGGGCGGTGGTTCGGTGGGGGCCGAAGCCGTGGCGCGCGCCGCGGCCGACGGCCGGACCCTCGGGCTGGCCTCGGTCAGCACGCTGGTGGCCAATCCGGCGCTCAACCGGTCGCTGCGCTACGACCCGCTGAAGGACTTCACGCTCATCAGCACCGTCGTCACGGTGCCCAGCGCGGCCGTGGTGCCGGCAACGTCGCCGATCCGCACGCTCGACCAACTGGTCCGGCTGGCCCGCGCCCGGCCGGGCACCATCAGCTACGCGAGCCCCGGCATCGGTTCCGCCGGCCACGTGCTGCTGGAACACTTCGCACACCTGGCAGGCGCCCGGTTCCTCCACGTGCCCTACCGGGGCAGCGCCCCCTTCCTGTCCGACCTGCTGGCAGGGCGCATCGACGTGGCCAGCGGCAACACGCCAACGCTGCTAGCGGGTATACGGAGCGGCCAGCTGCGTTCCCTGGCCGTTCGCAACCTGACGCGGCTCGCGCAGTTGCCCGACACGCCGACCTACCAGGAACTGGGCTACGGGGCGGTGAGCGCGCCGCTGTGGTTCGGCCTGGTCGGCCCGGCGGGCCTGCCGCGGCCGGTGGCCGAGCGCCTGCAGCACGCGGTGCACCAGGCCATCGCATCACCGGCCTTCCGCAGCCAGGCGCAGGCGGTCGCAGCCACGGTCAGCGCCAGCACGCCCGAACAGTTCCAGTCCCTGGTGCGGGAAGGACTCACACGCTACCGGAGCGTGGTGCGAACAGCCCGCATCACCCACACCGCGTCCGGACATCCGCTGGAGAGCGCCTCATGATCCGTGCCACAGCCACGTCCGGCGCGCCCGCGATGCGGCGCCTGTTCTGCGCCTTCGGCCTGATGCTGGCCACGGCGGCCATGCCGCAGGCACCACGGCCCGCCAGCCCCGGCGTCACCGCCGACGCCGTGCTCTTCGGCCAGTCGGCCAAGCTCAGCGGCAGCGCCGGAACCCTGGCCGGGCGCCCCTACCGCGACGGCCTGATGCTGGCCTTCACCGCCGCGAACCGTGCCGGCGGCGTGCACGGGCGGCGCGTCGAGCTGCTGACGCTCGACGACCACAACGACGGCGCCAAGGCACTGGCCAACACGCGTGCGCTCATCGAGGACAAGCGCGTCTTCGCGCTGGCCGGCTACACCTTCACCGGCAGCGTCCAAGCCGCGCTGCCCCTGCTGCGCACCCACGGCGTGCCCCTGGTGGGTGCCTACACCGGCACGCCCGAGCTGTACGACGGCAGCCAGCCGATGGTGTTCAGCCTGCGCGCCAGCTTCGCGGACGAGCTGGCCGCCATCGTCCGGCACATCGACACCATCGGCTACACCCGCGTCGCGCTGGTCCACTACACCACCCGGCTCGGCACCGAACTGCGTGACGACGTGGTGCAGCGGCTCAAGCGCATCGGGCGGGACCTGGTGGCGAGCGGGCGCATGCCGATCAACGCACCCGACTACTCCGCCGCCTCGCGCAGCGCGGTGCAGACGCTGGCCGAGCACTGCCCACAGCTGGTGATCTTCGGCGTCTCCGGCCGCGACGCCGCGGCCGTGGTGCAGGCCATGGCGGCCAGCACCTGCCCGCCGGCCCGCTTCATCGGCCGCAACATCGTCGACCTGGGCCAGCTGCAGCAGACCCTCGGGCATGCCGCGCGCGGCGTCATCGTGACCCAGGTGGTTCCCAGCCCCTCGCGCGGCGTCCACCCGCTGGTGTCCGACTACCGCGCCCAGCTGAAGCTGCGCGACCCGCAGGCGCGGCCGGACTTCACCGAGTTCGAGGGCTACATCGCCGGCCGCGTCGTGCTGCAGGCCTTGCAGCGTGCCGGCCGCGAGCTGGACCGCAGCGCGTTCGTCAAGGCCATGGAACGCGTGTACCTGGAAGGGCCGGACCACTTCCGCATCCAGTTCGGCAGCGGCCACCGCGCGGGCAGCCGCTACACCAACATCGTGATGGTCTCGGACAAGGACCGCATCACCGACTAGCACTGGCCAAGCGCGGCGCGCGACCCACCCCCCGCCCGGCCGCTTCAGCGGACACCGCGGCACCGCGGCAGCGCCATGCGCGACGCGCGACGCGCGACGCATCGGCCGGCCGCGCAGAACAAGCGATTTTCTTTGTCCCACCACTGGAGGAGTGAGAGCAATGCAGTACCCCATCCCGCGCGCCCTGTTGCTGGCCGCCATCACCGCCGCCTGCGGCTCGTCCGCCTGGGCCCAGCAGGTCCAGGTGGGCGGCCAGGTCAGGCTTTCGGTCAACAGCGTGCGAACCGGCAGCGCCGGCCGCGTGACGAGCCTGGTCGACAACGCCTCGCGGCTGTCGTTCCGCGGCACCGAGGACCTCGGCGGCGGCCTGAAAGCGCTGTTCGGACTGGAGTTCGGCTACGGCGCCGACACCGGCATGCTCGGCAGCCCGGCCTACCGGCACAGCCACGTCGGCCTGTCCGGCGCCTTCGGCACCGTGGCGCTGGGCCGGCTGGATTCGGGCAACCCGACCGGCTCGCCCATCTATTCGCAGGTGACCGCCATCGCCACCTTCGCCCCCAACGATGCCGGCGCCACGGCCATCGGCACCTCGATCCTCAATGCGCGCAACCGCAGCTCCAACTCGATCGGCTACCGCAGCCCGCGCATCGCGGGTGCCGAGCTGATGGCACGTTACTACCAGCGCGGCGAAGGCACCGCCACCGAGGCCGAGGACGACGCGCGCTCGCTGGACCTGGGGCTGCTGTACCGCGCCGGGCCGGTCGTGGCCGGCCTGGCCTATGCCAAGGACTCGCGCTCCGGCGGGCTGCGCAACAACGAGTTCGACGACAAGTGGCAGATCGGCGCCCGCGTGAAGCTGGGCCCGGTGCAGCCGTATGCACTGGTGGGCGAGGACCGCTTCCGGAACACCGCGGCATCACGGCGAACCGTCCGCTATGCCCTGGTGGGCGCCGCATACGGGCTGGGCGCGCACAAGCTCGTGCTCAACCTGATGCAGCGCGACGTGCAGGCGAACCTGCGCGGCGAACGCAAGCGCTGGCAGGCCGCGTGGATGTACGCGCTGTCCAAGCGCACCGAGCTGCAGGCCTTCTTCGACAACGACGGCATCGACTCATCGCGGCCGAACCCGCGGGTGAAGGCCCTGGGCGCGGGCATCAAGCACGTGTTCTGATCGGCCGCGGGCCGCGGCGCCGCAAGCATCACGCAAGGTAGCGCCGCTCCAGGTGCGCCCTGAAGTGCGCGGGGTTCAACGGCTCGCCGCTGGCACGCCGCACCAGCTCGTCGGTGGTGTGGCGGCTGGCGGCTTCCCAAATGTTGGCCTTCAGCCAGTCGAACACCGCACCCAGCTCGCCGCGCGTGATGCGCTCGTCCAGGTCGGGCATCTGCCGGCGCATGGTCTCGAACCACTGCGCCGCGTACATGGCGCCGAGCGAATAACACGGAAAGTAGCCGAACAGCGCCTCGGGCCAGTGCACGTCCTGCATCGGACCGTCCTTGTGGTTGCCGCGGGTGTCCAGCCCCAGCAGCTCCTGCATCTTGGCGTCCCACAGCGCGGGCACGTCCTCGGGCTCGATGTCGCCCTCGATCAGCGGACGCTCGATCTCGTAGCGCAGGATGATGTGCGCGGGGTAGGTCACCTCGTCGGCATCGACGCGGATGAAGCCGGGATTCACCCGCGTCATCAGCCGGTGCAGGTTGTCCGGCGCGAACGCCGGCTGGTCGCCGAAGGCCTCGCGCACCATCGGCGCCAGCAGGCCGGCAAAACCCGCGTGCCTGCCCAGCTGCATCTCGAAGGACAGCGACTGGCTTTCGTGGATCGCCATCGAGCGCGCCTGCGACACCGGCTGCGCCAGCAGCTCACGCGGGCGGTTCTGCTCGTAGCGGCCGTGGCCGGTCTCGTGAATGGTGCCGAGCAGGCTGGCGAGGAACTCGTCCTCGCGGAAGCGTGTGGTCATGCGCACGTCTTCCGGCACGCCGCCACAGAAGGGGTGCGTGCTGACGTCGAGCCGGCCGCCGTCGAAGTCGAAGCCGAGCAGGCGCATCGCCTTCTCGCACAGCGCGCGCTGCTTGTCGATCGCGAACGGTCCGACCGGCGCGATCACCGATTCACGCGACTGCCGCTCGACCACGCGCTGGATCACGCCGGGCAACCACTGCCGCACCTCGCCGAAGATGCGGTCCAGCTCGGCGCAGGTCATGCCGGGCTCGAAGCGGTCCATCATCGCGTCGTACTTGGAGCTGCCGGACTGCTCGGCCAGCAGCGCCGCTTCCTCGCGCGCGGTGGCCAGCACCTCGCGGAAGTTCTCGAGAAAGCCCTTCCAGTCGTTCGCCGGGCGCTGGGTGCGCCAGGCATGCTCGCAGCGCGAGGTGGCCAGCTGCGAGCGCTGCACCAGCGACTCCGGCAGCGCATTGGACTGCAGCCACTCGCGCCGCATCTCGCGCAGGTTGGCGCGCTGCAGGTCGGTCAGCGGCTCCTGCTCGGCGCGCTTCAGGTCGTCGGACAGCCGGGGATCCGTGCGCATGCGGTGCATCAGCGCGGCCATCTCGGCCAGCGCGGCACCGCGCGCCTCGCTGCCGCGCGCGGGCATGTTCGCGGCCTGGTCCCAGTAGGCGATGGACTGCAGGTGCTGCAGGTGGTGCAGCCGCTGGAAGGTGCTGGCCAATTGGTCGTAGGCCGGGGTCGAGGTGCTCATGGCGTCGGGTTGGGTCGGGGAAGTCCATTGTGTGGGCCGCTCCCCCGCCGAAGACACCCCTAAAGGTGGGAATCGTCCCCAATCCGCCCCCTGGAAAACCCGAGAGCGGGCCTCTCTGACCAGGAGCCTGCGCGGCAGAGATCGCGGCCGGGAAGGCAATGGCGCCAACGAAGGATGTTTCCCACTCGGCCGAGACGCGGTGCTCCCCCACGTTCAAGGAACGCGGCGTGCCATCACGGCCCCCACTGCCCCGGAAACACCCACAGCAGCGCCGCCGTCATCGTGACGTAGCGCGCGAACTTGCCGATGGCCATGTAGAGCACGCAAGGCCAGAACGACAGGCGCAGCCAGCCGGCCACCGCGCACAGGGGGTCACCGACACCGGGCAGCCAGGACAGCAGGCAGGCCTTGGGCCCCAGGCGCTCCAGCCAGCGCAGCGCGTGCGCTTCGGCCTTTCGGTGGCGGATGCGTTCGTAGGCCTTCTCGGCGCCGTAGCCCATCCAGTAGCTGATGGCGCCGCCTACCGTGTTGCCGGCCGTGGCCACCAGCACGGCGGGCCAGAACAGCGCCGGGTTGAGCTTGACGAGGCCGAACACCGCCGGCTCCGACCCCAGCGGCAGCAGCGTGGCCGAGACCAGCGACACGACGAAGACGGTCGACAGCCCGTACTGCGGCAGAGCCAGCGCGGCCAGCACCGTGGCCATCAAGGCGGACATCCACGCTTCCATCGGCGCGCATCATAGGCAGGCGGCGTGCCCGTGCCCACCGTCACGAAAGCGGGCCGACCCGGCCGCTATACTCCTGCCTCCTTTTTCAGCAGTACCCTGTCCCTCCGCCATGCGCATCGGCCCGTTCGAGTTGCCGAATCAGGTCTTCGTCGCGCCCATGGCGGGCGTCACCGACCGCCCGTTCCGCCAGCTGTGCCGGCGCCTCGGGGCGGGCCACGCGGTCAGCGAGATGGTCACCTCGCGCAAGGAGCTCTGGAACTCGCTGAAGACCTCGCGCCGGGCCGACCACGCCGGCGAGCCGGGGCCGATCGCGGTGCAGATCGCCGGCACCGACGCCGAGATGATGGCCGAGGCCGCCGCCTACAACATCGACCGCGGCGCGCAGATCATCGACATCAACATGGGCTGCCCGGCCAAGAAGGTGTGCAACAAGTGGGCCGGCTCGGCGCTGATGCGCGACGAGGCGCTGGCGCTGCAGATCGTCGAGGCGGTCGTCGCGGTGTGCGCGCCGCGCGGCGTGCCGGTGACGCTGAAGATGCGCACCGGCTGGTGCGACACCGAACGCAACGCCCTCAGCATCGCGCGCGCGGCGGAAGCCGCCGGCATCGCGCTGCTCACCGTGCATGGCCGCACGCGCGAACAGGGCTACAAGGGCGCGGCCGAATACGACACCATCGCCGCGGTGAAGGCGGCGCTGCGCATCCCGGTGGTCGCCAACGGCGACATCGATTCCCCGCAGAAGGCGCGCGAGGTGCTGCGCCTGACCGGCGCGGACGCCCTGATGATCGGCCGCGCCGCACAAGGGCGGCCGTGGATCTTCCGCGAGATCACGCACCACCTGGCGACCGGTGAAGAACTGCCGCCGCCCCCAACGTCCGAAGTACGCGGCTGGCTGGTGGAGCACCTGCACGAACATTACGGCCTGTACGGCGAATGGACCGGCGTGCGCAGCGCGCGCAAGCACATCGGCTGGGCGGTGCGGGCGCTGCCGGGGGGCGAGGCCTTCCGCACCGACATGAACACGCTGGACACGGCCGAAGCGCAGATCGCCGCGGTGCAGCGCTACTTTGAAGAACTGGCCCAGCGCCATGTGCTGCTGCCACAGGCCGCGGCACCAGTGGCATCGGCAGCCAACGACGAAGAACTGGAAGCGGCATGAGCCGACCCAAGGCCGTTCCGGCGCGCGCTGGCGCCGCCGTACGGAGCACGGAGACAACCCATTGAGCAAGAAGAAAATCGAAGAGTGCATCCGCGACAGCCTGGAGCAGTACTTCAAGGACCTGCGCGGCACCGAGCCGCACTCGGTGCACGACATGATCGTCGGCGCGGTCGAGAAGCCCATGCTCGAGGTGGTGATGCGCCATGCCGACAGCAACCAGAGCAAGGCCGCCGACTGGCTCGGCATCAACCGCAACACGCTGCGCCGCAAGCTGCTCGATCACAAGCTGATCAAGTAGCCGCGCGCGCCACCCCGTCTTCTTTCCTACCAGGCAGCAGCCCATGACCACCGCCCTGCTCTCGGTCTCCGACAAGACCGGCATCGTCGATTTCGCCCGCGCCCTGCATGGCCGCGGCATCAAGCTGCTGTCCACCGGCGGCACCGCGCGCCTGCTGGCCGACAACGGCCTGCCGGTGACCGAGGTGTCGGAGGTGACCGGTTTTCCGGAGATGCTGGACGGCCGCGTCAAGACCCTGCACCCGCGCATCCACGGCGGCCTGCTGGCGCGCCGCGACATGCCCGAGCACATGGCCGCGCTGAAGACGCACGGCATCGCGACGATCGACCTGCTGGTGATCAACCTGTACCCCTTCGCGCAGGCCACCGCTCGGCCGGATTGCACGCTGGAAGACGCCATCGAGAACATCGACATCGGCGGCCCCGCGATGCTGCGCGCCGCGGCCAAGAACTGGCCCGACGTGGCCGTCGTCATCGACCCCGCCGACTACACGCAAGTGCTCGCCGAGCTGGATGCCGGCGGCCTGACGCGCAAGACCAAGTTCGGCCTGGCGAAGAAGGTCTACGCCCACACCGCCGCCTACGACGGCATGATCACCAACTACCTCAGCGCGCTGGAAGCCGGCGCCGAGGACAAGCCCGCCGCCGTGCCCGCGCGCAGCGAGTACCCCGGCATCTACACGCTGCAGATCGAGAAGACCCAGGACCTGCGCTACGGCGAGAATCCGCACCAGAGTGCTGCCTTCTATCGTGAGCGGCAGCCCGCTCCCGGCACGCTCGCCGCGTGGAACCAGCTGCAGGGCAAGGAACTGTCCTTCAACAACATCGCCGACGCCGATGCCGCGTGGGAATGCGTGAAGACCTTCGACGCCCCAGCCTGCGTCATCGTCAAGCACGCCAATCCCTGCGGTGTGGCCATCGGCGGCACCGCGCTCGAGGCCTACACCAAGGCCCTGAAGACCGACCCCACCTCGGCCTTCGGCGGCATCGTCGCCTTCAACCAGCCGGTGGACGTGTCGGTGGTGGAAGCCATCAACGGCGCCAAGCAGTTCATCGAGGTGCTGATCGCCCCCGCCGTCACGCCCGAGGCGCGCACGCTGCTGGCCGCCAAGCAGAACCTGCGCCTGCTCGAGGTGCCGCTGTCGCGCCAGGCGAACGCGCTGGACTTCAAGCGCGTGGGCGGCGGCATGCTGCTGCAGTCGGCCGACGCGAAGAACGTCGCCGCCAGCGACCTGCGCATCGTCACCAAGCTGCAGCCCACGCACCAGCAGATGCAGGACCTGCTGTTCGCGTGGAAGGTGGCCAAGTTCGTCAAGAGCAATGCCATCGTCTTCTGCGCCAACGGCATGACCATGGGCGTGGGTGCCGGCCAGATGAGCCGCATCGACTCCGCCCGCATCGCCAGCATCAAGGCCGAGAACGCCGGCCTGTCGCTGCAAGGCACCGCGGTCGCCAGCGACGCCTTCTTCCCGTTCCGCGACGGCCTGGACGTGGTGGTAGATGCCGGCGCCAGCTGCGTCATCCACCCGGGCGGCTCGATGCGCGACCAGGAAGTGATCGCCGCCGCTGACGAACGCGGCATCGCGATGGTGTTCACCGGCATCCGCCACTTCCGCCACTGACACCTTGCCCGCCGCCCCGGACTCGCGCCTGCTCGCGCCGAGCCCGGCGCTGGCGGGCTGCGTGCGCGCCTTCTACTGGCACGACCTGCGGCCCGCGGCCGACACCTTGACGCTGGGCCAGCGGCTGACGCACGTGCCGCCCGGCCCGTACAACGGCATCGTCTGGCTGGTCGCCGGGCGGGCCATGCTCATCGAGTGCGGCGGCCGGCCCGTCGAGGACGAGCTGCCGCCGGTCTTCGTCGCCGGCGCGCACCGGCATGCCTACCGGTCGCTGGCGATCACGCCCTACTGCAGCTTCGGCCTCGCCTTCCAACCCGCCGCGCTGGCGCTGCTCAGCGGCGTGCCGATGGGCGAGCGGCTCGACAGCATCGGCGACGCGCGCAGCCTGCTGCCGGCCGACTGGCAGGGCTGGCTCGACGACGTCGCCGCCGCCCCTGACCACGCCACCCGCATCGCCACCTGCGAACGTTTCCTCGTTCCGCGATGGGCGGCGCTGAGCGCGGCACAGCCGTCCTGGCGCGCGCTGGCCTCCCAGGCGTGGCAGCGGGCGGCGCGCGGCCCGCTGGTGGCGGCCCTGAACTGGACCCAGCGCCACTTCCAGCGCCGCTCACAAAAGCTGATAGGCATGCCGCCCGGCGAGGTGGAGCGCCTGCTGCGGCTGGAGCGCGCGATGCTCGACCTGCGCGACGGCCGCGGCAGCGCGGCGGACACCGCCGCCGCGCACGGCTACAGCGACCAGCCGCACTTCACCCGCGAGGTGAAAGCGGCCTACCGCCACAGCCCGGGCACGCTGCTGAAGCGCCTGGAGCAGGACGGCAACGACGAAAACTGGCTGCTCAAGCTGTGAGGCCGGCGCGGCGAAGCACCGCCAGCCCCATCGCCGCCAGCAGCGCCACCAGCACGCCCGCGCCCCAGCGGTGCTGTGCCGCATCGATGCGCAGGAAGCCTGCCTCGTCGTCGGCCAACGCCTGCCCGCGACGCCGCCACACCAGGCCGACGCACCAGGCGTTCAGCGCCACCGCCAGCACGCCGGCGGCGATCTTCCAACCCAGCATCGTGTCGATGGACGCGCGGCCGGTGGCCAGCGCGAGGCCGCTGATCAGCACGCCGCAGAATGCCGGGACCTCGACGAAGGCATCCACCTTCAGGTGCAGGTCCGCCAGCAGCCGGTGCACAGCGGCGCCCCGGGCCAGCAGCGCGCGCTCGAACATCGCCTCGGTCAATACGCAGCCCAGCCATGCGCCGGCGCAGCCCAGGTGCACGATCAGCCAGACATCCATGATTCCCTCCTACACGGGGCGGCATGCTGCGCTTGTCACGGCCTGCGCGTCTTGAAGCGCTGCGACATCCGGCGCCGCCCGCGGACGGCGCCGGGCTGCGGCACACTGCGCCGCCATGGCCGGCCAGCAGCACATCTACCGCTACGACGGTGCGTCCACGCTCGCGCTGGCTGCACGTCCGGCGCTGCACCTGGCCACCAGCCTGGACGACGGCGCCGCGGCGCCGCCGTTCTTCGAAGGCAGCGTGCGCTCGCCGCGCCGGCTGGCGCTGCTGCTGACCGCGCTGCAGCAGGTGGTGGCGGCGCGCTACTTCACGCCCGCCAACACCCTGGCCCGCGCCATCGCGCTGGCCGATCCGGTGGTCACCGCCGGCGATGGCTGGCTGCGCTTCGAAGGCTTTTCGTCCTGCTGCAGCAGCTACGCGCGCGTGGACCTGCAGCCGGAGGCCTTCGACAGCACGCAGTTCCGCCACGGCAGCACGAACGTCGACTTCAACGCGCCGATGCGCTCGGCGCTGGCCCGCCTGCGCGACGAGGACGGCCTGCACCTGTCCGTGGGCAGGGAAGCGCTGGCCCTGCGCACCGCGTGCGAACAGGTGGTCGAACGCCGGGTGGACCTGCCCCTGCGCTGGCTGCGCGGGCTGGTGGAGGTGCAGGCCTACCAGGCCGCCATGGCACCGCGCTTCACGCTGGACGGCGTGTCGTTGCTGCGCTTCGTGCGCCAGGCCGGCGCGCCGGCCAAGCTGCCGCTGTGGCTGGGCCGCGGCGCGGGCGGGCTGTACACGTCCACCCAGCCGATCGCCGACGGCGTGCGCGTGCACGGCCTGCAGCGCCTGCGCGTGCTGGAGCCGCTGCTGCCGCTGGCCCGGGCCGTCAGCGTGCATGCCGACGACGCGCGCCAGGCCACCGCCTGGGTGCTGGAGCTGGACGCGATGCGCTTCACGCTGGTGCTGAGCGCGCTGACCTGGCGCGGCTTCTCAGGCGAAGGCCAGGCGCTGCGCGCGCTGCTGCGGCGCGAGCAGCCTGGCGTGCTGCGCTGCCTGGCGGCGGTGCGCGCCCAACTGGCCTGGCAGGCGCAGCTGGACGCCGAGGCCCTGGCGCGCCGCCTGCGCGCCGAGCCCGCCGACGTCGCTGACGCGTTGCGCATCCTCGGCGCCAGCGGCCTGGTCGGCTTCGACCTGCTCGCCCGGCGCTACTTCCACCGCGTGCTGCCCTTCGACCTGTCGGGCCTGGCCGACATGCATCCGCGCCTGGCCGATGCGCAGGCGCTGCTGCAGCAAGGGGCCGTGCAACTGGCCGGCGGGCCCGGCATGTCGGCCCGCGTGCAAAGCGGCGACGTCGAGTACCTTGTGCGCGAAGTGAGCGGCCAGCTGCGCTGCAACTGCCCCTGGTTCGCGCAGCACCAGGGTGAGCGCGGGCCCTGCAAGCACGTGCTGGCCGTGGAAGGCCGGCTGAACCAGGCGACAGCATGAACCAGCCGCTTCTCTTCACCCCGCTGACCCCGTTGGAGCAAGCCCTCTGCGCTCGCGACGAAGCCGGCGCACTGGCCCTGCTGGAGGCGACGGACCCAGCACGGCGCCAGGGCTTGCTGCCCCGGCTGGCGGCCATGGAGCGCGTGCTGAAGGACGCGATCATGGGCGCCTACCAACCGGCCGCACGGCGCGACCCGCGTGTGCTGCAACCCTGGGGCGAGCCCATCCACTTCGGACACCGGCAGGTGCTGGCCGCGGCACGATTCGCCTGCGGTGGCTTCGGCGGCGAGTTCGAGATATCGCTGGGCGATGACACCCTGCTGGCCCTGGCACGGCGCTTTCGCCCGCCCGGCCTGGAGGCCGCGGCACCGGCCCTGCCGCCGCAACGCGCGCTGCTGCAGCAGCAGCTGTACCAGCACGGCCTGGCCCGCGCGCCGACGGGTGAGAACTTCGTGCTCGGCCTGATGCACCTGCCCGCCCGCAGCGGCACACGCATCAACGCCTCGAACCGGGACACCTATGACTGGCGCGCCGACCTGGACGCCCTGCTCGCGGAAGACCCGGGCCTGGCCGGCCGGCTGCTGCGCATCTTCGACCTCGAAGGCAATGCCGACTTCAGCCTCGCCAACAGCGACAAGTACCACAGCCACCCCGGCCGCACCTGGGCCGACAAGCTGCTGGACCTGTGCGCGCAGGGCGTCTTCACCCGCGAACAGCTGCTGGACAAGGTGCTGCACGCGCTGTCGCACGACTGGCCGCAGTACCGCAGCGGCTGGCATTCGCGCTTTCACGCCGCGCTGGCACCCAGCGCCGACGAGATGCGCCCCTTCGCCCAGCGCTACCTGGCGCTGTGCCACAGCCGCATCCCGCCCACCGTGGCGCTGGCCCTCGATGCCCTGAAGCCGCTGGCCGCCGCGCAGGCCGTGGCTGGCGATGCGCTGATGGCGGCGCTGGTGCCGGTGATGAATGCCGGCGTCAAGGCCCAGGTGGCCGCCGCGCTGAAGCTGCTGGACGGCGTGGTGCGGGACCAGCCCGCGCGGGCCGCGGCGGCGGCGGTGCTGGCCTGCCGCGCCTTGCAGCTGAATGACGCGGCCACGCAAGGCCAGGTGCTGCAGCGCCTGCGGCGCTGGCCGCTCGACGACGCGGCGCGCGCGGCACTGGCCGAGTTGCGGCCGCACGTCAGCGCGCAGCATCAGGCCGCGGTCGACGCGCTGCTGGGCGCACCAGCGCCGGCGGACGCGCCACCCCCGCCCCTCCCGCCACCCCCGGCCAGCACCGGCGCGGCGATCCAGCAAGCAACCGACCCGCTGGACCCGTCGCGCCGCCTGCCCGACATCACCGACCGCGACGAACTGATCGAGGCCTGCGCACGCCTGCTGGCGGGCGACGAGGACGTCGACCTCTTCGAGCAGGTGCTGCACGCCCTCGTTCGCCAGGCACCGCTGGCGGGCGACGCCCTGCGCGCCTTCGGGCCGGTGCTGAAGCAGGCGCGCAAGGCGAAGACGCCGCTGGCCCAGGCCGCAGCGCGGTTGATAACTCACATTGCGGGCGGCCCACCCCCGGAATCGACGCCGCCGCCCCACCACGACGGTGCAGCGCAGAAGACCGAAGACCGCTTGCACGCCCGCATCAGCGCCCTCATCGAGCTGGCGACCCAAGGGCTGGGGCTCAGCCCCCTCTCCTGCGCAACGCACCGGCGCGGCGCCATTGACCCTGCCACCCTCGTGCAACGCGCCGCCGCGCTGGCCGAGATGGGCGTCATCGCGCCAGCGGCCGATCAGGGCGACGCGCTCCTGCGCCTCATTCCCACGGCCGACCCCGCGGTGCGCGCGGCGGCCGATGCGCTGCCACCCAGCGGTTTCGCCCGGGCCCTGCGCTACGCGCTGGGCTGCGCGGTCGGTCCGCCGGCCGAACCGGCGCTGGCCATCGCCGCGGCGCGCATACGGCACGTGGACGGCGACGACGACGCACTGCTGGCGTCGCTTGGCGACGTCGGCCCGGACGGTCCCCGCGCAGCCCGGTTCCAGTGGTCCGTGGACTGGATGCCCTACGAGGTCGATGGCAAGTCCTATCCCTACTACCGCCTTCGCATCGGTGCAGGAACTGTCCCACGCGACACGCCTGCGCACTGGTGGCCCATCGCAATCCACTTGCCGACGGGTCTGGACGATGCCCATTGCACCTGGGCGGTCGGTGGATGGTCGCCCGACCTGGTGGCCTACTTCGCCACGCTGCAGCCCTCGTCTCTGCAAAGCTTCTTCGCCGAAGGCGTGCGCCTGCTCGGCAACCACCTCCAATGGACCGAGGTGGCCAAGCACCTGCGCGCCTACTTGCCCCCGCTGCTCGACCCCACCGTCACGCTCGGCCCGATGGGCCACCTGCTGCTGGCCGTGGCCCTGGGCGAGCGCGAACCCACGCGCGCGGCGCTGGCCGTGGACGCCCTGCTGGCGACCCATGCCCAGCAGCGCCTGCAGTGGTCCGCCATCGCGCCACCGCTTCAGCAACTGCTGTGGCAGCGCGTCGTCACACCGCCGCGCCTGCTGGCCAGCCTGCAGTCCGCCGCGCAGCGCGATGCCGCGGCGCGCCACACGGTGTTCGAGCTGCTGTGCGCCCTGTGCGCCACGCCGCCGGACGGCCCCGCGCCCAAGGGCTTCGCCAAGCTGCTGAGCCTGCTGCTCGACCTGGCGCTGGCGCTGCGGCAGCCCCTGCCCACGGACACTCGCGATGGCCTGGCCCGCCTGCAAGCCGGCGGCAGCGGCGAAGCACCGCGCCGCCGACTGCTCGCGCTGTCCGCCTGAAGCAGGCTCTCAGCCCGGATCCCGCAGCACGAAGTGGTACACCAGGCCCGCCGCGATGGCGGCCGCCACCAGCAGCCAGGTGATCCGGCTGCCGGTGCGTGGCACCTCGCCGGGCGACAGGCCGTTCCGCGGCGACAAGCCCTCGACCGTCGGCGCGACGAGTTGCTCGTGCTGCTCGACCAGGTCCTTGGCTTCCTTCAGCCCGATGCCGTGGTGTTCACGCACGAGGCGGATGGCCTCGATCTTGTTGCCGCGGCGCAATGCGTCCAGCGCCGCCGGCGGCAAGGCACCGGGCGCGACCAGCGGACGGGGTGCCCCCGGCGCGCGCGCATCGGCCGCGGGCGGCTCGCCTGGGTCGCGGCGCGCGTTGATGCGCCGCGCCTCGGCTTCCAGCACGGCCTTGGCCTCCTGCAGGCTCGAAACCCCGGCGCGGCGCAGCAGCTTGATGGCTTCGATCAGGTTGCCGCGCTGCAGCGCGGCGCGCACGTCGTCGGGCAGGTGCGGCGGGGGCTTGTTCATCGCGCTCCAATCGGCAAGACCGTGGGCGCGCATCGTCGCGCACTTGGCGCGGCTGCGCCAGTGCCTGCGCGGCCGCCGCAAGGCCTGTCCCGCGCGCCGGCTTCAGCGGCTGATGGCCTCTCCGCCCGCGCCTTGCGCTGCAGCTGCAGCTGCAGGATGCCGTAGAGCAGCGCCTCGGCCGTGGGCGGGCAGCCGGGCACGTCGACGTCCACCGGCACGATGCGGTCGCAGCCACGCACCACCGAGTAGCCCATACCGCGCATGCTGGCCCGTGGCGGCGGCGGCGTCTTGAACGCAAGCGACCTGCGCCTGCCGCCCGGAACGGCACCTGGTGTTGCGCCACGCGGCGAACGCCGCCGATGCCGGCAGGCGCATCGCCGGCGCAACGGCTTACTTCAGGTACGCACCCGCCAGGATGATCAGCCCGCCCTGCTTCTTGACGAACGAGGTCTTGGCCTGCAGCTCGCCGCTGGCGGGATTCTTGTACTTGTAGTTCACCCAGCCCGAGCCCTGCTTCTCGGCGACGTCGACGATTTCCTTGCGGAACAGCTTGCCGTCGGCATCGGGCTCGGCGACCTGGTTCTTGCCGACGAGCGCGGGCGTGACCGGATGGGCCAGCACGGTGCCCGTCTTGTCGAAGACCACCACGTACAGGTCGCCCCGGTTGAAGGGACCGTCCTTCTTGTTGACCTCGGCGACCAGCTTGTCTTCGCCATTCTTCGCGGCGAAGTCTGCCGCCGTCTGGACGATGCTTTCGGCATCCGCCTTGGTGGCAGGAGAAGCCGATGCGGAAAGAGAGACAAACCCGCAAGCGATGGCCAAGAGAGCAGAGCGAACGAACTTCATCATGTCGATTCTTCCTTTGAATGTTCAATGTCGTGAACCACGGATCCAGCCCGGGCCGGGCAGGACCGGAGCCACTCTCACCGAACTCGCGTGGCCGCGTCAATTGAAAGTCATTACTCTTACAGTCGTGGCAGGCACGCAAGAAGCGCGAGCAATCGCAAGCGTCGCGGCGCGGCAGGCACGCGGTTCGGCTCGGGGCGCACCGCAGCCGCACGGCGGCACGCGGATTTCCGCCGCGGCGTGCCCCCGCGCCCGCGCGTCCGCGTGCCCGCGCACGGCCGGCTTCAGGCTCATTCCTCGCTGGAACGCGAGCCCGGCTCCAGGCTCATACCCGCAAGGGACAAGACGGGCTCTTGACGCACGCCTGCAGTGCCTGCACACTCCGCCCCGCTCCGGGGTGCGCCCATGCGCTGAGATGGTCGATGACGACCGAACCCGAGAACTTGAACCGGTTCGTACCGGCGTAAGAAGAGCAGACCTTGTGTTCCACCGCCGCACCGGCGCCCCGCCCCGGGCCCGGCGGCGGGCGAACCCAGGGGGTGGTCTCCGGAGCAAGCCTTGTGCCCCCAGCCCGGAGAACCCGATGACCACCTCCAAGCCAGACGCTTCCACCGCCCCCGCAGCCAGCGACGACAGCCGCTTCGAGCGCCTGCTGGCCGAAGCGCGCGCCCCCTTCCCCGCCTCTCGGAAGATCTACGTCGAAGGCACCCTGCCCGGCGTGCGCGTGCCGATGCGCGAGATCACGCTGACGAATGGCGAGCGCGTGACGGTGGAAGACACCAGCGGTCCCTATACCGATCCTGACGCGGCCATCGACATCCGCAGCGGCTTGGGCCCGATGCGCCAGGCCTGGGTCGAATCGCGCGCGGACACCGAACCCGTCGCCGCCGCCCGCACCCCCACTGCCGTCGACGACGGCCTGACCGACCCCGCCCGCCTGGCCGCGCTTCGTGCCGATGCCGCCGGCCTGCAGCGCACGCCGCGGCGCGCCCGCGGCAGCGTGGCCGTCACGCAGATGGCCTATGCCCGCCGCGGCATCGTGACGCCGGAAATGGAGTTCGTGGCGCTGCGCGAGAACGGCCGCCGCGCCTGGACCCGCGAATGGCTGGCCGATGCCGAGCGTGAAGGCCGCCTGAAGGGCGATGCGCTGGGCGCCGCGGTTCCCGCGGACATCACGCCCGAATTCGTGCGCGACGAGGTGGCCCGCGGCCGTGCGGTGATTCCCGCCAACATCAACCACCCCGAAGTGGAGCCGATGGCCATCGGCCGCAATTTCCGCGTGAAGGTCAATGCCAACATCGGCAACTCGGCCGTCACCTCGGGCATTGCCGAAGAGGTGGAGAAGCTGGTGTGGTCCACCCGCTGGGGCGCGGACACGGTGATGGACCTGTCCACCGGCCGCCACATCCACACCACGCGCGACTGGATCATCCGCAATGCGCCGGTGCCCATCGGCACGGTGCCGATCTACCAGGCACTGGAGAAGGTGGGCGGCGTCGCTGAAGAACTCAGCTGGCCGGTCTTCCGCGACACGCTGATCGAGCAGGCCGAACAGGGCGTCGACTACTTCACCATCCACGCCGGCGTGCGCCTGCCCTTCATCCCGATGACGGCGAAGCGCCGCACCGGCATCGTCTCGCGCGGGGGCTCGATCCTCGCCAAGTGGTGCATCGCCCACCACCGCGAGAACTTCCTGTACACGCATTTCGAAGAGATCTGCGAAATCATGAAGGCCTACGACGTCACCTTCTCCTTGGGTGACGGCCTGCGCCCCGGCAGCCTGTCCGATGCCAACGACGAGGCGCAATTCGCCGAGCTGCGCACGCTGGGCGAGCTGACGCAGACCGCCTGGCGCCACGACGTGCAGACGATGATCGAAGGCCCCGGCCACGTGCCGATGCACCTGATCCAGGCCAACATGGCCGAGCAGCTGAAGCACTGCGGCGAGGCGCCCTTCTACACGCTGGGCCCCTTGACGATCGACATCGCCCCCGGCCACGACCACATCGCCAGCGCGATCGGTGCCGCGATGATCGGCTGGATGGGCACGGCCATGCTCTGCTACGTCACGCCCAAGGAACACCTGGGGCTGCCGGACCGCGACGACGTGAAGGCGGGGCTCATCGCCTACCGCATCGCCGCGCACGCGGCCGACGTGGCCAAGGGCCACCCGGGCGCCCGCGCGCGTGACGATGCCTTGAGCGCGGCGCGCTTCGAGTTCCGCTGGCAGGACCAGTTCAACCTGGGCCTGGACCCCGACACCGCGCGCGCCTTCCACGACGAGACGCTGCCGAAGGACGCCGCCAAGCACGCGCATTTCTGCTCGATGTGCGGCCCGAAGTTCTGCTCGATGAAGATCTCGCAGGACGTGCGCAGCTTCGCGCAGCAGGGGCTGGCCGAGGAAACCGCGCGCCAGCAGGGCATGGCCGAGAAGTCGGCCGAGTTCCGCGCCGGCGGCGGCTCCTTGTACGTGCCGATCCAGCCGGCCTGATCCATCATGACACCCGAAAGACGCGGCCACGGCGGGCCGGCCCTGTCCGTCGCCATCGCCGGCGCCGGCCTGCTCGGCCGACTGCTGGCCTGGCGCCTCGCGCGCGCCGGCCACCGCGTCGCGGTGTTCGACCCGGCGCCGGATGCGCAGGTCCGGCACGACGGCCGCGGCGCCGCCGCCTTCACCGCCGCCGGCATGCTCAGCCCGCTGGCCGAAAGCGATCTCGGCGGGCCGGTGGTGCGCCGGCTGGGTGAACGATCGCTGCCGCGCTGGCGGCGCATCGCGGCGGCGCTGTCGGCCGAGCCGCATGCCCTGGTGCGCCAGTGCGGTAGCCTGCTGCTCGCGCATGCGCCGGACGGGGCGCAGGCGCAGCGCCTGCTCGCCGCGCTCGGGACCGAGGCGCCGGCGCCGCTGTCGCGCTCGGACCTGGAAGCGCTGGAGCCCGGCGCCGGCCGCGCCTTCGCGCCCGGCCTGCGCGCCTGGCTGCTGGCGGGCGAAGGCCAGGTGCTGCCCGCCGCGCTGCTGCAGGCGCTGCAGCAGCAGGCGCGGGACGTGCAGTGGCACTGGGGCCGGCGCGTGGCCGAGGTCGAGCCCCGCCGCCTGCACCTGGACGATGGCAGCGTGCATGACGCCGATCTAGCGGTTGATGTACGCGGCCTCGGTGCCCGTCCCCCGCTGCCGCTGCGCGGCGTGCGCGGCGAAGTGCTGTGGCTGCACGCGCCGGGCCTGGGCTTGACGCGGCCCTGCCGGCTGCTGCACCCGCGGCACCCGGTCTACCTGGTGCCGCGGCCCGGCGACATCGTGGTGATCGGCGCCAGCGAGGTCGAGAGCGAGGACCGCAGCCCGGTCAGCCTGCGCAGCGCCGTCGAACTGATGGCCGCCGCCCACAGCGCGCTGCCGGCGCTGGCGGAAGCGCGCATCGTGCACCTGGAGACCAACCTGCGCCCGGCGCTGCCCGACAACCAGCCCGCCATCCAGCATGCGCCGGGGCTGCTGCGCATCAACGGCCTGTACCGCCACGGCTGGCTGATGGCACCGGCCCTGGTCGACGATGCGCTGGCGCAGCTGGGGCTCCCGCTGGACGAGCCCGAGGAGAACTTCGATGACTGATTCCGCCCCCGCGGTCCTGGTCAACGGCGCGCCCCTGCCCTGGCGCGACGGCCTGTCGGTGGCCGCGGTGCTGGCCGAACGCGGCGACGCGCGCGAAGCGGTCACCACCGCGCTGAACGGCCGCTTCGTCCCGCGCGATGCGCGCGAGCACACGCTGCTGGCGCCCGGCGACGCGCTGACCCTGTTCCACGCCATCGTCGGAGGCTGACGCATGACCGCCCCCATCCACCACCCGCCCCATCCGCCCCGAGCGATCGACACCGGCGACAGCTGGGCGCCCGCCGGCCGCCGCCTGGCCAGCCGGCTGCTGCTCGGCAGCGCCGGCTACCCATCGCCGGCGGTGCTGGGCGAGGCCATCGCCGCGTCCGGCACGCAGGTCGTCACCGTGGGCCTGAAGCGCACGCTGGGCACCGGCGGCGAAGGCGCCGGCGACAACGGCTTCATCGCCATCGTGCGCGCCGCGCTGCAGGCCCGGGGCGCTCACCTGCTGCCCAACACCGCCGGCTGCCGCACCGCGCACGAGGCCATCACGCTGGCTCACATGGCGCGCGAGCTGTACGGCACCACCTGGATCAAGCTGGAGGTGGTCGGCGACGAGTACACGCTGCAGCCCGACCCCTGGGAGACGCTGGCCGCGGCCGAGCAGCTGGTGCGCGACGGCTTCGACGTCTTCCCCTACTGCACCGACGACCTGGTGGCCTGCCGCCGCCTGCTCGATGCCGGCTGCGCGGTGCTGATGCCCTGGGGCGCGCCGATCGGCTCCGGCCAGGGCCTGCGCCACCCGGACGCGCTGCGCACCCTGCGCGAACGCCTGCCCGACGCCACGCTGATCGTCGATGCCGGCATCGGCGCGCCGTCACAGGCCGCGCAGGCGATGGAGATGGGCTACGACGCGGTGCTGCTGAACACCGCCGTCGCCAAGGCGCGCGACCCGGTGCGCATGGCCGCCGCGATGGCCGCGGCGGTGCGCGCGGGGCGCGACGGCTGCCTTGCCGGCCTGATCGCGCCGCAGCCCTTTGCGGTGGCCAGCACGCCGGTCGATGGCCGGCCGTTCCTGCTGTGAGCTGCTCTCTGCGCGCCGGAAGCCGCCGATCGCCGGGGACGCAGGCATGAGTGGGCCGCTCGCTTTGCCAGTCATCTGGTGCGTGGCCGGCAACGACTCGGGCGGGGGCGCCGGCCTGTCGGCCGACCAGCGCGCGGCCGATGCCTTCGGCGTGCAGGCCTGCCCGGTGGTGGCGGCCGTCACCGCCCAGCACTCGCACGCGGTGCGGCGCGTCGAGGCCGTGACGCCCGAGCTGCTGGCGGCGCAACTGGACGCCCTGGCCGAAGACCTGCGGCCCCGGGTCGTGAAGACCGGCGTGCTCGGCAGCGCCGCCAACGTGCGTGTGCTGGCCCGCTGCATCGACCGATTGCGCAGCGAAGGCCCGCTGGCCCTGGTGGTCGACCCGGTGCTGCGCGCCTCCAGCGGCGATGCGCTGGCCGACCGCGAGCTGCTGGCCGCGCTGCGTGGCGAGCTGCTGCCACGCGCGACGCTGCTGACGCCCAACCGCCGCGAAGCCGCGGCGCTGCTCGGCCGTGCCGACGCGCCGATCGCAGCGCTGCCCGAACTCGCACGCGCCTTTCAGGCGCTAGGCGCCGAAGCCGCCTGCATCACGGGCGGCGATGCCGATGGCGGTGCCGACGGCGCCGGCGCGCACGACTGGCTGCACACCCCCCATGCACAGGGCTGGCTCAGCGGCCCGCGCTTCGCCACCCGCCACAGCCACGGCAGCGGCTGCAGCTTCGCCAGCGCGGCGGCGGCGGCACTGGCCTGCGGTTTCGTGACGGCCGATGCCCTCGTGCTGGCGCGGATGGCGGTGGCCGAGGCGCTGCGGCGCGATGCCGCGCTGTCGCCGCCGGGCCGCGGCCCCGGGCCGGTGCGGCTGCAGCCCGGTTTCGCGCGGCAGGCCCGCGCGTTGCCGCTGCTGTGGCCGGATGAGCTGCCGCCCGCCGAAGCGGCGGCGCCGGCGCCCCAGGCCGTGCCCATCGGCGGCACGGCGCAGCCCCGGCCCGTGCCCGCCGCCTACGCCATCGTCGACAGCGCGGCGCGCGCCGAGGCGGTGCTGGCCGCCGGCGTGAAGACCGTGCAGCTGCGCATCAAGACCGCCACGCCCGACGCCGCGCTGCGCGAACAGATCACGCAGGCCTTGCGCGCCGCCCGCCAGGCTGGGGCGCAGCTGGTCGTCAACGACCACTGGACGCTCGCCGTCGAGCTGGGCGCGCCCGCCGTGCACCTGGGCCAGGAGGACCTGCAGGCGCTGGACGCCGCGTCGCGGCGGCGGCTGCGCGAGGCGCAGGCCGGCGGGCTGCAACTCAGCCTCAGCTCGCACAGCCTGTGGGAATTGAGCCGCGCCGCGGCCTGGGCCCCGGCCGCGGTGGCCTGCGGCCCGGTGTGGCCGACGAGCACCAAGGCCATGCCGTGGCACCCGCAGGGCCTGCACAACCTGGCCTGGTGGTGCGCGGTGGCACCGGCGCCGGTGATCGCGATCGGCGGCATCCTCACGCCCGCGCAGGCGGCGGATGCCGCGCGCTGCGGCCCGGCCTCGGTGGCGCTGGTGCGGGCGCTGAACGACGGCCCCGCCGCCGCGCTGCCCGCCTATGCCGCCGCGCTGGCGGCCGGTGCCGCGGCGGCCCCGCACCCGGTGCCGGCGCTGCCGCGGCCCAGCCTGTCGAATGGCCTGTAGCGTGCGGTGGCAAGCCGCCGCACAACTTGCAACATAGGCGACAAACGACGCGGCCGCGGGCACGGCCCGCCAGGCTGCAATTGGTCACTTGACCTGATCCGGCGCCCCGGGCAGCGTACGGCCTTCATCGCGGTGTGCCGGTCGCACACCGGCTGCGAACCGCCATCCGCATCCTTCATGATGAATCCCGTTGACAGCCCGGCAGCGGCACCTACCATTGCCGCCCGGACCGAGCACGCCGCAGCAGCGTCGCCGGCCGTCGGGCATCGGTGGGCAGGGAGGGCGTGATGGATCTGTGCCGGGCGCTGACAGGGGCGCTGCTCGCTTTCCGCCCCATTCTCCGCGCCACTTTCCGCGCCACTTTCCGCGCAACAGTCTGCGCCACGTGCTGCACCGCCTTCCTCTCCACCACGGTGTCCGCGGCGCAGGACGGCGCGCCGCTGGATGCCGGGGCCGCGGCCACGCGCAACTTCGCGCAGGCGTCCAAGCCCCTGCCGGCGGACGGCGCGCCGCAGCAGCCGCGGCCGCCCGCGCCGGCGGAAGTCCGCCGCGTCGCCTTGGTGATAGGGAACGCCGCCTACGAGAGCCTCACGCCGCTGAAGAATGCGGCCAACGACGCCGAGGACATGTGCGCCGCCCTGAAGGCGCTCGGCTTCGATACGCGCTGCCACACCAACCTGCGCACCCGCGGCGACTTCCGCGCGGCGGTGCGGCAGTTCGCGGCGGCGCTGGGGCCCGGCGTGTCGGCGCTCTTCTACTTCGCGGGCCACGGGGTGCAGGTCAAGGGTGAGAACTTCCTGCTGCCCACGGCCATCGCCCCGGTCATCTCGCTGGACGTGGAAGACGAAGGCCTGAGCCTGAGCTACCTGCTGCGCAGCATCGAGGAAGCGCGCAGCACGCCCAACGTCGTCATCCTGGACACCTGCCGCAACGACCCGTTCCAGTCGCCGGCCACGCAGACGGTGAAGCTGGCGCGCGGCCTGGCGCGCGCCGAGCCGCCGCTGGGCACGGTGCTCGTCTATTCCACCGCGCCGGGGCGTGAAGCGCTGGACGGCCGCGGCCGCAACGGCCTGTTCACCAAGCACCTGCTGCGGCACATCCGCGAGCCGGCGCTCTCGCTGGGCCCGCTGTTCGAGACCGTGTCCAAGGCCGTCGAGGAAGAGGCGCGCAACGACTACCGCTTCGAACAGGTGCCCTACCGCAGCTTCTCGTACGCCGGCCGGTTCTGCTTCGCCGGCTGCGAGGACCAGCGCGTGCAGCGGCAGGTGGCCGCACTGCAGCAGCAGAGCGAGCAGGCCCGGCGCCGCATCCAGGAACTGCAGGACGAGAACGCGCGCCTCACCGCGCAGTCGCAGGCGCAGGCCGACGCGGTGCAGCAGCTGGAAAAAGCGCTGCAGCAGCTGCGCACGACGTCGAGCACGGACTCGCAGCGCAACCAGAAGATCAACGGCGACATCGCGCGGCTGCAGAAGGAGCTGGAAGCGGCCCGCGCCGCCCAGGCCGCCACCAGCGCCCTGAGGCAGCAGAACGACCAGCGCGAGGCGGAGATCCGCGCGCTGCGCGAGGAAGTGAAGACGCTCGGTGACCAATCGAAGAAGCTGGAGGCCTACGCCGCACGCATCCAGGCGCTGGAGAAAGATAACCAGGAAAAGAGCCGGCGCCTGAAGGAACAAGGCAGGGCCTCGGAGCCCGAGCGGCAGCGCTCGCGCGTCGCGCCGGCGTTCTAGGAGCCTGCGCGGCAGAGATCGGCGCCCGCGTCTCTGCCGCGCAGGCTCCCAGGTCCGGCGGACCCGACATCCGTGGCGCCGTGCTTCGCGCCTCGGGCCGCGGGCTGCGGGCCGGTGCCGTCATGCCAACCGAAGGGAGAGAGTGATGACCATGTCGAATGTTTCGCGCGCCGCGCTGGCCGCGCTGTCGCTGCTGGCCGCGTCCGGCACCTGGGCCCAGGGCCCGGCCGCGGAAGGCGCATCGGACTGGCAGGTGCTCGTCACCGAGCGCCTGTGGGATGCCCGCTGGGACCACCGCCTGGTCGATGCGCTGGTGACCGCGCCGCCGACGGCGACCTCGCCGCCGGAGGTGACGACCTTCCTGCGCGAGCGCACGTCCGACAAGCTGGTGCCCATCCATTCGGTGGGCCTGCGCTACAAGGACCTGCTGGTCTCGGCCTCGGGCTGGTCGGCCAACTTCGACATGAGCGGCGTCACGGCCAGCGGCCGCACCAGGCGCACGGAATACGACTTCACCGTCGGCTATGCGGTCTACGACGGCGTGAGCGCCTCGCTGACCTACAAGTACGGCAAGGTCAACCCGGCGGTCACCGCGCGCACGCCGGCCCTGCTGGGCCTGCGCGGCAGCCAGGACGGCTACGGCCTGCTGCTCGGGCTGAGTGCCCTGGCCCCGATCAAGGGCAAGCTGTCGCTCTACGGCAACTTTGCCTTCGGCCCCGGGCGCTACCAGCTGGAGAGGGACCTGCCGGGCCATCCGCGGTCGAGGACGCGCTACACGATCGGCGACTTCGGTGCGTCCTACCGCATCGAGCCCTCCGGCCTGGCCGGCCTCGACACGATCACGCTGCAGCTGGGTTACCGCTACCAGGTGATGTCCTTCCGCGACGCGAAGCTCGCCACCCCGCCCGCCGACCAGGTCCGGCTGGTGCGCCTGGGAGGTGTCTACTCGCAGACGACGACCGAAGGCCTGGTGTTCAGCGCCAGCTTCGCGTTCTGATCGATCAGCGCGGCTGCGGCCACAGCCGCACCACCGGCCGCGTGGGCTTGCGCCGCGCCACCTCCTCGAAGCCGCAGGCGTCGAACATCGCCTTCGGACCGAACCACAGGTTGTCGTCGGCGGAGCGGCCGGGCTTGTCGACCGGGTAGGCCTCCAAGGTCTTGCCGCGGCGGCGCGCCAGCTCGATCGCCGCCTGCAGCAGCGCGCGCGCCACGCCACGGCCACGCCAGGGGCCGGCCACCACGAAGCACACCACCGACCACACCGGTGCATCGTCCACCGGCCGCATCAGCGGCGAGCGTTCGAGCTTGGCATAGTCCTCGCGCGGGCCGACCGACAGCCAGCCCACCGCGTCCTTCCCGTGATAGGCGAGCAGACCCATGAAGCGCCCGCCGTCCAGCAGGGCCTTGAACGCGGCCCGGTTGGCCTCGGCCCGGCTCTGCCCGGGCGGACGCGGCGGCTCGGCGCCGCTGCGGCGGTAGTACATGCACCAGCACTGGCGCGCCACCGAGCAGCCGCGGGAGCCGAACAGCGCTTCCAGGGCCGGCAGGCGCGAGGGCGTCAAGCGGCGGATCGTCAAGGCAGGGACGCCGGGCTCGTTCATCGCTCGGCTCCTCCGTCAAGGATGGGGCGGACCGAAGCAGTCCGCCGGCTCGGTGCGGGCCGCCGGCAGCACCTCGGACACGCCCGCGTCCAGCTGCTGCAGCACCGCCGGCCAGCCGTGGCGCGGCCGCCAGCCCCAGGCCTGCATCGCCGCATCCGGCACGTACACCCGGTCGATCGACGCCGGCAGCGGCCAGCCGCGCTGCACGAAGGCGCGGGCCAGCGCCGGCACGCGCTCGCGCAGCAGCGCCGGCGCGTCGTGCCACAGGCGCTCGGCATCGGCCCGTGCGAAGGGCGTCGCGCCCGAGACGACGAAGCAGCGCCAGGGCAGTGCCGGCACGTCCGCCAGCGCCAGCGCATGGGCCTCGGCCACGTCGCGCAGGTCGATGCCGCGGTGCAGGCGATAGACCGCCATCAGCGGCGCCGGCTCGGGAAAGCAGCGCGACATGCGCAGCACCGTCACCGCCGGCCCGCCACCGGATGTCGCCTCGCGCAAGGCCTGTTCGGCGGCCAGCTTGCTGCGGTGGTAGACGCTGCGCGGCCGCGGCGGGGTCTGCTCGGTGATCCAGGCGGCACGGCCGGCCGCCGCCGCCTCGCTGCCGTAGAGCGCGGTGGTGCTGGTGAACACGAAGCGCCGGGCACCGGCATCGCGTGCCGCCCGCCACAGCGCCAGCGTGGCATCGACGTTGACGCGCTGGAACTCGCGTTCATCGACCCGGCCGACCTGCGGCGCATGCAGCGCCGCGCAGTGCACCACGGCATCGATGCCGTCCACCGCATGCGCCAGCAGCGCCCCATCAGCCAGGTCGCCCAGGTGGTCGACACCGGCCGCGGCGAGCCGGTCCAGGCCCTGCACCGCATGCGCGGCCTGCAGCCGCGCCCGCACCGCGCCGCCCACGCGCCCGGCCACGCCGGTGATCAGGACCTTCATTCGACGACCCTCCGTGCACGGCAACGCGCCGCCTGCTCCGCGGCGCCCGATTGTGATCAGGGCCGGGCGGCTGCGATGCTTGCCCCCTTTGCCGACGGAGTCGAGCCGCATGCCCGGCCTGCCCCATCCCGGTACCGAATCCGCCGCCGACGCGCCCCCGGCGCGGCCTGCCGTGCCTGGGCGCGGCCACGCTGGCGGGCTGCGCCGCCACCGGCGCGCCCGCCTTCGGCGCTGCCCAGCGTGCAGGTGCCGCCGCCGCTGGCCATGCCCGGACTCGGCCGGGAGCGCCGCCTGCGGCCATTCCTGCCCCCGCCTTACGCGCAAGGTGAGCGGCGCTGTCCCGTCGTCTACATGCGCGACGGCCAGGACCTGTTCGACGATGCCACGTCATTCGCCGGGGAATGGGGCGTCGACGAGGTGATGCAGGAGCTGGCCCGCGGCGAGGGGTTCGAGGCCATCGAGAGCGCGAGTTCTTGCGCGTGCTGCGCTGGCTGTACGGCCTGCCGGCCGCACGGGCCTGACTGGCACGCACGCTGCGCTGCGGCGGGTTAAGCGGCGTGCCCGCAGCGGCGGGTTGAGCGGCGTGCCCGCAGCGGCGGGTTGAGCCGCACGCCCAGCACGGGTTCGGCGCCGCGCCCGCCGGAGCCGGCCCGGCGGCGGCTGCAGCCGCGGCTCGAGTCCGCCCTGCTCAGGACCTGCGGCGCGCCAGCGGCAGCGCCAGCAGCGCGAGCGCCGCCAGGGCCAGGCTGCCCGGCTCAGGCACGTCGACCGCGCCCGGCGCCGAGCCCGGCGCACCGCCTTCCGTCGCGCCGCCGCCGGCGTCCGGCAAGGGGTCCGGCACCGTCGGCAGCGGCGGCGCGGGTTCGGCCACCGTCTTCACGAGCGAGAGGGTCACCGTCTGCGCCAGCGGCCCGGCAGCCGCGAAGCTGAGTTCATTCAACAGGATCGACAGCAAGCCGCCGTCGCCGAAGGCCACCATCACCGGCTGCCACCGAATCGTCAGGTCCACCTCGGCGTCGGACACGGATCCGATGGTCGCCGTGCCGACAGCGCTGAAGACCAGCGGCGCGTCCGCCGGCTGCAACAGGCGGAAAGACGCGGAGAGGTTCAGGTCGTCGGTCTCGCTGGGCAGGATGCCGCTGTGCTCGCTCGCTTCACGCAGCGTCGCGGTGCCCACGTTCAGCGTCACGCTGTCGCCCGTGGCCAGCAGCGAGAAGCTGCCCGGTGCCGCGCCGCCGGCGAACAGCACGTCGAGCAGCGTCGGCGCGTCCCGGGTCTTTTCGCTGGCATCGACGCCGTAGCCGCTGCCCAGGGTGAACACGAAGTTCGACAGGCCGACGGACACCGGCGCCGCATCGGCCGGGACCACGGCCAAAGCCAGCAGCGCCGGTGCCAGGGCGCGCACCACCGCGCGTTGGATTCCCAAGAACATTTGATTAAATCCTACAAAATGATCAAACTGAAAGCGCCGCGACCTTAGCGGATCAGCGCGCCGTTGACAATCACTTACATTCGCGGCCCGCTGAAGAAGCGCGGCCGAGGTGCGAGAAATCTGACGGAAAGGCAGGTGGCGTTTCGCGTCCATCCCATCCGGACGCCGCACGCCGCGAACCGAGCAGCGCCGGCGCACCGCTGCCGGCGGCGTTCCTCCCTCGTCGCGGGACCGCGGCCCCGGGGCGCCGCTTAACATCGCGCCCCATGACCCGAGCCGAGGCCATGGGCCTGTTGCTGTCCACCGTCGCGCGCCTGATCACCGGCGCGCAAGGCCACTGGAAGGGCTGCCCGCCGAAGGCCGAGCAGCGCATCTACTTCGCCAACCACCAGAGCCACCTGGACTGGGTGCTGATCTGGGCTGCGCTGCCGAAAGACCTGCGCGCCGTGACACGCCCGATCGCCGCCAAGGACTACTGGACGTCCGGCCGCTTCAAGCACTGGCTGACGCGGGAGGTCTTCAACGCGGTGTACGTGAACCGCCAGCGCACCGACGACCAGGACCCGCTGGAACCGCTGGTGGAGGCGCTGAAGCGCGGCGACTCGCTGGTGATCTTTCCGGAAGGCACGCGCAGCAACAAGGGCTTGCCGATGCCGTTCAAGAGCGGCCTCTACCACCTGGCCGAGCAGTTCCCGCAGGTGCAGCTGATCCCGGCGTGGATCGACAACGTGCAGCGCGTGATGCCCAAGGGCGAGGTGGTGCCGGTGCCCATCCTGTGCACCGTCACCTTCGGCGCGCCGATGCAGCTGCAGCCGGGTGAGGACAAGCGCGCCTTCCTCGAACGCGCCCGCAGCGCGGTCGTGTCGCTGCGCCCCGGCGGCGAGCGCGAGGCCGCCACCCAGGGGGGCGCCGCATGATCGAGACACTGCGCATCATGTTCGACCCGCTGCGCCGCCTGGACGGCTCGCAGCAGGTGCAGGTGCTGTTCGTCGTGCTGTTCGGCGTGCTGCTGATGGTCTCGGCCTATGCCGCGATGCACACGGTGCGCGAGCAGGACGCCGCCGGCACCGCGCTGCGCAAGCGCTTCCACCGCGAGCTGCGCGCGGTGTGGGTCACCGCGGTGGTCTTCTGGCTGGCCTGGGTCTCGGGCAGGGTGGGCGCGACGCTGCTCTTCGGCATCGTCTCCTTTCTCGCCTTCCGCGAGTACGTCACGCTGCTGAAGACCCGCGCCAGCGACCACCGCAGCCTGCTGCTGGCCTTCTTCGCGGTGCTGCCGCTGCAGTTCGTGCTGGTGGCCACCGGCGACTTCGGCATGTTCTCGGTCTTCATCCCGGTCTACGTCTTCATCGCGATCCCGGTGGTCAGCGCGCTGGCCGGTGACCCCGAGCGCTTCCTGGAGCGCAACGCCAAGATCCAGTGGGGGATCATGGTCTGCATCTACGGCCTGTCGCATGCGCCGGCGCTGCTGCTGCTGGACCTGCCGCGGGCCCACGGCAAGGGCGCCTTCCTGCTGTTCCTGCTGGTGATGGTGGCCGCCACCGCGCAGATCGCGCAGGAGCTGGCCAGCCGCCGCCTGCGCCGGCGGCCGGTGGCGCGGCAGATCGACCGCTCGTTCTCGTACCCGGCGCTGGGCATCGGCGTGCTCGCGGCCGCGGTGGTCGGAGTGGTGCTGGCCTGGACCACGCTCGGCTTCAAGGTGCCGCAGGCACTGGCGATGTCGATGATCGCGGCCGCCTCCGGCGCCTTCGGCGAATTCGTGATGCGCGCGCTGAAGAAGGACGCTGGCGTGCGCCACTGGGGCAACGCCGCATCGGTCACCGGCGCCGTCGGCCTGCTCGACCGCGTGGCGCCGATCTGCTTCGCGGCGCCGGTGTTCTTCCATTCCGTGGTCTGGTACTTCCAGCTGAAACCGTGATGCAACGCTCCCCCGTGGGGCCGCGCCCGCCGGCATGGCCCGGCCTGCCCGTCCACTCGGCGCAGCCGCCGGGCGAGGGACGGCGATGATGCGGGTGCTGGGCATCGACCCCGGCCTGCAGCGCACCGGCTTCGGCGTGATCGAGGTGCAGGGCGCGCAACTGGCCTACGTGGCCAGCGGCACCATCAGCACCGCCGAGGCCGACCGCGGCAACCTGCCGGCGCGGCTGAAGCTGATCTTCAGTGGCGTGGACGAGGTGATCCGGCGTTATCAGCCACAGGCCGCCTCGGTCGAGATCGTGTTCGTCAACGTCAACCCGCAGAGCACGCTGCTGCTGGGCCAGGCGCGCGGCGCCGCGCTGGCCGCGCTGGTGCAGGGCGAGATGCCGGTGGCGGAATACACCGCGCTGCAGATGAAGAAGGCCATCGTCGGCCACGGCCTGGCCAGCAAGGCGCAGATCCAGGAGATGGTGATGCGCCTGCTGCGCCTGCCCGGCCTGCCGGGCAAGGACGCGGCCGATGCACTGGGCCTGGCCATCACCCATGCGCATGCGGCGCGCAGCTTCGAGGCGCTGGCCAAGGCCACGCCGCTGGCGCGGCGGGCGCACGCGCAGTACAAGAAGGGCCGCAGCTACTGATGGCCGGCACGCCGCCGCTGCCCGTGCAGGCGGCCCGCCGCCACCGGCTCCATGCCGCCCCCCCTCGCAACACCTTCTCACCCGGCCCTGCTGCCGAGAGCCCCATGACCGAGCCCTCCCTCCGCACCGAATGGATCACCATCGCCGACGGCTTCGCCGGCTACCTCGCACGCCCACCGGCGGGCAGCGGCCCCGGCCTGGTGCTGTTCCAGGAGATCTTCGGCGTCAACCCGCACATCCGCGCGGTGGCCGAGCAGTACGCGCTGGACGGCTTCGTCGTGCTCGCGCCGGACATGTTCTGGCGCCAGGCGCCGCGCGTCGAGCTGGGCTACGAGGGCGAGGAGCGCCTGCGCGCCGTGGCCCTGATGGGCCAGCAGAAGCCGGAAGACCTGGCGGCCGACATCCGCGCCAGCGTGGCCGCGCTGCGCGCACGCCCCGAAACGGCCGGCCGCAAGACCGGCGCCATCGGCTACTGCATGGGCGGCCGCATGGCCTACACGGCCGCCGCGCTGGCCGGCGTCGATGCCGCGGTGGCGTACTACGGCGGCGGCATCCACAAGCAGCTGGAGCTGGCCGCGGGCATCGGCTGCCCGGTGCAGTTCCACTACGCGGGGCACGACGAGCACATTCCACCCGAGGCGGTCGAGAGCGTGCGCCAGGCCATGGCCGGCAAGGTGGCCGAGGTGCACGTCTACCCCGGCTCGATGCACGGCTTCAACTGCTGGGCGCGGGCCTCGTACCACGCGCCCAGCGCCGCACTGGCGCATGGCCGCAGCCTGGCCTTCCTGGCGCAGGCGCTGTTCTGAACAGGAGCGAGAAGAGCGGCGGGACCGCCGGGCCGCGGCCGAGTGCCGCGGCTACATCAGCGCGCGGATGCCGTCGATCACGCGCTTGAAGATCCAGATGTTGAAGGTGGCCAGCACCACGACCTTGGTCCAGTGGAACAGCGCCACCGCGCGTTCGCGCGGCACGTGTTCGCCGGAGGCGATGTGCAGCATGAAGAACAGCGCCGACGACGAGGCCAGCAGCACGAACAGGACACCGCAGATCCAGTAGACGACGGTCATTGGGGCGCGACTCTACAGCAGCAGCGCCAGCCGTTCGAGGATCAGCACGGCGAAAAAAGCCGCTGCCGCGAGCAGCGTCCACTTCAGCACCACCACGCCGCGCCGCTTCCACAGCGGCTGGCCGGTGCCGAGGAACATCGCGAAGCACAGCACGCTGGCGACGAGCAGCAGGCCGAAGACGAACCGGAAGAGCAGCATGGTCGATTACCGCGGCAGCCGGCGCTTCACCACGCAGGAGCCAGCTCGGCGAAGCCGGCCGGGGCCTTCGATTCATCGTCGAAGCTGACGATGTCCCAGGCCGATGGATCGTCGAGCAGCTTGCGCAGCAGCAGGTTGTTCAGCGCATGGCCGCTCTTGAAGGCGGTGTAGGCCGCGAGCATCGGGCGGCCCGCGTTGTACAGGTCGCCGATGGCGTCCAGGATCTTGTGCTTGGCGAACTCGTCGTCGTAGCGCAGGCCCTCGGCATTGAGCACCTTGTAGTCGTCGACGACGATCGCGTTGTCCATGCTGCCGCCCAGCGTCAGCCCGCGCGAGCGCATCGCGTCGAAGTCCTTCGTGAAGCCGAAGGTGCGTGCGCGGGCGATGTCGCGCTTGTAGCGGCCCGAGCCCATGTCGAAGGTGGTGCGCTGGCCGGTGGCATCGACCGCGGGGTGGCCGAAGTCGATCTCGAAGGTGAGCTTGAAACCGTGGTAGGGCTCCAGCCGCGCCCACATCAGCTTCGCGCCTTCGCCCTGGCGCACTTCCACGGGTTTGAGCACGCGCAGGAAGCGCTTGGGGGCGTCCTGCAGCACGATGCCGGCGCTTTGCAGCAGGAAGACGAAGCTGGCGGCGGAGCCGTCGAGGATGGGCACCTCGTCGGCGGTGATGTCGACGATCAGGTTGTCCAGCCCCAAGCCGCAGCAGGCCGACATCAGGTGCTCGATGGTCTGCACCTTCGGCGCGCCGGGGTCGCCGCCGGCGGAGATGGTGGAGGCCATGCGGGTGTCGCTCACCGAGTCGAAGCGCACCGGAATCTCCACCGGCTGCGCCAGGTCGATGCGGCGGAAGACGATGCCGGAGTCCGGCGCGGCCGGCTTCAGCGTCAGCTCGACCTTCCCGCCGCTGTGCATGCCGACGCCGACGGCGCGGGTGATCGACTGCAGGGTGCGTTGCTTCAGCATGCGCGGGATTGTCCGTGAAGCCGCCCGGCCGCGGCGGGTACGGGGCTTGCAAGACGGCCGCGGTCACGCACCGTTTCCGCAGCCGCCGCGGGGGCCCGCTAGGATGCCGCCGCCGCTGCCGCCGCGTGCGCGCGCCAATCCCGCATCGACCTTCATGACCATGGACACGACGAGCATCAGCATCGAAGACGCCTACGTCGCGCTCGGCGTCGCACCCGGCGCGCCAGCGCCCGAGGTCAAGGCGGCGTGGCGCCGGCTGGCATCGCGCTGGCACCCGGATCGCAATCCCACCGCCGAGGCCGCGGCGCTGATGCAGCGCATCAACCGCGCCTACGAGCGCATCCTGCATGCCACGGGGGAAGACGCGGCCCAGGCCGCGCCGGCCGGCGAAGGCGAAACACCGGCCGGCGCCGCGCCCGGGCCGGTGCTGCGCCGCCGCGTGCGCCTGGGCCTGGAAGAAGCCGCGCTCGGCTGCACCCGCGCGCTGCGCGGCCGGGTCTCCGAGCGCTGCGCCTGTTGCGACGGCACCGGCACCACCGGCGCGATGGGGGCCTGCACGCACTGCGGTGGCAGCGGCCAGTTGCGCGGCAGCCTGTGGTTCGGCTGGCTGCCCACCGCCTCGCGCTGCCCGCATTGCGAGGGCCGCGGCCAGGCGCCCGCGCCCTGCCCGGACTGCGGCGGCCGCGGCCGGCGCACCCGCCGCTACGAACGCCGCGTGCGCTTTCCGGCCGGCCTGCGTGACGGCGACGTGCTGAACGCCGCGCCGCGCAGCGACGACGGTTTCGACGGCACGCTGGAGCTGCACCTGCGCCTGCGGCCGCATCCCTTCTTCACCACCGACGAGTCCGACCCCACGCTGCTGCGCTGCGAGATGCCGGTCGACGGCTTCGCCTGGCTGGCCGAAGCGTGGACCGAGGTGCCGACGCTCGAAGGCATGCAGCAGATGCGCCTGCGCCGCGGCCGCCTGGCGTACCGGCTGCGCGGTCAGGGCCTGCCGCTGCAGCGCGGCGGCCCCGAGCGCGGCGACTACCTGCTCGGCATCACGCCCTGCTTTCCCGAAACCCTGAGCCCGCGGCAGCAGGCGCTGCTGGAGAAGCTGGCCGCCAGCGCCGCTCCGGACGGCGAGCCCGATGCCGTGCGCGACTGGCGCCGAGCGCTGGCCGCCCGGGCCGGCGAGCCGCGCTGAGCACGCGGCGTCCGGTGACGACGCGTCTTTTGCGCGCTGGCACCGGCCGAGCGCGCGGCCCGGCACCGGTGGTTTGCCCAGGCCGGCCCCGGATCGGCCCGCCCCGGGACCGCAGTGCGCGGCGCGCCGCGCCGCGAAGCTCTCAGCCCGCTTCCAGCACCATGAAGTCCAGCCCCGCGATGCCGACCAGCTCGGCGATCGTGTAGCTCGCCGGGCTCACGAAGTTGCCGGGCGCGGGTCCGGGCGGCGTCGGCAGGGCCGACAGGCCCCAGGGGTTGTAGACGAGCACGGTGTTGTTGTCCGGGTTGTTGGGCTCGGCGTCGATGATGAAGTGGGCGTGGCTGCCCACCAGCAACTGGTTGTCGAAGCCGTCCTTCACGGTGTCGGTCACGCCCAGCCACACCACCTTGCCGCCATTGATCATGCTGGCCATCGTCGATTCCAGCTGGGCCCGCGCGGCCGGGTCGTTGCGGTCGACCGGCATCGGCACCAGGTAGCCGTTGTCGCCGAAGCTGGCGCCCGGCTCGCTGACGGCGATGACCTTGCTCTTCACCAGCGTGCCGAGCGGATCACCCTGGCCGCCCTCGATCGCGGCATAGGTGTTGCGGCCGGTGCTCTCGGCACGCGGCAGGATGCCCAGCGAATTGGCCTGGGCATAGGCTTTCTCCAGCAGCGGCACCCAGATCTCGCCGTTCAGGTCCTTGTCCGCCGGGCCCGCATAGGCCAACGTGCTGGCGCCGGCCTCCGGCACCGGCAGCATGTCGTTCACCGTCACCCAGTGCGCCCGGCCGCTGGCGTCGAAGAAGCGCACGCCCCAGCTGCGGGCCCCATCGAGCGGCGCGTTCTCGACGAAGAGCGCCTGCAGCGCCGTCGGCCTGGTCGCCGCCAGGCCGCCGATGGCGGCGATCAGGTAGCAGTCGCCCGCGGTGCCCTGGTTGACGTCGGACACCGCGATGCCGTCGACGAACAGGGCGCCGTCGGACTTGGCGTAGGACGCCGCCACCGACTGCGCCGCGCCGGTGGCGCTGTCGCCCGCAGTGCTGGCGCCGGGCAGGTCGCCGCCCAGCAGCCACTTGTCGATCAGCTTGTCCAGCAGGTCGGGCGAAACGCCGGCCGCCAGGCTGCCCAGCTCGGTGCGCTCGGCATTGCCACCCTGGTAGAAGCGGTTGGCCTCGGAGCCTTCGACGAGGCGCGAGAAGACATAACTCAGATAGTCCGCGGCCGCGCCGTTGCCGGCGAAGGCCGCCGTGCCGCGCGCCGCCAGCGCCTGCAGGTCGGCCACCTCCTGCCCCGTGATCGGCGCATTGCCGTCGGCCTTGTGCGACGCGACGACGCCGCGCAGCATGGCCACCAGCTCGCCGTGGGTCATCGTGTTCGGCGCATCGGCCAGCGGCTGCGCGGCGGCATGGGCGCCGGGCGTGGAGGCGGATGCCGGGCCCAGCGCCTGCTCGATCGCGGTGCGCAGCGACGGCGTCTGGATCACGCTGGTCCAGCCGGCCGGCGCGGCGAGATCGTTGTCGCCATCGATGTCCAGGCCGAGCGCGTTCTCCAGCGCATCGAGCGCGTCCGCATCGACCAGGTTGCCACTGACGAGCGCGCCGCTGGCATCGAAGCCGGCGTCGAACACGTTGCCGTCCCCGTCCTCCGCGAAGACCCGCCAGCCGCCGCCGTCCTCGGGCACCGCCTCGACGATCTCCCAGCCCGCGGGCAGCAGCTGGTCGTCCAGCGGCACCCCGCCGACCGTGAGCGTGGCGCTCGTCGTCGCACCGCCGATGCGGTAGTGGCCCAGTTCGTTCATGAAGAGGTTGGCCAGGCCGCCTTGCAGCAGCACGTCGCCCTCGCCGAAGGCGCCGCTGTCGTTCAGGTCGAGCTTGTACTGCTCTTCCGCGGCGTAGAGCGCGGCGCCCTGCAGCACGGCGAGCGTCGACGCATCGGCGCGTCCGGCGCTGTCGAGCATGATCTGCGCCAGCAGGTCCTCGTCCTCGTCGCTGCGGACGAAGAGCTTGTAGCCCGTGCCGTCCTTCTCCACCGCCACCGCCGACCAGCCGAATGTGGAGTCGTCGATCGACGCCAGGCCATCGAGGGAGACCTTGACGGCATTGGCCATCGTGGTGCCGACGGCCCAGCTGCCGTCGCCGGTGATGACGAGCATCGCACTGCCGATGTGGCGCGCATGCGGTTCGAGGACCTCGACCTTCGCGGTGGGCATGGAATCACCTCCAGGGAATTGCTGTTACCTTGGGCACGCTCGCCCAGGCGCCGCGTGTTCAGCGCGGCACCGAGGACCGCCGGACTATCCGCCGGGGAAGGCCAGACATCAACTGCCCTGTGACAAAAGGTGGATCGAGGCTGTTCCACCAGCGCCGATCAACCGCTGAGGCCGCAGCCAAGGACGATTCACCGAGCCCGTGCTCGACCCGTTGCTGCGGACCCGTCAACCAAGCGCATCATCCCTGCTTCGGAGGCTCTTCATGCCAGCAACCGAGGCCTAGGATCTCCGCTTCCTTAGGGCGCTATCACATGCCTCGCGTGCCTCTCACCGGCCATCGAACAGATCAATCTCTGGAGTTGCGTCGCGGCAAGCGTCTGCTTTACGTGTTCGATCTGACGCGGCTGGTTGAGATGTGGTTGGTCCGGTTCGGCGATGGATTCTCAGGCCCCAACGAGTTCATGTTGGCCCTGGTGGGCTCGAACAGCGCAACACCGCTGCCCCTGGAACATCACTCCGTCTGGACAAGTCTGCTCACGGTCGCGTTGACGAAACCGTGAACGACGCGCAGAACGCTTCTCTCGCCTGGCTTGTCGGGTTTCTTTCTCGAGCGTTTGGGGTGTCGATGACAGAAGTGTTTCGTCACCCGACCGTTGCTCGCAAGAACCAGACGGAAGCCAGCACGGCCAAATGGGTCCAGTGAATTGCCGACACCTCGTTCAAACGCTGCTGGCGGCGGCAGCGGCAGGCTTGGTCAGTGCAAGCTTGGCGGCTTCATCGCCAGCGAACGACGGCACCGAACCAATCACCCGACCCAGTGGACTGGGACCGGTCCGATGGATCGTCATCGAGGAGAACGCCGCCAAAGCCAAGTCCGCAGCCGCTGGCGTTGATTGCGCGAAGTTCGTCCTGACGCAGCAACGGGCGAAGAGGCAACTGACCCAGGCTCGCCAGATCGACGAGCATGATTTCAACCACATGATCACTTGGCTGCCGTGCTATGCGAGCGGGCGCGTCGGCTTCACGAGTGGACGCCAGGCGTCCTGGTCGATTCGGGAGGACGGTGCCGCGTGGTTGCGGTTCGACAGCGGCGAGGAGATGTACTTGTACTGTCCCCGCTGCCGGCTTCCCCGAACGGGCTCATGGATGTACTGACAAGCCGTGAGCGACATGCCGTCCTGCAGTCCGATCAACGCGTTGGCGATGTTCAAACCCGCTCGATGACCACGGTGATGCCCTGCCCGACACCAATGCCCATCGTGCACAGCGCGTAGCGCCCCCCCCGGGCCGCCATTTGCGCGGTGAAGCTGCTAAGTAGCCGTTGTGACCAGCCGCGCGCCGCTGGTGATCCCGGTTCCACCTGATGCTGCGCGCCCTTCCCGCCCCCGCGCGCATCGTGCTCACACCCGGCACTCGCCAGCAAGGACGCGGGCCATCTCCTGCAGGGCCCGCACGCAGTCCCCCCGCGTGAACGCGCCACCCAGGCACGAGCGCAAGGCGGACGGCGGATCCCGATCGGTGCAGAAGGCCTTGGCGGAGACAGGCGGCATGCCCAGGGCCTGCAGCCGCCCGCTCGCTTAGCAGGTTGTGCCAGGCGCCAGCCCCGCCAGCGATGGTGGAACGGCGGGCGGCAGCATGCCGTAGGCGTCGTTTTCGATCATCGGAATGCTGTAGCGGCCCGCGGTATCGGCGATCTGTTCGCACCGGCGGATCGGCAGGGTGGCGGTGGTGGGGTTTTGCAGGTTGGGGCAGACGTACAACGCGCCGATGGGCGTGGTGCGGCAGGCCTCCTCGAAGGCGTCTGGTCAGCAGCCGGCGATCGTCCGCATCCAGCGGCTCCAGGGCCACCCCCTTGGGGGCTCGAAGTGTCGAAGACGGGCCAGGCAATGCAGCTGCGCTGCGTAGATGAGCAGGAAAGAGGCGTAGGAGTTCATGGACCGGTCGTCGTAGTGCCGAAAGTACTCGGCCATCCTGGTGAGGTGCCGGTCCTCCCGGGCCAGGTACAGATCATCCGGCCCTCCGCTGCGGCGGAGCGCCCCAAGCCAGCCGGACTTATGTCACTCGTGTGCGCAAGCCGGCAGGCGGTAACGGCACCACCACCGGCCGCGCCACGTCACGCCCCATCAGCGCCCGCGCGAAGAAATACTCCGTGCGATCACGCTCGGACAGCGTGTCGAGGTCGACCAAGCCGTGCTCGTCGCACGGAAAGACGTAGTCGTGGCCATCCGGGCCGGTAGCTGCGAAACGCAGCTCGAACCGGCCGCCGGCGCACAGCGGCGTCGAGGATTCCATATCCGCTCTCCTCGCGAAGCGCTCCGGTCTGCCGGCCCCTCGAACTCCACCGGCACCACCCGCGGCGCGGTCCTTCGACCGCGCCACGCTTCACAGCTCACAGCCTCAATCGGCCTGCTTGCGCAGGAACGCCGGGATCTCGATCTCGTCCATGCCGTTCGACGACAGCGCCTCCACCTTCGCCGCCGCCTGCGTGCGCGCCGAGCGCCAGACGCTGGGCGTGGACAGGCCGCTGTAGTCGGTGGTCATCGTCGCCGTGCCGGGCTGCGCCACGTTGTTGAGGATCGGCAGGTTGTCGGTGCCGGTGCGCAGCGCATGCGCGGTGGTGGGCTGCACCACCGTCAGCGGCGCCGCTTGAGGCTTGGCCGAAGAGCGCGACAGGCCGGTGGCGATCACCGTGACGCGCAGCTGGTCGCCCAGCGTGTCGTCGTAGGCGGCGCCGTAGATGATGTGCGCGTCCTCGGCGGCGTAGCGGCGGATGGTGTTCATCGCCGCCTTGCTCTCGTTCAGCTTGAAGTTGTTCTTGTTCGCCGCGATCAGCACCAGCACGCCCTTGGCGCCGGAGAGGTCGATGCCTTCCAGCAGCGGGCAGGCCACCGCCAGCTCGGCCGCCTTGTGCGCGCGGTCCGGGCCGCCGGCGATCGCCGTGCCCATCATCGCCTTGCCGGGCTCGCTCATCACCGTCTTCACGTCCTCGAAGTCGACGTTGACGAGGCCGTGCATGTGGATGATGTCGCTGATGCCGCCGACGGCGTTCTTCAGCACGTCGTTGGCCTGGGCGAAGGCCTGGTCCTGCGTCACGTCGTCGCCCAGCACGTCGAGCAGCTTCTCGTTCAGCACCACGATCAGGCTGTCCACGTTGGACTCCAGCTCGGTGGTGCCGGCGTCGGCCTGCTTCATGCGGCGGTTGCCTTCGAACTCGAAGGGCTTGGTGACGACGCCGACCGTCAGGATGCCCATTTCCTTGGCGATGCGCGCCACCACCGGTGCCGCGCCGGTGCCGGTGCCGCCGCCCATGCCGGCGGTGATGAAGACCATGTGCGCGCCTTCCAGCGCGGTGCGCACGCGGTTCTCGGCTTCCTCCGCCGCGGCCTTGCCCTTCTCCGGCTTGCCGCCGGCGCCCAGGCCGTTGTCGCCGAGCTGGATCAGCGTGTGCGCGCTGGAGCGGTTGAGCGCCTGCGCATCGGTGTTGGCGCAGACGAACTCCACGCCCTGGACCCCCTGCGTGATCATGTGCTCGACGGCGTTGCCGCCGCCGCCTCCCACGCCCACCACCTTGATGCGGGTGCCTTGGTCGAATTCTTCGATCATCTCGATAGGCATGTGAAACCTCCTAGTCTTTCGTCAAGCAGTTGCCGGTTGATTGCAATAAACAGCTAAAGAGCACGGGACGTTGACCATCCCTGTTAGAAATTCCCCAGGAACCAATCCTTGGCGCGCCCGAAGAGGGTCTGGACCGATCCGGCCTGCGCAGCCGCCTTCAGTCCACGCGCACGGGCCAGGCGGGCTTCCTCCAGCAAGCCCATCACCGTGGCCGATCGCGGGTTGGCCACCATGTCGAACAGCGGTCCGTTGTAGGTGGGCAGTCCCTTGCGGACGGGTTTGAGGAAGATGTCCTCGCCCAGCTCCACCATGCCGGGCATCACCGCCGAGCCCCCGGTGATCACGATGCCGGACGAGAGCAGTTCCTCGTAGCCGGACTCGCGGATCACCTGGTGCACCAGCGAATAGATTTCTTCGACGCGCGGCTCGATGACGCCGGACAGGGCCTGGCGGCTGAGCATGCGCGGGGCGCGGTCGCCGAGCCCGGGAACCTCCAGGTTCTCGCTCGGATCGGCCAGCAGTTGTTTGGCGACGCCGTATTCGACCTTGATCTCTTCGGCGTCTTTCGTCGGCGTGCGCAGCGCCATCGCGATGTCGCTGGTGATCAGGTCGCCGGCAATGGGAATGACCGCGGTGTGGCGCACGCTGCCGTCGGTGTAGATGGACACGTCGGTCGTTCCGGCACCGATGTCGACCACGGCCACGCCCAGGTCTTTCTCGTCTTCCGTCAGCACCGCGGCGGCGGAAGCGCTGGGGTTCAGCACCAGGCGTTCCACCTCCAGCCCGCAGCGGCGCACGCACTTCAGGATGTTCTCGGCCGCGCTCTGCGCGCCGGTCACGATGTGCACCTTCACCTCGAGCCGGCTGCCGCTCATGCCGATCGGCTCCTTCACCTCGTGGCCGTCGATGATGAATTCCTGCGGCTCGACCAGCAGCAGGCGCTGGTCGTTCGGGATGTTGATGGCCTTGGCGGTCTCGACCACGCGGTTGACATCGACCGTGGTCACCTCGCGGTTGTCGCGCACGATGACCATGCCGGTGGAGTTCTGGCCACGGATGTGGCTGCCGGTGATGCCGGTGTAGACCTTCTCGATCTTGCAGGCGGCCATCATCTCGGCCTCTTTCAGGGCGGCCTGGATGCTCTGCACCGTGGCGTCGATGTTCACGACGACGCCGCGCTTCAGCCCATGCGTGGGCGCCACCCCCAGCCCGGCCAGGCGCAGTTCGCCCCCGGGCATCACTTCGGCCGCCACCACCATCACCTTGGCGGTGCCGATGTCGAGCCCGACGACGAGATCCTTGTATTCCTTGGCCATGATTTTCGTGAGTTATCGCTTGCGTGCCGGCGGGGGCGGTGTCATGACGGTGGTGACGCCCTTGAGGCGCACGGCGTAGCCGTCGGGATGGCGCAGGTCGGCGTACTGCAGCGGACGCTGGTACTGCTGCACCACCTGCTGCACCGTGCGCACGAAACGCCCGGCGCGGGTGATCACCTCGTCGTCGGTGCCGCGGCCCAGTTCCACCGTGGCGCCGCCGTCCAGCTCCACGCGCCAGGAGCCGCGGCCGGACAGCTTCATCGACTCGATGCCGCCCTCGTCCAGCCCCTGCAGCACCGGCTCCAGCCGCCGGTACAGCTGCAGCATCTGCGGCGCGCTGCCCTCGGGGCCGCTGAAACGCGGCAGGCCCTCGTCCTCGACGTCGCCGACGTTGGCCTCGAACACCTCGCCCGCGGTGTTGACGAGCCTGTCGTTGCCGTCGTCCTGCGCCCAGAGGGCGGCGGCGTGGTGTTCTTCCAGCTGCACGGCGAGCCGGTTCGGCCAGATGCGGCGCACCACGGCGTGGCGCACCCAGGGCACGGATTCGAAGGCTTCGCGCGCTTCGTCGAGGTCCAGGGTGAAGAAATTGCCCTTCAGCTGCGGCGTGGCATTGGCGCGGATGGTGGACGCGCTGTTGCGCACGATCTCGCCCTCGAGCCGGATGCTCTTCAGCGCGAACACCGGCAGCCGCGCCAGCCACAGCACCGCCGCCGCCGCCATCACCAGGCCGGCGAGGACGAAGGCGGTGCTCGCCGTGACGTGCATCAGGCGCACGTCCGGCGGCATCGGGGTGGCGGGGGCGGCGGCGCGGGCCATGGCGTCAGCCTTGGGCCTTTCCGGCTTGCGAATCCAGCGTGGCATTCGCCAGCAGCATCACGCACAGCTGCTCGTAGCTGATGCCAGCGGCTTTGGCCGACATCGGCACCAGCGAGTGGCCGGTCATGCCTGGAGAGGTGTTCATCTCCAGCAGGAAGGGCTTGCGGTCGCTGGCGCGGATCATCAGATCGGCCCGCCCCCAACCGCGGCAGCCGAGGGCCCGGTAGGCCGCGACGACGATGCGCTGTATCTCACGTTCTTCGCTCTCCGGAAGGCCGCTCGGACACAGATAGCGAGTGTCGTCCGTGAAGTATTTGTTCTGGTAGTCGTACTTGCCCTCGGGCGCGACGATGCGGATCACCGGCAGCGCCTGCGCGCTGATGCCCTGGCCGAGGACGGGGCACGTTACTTCCTCGCCCTCGATGAATTCCTCGCACAGCACGTCGGGGTCGTAAAGCGCTGCCAGCTTCACCGCTTCGGCCATGTCCGAATAGCCGGCGACCTTGGTGATGCCGATCGACGAGCCCTCGCGCGGGGGCTTCACGACCAGCGGCAGGCCCAGGTCGTCCGGCACGGTGCGAATGCGCTCGCGCGATTGGTCGCTGGCGCCCAGCCAGGCCCAGCGCGGCGTCGGCAGGCCCTCGGCCACGAAGACGCGCTTGGTCATGGTCTTGTCCATGCAGATGGCCGAGGCCATCACGCCGGAGCCGGTGTAGGGCAGGCCCAGCAGTTCCAGCGCACCCTGGACGCTGCCGTCCTCACCATGGCGGCCGTGCAGCGCGATGAAGACGCGGGCGAAGCCCTCGCGCTTCAACTCGACGAGGTCGCGGGTCGAGGGGTCGAAGGCATAGGCATCCACCCCTTGCGAGCGCAGCGCGTGCAGCACGCCCGAGCCGGACATCAGCGACACCTCGCGCTCGGCGCTGTCGCCGCCCATCAGAACGGCGCACTTGCCGAGCGCCTTCACGTCGATGGCCGTGGTCATGCCGGCCTCCTTTGCTGCATCAGTTCGACGACCTTGGCGGGCACGCCGCCGATCGATCCGGCACCCATCGCGATCACCACGTCACCGGCTTTGGCCTGGGCGGCAATGGTCTCGGGCAATTGCGCCACGTCGTCCACGAACACCGGATCAACGTGGCCCGCCACCCGCACCGCACGCGCCAATGCCCGGCCGTCGGCGGCGACGATCGGCGCCTCGCCCGCGGCATAGACCTCGGTCAGCAGCACCGCGTCGGCCGTGCCCATGACCTTCACGAAATCCTCGAAGCAATCGCGCGTGCGCGTGTAGCGGTGCGGCTGGAAGGCCAGTACCAGCCGGCGGCCGGGAAAGGCGCCGCGCGCGGCGGCGATCACCGCAGCCATTTCGACCGGGTGGTGGCCGTAGTCGTCGATCAGCGTGAAGGTGCCCGAGCCGTCGGCGGCGGGCCAGTCGCCATAACGCTGGAAGCGGCGACCGACGCCATTGAATTCGGCCAAGGCCTTGACGATCGGCGCATCCGGCAACTGCAGTTCCGTGGCCACGGCAATGGTTGCCAGCGCATTCAGCACGTTGTGGCGGCCGGGCAGGTTCAGCACCACGTCCAGGTCGGGCAGCGTGCTCTCGGCGTCGCGGCGCTGGCAGGTGAATCGCATCTGGCCGCCTTCCAGCGCCTGCACGTCCACCGCGCGCACCTGCGCGTCGTCGCTGAAGCCATAGCCGATCACCGGGCGCGAGACCATCGGCACGATGGAGCGCACGCCGGGGTCGTCGGTGCAGACGATGGCCGAGCCGTAGAACGGCATGCGGTGCAGGAAATCGACGAAAGCCGCTTTCAGCTTCGCGAAGTCGTGGCCGTAGGTGTCCATGTGGTCGGCGTCGATGTTGGTGACGACGCTGAGCACGGGACTGAGGTTCAGGAAGGACGCATCGCTCTCGTCGGCCTCGACCACGATGTAGTCGCCCGAGCCCAGGCGCGAATTGGCGCCGGCCGCATTGAGCTTGCCGCCGATCACGAAGGTGGGGTCGACGCCGGCCTCGGCCAGCACGCTCGTGACCAGCGAGGTGGTGGTCGTCTTGCCATGCGTGCCGGCAATGGCGATGCCCTGCTTCAGCCGCATCAATTCGGCCAGCATCACTGCGCGCGGCACCACCGGAATGCGCTTGGCGCGGGCGGCGATCACCTCGGGGTTGTCGCTCTTCACCGCGGTGCTGGTCACGACCGCATTCGCGCCTTCGATGTTGGCCGCATCGTGGCCGATGGCGACGCGCAAGCCAAGGCTGGCGAGACGGCGCGCGGTCGCGCTGTCCGACAGGTCGCTGCCCGAGACGGTGTAGCCCAGGTTGTGCAGGATCTCGGCGATGCCGCTCATGCCGGCGCCGCCGATGCCGACAAAGTGAATATGACGGATCGCGTGTTTCATCGGCCGGCCCTCTTCACCAAGGCGTCGAGTTCATCGGCCACGCGTGCCGCCGCCTGCGGCCTGGCCAATGCACGCGCCGATTCGGCCATGCGCAGCAATTGCGCCCGGTCCAGCGATTGCAACCGCCCGGCCAGGGCCTGCGGCGTCAGTTGCGCCTGCGGCTGGTGGATGGCCGCGCCGTGAGCCGCCATGTGCTCGGCGTTGTCTCGCTGGTGCGAGGTGGTGCTGACGATCAGCGGCACCAGGATGCTGGGCACGCCGGCGGCGCACAGCTCGCTGACCGTGACCGCGCCGGCGCGGCAGACGATCAGGTCGCAGGCGGCCAGGCGCGCGGCCATGTCGTCGATGAAGGGGACGACCTCGGCCGCGACGCCGGCGGCGGCATAGGCCGCCACCACGCTCTCGTGGTTCGCGGTGCCGGTCTGGTGCGTGACCTGCGGCCGCACGTCCGCGGGCATCAGCGCCAGCGCGGCGGGCAGCGTCTCGTTCAGCACCTTGGCGCCCAGGCTGCCGCCGACGACCAGCAGCCGCAGCGGACCGCTGCGGCCCGCATAACGGTCACCCGGAGCAGCCATGCTTTCGATCTCGGTGCGCACCGGGTTGCCGGTGACGAGGCCGTTCTTCACCTTCGCGGCCGGCCCGTCGAAGCCGAAGGCCACCCGGTCGGCCACCGGCAGCAGCGACTTGTTCGACAGCAGCAGCGCGGCGTCGGCATTCACCAGCATCAGCGGCTTGCTGAGCAGCGAGGCCATCAGCCCGCCGGGGAAACAGACGTAGCCGCCCATGCCCAGCACCGCATCGGCGCGGCGCCGGCGCAGCAGGCCGAAGCAGTCCCAGAAGGCCTTCAAGAGGCGCAGGCCACCGGTCATCGTGTGCAGCAGGCCCTTGCCGCGCAGGCCGGAGAACGCGATGGTGTCCAGCGGGATCCGCGCCGGCGGAACCAGGCGGTTTTCCATGCCGGTGCGGGTGCCCAGCCAGCTGACGGTCCAGCCGCGCTGCTGCACCTCGCGCGCGACCGCGAGGCCGGGAATGATGTGGCCACCGGTACCGGCCGCCATGATGACGAGATGGGGCATCACGCTCGCCCCCCGCGCATCAGCTGTCTGTTCTCAATGTCGACTCTCACCACAATCGCAAGCGCAATCAGGTTCATCAGGATCGCCGAGCCGCCATAGCTCATCAGCGGCAAGGTCAGCCCCTTGGTGGGCAGCGCGCCGAGGTTCACGCCCAGGTTGATCAGCGCCTGGCCACCGAACCACACGCCGATGCCCTGCACCATCAGGCCGGCGAACACGCGGTCCAGCAGCACGGCCTGGCGGCCGATGACGAAGATGCGGCGCGTCAGCCAGAAGAAGGCGACGATGACCAGCGCCACGCCGATGAAGCCGAGTTCCTCGCCGACCACGGCCATCAGGAAATCGGTGTGCGCCTCGGGCAGGTAGTGCAGCTTCTCGACGCTGCCGCCCAGGCCCTGGCCGGTCAGCTCGCCGCGGCCGAAGGCGATCAGCGAATGCGTGAGCTGGTAGCCCTTGCCCTGCGAATAGGCCGGGTCCCACGGGTTCAGGAAGGCGAAGATGCGTTCGCGCCGCCAGGGGCTGGAGGCGATCATCAGCGCGAAGGCGCCCATCAGCACCGCGAAGCTCAGGAAGAACATGCGGCCGTTGACGCCGCCGAGGAACAGGATGCCCAGCGCCATCGCGGCGATGACGACGAAGGCGCCCATGTCGGGCTCGGCCAGCAGCAGCACGCCGATCACCGCCAGCGCCACCGCCATCGGCCACATGGCCTGGAAGAAGCGCTCCTTCACTTCCATCTTGCGCACCATGTAGCTGGCCGCGTACATCGCCATCGCCAGCTTGGCGAGTTCGCTGGGCTGGAAGCTCATGATGCCCAGCGGAATCCAGCGCCGCGCACCGTTCACGCCCTTGCCCACGTGCGGCAGCAGCACCACCGCCAGCAGCAGCAGCGCGATGACGAAGAGCCACGGCGCGCGCTTCTCCCACACGCTGACCGGCACCTGCACCGCCGCCAGCGCCGCGACCAGCGCAATGGCGATGAAGAGCGCATGCCGGCTCAGGAAATAGGTGGGCGAGTAGCGCGAGAACTTGGGGTTGTCCGGCAGCGCGACGCTGGCCGAATAGACCATCACCAGGCCCAGCGCCAGGAGGCCCGCGACCAGCAGCACCAGGGTCTGGTCGAAGTTGGCGATGCGCGGCGGCTGGCCCGCCACCGCGGCGCCGGACCAGTCGCGGATCGGCACGTCGCCGTCGCGCGCGCCCCTGGCCGCGCCAAAGCGGCGGCGCAGCGCGTCGAAGCCGAACATCGCAGCGACCCGGCTCACATCGCATCTCCCCGTTCCGCCGCCAGTTCGCGCACCGCGGCGACGAAGACCTCGGCGCGGTGGGCGTAGTTGCGGAACATGTCCAGGCTGGCGCAGGCCGGGCTCAGCAGCACCGCGTCGCCTTCGTGCGCCTGCTCGAAGCACCAGGTGACCGCCGCTTCCAGCGAGTCCAGGCGCTGCATCGGCACGCCGGTGTCGGCGAGCGCGGCTTCGATCGCGCCGGCATCGCGGCCGATCAGCGCCACGGCACGGGCCTGACGGGCAATCGGAGCGGCCAGCGGCGTGAAGTCCTGGCCCTTGCCGTCGCCGCCCAGGATGACGACCAGCTTGGCAGGATGCTTGTCGGCGCCCAGGCCGTCCAGCGCCGCGACGGTGGCGCCCACGTTGGTGCCCTTGCTGTCGTCGTAGGCCTCGACGCCGTCCACCGTGCCGACCAGCTCGACCCGGTGCGGCTCGCCGCGGTATTCGCGCAGGCCGTGCAGCATCGGGGCCAGCGGGCAGCCGATGGCGGTGGCCAGCGCCAGCGCCGCCAGCGCATTCGACGCGTTGTGGCGGCCGCGCACGCGCAAGGCGTCGGCCGGCATCAGGCGCTGCAGGTGGATCTCTTCCTCTTCGCCCTTGCGCCGCTTGATGGTTTCATCCGCCTCCATCGCGCGCACCAGCCAGGCCATGCCGTTCTCGACCACCAGGCCGAAATCTCCCGGGCGCTGCGGCGCATCGAGGCCGAAGCGCATCACCTTGCGGTGGATGGCCTTCGCCGGCCGGCCGCGCGCGCCTTTGATCACCTGCGGCGCGGGGATCATGGCTTCCACCGCCACGTCGTCGCGGTTGATCACCAGCACGGTCTTCGGATCGGACGTGGTGCCGAAGATGCGGGCCTTGGCCGCGGCGTAGGCAGGCATCGTGCCGTGCCAGTCCAGGTGGTCCTGCGTCACGTTCAGCACGGTGGCGGCGCTGGGCTCGAAGCCCTGCACGCCATCGAGCTGGAAGCTGGACAGCTCCAGCACCCAGACCTCGGGCAGGTGCTCGAACACCGGCGCGGCAGGCGGCGGCGGCGCCAGCTGCAGCGGGGCTTCGTCGTCGGCCGGGGCGGGGGCTTCGGCTGCTTCCGCGGGATCGGCGGGATCGGCGGGCTCGCTGGCTTCGGCGGCGTCGCCAGCCTCCGCGGCAGCGCCGGCAGCCTCGGGCCGGGGAGGCTCCTCGGGCTCCTGCGGCTCGGTGGGCTGGGGCGCATCCGTCGGCACGGGTTCGGGCGCCGGCGCCGGCGCGTCGCCGCCCTGCTCGGCCTGCTCCGCCGGATCGGCCTCGGCCGGCGCGGGCGGTGCCGCGTCCGGCTCGGTGGGCGGCGCCGGCTCCAGGTCGAGCGCCGCAGCCAGCGTGTCCAGCATGGTCGGGCCGATGTTGCCGGCCATCGCCACCCGCCTGCCGGTGCGCTCGACCAGCAGCGCGGTCATCGACGTGGTGGTGGTCTTGCCGTTGGTGCCGGTGATGGCCAGCACCTTGGGCGCATAGCCGCGCTCGGCCTTCAGGTCGGCCAGCGCGCGGGCGAACAGGTCCAGCTCGCCGCTGATGGCGATGCCGGTCTGCCGCGCCTCACCCAACAGCGAAACGACGCGGCCATCGGCAGGCGCCAGGCCGGGGCTTTTGAGCACCAGCTTCACGCCAGCCAGGTGCTCGGCACCGAGCGCGCCGCTGAAGAATCGCGCGGCCGGCAATTCCGCCCGCAGCGTGGCGAGTTGCGGCGGCGCCTCGCGGGAATCCCAGACGGTGACGCCCGCGCCGTGGCGCGCGCACCAGCGCGCCATCGCGAGCCCGGACTCCCCGAGCCCGAGCACCAGCACCGGCAGGTCCTTCAAGTGCTTCATCGGAGTTTCAGGCTCGCCAGGCCCACCAGGCACAACAGCATCGTGATGATCCAGAACCGGATCACCACCTGCGTCTCGGTCCAGCCCGACTTCTCGAAGTGGTGGTGCAGCGGCGCCATCTTGAAGATGCGGCGGCCGGTGCCGGTCTTCTTCTTCGTGTACTTGAACCAGCTGACCTGCAGCATCACCGACAGCACCTCGACCACGAAGACGAAGCCCATGATCCCGAGCACGATCTCCTGGCGCGTGATGACCGCGATCGTGCCGAGCGCGCCGCCCAGCGCCAGCGCGCCGACGTCGCCCATGAACACCTGGGCCGGGTGCGCGTTGAACCACAGGAAGGCCAGGCCGGCGCCGGCCATCGCGCCGCAGAAGATCAGCAGCTCGCCCGCGCCGGGGATGTACGGGAACAGCAGGTACTTGCTGTAGTTCGCGTTGCCGACGATGTACGCGAAGATGCCCAGTGCCGAGCCGACCAGCACCACCGGCATGATGGCCAGGCCGTCCAGCCCGTCGGTGAAGTTCACCGCATTGCTGGCACCGACGATCACAAAGTAAGTTAGCGCGATGAAGCCGAAGACGCCGAGCGGATAGCTCACCGTCTTGAAGAAGGGCAGCATCAGGTCGGCCTTGGGCGGCAGCTCGTTCGAGAAGCCGCTTTGCACCCAGCGGATGAAGAGTTCCAGCACGCGCAGGTTGGTCGTCTCGGACACGCTGAAGGCCAGGTAGACCGAGGCCACCAGGCCGATCAGCGATTGCCAGAAGAACTTCTCCTTCGAGCTCATGCCCTCGGGGTTCTTCTGCACCACCTTGCGCCAGTCGTCCATCCAGCCCACCGCGCCGAAGCCGAAGGTGACCAGCATCACCACCCACACGAAGCGGTTCGACCAGTCGAACCACAGCAGGGTGGCCACGCCGATGCCGATCAGGATCAGCACGCCGCCCATCGTCGGCGTGCCGCCCTTCTTGATGTGCGACTCGACACCATAGGCGCGGATCGGCTGGCCGATCTTCAGCTCGGTGAGCTTGCGGATCACCCAGGGTCCGAAGGACAGGCCGATCAGCAGCGCGGTCATCGCCGACATCACCGCGCGGAAGGTCAGGTACTGGAAGACGCGCAGGAAACCCCAGTCGGGGTTCATGTTCAGCAGCCACTGCGACAGCGTGAGCAGCATGTCAGTGACCTCCTCGTGCGGCCGATGCGGCGGCCTGCGCGGCGGACTCGGCCTGCAGCGCCTGCACCACGCGCTCCATCGCCATGAAGCGCGAGCCCTTGACCAGCACCGCGCCGGCGTCAGCCGGGCCCTGGTGCAGCGAAGCGAGCAGCGCCTCCACGCTGTCGAAGTGGCGCGCCCGCGGGCCGTAGGCGGAAGCGGCATGCGCCATCAGCGTGCCGGCGCACCAGAAATCCAGGATGCCCTGCTCGCGCGCGAAGGCACCGACCTCGGCATGGAAGGCCGGGCCCTGGTCGCCCACCTCGCCCATGTCGCCCAGCAGCAGCCAGTGCGGCCCGGGCAGCGAGGCCAGCATCGCGATCGCTGCCCGCACCGAATCGGGATTGGCGTTGTAGCTGTCGTTGACCAGCGTCACCGTGCGTCCCGCGCGCTGGAGGCGGCTGACCTGCGAACGGCCCGACACCGGCCGGAAAGCCTCCAGGCCCTGCATCACCGCCGCCAGCGGCACGCCGGCGGCCAGCGCCGCCGCCGTGGCGGCGAGCGCATTGCGCACGTTGTGCTGGCCGGCGGCGTGAAGCAGGAACTCGGCGCGGCCGGCGGGCGTCGCCACCCGCAACACCCAGTGGTCGTCGACCCAGATCGCCTCGTCGCTGACGTCGGCCGGGCCGCTCAAGCCGAAGGTCAGCACCGGGCGCGTGCCGGCCTGCTCGCGCCAGACGCCGGCCTGCTCGTCGTCGGCCGGGAACACGGCCACGCCATTCGGCGGCAAGGCCTCGATCACGCCGCCGTTCTCGCGCGCCACCGCTTCCACGCTCTGCATGAACTCCTGGTGCTCGCGCTGCGCGTTGTTGACGATGGCAACGGTGGCCTGCGCAATGCCGGCCAGCACCGCGATCTCGCCCGGGTGGTTCATGCCCAGCTCGACCACGCCCACCGCATGCTCGGGCTTCAGGCGCAGCAGCGTCAGCGGCACGCCGATGTGGTTGTTGAGGTTGCCGGTGGTGGCGAAGGCGGCTTCGCCGCGCCAGGCGCGCAGGATGCTCGCGATCATCTGCGTCACCGTGGTCTTGCCGTTGCTGCCGGCCACGGCGATCAGCGGCAGGCTGAACTTGGCGCGCCAGCCGGCGGCCAGCTGCTGCAGCGCGGCCAGCGCGTCGGGCACCAGCAGCCCGGGCAGGCCGGCCTCGGCGATGCCGCGTTCGGCGATGGCCGCCGCGGCGCCGGCCGCCTTGGCCTGCGGCAGGAAATCGTGCGCGTCGAAGCGCTCGCCCTTCAGCGCGACGAACAGGTCACCGGCGCGCAGCGAGCGGGTGTCGCTGTGCACGCGCTCGATGGCGGTCGCGGGATCGCCGACCAGCGTCGATCCGGGGATCAACGCGTGTGCTTCGGCAAGCGTCGTCATCGCAGTCATGCCTGCCCCTCGTCGGACGGGTACGTCGGCCGGCCTTGCAGGCCGCCTGCCTTGCCCCGCTGCTGCAAGGCTTCCGCAGCAACCTGCGCGTCCAAAAACGGGTGCTTCACGCCCGCGATCTCCTGGTAGTCCTCATGCCCCTTGCCCGCGACCAGCACCACGTCGCACGCATCGGCGTTCTTCACCGCGTGGCCGATGGCGGCACGGCGGTCCTCGATCACGTCCACCCCGTCGCGGACGTCGATGCCGGCGAGGATCTGCGCCAGGATCTGCGCCGGGTCCTCGTGGCGCGGGTTGTCGCTGGTGACGACCACGTGGTCGGCCAGGCGCCTGGCGATGCCACCCATCAGCGGGCGCTTGGTTGCGTCGCGGTTGCCGCCGCAGCCGAACACGCACCACAGCTTGCCGCCGCGGGCCTGGGCCAGCGGGCGCAGCGCGGCCACGGCCTTGTCCAGCGCATCGGGGGTGTGGGCGTAGTCGACGACCACCTCGGGCTGGCCGGCGGTGTCCGCCGTCACGCGCTGCATGCGCCCGGGCACCGGCGTCAGGTCCGGCACGCAGCCGGCGGCATCGGCCAGCGGCACGCCCAGCGCGCGCAGGGCGCCGATCACGCCGACCAGGTTGCTGGCGTTGTAGTCGCCGATCAACGTGCTGCGCACGGCCACGGTGTCGCTGCCTTCGGCCAGTTCGAAGGCCAGGCCACCATCCTCATAACGCAGGTTCTGCGCGGCCAGGCGTGCCGGGCCGTTCACCGAGCAGGCCCACACCTCCAGCGCGCCGCCGGCCAGTTCGGCCGCCAGCGCGGCGCCTTTCTCGTCGTCGACGTTGATCACCGCCGCCTGCAGGCCGGGCCAGTCGAACAGGCCCCGCTTGACGGCCCAGTAGGCGTTCATGTCGCCGTGGTAGTCCAGGTGGTCGCGGGTGAAGTTGGTGAACTGCGCGACGCGGATGCGCGTACCGGCCAGTCGGTGCTCGGCCAGGCCGATCGACGAGGCCTCGATCGCGCAGGCGGCGAAGCGGTCATCGGCCATGCGGCGGAAACCCTGCTGCAGCAGCACCGGGTCGGGCGTGGTCAGCCCGGTGAACTTCACCGACCCCGCCGATCCGCGCAGCGGCGGCTCGCCCAGCCCCAGCGTGCCCACCACGCCGCAGCGCCTGCCCAGCAGGGACAGCGCCTGCGCGGTCCACCACGCGGTGGAACTCTTGCCGTTGGTGCCGGTCACGGCCACCACGTCCAGCTGCTGCGACGGCTCGCCGTAGAACTGCGCCGCGATCGCGCCGGTGGCCGCCTTCAGCGAAGGCAGCGTGCCGATGCGGGCATTGCCGTGGATGAAGCCGGGGTGGCCGTCGGCGTCGAAGCCGAAGGCCTCGATGCCCTGGTCTTCCACCAGCACCGTGGAGGCACCCGCATCCAGCGCGGCGCGCGCGTACTGGCGGCCGTCGGTGGCATAGCCGGGCCAGGCGATGAAGGCATCGCCGGGCTGCACCTGGCGGCTGTCGGTGCGCAGGGTGCCGGTCACCCACTCGCTGAGCCAGCGGGCGGCGGCGCCGGGGGATTTCAGCTTCGTCAACATGTCGTACTGCCTGTTCAGAAGCTCTCTTGGACCTGCGGCAGCGCCTTCGCGACCACCTGGGGTTTCACGTCCAGGTCGGGCGGTACGCCCAGCATGCGCAGCGTCTGCTGCACCACCTGGCTGAACACCGGCGCGGCGACCGAGCCGCCGTAGTAAACCCCGTTGCTCGGCTCGTCCACCATCACCGCCACGATGATCCGGGGCTTGTCGATGGGCGCCATGCCGACGAACCACGAGCGGTACTTGTTCGACGCATAGCCCTTGCCCTCCTGCTTGTGGGCCGTGCCGCTCTTGCCGCCCACCGAGTAGCCGATGGTCTGCGCCAGCGGCCCCGTGCCGCCGGGGCCGGCGGCCATCTGCAGCATCTTGCGCACCTCGCGCGCGGTCTCGGGCGACATCACCCGCAGCCCGGGCGCGCGCTGCTCCTGGCGCAGCATGCTGACGGGGATCACCTCGCCATCATTCGCGAACGCGGTGTAGGCGCGCGCCATCTGCAGCAGCGAGGCCGACAGGCCGTAGCCATAGGACATCGTGGCCTGCTCGATCGGCCGCCAGCTCTTGTAGGGGCGCAGCCGGCCGGTGACGGCGCCAGGGAAATTGATCTGCGGCTTCTGGCCGTAGCCGACGTTGCTGAACAGCTCCCACATCTCGCGCGGCTGCATCTGCATGGCCATGCGCACGGTGCCGATGTTGCTGGACTTCTGGATCGTCTCCTGCACGGTGAGCATGCCGTGCGGGTGCGCGTCGCGGATCGCGATGCCGCTGACCAGCAGGCTGCCAGGCGTGGTGTTCAGCGGCGTGTCCACGCGCACGCGGCCGGTTTCCAGCGCCAGTGCGGCGATGAAGGGCTTCATCGTCGAGCCGGGCTCGAAGACGTCGGTCAGCGCGCGGTTGCGCAGCTGTTCGCCCGACAGCTTCTGGCGCTGGCCGGGGTCGTAGCTGGGGTAGTTGGCCAGCGCCAGGATCTCGCCGGTCTGCACGTCCAGCACCACCACGCTGCCGGCCTTGGCCTTGTGCTCGGCCACGGCATCGCGCACGCGCTGGTAGGCGAAGAACTGCACCTTCGAATCGATGGCCAGCTGCACGTCGCGCCCGTTGGCCGGTTCCACGCCGGGACCGAAGTCTTCCACCACCCGCCCCAGGCGGTCCTTGACGACCTCGCGCGAGCCGCGGTGGCCCTGCAACTCGCGCTGGAAGGCCAGCTCGATGCCTTCCTGGCCACGGTCCTCGATGTTCGTGAAGCCCACCACGTGCGCGGCCGACTCGCCTTCCGGGTAGCGGCGCCGGTACTCCCGCGATTCGTAGAGGCCCTTGACCCCGATGGCCTTGATCTGCGTCCAGGTGTCGACGTCGACCTGGCGCTTGATCCAGGCGAAGTTCGCGCTGCCCGAGGCCAGTCGCGCGTCGAACTCCTTCGCGTCCATGCCCAGCAGCTTCAGCAGCTTGCGGCGCTGCTCGGTGGTGGCCTCGAAGTCCTTCGGGATCGCCCACACGCTGGGCGCGGGCACGCTGCTGGCCAGCAGCAGGCCGTTGCGGTCGAGGATGCGGCCGCGGCTGGCCGGCACCTCGAGCGTGTGGGCGTAGCGCTTCTCGCCCTGCTTCTGGAAAAACTCGGCATTGACGATCTGGACGTAGGCGGCACGGCCGAGCAGCCCGGCAAAGCTCAGGCCCACCAGCGCGACGATGAAGCGGCTGCGCCAGTTGGGGGTCTTCGAGGCGAGCAGCGGGCTGGTGGCGTAGTTCACGCCGCGGGCGCTGCGGGCGCGCGTGGGCTGGAACAGCTTCTTCATCGGGACGCTCCGGAAGCGCCGGTCGAGGGCGTGAAGACCGCGGCGGAAGCGGCGGGCAGCGTGGTGTCGAAGCCGGCGTGGCCATCGGCGACCCGGCCCAGGGCGGCCGAGGGGCTGGCGGCGCCCGCGGGATCGGCGACGTACATCGTCACCGCCGGCGTCACGGTGCGCATCTGCAGCTTCTCGCGCGCGGTGCGCTCCACGCGCAGGCTGGTGGCCTGGGCCTGGCGCTCGGCCTCCAGGCGCTTGTATTCACCATCCAGCCGCATCGCTTCCACTTCGGCCTTGTGGATTTCGGCGAAGAGCCGCCGTGCGTCGTAGGCGCTGCGAACCAGGAACAGGCTGCTGACGATCAACACCAGCAGCAACAGGAGATTGAGCCTGGACATGGCCTCAACTCCTGCGCGCACCGGCAGGCGCGTCGGTTCGTTCAGCCACCCGCAGGATCGCGGAGCGGGCGCGTGGATTCGCCGCCACCTCTTCCGCGCTCGGCTTGATGCGCCCCAGCGCCTTCAGCCGCATGGCCTTGGGCGGCGCGAAGGGCGCGCGCCGGTCCACCACTTCGCGGCTTTCGCGCGCGATGAAGGTCTTGACGATGCGGTCTTCGAGCGAGTGGAAGCTGATCACGGCCAGGCGTCCTTCGGGTGCCAGCAGATCGAGCGTCGCGTCTAGGGCCTGCCCGAGATCCTCGAGCTCAGCGTTGACGAGAATCCGAAGAGCTTGAAATGTGCGCGTTGCAGGGTCCTGGCCCGGTTCGCGGGTTTTGACCGCACGAGCCACGACTTCGGAAAGCTCCCGCGTGGTTCGAACAGGACTCCCGCCTGCCCGGCGAGCAACAAGCGCCTTTGCAATCTGAACAGCAAACCGTTCTTCGCCGTATTCACGGATCACCTCTGCAATCTGCCGCTCATCGGCGCGCGCCAGGAAGTCCGCGGCCGTCTCGCCGCGGGTCGTGTCCATGCGCATGTCCAGCGGCGCCTCGAAGCGGAAGCTGAAACCGCGCGCCGGGTTGTCGATCTGCGGCGAGCTGACGCCCAGGTCCAGCAGCACGCCGTGTACCGGCGCGATGCCCAGTGCCGCCAGCGCCTGCGGCATCGATGCGAAGCTGTCGTGCACCGGCAGCACGCGTGCATCGGCCGCGGCCAGTTCGCGCGCCACGGCGATGGCTTCGGGGTCCTTGTCGAACACCACCAGCTTCGCGGCCGGGGACAGCCGCGACAGCAGCGCGCGCGAATGGCCGCCGCGGCCGAAGGTGCCGTCGACGTACACGCCGTCCGGTCGGGTGGCGATCGCGTCGATCGCTTCGGCCAGGAGGACGGTGGTGTGCTGCCATGTGGGGTCGGGCAGCATCAGAAGACGAAGTCCTTGATGGCGTCGGGCATCTCGCCGGCCATCGTCTGCGCCTCGTGGGCGGCGTGGCGCGCCGTGTCCCACAGCTCGAGCCGCTGGCCCATGCCCAGCAGCAGCACGTCCTTGGTGAGGGCTGCGGCGGCGCGCAGTTCAGGGGAGACGTGCAATCGGCCGGCGGAGTCGATGTCGACGTCCACGGCACTGCCGATGAAGATGCGCCGCCAACCGTCGGCCGACATCGGCAGCGCCAGCAGCTTGTCGCGGAACTGCTCCCAGGCGGGTCGGGGGAAGACCAGGAGGCAGCCGACTGGGTGTTTGGTGAGCGTGAGCTGGCCGTTCGTGGAGGCCATCAGCGCGTCGCGGTGGCGGGCCGGGACGTTGACACGCCCCTTGCCGTCCAGCGTCAGCGCCGACGTACCCTGAAACACAAACTCCGCCACGATTCCCCACCATCACCCACTGGATGACACTTTAGCGGAGGAAACTGCGAAATTCAACGAAAGCCGCTAAAAATAATCAATGAAATCAAAGACTTAGTAACGGATGCGCAAGTTGTGGGCAACTTTGAAAAAGACTTGAGAAATAAGGACTTAGACGCGTGAGTGAAAGCAATCCCTGAGCATCCCAGGGTGGCTCGGCGGGTGAGCTTGTCCACTGGTGGGGGGATGTGGGGCGCCGCCGGCAGTGTGGGGCAAAGTGGGGAGGAGCAAGCCCCTGGGCGGCGGGACGGGGCGCCGATGGGGCCGCCGATGGCGGCAGGCAAGGCGGCTTCAGGCCTCCAGGTGCTCGTGATGCGCCCGCGCCCCGCGTTTCCAGTAGGCCGCGGCGCGGATTGCCCGCGCCGGGTGGCCGCGCTCCTGCACTAGGACGCGCCGGACCTCGGCCATGGCGGCGGCTTCGCCGGCGCACCAGGCGTAGCCCTCCCCCGCCGGCAGCGCCAGCGCGCGCACCGCGGCCACCAGCGCCGCGTCGCCGTCGACCCACTGCAAGGCCACGTCGGCCGCGCCCGGCAAGGGCCGGCGATCGGCGGGCGCCACCGCCAGCAGCACGATGGCGCGGGCGCCGGCTGGCAGCTCCTCGAGGCGCCGTGCGATCGCCGGCAGCGCGCTCGCGTCGCCCGCCAGCAGGTGCCACGCGTGGTCGGGCGCGATGACGAAGGAGCCGCGCGGACCGGCGACCGTCAAGGGCTGGCCCGGCGCCGCCTGCGCGGCCCAGGCGGCGGCGGGTCCGTCGCCATGCAGCGCGAATTCGATGTCCAGTTCACCCGATGCGGCGTCGTGGCGGCGCGGCGTGTAGTCGCGCGCGACGGCCGGCCGCTCGCCGTCTCCGGCATCGAACATCAGCTTGACGTGGTCGTCGAAGGAGGCGCTGACGAAGCCCTCCAGCTCGGCGCCGGCCAGCGTGACGCGGCGCATGCCCGGGCTCAGGTCTTCGACGCGCCGCACCTGCAGCTGGCGCCGGCGCAGCTCGTGGCGGATGCGCTGCACGCGTGGCGCCGCATGGAAATCACTCATCGATCGGCCTCGGAAATGGTTGACAATGTCCTCCATACTGCCGTCAATGATGGACAATGTCAACTAAATCGCGGCCCGCCGCGGGCAGCACCGCGGCCGACGAGGTGGTGGATCTCGTGCACCGGGTCATGCACCGCTTCCGAACGCGGCAATACCAGGGCCTGCGCGACCGGCCCGAGGCGATCACGCACATGGAGAGCAAGGTGCTCGGCTTCTTCGCGCGCCACCCGGGCAGCACGCTGAGCGCGCTGGCCGAGCACAGCGGCCGCGACAAGGCGCAGCTGGCGCGGCTGGTGAAGCGGCTGCTGGAGATCGGCGTGCTCGAGCACGCGCCGCCAGGCGCCGACCGGCGCAGCCAGCCGCTGCAGCTCAGCGCCGCCGGCGCCGCAGTCCAGCGCGAGCTGCAGCAGCAGCACCGGCACCTGGCTCAGGCGGCCGTCCGGGGCCTGGACGCGGCCGAGCGCGCCGAGCTCGTGCGGCTGCTGCGCCACGTCGACGCGCAACTCGGCGATGGCGCGGGGGAGACGGACTGACGGGCTGGGCACAAAGGCTCGGCGCATCGCCGGCTGCGGCTGCGGCTGCGGCTGCGGCTGCGGCTGCGGCTGCGGCTACGACACGACTACGACACGACTACGACACGGCTACGACGCCTGCGCGGCCATGACGCCTGCGAACGCCGCTTCCGCCGCGCCCCGCCGCCGAGCCGGCCGCCGGCCCGCGTCAATCCCGGCCGCGACCTCAGTTCGACTGCTTGATGAGGCGCCCGGCCGCCGACTGGATCGGCCGCGCATTCATCGGGTACAGCCGCGCGAAGATGTTGATCTGCTGCTGCGAGATCGTCACCGGCTGCTGCATCACCATCCACAGCACGCCTTCGCTGCAGGGCGGCGTGGTGAGGGAGCCCATGTAGGTGTAGTAGCGCTTGTCGGCCGGCAGCAGCGCACTGAGGTCGATCGGCATCCGCGCGTCGAGCTGCTCGCCCTTTTCCAGCGGCAGGTTGTTCCACACCTGCTGCACCACCGCGTGCGCGCTGCCGCGCTCCAGCAGCACGGCGACGACGGCGAGCCGCCCTTCGGGGTCCTTGTGCACCAGGTGCGCCACCATGTCGAACTGGCGCCCGTCGATGCGCTCCTCCGACGGGCGGTGGAAGTGGAACTGCACCAGGTCGTAGCGCCGTCCATGCACCTCGATGGCATTGCCGCTGCCGACGTTGACCTGCACGGTGTGGCCGTTGTCGATCACGCCGAAGCCGGTCGGCCTGTAGTCGAACTGCACCGGGTCCAGGTCGACCTTGATGCCGCCGCGGATGTCGATCGGGCTCTGGCGCTGGCCGGTGCCGCACTTCGCGAATTCCGGGTTCAGCCGCGCCCAGGCCTCGGGGCCGCCGGCGCCGTCGTAGCTCCAGTGCGGCGAATGGCCGTCCGGCATGCGGGCGGCGGCCTTTTCGGCGCGCAGCTTGTTCACCAGCTCATGCGACGGACCCTCGCCGGCCGGCGCCGCCTTGCGCGCGGTCTTGGGCGCCACCACGGCGGCGGCCGGGCTCTCGCCGGACTCGGCCCGGGTCGTGACCTGCATCACGTATGGCGACGGCGACTGCGGCGCCTTGGCGGCACCGAGCTTCTCGGCCAGGCGCTCGCGCAGCACGTCCATCGGGTCGCGTGACGGCTCCGCGGCTGGCGCCTTGGCCGGAACACCGCGCGGGATCGGCGCCTTGTGCTCGCGCTGCGGCGCCACGCGCGGCGCGACGTGCCCCAGGTGCTCGGAAGCCTGCAAGGGCAGGGCCTGGGCCAGCACGGCCAGCAGGCCGGCGAAGGCGGTGCGGCGCAGAACGGGATGGGACGAAGCGGACATGGGCGGCAGGCCGCCCCGCGAAGGGCGGCGGAATCGGGTGGCGACGGGGCTGCGCCGCGATGGCGCGGGGACCCTGCTCTCCCGGATCTATCGGCCGCCGGCCGCGGCGCTTGAGTTCACCCCCCGCGTCAGACGGTGCGCCGCCGCACCCAGACCCAGGCCACGAGCCCGACGCTCATCAGCCCGAAGGACGCGAGCGCCAGCGCGACCGTGGAATGCATCACGAGCGGCGCGAGGACGCCCGCGACCAGGCCGTTGGCCACGCTGCCGACGCAGGCCTGAAGCGAAGCCGCCATGCCGCGCCGCTCCGGCACCAGGTCCAGCAGCATCAGCGTGACCACCGGCGCGGTGAGCGCCCAGCCGAACGCGAAGATGGCCACCGGCGGCAGCGCCCAGGCCGGATGCGGCGGCAGTGCCAGGTTCAGCGTGATGTTGATCAGCGAGACGGTCACCATCACCGCGAAACCGAAGCGGATCTGCCGCCGCGGCGGCAGCCTGCCGGCGACCCGGCCGGAGACGTAGGCGCCGGACATGATGCCGCTGATGGTCAGGCCGAAGAACCAGAAGAACTGCGTCGGCCCCATCTGCAGGTGCGTGCCCAGCCACTCGGGGGCCGACAGCACGTACAGGAACATGCCGTTGAAGGGCACGCCGCTGGCGAAGGCCAGCGCGACGAAGCGCGGATTGCCGATCAGCCGCGCATAGCCGCGCAGCAGCGGCCCGGGCATGAAGGACTGGCGCTGGCTGAGGTGCAGCGTCTCGGGCAGCCAGCGCAGGTTGATGGCCAGCAGCAGCACGCCGATGCCGGTGAGGAACCAGAAGATCGCGTGCCAGCCGGCGTGCACGAACAGGAAGCCGCCGACCACCGGCGCGACGGCGGGCGCGACGCCGAAATAGATCGTGACCTGCGACATCACGCGCTGCGCATCGGCCGGCGCGAACATGTCGCGGATGATGGCGCGCGACACCACCACGCCGGCGCCGGCGGACATGCCTTGCAGCGCGCGGAAGGCCACCAGCGCGCCGATCGACTGCGACAGCGCGCAGCCCAGCGACGCCAGCGTGAACACCAGCAGCCCGCCCAGCACCACCGGCCGGCGGCCCACGGCGTCGGACAGCGCGCCGTGGAACAGGTTCATCAGCGCGAAGCCGAACAGGTAGGCAGACAGCGTCTGCTGCATCTGCGCCGGCGTGGCGCCGAGCGATGCGGCCATGCCCTGGAACGCGGGCAGGTAGGTGTCGATCGCGAAGGGACCCAGCGTTCCCAAGCAGGCCAGCAGCATGGCCAGCGCCCAGCGCGGGCGGCGCCAGAGGAGGTGCGCGTCGGGATTCATCGAAGCGGCGCAGTGTAGCGGCCGCTGAATGAATCAGCGCCGTTGCCCCTGCCAGCGCACGGCCCAGTCCGTCAGCGGCCGGAAGGCCACGATCAGCTCCCGGCCCAGCGGCGTCAGCGCGTAGCCGGCCTCGCCGGCCTCGACCAGCGCGGCCTCGCGCAGCTCGGCCAGGCGCTGGTTCAGCACGGTGGGCGAGAGGTCGCCGCAGGCCGACTGCAGCGCACGGAAGCTCATCGGCTCGAGGCGCAGCTCCCACAGCACGCGCAGCACCCAGCGGCGATTGAACAGTTCCAGCGCGGCGTTGATCGCTTCCTTGGCGCGCTGCTGCGCCCGCGGCAAGGTCTTCGCCGAGGGCCTGGTGGCGGGATGGGTGGCGGGATGGGTGGCGGGATGGGTGGCGGGTTCGGGGGCGGGTTTGGCAGCCGGCTTGGCAGCCGGCTTGGCAGCGGGCTTGGCAGCGGGCTTGGAGGCAGGTCTGGCGGACGTCATGCTACGTTTACTGTAGCATCCGCCGTGCGCTACCTTTTTTGTAGCGCTGGAGCCCGCCTGTGAACCGCATCGCCCCCGTCCCGGCCCCCTACTCCGCCGCGCTGGCCGGCCGCTTCGCGAAGCTGCTGCCGCCCGGCATGACGCCGCCGGTGCTGTTCCGCGCCGTGGCGCGCAACGAGGCGCTCTTCAACCACCTGGTCGACACCGGCCTGCTCGGCCCCACCGGCCTGCTGGACCGCCGCGCACTGCCCGCGGCACTGCGCGAGGCGCTGATCCTGCGCACCTGCGTGGCCTGGAGGAACCACTACGAGTGGCAGCTGCACGTGGGCACCATCGCCCGACGCATGGGCCTGAGCGACACGCAGATCGCCGACACCCGCAGCGCGAAGCCCGACCCCGCGCTGTGGCCGGCACAGACCTTCGTGCTGTTCGAGCTGGTGGATGCGCTGGTGCAGCACCACGCGGTGGACGACGCGCTGTTCGCGCGGCTGCGCCAAGTGGCCGACGACGCACTGCTGATCGAGGTCACCCAGCTGGTGGGCCTGTACGCGGGCGTCGGCATGCTGTGCGCGCTGATCCAGCCCGAGGCCGACCCCCATGGCGCGGCGCTGCCGATGGACGCCATGCCATCGGCCGAAGAAAAGTGTGAAGCAAGCCGATAGGCCGGATTCTGTGCGGCCACGCGCCTTGCGACGCGCGGCCGTGACCGCCATTCATCTGGGCCGGGGGTCACCCACCCGGCTCGGTGCCACCTACCCGCCAGCTCCGCGGGACCGCCTCAATGCTGGCCTATTCGGTGTTGCTGCGCGCAGAGATTGCCCGTTTCACCCGGGCCGGGCTTCGCCCGGCCCGGGTGGCTACTGGCCACCAGGCTTGCGCCTGGTGCAGTCGGCTTGCGCCGCCTGAGCGCCTGCTTCGCAGTCGCTGCGTAGAACACCCTGTTCGCCGGACAAGTCCCAACCCGACTCGTCTCTGTTGCTCTGATCCTCACCTCGCGGTGGACAGCCGTTAGCTGCTGCGCCGCCCTGTGCAGTCCGGACCTTCCTCCAGTGCGCCCTTTCGGGTGATGCACCAGCGGCGGTCTGGCTTGCTTCACGGGCGGGATTGTCCCACGCGGGCTTCGGGCCAGAATCGGCGCATCCGCTTGTCCCCCTCCACGAAAGGCCCCCGATGAAAGCCGCCAACGTCCTCGCCACCATCGGCAGCACGCCGCACATCCGCATCAATCGCCTGTTCGGCCAGCTCCCGGGCGGCGGAGAGGTCTGGATCAAGAGCGAACGATCCAACCCCGGCGGCTCGATCAAGGACCGCATCGCGCTGGCCATGGTCGAGGACGCCGAACGGCGCGGCGCGCTGCAGCCCGGCGGCACCATCATCGAGCCCACCTCCGGCAACACCGGCATCGGCCTGGCCATGGTGGCCGCGGTAAAGGGCTACAAGCTGGTGCTGGTGATGCCCGACAGCATGAGCGTCGAGCGCCGCCGCCTGATGCTGGCCTACGGCGCCAGCTTCGACCTGACCCCGCGCGAGAAGGGCATGAAGGGCGCCATCGCCCGCGCGCAGGAACTGCTGGACCAGACGCCCGGCGCCTGGATGCCGCAGCAGTTCGACAACCCCGCCAACATCGAGGTGCACGTGCGCACCACCGCCGCCGAGATCGCGGCCGACTTTCCCGACGGCCTGGATGCGCTGGTCACCGGCGTCGGCACCGGCGGCCACATCACCGGCTGTGCGCAGGTGCTGAAGGCCAGGTGGCCGAAACTGCAGGTGTTCGCCGTCGAACCCAGCGCGTCGCCGGTGATCTCCGGCGGCCAGCCCAGCCCGCACCCGATCCAGGGCATCGGCGCCGGCTTCATCCCGAAGAACCTGCACACCCAGCTGCTCGACGGCGTGATCCAGGTCGAGGCCGAGGCCGCGCGCGAGATGGCGCGCCGCTGCGCCCGCGAGGAAGGCCTGCTGGTGGGCATTTCCAGCGGCGCGACGCTCGCCGCCATCGCGCAGAAGCTTCCCGCACTGCCGGCCGGGGCCAAGGTGCTCGGCTTCAACTACGACACCGGCGAGCGCTACCTCTCGATCGACGGCTTCCTGCCCGCCTGAGGGCGCGATGCCACGCGCGCTCCAGATCACGCAGCCCGCGGCCCAGGTGCTGAGCCCTGCGCAGAAGCGCTTCAACACCCTCCTCAAGCGCATCGAGCGGGCCCGCGCCGCCGTGGCCGCCTGGCAGAACAACACGCCCGTCTACCTGGAGGCCCACGTCGCGGTCGTCGTGCCGCTGCTGCAGCAGCAGGCCCTTGCCCGGCGCGAATGGGCCTTCGCGCTGGGCGGCCTGCTCGAGCAGCGCAGGGGCTGGACCAAGGCCGAACGTGCCACGATGGCCGAGCTCCTCTGCGATGCCGCCGGCGCGGTGCTGGACGAACAGGACGAGCCCGATGCCGAACTGAAGGCCTTGTACGACCGCCATGCCGGGACGGATTTCGACACCGAGCAGCTGCAGGACCTGCAGGCCATGAAGGAGATGGCGGCAGCGATGACCGGCCTCGACCTGGGCGACGACGTGACCTCGCGCGAGGAACTGATGCGGCGGGTGCAGGCCGGGCTCGCGGCCGCCAACGAGCAGGACGGCGATGCCGAGCCGGCAGCGGCGGCGCCGCAGCAGCACCCGCGCGCCACGGCCCAGGCCCGGCGCGAGGCGCGCGCCGAAGCCGAAGCGCGCGCGGCCACGCAATCGCTGCGCGAGATCTACCGCAAGCTGGCCAGCACGCTGCACCCCGACCGCGAGACCGACCCGGCCCAGCGTGAGGCCAAGAATGCGTTGATGCAGCGCGCCAACCAGGCCTATGCCGCCAACGACCTGCTCACGCTGCTGGAACTGCAGCTGCAGACCGAGCAGATCGACGCCGGCCACATGGCCCGCGCCAGCGCCGCGCAGCTGAAGCACTACAACCGGGTGCTGGCCGAGCAACTGGAAGAACTGCAGGACGAGCAGGCACGGCTGGAAAACGAGTTCCGTTTCCAGGTCGGCCTGGAGCCGGGGCTCGGCCTGAACCCGAACCGGCTCGGACCGCTGATCGACGAGGCTGCCCGCTCGCTGCGTGGCGACCTGGCGCGCCGGCAAGCGTGGATGCGCATGCTCGACGACCAGGCCGCGACCAAGCGGTGGCTGAAGGACATGCGGCGGCAACTGCTGGACGAGCCGCTCTTCGACGACCTGCCCTTCTAACTTGCCAGAGGCGCGTCCAGGCAGGGCCGCGCCAGCCGCATCACGGTCACCCCCACGCGCAGCTGGCGCAGCGAGGGCATCACGATCGTGCAGTCGTCGGCCGGCGTGACGATCGCCCGGCCGCCGTCCCAGCCCAGCAGCGTGCCGGCGCGGGCGATGCGCTGGCCGTTGGCCCAGGGCTGGGCGAAGCGCAGCTCGGGCGTCATCGCCACCACCGCATCGGTGACCTGCAGGAACTCCTGCGCGGCCGGCGCTTCGCGCCACCAGCCGGCGGGGACGTCGCCCTCGTGCAGCGTGCCGCTGGCGACGAGGAAGCGGGCGACCATGTCGGTCGCCACCTCGCGGCTGGCCAGCTCGCCGTGGTAGCCGCATTCGATCAGCAGCGAGCGCGTGCCGTCGTCATCGACGGCGCCCTGCTCCACCACGCCGAAACGGCCGTGGTCGCGCATGCGCCGGCCGTCGCGGTGGCCGGCGTCGCTGACCACGCAGCGCGGCGCGCCCAGCGCCCGCGCCAGGGTCCGGTTGCGCGGCTGCAGGCCGGTAAGCAGCAGCGGCTCGCCGGGCTCGTGCATCGAATGCAGGTCGAGCAGCCAGTCCGCCCGCTCGACGAAGGGCAGCAGCTGGCGCGCGCGCTCGCGTTCGCGGCTGCCCGGCGCATCCGCAGCGGCCAGGCCGGGGCCCCAGACGCGGTTCATGTCCTCGTCGACGAAGCGCGAGGCATCGGGCCGGGCGGGATCAAAACGGTCGAAGGCCGCCAGGTTGCAGAAGGCCAGCGTCAGCGCGCCCGCACGCGGGCGCAGCCCATCGCCCAGCCGCTGCAGCAGGCGCAGCAGCGCCCAGGCGCCGCACAGCTCGTTGCCGTGGACCAGGGCGGTCACCAGCACCTGCCGGCCCGGCCGCCCGGCGTCGAAACGCCAGACGCCTTCGACGCCGGTGTTGCCGCCGCGCCAGGCGCCGAGATCCGGCACCGGCAGTTCGAACCGGGGGACGCTGGCTGCGCCGTGGTCCGGGAAGCGCTCGTTCGGCGGCATGTCACTCACTGCGGATCTTCGCGAAGTCGACGATGCGGGCGTACTTGTCCTGCTCCACCTTCAGGTAGGTGGCCAGCAGCTCGTCGGACCGGCCCTCGGCCGCCGCAGGACGGGCGCCCGCCTCTTCCAGCTTGCGGCGCACCTCGGGCGACGCGATGACGGCCTGGTAGGCCTGCACCAGCTTGGCGCCGACGGCCGGCGGCAGTTGGGCCGGCGCGAACAGGCCGAACCAGATGCCGATGCTGACCTTGCGGAAGGACGGGTGCTCGACGAAGGTGGGGATGTCCGGCGCGCCGGCGGCCCGGCGCGGCTCGGTGACGGCCAGCGCGGCGACGGCGCCGGAGCGCACGTGCGGCAGGCCGCTGGACAGCACGAAGACGCCGAAATCCAGCTGCCCGCCGATCAGGTCGTTGGTCAGCGGGCCCACGCCGCGGTAGGGGATGTGCACCATGTGGAGCCCGCCGGCCTCCTTGACCATCTCGCCCGCCAGGTGCAGCCCGGTGCCGATGCCGGAGCTGCCGTAGCTGTACTTGCCCGGCGCGGCCTTCACGTACTTCACGAAGTCGTCCAGCGTGCGCACCTTGGTGTGGGCCGCCGCCACCAGCACCATCGGCTGCGTGGCGATCAGGCCGATCGGAGTGAAGTCGCGCACGCCGTCGTACTTCAGCGCCGGGTTCACCAGCCGGGCGATCGCCATCTCGTTGTTCGCGCCCACCATCAGCGTGTAGCCGTCGGGCGCGGCCTTGGCCACCTTCTGCGCCGCGATGGCGCCACCGGCGCCGCCGACGTTCTCGATCACCACCGGCTGGCCCAGGCGCTTCGACAGCTCGGGGCCGATGATGCGCGCCGTCAGGTCGGTGCTGCCGCCGGGCGGATACCCGACCACCAGGGTGATCGCTTTCGCGGGGTAGTCGGCCTGCGCGGCGGCGCCGGCGGCCAGGCCGCAGGCGGCGAGCGCGGTGAAGGTGGCGGCGATCCAGCGGCGTCGGTTCATGAGCGTTCCCGGAAGGTGGTGGTTGACGGGACGGAGTCTGATCGCCGCGGCGCCGCACGCCGTGCCCGTTCGGCACGCCTGCGTGCCAATCGCGCACGGTCCACGACACGCGCAGGTTCAGACTGATCCGCCATCGATCGTCGGGACAAGGAGCTGCGATGCATGGCAACGGACACGACAAGGCCCGGCACTGCACGCGCCGCACGGCCGCCGCCGCGCTGCTGGCGGCGCCGCTGCCGGGGGCGCGCGCGCAGGGCTTTCCGGCGCGGGCGCTGACGCTGGTGGTGGGCTACCCCGCCGGCGGCAGCGTGGACCTGGTGGCGCGCACCGTCGCGCCCTCGCTGTCGCGCCGCCTGGGGCAGGCGGTGCAGGTGGAGAACATCGCCGGCGCCAGCGGCACCATCGGCGCGGTGAAGGTGGCGCTGGCCGAGCCCGACGGCCACACGCTGCTGCTGGGGTCGCCGAGCGAGGTCGGACTCAACCACCTCACCGGACGGCAGGACCGCTTCAACCCGCAGACCGACCTCACGCCGATCGGCCTGGTCGGACGCCAGCCGATGGTGCTGGTGGCCGGTCGCGGCAGCCGTGTGCGCAACGTGGCCGAGTTCCTGGCCTTCGCGACCCGCCACCCCGGCCAGGGCCGCTACGCCACCGCCGGCCCCGGCACGCCGCTGCACCTGGCGGGCGAGATGATCCGGCAGCGCGCCGGCATCGACATCCGCCACCAGCCCTACCGCGGCGCCGGCCCGATGCTGCCGGACCTGCTGGACGGCCGCGTCGATTTCGCGGTGATGGTGCTGTCCAGCGCACTGCCGCACATCCGCGAGGGCCGGCTGCACGCCATCGGGTTGACGTCCGCCCGCCGCTCGGCCGCGCTGCCACGGCTGCCAGCGCTGGCCGAGCACCCGCGCCTGGCCGGCGTGGACCTGGGCGTCTGGTTCGGCGTGCTGGGGCCGCGCCGGCTGGCGCCGGTGGCGCTGGAGCGGCTGGCGGCCGAGCTGCACGGCGCGATGAAGGAGCCCGCGCTGCGCCTGCAGCTGCAGGGCGCCGGGCTGGAGCTGATGGAGGACGTGGCCTTCGCGCCCTTCCTGCGCGCGGAGATCGAGAGGTTCAGGCGCGTGCTGGCGGGGGCGCAGCCAGGCTGAGTGCCTGAGCCGCGCGGACGGGTGCCCCTACTGGTCCGTGGCGGCCCACACCGCCTCCAGCAGCGCCGACTGGCGCGCGCGGGCGCGGTACAGCCGCACCTCGAAATGCACTTCCTCGCTGCGCGTGCCCAGCGCCGCCAGCGTGCCGTCCTTGCAGCGCGTGGCCACCATCGACCACGGCAGCCAGCCCAGGCCGAAGCCGCGCACGACGAACTCCAGCAGCGCATCGGGAGAGTCGCACACATAACGTGTACGAAGCGCGGCCTCGGGCATGCCGCGGCGCAGGTGCTCGTGCACCAGCGCGCCCAGCGACAGCGAGGGCGCGTAGTCCACCAGCGGGCCGTTCTCCAGCGTGTGCAGCGGCCGGCCCTGCGCATCGGCGCGCGACACCGGCACCAGCTTGTCGCGCGCGATGGTGAGGTGCCGGAAGCGCTGGCTGCTGACGCGCACCGAGGTTTCCGGATGCTCGTAGCACCACAGCAGGTCGGCCTCGCCGCGTTCGAGCAGCAGCACCACCTCGGTCATCGTGCCGGTGCGCACGTCCACCCGCTGGCCGTGCAGCGGCTGGCGCGGCCGCGTGAGGCGGCCCAGCCAGTCGGCCACCAGCGTGTGCGCCAGCGTGCGGCCGGTGGCGATGCGCAGCACCTCGCCGCCCAGCGCGGGATGGCGGCTGCGCAGCGCGTCGCGCGTCTGCAGCAGCGTGTCCAGCAGCGGCTGGCCCTGCCGCAGCAGCGCCTGGCCGGCGGGCGTCAGCTGCACCGGCGTGCGCGCCCGGTCCACCAGCGGCACGCCGACCCAGCTTTCCAGCGCGCGGATGCGCCGGCCGAAGGCCGGGTGCGTGACGTGTCGCGCCTCCGCCGCGCGCACGAAACTGCGTTCGTGCGCCAGCGCGGCCAGGTCTTCGAGCAGCTTGAGGTCCACGGGGGCGGATTGTCAGGCCACCTCCTTGGCCACGCCGCGCAGCGCCGGGTGCTTCAGCAACTGGCGCACGAAGAGCGTGGCATCGCTGGCCTTGGCCAGCACCAGCTCGGCACCGGCATCGCGCAACGCCTGCATGTCCGCATCGCCCAGCTCGGCGGACATCACCACCAGCATCGGCGGCGGCGCGCCGGCAGCGGCGCCTGCCTGGGCCGCGGCGATCACGCGCTGCGCGCCGCCGTCGACCAGGTGCAGGTCGGTCAGCACCAGGTCGAAGGCCTGGCGCGCCAGGGCCGCCTCCGCGGCATGGACCGAGCCGGCGACGCTGACGCGGCAGCCCTGCGCCGCCAGCGCGTGCTCGAGCAGCATCGCGTACACCTCGGCATCCTCGACGACCAGCACGCGCCGGCCGGTTGCGCCCTGCGGCGCGAATCCGCGGGCCGCCTCGGGTTCGGGCTGCGGCTCGGGCTCGACCTCGGCGGTCCAGGCCATCGTGATCGCGGTGCCGGCGCCGCGGGTGCTTTCGACCACGAGGTCGCCGCCCATCAGCCGCGCGATGTCGCGGCTGAGCACCAGGCCCAGGCCGGTGCGCGCGCCCAGGGCGCCGCGTTCGCTGCCGACGAAGAAGGGCTCGAACAGGTGCGACTGCTCCTCGGCCGTGATGCCGGGACCCTGGTCGCGCACGACGATGCGCACCAGGCAGGCGGCAGGATCGCCGGCCGGTGCCTGGCAGTGCGCTTCGATCGTGATCTCGCCGCGGTCGCAGTACTTGATCGCGTTCGCGACCAGGTTGCGCACCACCTGCTGCACGCGCAGCGCATCCATGCGCAGCAGCGGGTCGGCGGCCGCTGGCCGGTAGCGCAGCGACAGCTGGCGCGCCTGCGCCGCCGGGCCCATCTCCAGCGCCACGCTGCGCAGCACCGGGTCGAGGTGGGCCGACTCCAGGTGCAGCGCGAGCCGGCCGGCCTCGAGCCGGTCGCGGTCGAGCAGGTTGTTCAGCAGCGTCAGTGTCGAGCGGGCGGATTCGCGCAGCCCCGCCGCCACGCTGGGCTGGATGTCCCGCGCCCAGTACAGCAGTTCGGTGCCGGCGATGACCGAATGCAGCGAGTTGCGCACCTCGTGCGCCAGGAAGGTGATGAAGCGGCCGCTGGCCTGGCTGGCCCGCTCGGCCAGCGCCTGCGCCTGCTGCCGGCGCCGCACCTCGCGCTTCAGGCGGCGGCTGTGCAGCCACCACAGCGCCAGCAGCAGCGCCATCACCGCGGCCACCGGCGGTGCCCAACGCAGCGTGGCCTCGCGCAGCAGGGTGTCGGCATTCGGCTGGCTGAACCAGCGCTGCTTGAGCACCGGCAGGTCCTCGGCCACCGCGGCATCGAGCGCGCGCTGCACCAGCGGCGCCAGCGCGGCATGGCGGGTGGACAGCGCGACGCTCTGCTGCGCCCGCAGCTCGGGCACCGCACCCATCATCTGCACCGCGGCGCGCGGCCGCTCCGCCAGCAGCGTGGCGGCACCGATGACGTCGGCCAGCGTGGCCTCGGCGCGGCCGTCCTCCACCGCGTCGACGCAGGCCGCCAGGTGCGCGCAAGGCACGAGCTCGATCGACGGGTACCGCGCATCCAGCCACACCCGCGCGAAATGCGTGGGCGGCAGCGCCAGGCGCCGGCCGTGCAGCTGCGCCAGGTCCAGCAGCACCGCGTCGCGCCGGCCGATGATCATCACCGGCTGCTCGAAGAAAGGCCCGACGAAGCGCAGCGCCTCGTCGAACTGCGCGCTTTCGTCGAGACCGACGACCCAGTCCACCTCGCCGCGGCGCAAGGCCCCGGGCAGGGACTCGGGCTCGATCGCGCGCCAGACCCTGGGCCGCCAGCCCAGTCGATCGAGCACGGCCTGCAGCATGTCGACCGACAGGCCGGACGGCACGCCCCCGGGCGTCATGAAGCTGAACGGCCGGTGCGTGCCCAGCACCGCGACCACCGGCGCCGGCAGGCCGGCGATCAGCGTCCGCTCGCGTGCATCGGGCGTGAAGGCCACGCTGCCGGGCGACGGGGGCGCGGCGCTCCAGCGCCGCACCAGCGCATCGACCGCGCGCGGGCCCAGCGCCTCGATCTCCTGCGACAGCCGCCGCGCAAGCGCCTGCCGCGCCGCGGGCAGCGCCAGGTGCAGCGCGCCCGAGGGCAGCTCCATCGTGCGCGCGACGTGCAGCGTGCCCAGCTGCGGCTGCTGGCGGATCAGCTCCTGCACCACCGGCAGCGCTTCGAGCGCGACGTCGGCGCGGCCGACCGCGACCTCGCGCAGGCTCTGGTGCGCGGTTTCGACCAGCGTGCGCGTGGCCAGCGGGAACAGCCGGTCGGCCTCGTCCTCGCTGGGCTGGGCCATCACCACCGCGACGATGCGACCGGCCAGGTCGGGCGTCAGCGCGCCCGATGGGGCATCGCGGCGCGTCACCAGCGCGCGGCGCACGGTCCAGTACGGCACGGTGTAGGCCAGGCCGTCGGCCTTCGGGCCGCCGCCTTCGGTGCGCGCGCTGCTGCGTGCGATGGCGCTGGCGAGGTCGATGCGGCCAGCGCGCAGGTCGGCCTCCAGCGCACGGTAGCTGGCGTAGCGCACGGGACGGACCTGCAGCTGCAGGCGCGCGGCCAGTTCGCGCACCAGCGCCAGGTCGGCCCCTCCGGGCTCGGCGCCGGCAGGCCACAGCTGGAATGGCGGCAGTTCGGCGAGCAGGCCGTAGCGCAGGACGGCCGGCTCGGACTCGCCGCGGGCAGCGGGGCAGGCGAGCGCCAGGACCACGGCCAGCACCCACGCCATCGGCAGCCGCACCGCTGCCGCGGCCCTGGCCAGCCGATCCCACGACGTCCGCTGCAGCAAGGTGCGCCCCTTCGCTGTCGATGCGGGCAAATATCCGCGCCGGGTGCGGCTGCGTCAATGGCCACATCCCGGGGGTGAGCGGTGCGGGACCGCGGCCGCAGGCGCCGGCCGTGCAGGCCGCGGGCGCCGGATCGGCGCGTGCAGGCCGGAGCCGCCGGACCGGTGCGCTACTCGAGCGTGAAGCCCAGTTTCAGCGTCACCTGCCAGTGCGCGACCTCGCCGTCGACCACGTGGCCGCGGGTCTCGACGACCTCGAACCACTGGATGTTGCGCACCGTCTGGTGCGCCTTCGCGATCGCGTTGCGGATCGCCGCCTCGATGCCGTCGGGCGAGGACCCGGTCAGTTCGAGGTGCTTGTAGACGTGGCTGCTCATCGCGGTGACCTCCGGGCCGCGGCATGCGGCCGCGGCCAGCTTACGGCCCGGCAGCGCCAGTGCGGCAAACCTGCCAAGCCAGGGCGGTCATTGCCGTGCCGCGGCGCCAGTCGCGTGCAGGCGTGCAGGCGTGCAGGCGTGCAGGCGTGCAGGCGTGCAGGCGTGCAGGCGTGCAGGCATGGCTGGCATGGCTGGCATGGCTGGGGCGGTGTGCCCGAGGTGCGCTGGACCGGCTTCGCCGTGCACCGTCGTGGCGGGTGGCGCGATGCGAACGGCCCCTGGAACCTAATGCGCAAAAACAGCGAACACCGATCCCGCCACGGCCCCGGCCAGAAGCCCGGCCACGACTTCCAGGCCGGTGTGGCGGCACAGCGCCAGGCGCGACCAGGACACCGCCGCGGCCAGCAGCAGCACGCCCGCCGCGGCCAAGGTGTTGGGCCACAGCAAGGCCGCCGCGAAGACGGCAAAGGCCGTGTGCAGCGACAGCTTGAGCCAGCGCCGCAGCAGCAGGGCGCAGACGACCATCGCGCCGCCCAGGCCCAGCCCCAGCGCCAGCATCGGCGGCTGGCCGCTCCACCACAGCCCGCCCGCCACGCCGAAAAGCAGCAGGCACAGCACGAGGTTGAGCTGGCTGCGCTCGTGCGGCACCGAGGCATCCACGTGTGCCCAGCGCCCGGCCCGCACCTGCACCAGGCTGTAGGCGATCACGCAGGCGGCGATCGCGACCGAGGCGGCCAGGCCGATCCGCAGCACCTGCGGCGGGGCGCCGTTCGCCGTCGCCGATCCGGCCACGGCGGCGGGCATCAGCAGCGCCGGGTGGCCGACGACCGACAACGCACGGGCGGCGATGGTGGTGGGAGCAGTGGCGGTGGGGACGGTGGTGGTGGTGCGGCCGGCACCGGTCTTGCGGGGCATCACCCCGCGATCATGCCGCCGGGCGGGCGAAGCGGGCACGCATGGGCGAGGTGAAAACCAGGAGGCGGTAGGTCAGCGGCGTCATGTGCGGCGTCATGTGCCGGCCCGCTGGGTCCGGGCCGCCGCCTGGCTGGCCATGCGGTACATCGCCGCAATGCTGTCCTCCGTGCCGTTCGCGGCCAGCTTGTGCAGCTTGCCGATCGGGTTCCAGAAGCCGCCGTTCGGCGCCCGCAGGCCGAAGCTGGTGCCGCTGAGGCCACGCTCGGTCGGGTCGGGCGTGTCCCAGCTGAAGCCGAGGTGGCGCACCAGCACCTCGCCGAAGTAGCAGCCGAAGACCAGCAGCGACTTGCGCAGGCTGTCGTGCGGCGTGGCGCTGGCCTTGAAGGCGAGGACCAGCGCATCGACCTTGTCCAGGCTGGCCGGCGAGTAGTCCAGCTCGACCTGGTGCACCAGCGCCGCCACCTGCACCGCCACCGCCGCCAGCTTGGACGCGGCCTCGGGCGTCAGCTCCGGGCCGGGCTCGGTGTCGACGAAGGGACGGGGCGGCGATGACGCGCCCGGTGGCCGCAGGATCCAGGCGAACGGTGTGCGCAACAGCTTCAGCACGGTGGTCGGTCCTAACCTTCAGGATGAGCCGCAGCGCCTGCGGCGGCGCGATGATAGGTCCGCGAAGGCCGCCGGCGGCGGCCGGAACCCGCCCAATCAGGGGGCCGATCGCCCAACGAATTAGGGGGGCTGCCGGCGAACGCGCCGGCTACTTGAAGGCCGGCGGTCCCCACATCGCGACGTAGAGCCGGCGCAGGCTCTCCGGCATCAGCGCCCACATCGCCCGGCGCTCGCGCGGGGCCAGGTCGAACAGCAGGCCTTCGGTGTAGTAGACGTCGATGTACTCGCGCTCGGCCGCATCGGCCCGGGACAGCCGCCCGGCCATGAAGGCGAGGTGCCGCCCCGCCAGCTCGTGGTCGCCGGCGCGCAGGCGGCGGCGCGTGTCGGCCGCGAAGGCCTCCAGCATGTCGGTCGTGCTGATGGCCACGCTGCGGCGCTCGCGGGCGACGCGCCTCATCGCCACCGCGGACGCGGGGAACTGGCGCATCACCGCCAGCAGCAGCGCACGCACGCTGGGGTGGATGGCCGGCGCGGCGGCGGCGGCGGCGGCGGGTTCGGATGGGCGGGTCACGGAGGTTTCGGGCGTTGGCGCGGTGGCGCCTGGCGACCGCAGGATCTTCGCACCGACGGCCCTCACCGGATCACCCACGCGATGCCGGCGCTAAGCTGGCGGGCCTTCCCGCTCCAACCGCGACGATGACCCGTTCCAGCGCACCGCCTGCCTCCGCCGACGGCCCATCCACACGCGCCGAAGGCCATGGCCGCTGACCCGCTCGGCTCCGCCGCCTGGCACGAAGCCTGGCGCCGTGCCGGTGCCCGCGTGCCCGACACCGGACTGCGTGACGCGCTGATCGCGAGTTATCAGGAGCCGCAACGCGCGTACCACACGCTGCAGCACCTGCGCGAGGCGCTGGCGCTGCTGCCGCGCTGGGCGGCCGCGGCGCCGAACCCGGCGCACGTGGCGCTGGCGCTGTGGTTCCACGACGCGGTGTACGACCCCCGGGCCCGCGGCCCCGCCAACGAACGCCGCTCGGCCGACTGGGCCCGCTCGGCGGCCTGGGCCTGCGGCGCGCCGGACGAGACCGCCGATGCGCTGCACGCGCTGGTGATGGCCACCTGCCACGACGCCGAGCCGGCCGACCCCGATGCCCAGCTGCTGGTCGACATCGACCTGGCGATCCTCGGCGCCGGCCGGGCGCGCTTCGACGAGTACGAGCAGCAGGTGCGGACCGAGTACGCGCACGTGCCGGACGCGGCCTTCCGCGAGGGGCGCCGCCGCGTGCTGCAGCAGTTCCTGGACCGGCCGCTGATCTACCGCACGCCCGCGGCGCGGCAGGCGCTGGAACGGCGGGCGCGAGCCAACCTGGCGCGGTCCATCGCGCAGCTGTCGGCGTAGTGTTGCGGGCCAGCACGGGCCAGCACAGGCCAGCGCGGGCCGGCACGCCGCCGCCGGCTTCCCGCGCGCCGGCTGCCATCGCGCCCCGGAACCGTCCGGCGCCCCGCGCAGGGTGCACCGGGGCGTCAGGCCACCAGCCGCGCCACCTTCGCCGCCGCCGCGGTGCGGGTCTCGACACCCAGCTTCTGCAGGATGTGCTCCATGTGCTTGGTCACCGTGCGCGGGCTCATCGCCAGGATGTCGGCGACGTCGCGGTTGGTCTTGCCCTTGGCCACCCAGTACAGCACCTCGGCCTCGCGCAGCGTCAGGCGCCAGGCCTGCATCAGCGCGTCGAACACCGCGCCGTCGTTGGTTTCGCTGGCGACGATCAGCCACTCGGCCGCCTCGGCGGCTTCGGTCGCCTCCACGGGGTCGCCGCCCGCGTCGGCGTCGGCCTCGGCGTCGCTGGTCATGCTGTGCAGTTCCAGCGTCAGCCGGCGCGGGCCGCGGGCGCTGACCAGCGGCTGCGGCGCGGCACCGCCGGCGGCCGCGGCCACCTCGCGCCGTACCCAGTCGATCAAGGGCACCGGCGCGGCACTGCCTTCGCTGCCGAAATGCTCGCGCAGCAGCGTGCGCGCCAGCGCGGTCTGCCAGACCAGCCGGCCGTCGGCCGGGCGCACCACCAGCGTCGCATGGCCGAAGGCATCCAGTGCATTGCGTGCCTGGCGCTGCGCGCGCGCCGTCTGGGTGTGGGCGGCGATGCGGGCCAGCACCTGGCGCGGCTCGATCGGCTTGGTGACGTAGTCGACGCCGCCGGCACCGAAGGCGGCGACGACGTGCTCGGTCTCGGTCAGCGCGGTCATGAAGATGATGGGGATCGCCGCCGTCGCAGGGTCGGCCTTCAGCCGGCGCGCCACCTCGAAGCCGTCCATGCCCGGCATCAGCGCGTCCAGCAGCACCACGTCGGGCCGGGCCTGGCGGGCGCGGGCGATGGCGCTGGGCCCGTCCAGGGCGACCAGCACCGTGTGGCCGGCCTCGTCCAGCGCGTCGTGCAGCAGCGAAAGGTTGTCGGGCACGTCGTCGACGATCAGCACCAGCTCGCCGGCGCCGCGCTCGATCGGGGGGATGGGCTCAGCCGGCATCGGTGGATTCCTTCGGGCCGCCATCATCGCCGCTGGCGCGACCCCGCCGCGCAGCCGCGACAGGGGCCGGGGTCGGGGCCGGGGCCGGGATCGCAACCGCGATCGGGATCGGCACCGCGTCAGCCCCGGCCGCGGCGAGCGGCGGGGCGGCCTGCGGGCCGGCCCGCGCCGCGGCCAGGTGCGCGGCCAGCGTCTCCAGGTCGAAGCCGCGCGCCAGCGCGCGCAGCCGCTCGACGTAGGCGGCGCTGTCGGGCCAGTCGGCCGCCAGCGCATCCAGCTTCTTCAGGATGCCGCGCACGTAGCCCAGGCGAACCAGGTCGTCCAGCCCCTGCAGCGCGTGCGCGGGCGGTGCCTGCAGCGCCGCGGGCGCGGCCGGCGGCGCGGGCGCGGCCGGCTCGGCCTGCAGCCACTGCAGCCGCAGCCGGCGCTCCAGCCAGCCCAGCAGCTCGACCATGCGCACCGGCTTGACCAGGAAGTCGCTGTCGCCGATGCCGAGGTCGTTCTCCAGCCCCTTGTCGTAGGCATTCGCCGAGACGATGGCCGCCGGCGCGTCCGACAGGCCTTCGGCGCGCAGCCTGCGCAGCGTGGTCCAGCCGTCGATGCCGGGCATCGCGAGGTCCAGGAAGATGGCGTCGACCCGCTCCACGGCCAGCAGCGCCAGCGCCTCCTCGCCGGACGCCGCCTGCAGCAGCTCGAAGCCCAGCGGCGCGAGGCGATCGGCCACCAGCCGGCGGTCGGCCTCCTCGTTGTCGACGACCAGCAGCCGGCGCCGCACGCCGCCGTAGCCGCTGACTTTGCGCGCTATCGACCGGTGCCGCCCGGCCTGCCCCGCCGCCAGTTCGGGCAGGTAGAGGCGGATCGAGAAGCAGGTGCCCACGCCGGGCGTGGAACGCACGGTCATCTCGCCGCCCATCAGGTCGGTGAGCATGCGGGCGATGGTCAGCCCCAGGCCGGTGCCGCCCACCGCGGTGGCGCCGGCGGCGGTGCCGCGCTCGAAGGGCTCGAAGACGCGCTGCAGCTCGGCCTCGCCCATGCCGGGGCCGGTGTCCTCGATCTCGAAGCGCGCCATCTCGCGCGAGTAGGCGCTGCGCAGCGTGACGCGGCCGGCGCGGGTGAACTTCACCGCGTTGCCGAGCAGGTTGATGAGGATCTGGCGCAGGCGCTTCTCGTCGGCCCGCACCAGCGCCGGCAGCGTGCCCGAGCGCTGGTGCTGGAAGCTCAGGCCGCGCGCCGCGGCCTGCAGCTCGAACATGCGGGCGATCTCGTCCAGCACCTCGGCGAAGCGCGTCGGCGCGGCTTCCAGCGCCAGGCGGCCGCTTTCGATGCGGGCGATGTCCAGCGTGCCTTCGATCAGGCTCAGCAAATGGTCGCCGCCGCGGCGGATCACCTGCACCGCGTCGCGCCGGTGCGCGGGCACGGCGGGGTCGTCCTCCAGCAGCTGCGCATAGCCCAGGATGGAATTGAGCGGCGTGCGCAGCTCGTGGCTGATGGTGGTGATGTAGCGGCTCTTGGCCTGGTTGGCGGCATCGGCGGCGGCCTTGGCCTGCTGCAGCTGGGCATCGGTGCGCTGGTGCGATTCGATCTCGCGCTTCAGCGCCGCCGCCTGTTCCTCCAGCGCGCGGGCCTGCTGCTCCAGGGCCTGCGTTTGCCGGCGCGATTCTTCCTGCGCCGCCTGCCGGCTGCGGTGCGCCAGCACCATCCACCAGGCCACCATGCCGGCGGCGATCAATAACACCAGAAAGGCCTGTCCATAGCCGGCGCGCAGCAGCGGTGCGATCAGGGCGGCTTCCTCGCCCATGGTGCGCACGCCCAGCAGGTACAGGCCGCCGAAGAGCGCCGCCAGCAGGGGCACGATGCCGATCATCAGCAGCAGGTAGTGCGCCAGGCCGCGTTCCAGGTGCGGCGCCATGCTGCGCGGCAGCAGGCGCTGCAGCAGGCCCAGCCACTGCGCGGACAGGCGGGCGTCCGGCTTGCACAGGTCGTCGCAGCGCGCATCCAGCGTGCAGCACAGCGAGCAGATCGGGCCGCCATAGGCCGGGCAGCGGGCCATGTCCTCGGGCTCGTACTCGCGCTCGCAGATGCAGCACAGGCCCAGGCGCGGGCCGCGCAGCACCGCCGCCAGCGGACGGGCCCCGCCATCCGCGCCATCCGCGCCATCCGCGCCATCCGCGCCATCCGCGCCATCCGCGCC
>CAMLJY010000013.1 GCA_946480465.1 uncultured Burkholderiales bacterium
AATCTTTAGGGTCAGCCAGCCAGTGCACCAGGCGGTACTCGCAGGCCTTGAAGACAACGTAGGCGGCCATGGCCGCGAAGCCGCTGAACAGCAGTTCGATGAACTGCATGGCACCGCCATCCATCACGGCCTGCCAGCCGTGCTCGGCCAACAGGCTGCCATTGGCGCGCAGCAGGTAGAACAGGTTCAGCGTTCCGATGCCGAAGGCGAAGAAGGCCAGGCACATCACGACGTAGCTGAGCCACAGGCGGCTCAGCACGACACGATGAAACCAGCCTTTGATCACGTCGAGGACCGGCCAACGTTCCGGCGTGACCCAGCGGTCGCCGCGGAACCGGCTTTGCCGGGCCGCAGGGGGCGCCCCTTCGAGGGGGAGGCGCCGCAGGCGCATCGGGGGTGGGTCATATCTCGCGGTGCGCGAGCCAGGGCATCTTCGCCAGCCGCTCGGCCTCGAAGGCCTTGATCTTGTCGGCATGGCGGAGCGTCAGGCCGATGTCGTCGAAGCCGTTGACGAGGCAGTACTTACGGAAGGGCTGAACGTCGAAGGCAAGCTCGCTGCCATCGGGCTTGACGATCACCTGGCGCGGCAGGTCCACCGTCAGGCGGTAGCCGGGGAAGGCGTGGACTTCGTCGAACAGCTTGGCGACGACCGACTCGGGCAGCACGATCGGCAGCAGGCCGTTCTTGAAGCAGTTGTTGAAGAAGATGTCCGCGAAGCTGGGCGCGATGAGGGAGCGGAAGCCGTACTGCTCCAGCGCCCAGGGCGCGTGCTCGCGGCTGGAGCCGCAGCCGAAGTTCTCGCGCGCCAGCAGCACCGAAGCGCCCTGGTAGCGCGGCTGGTTCAGCACGAAGTCCGGATTCGGCTTGCGCGCGGCGGGGTCCTGGCCGGGCTCGCCATGGTCGAGGTAGCGCCATTCGTCGAACAGGTTCGGGCCGAAGCCCGAGCGCTTGATCGACTTCAGGAACTGCTTGGGGATGATGGCGTCGGTGTCGACGTTGGCGCGGTCCATCGGGGCCACGAGGCCCTGGTGCACGGTGAAGGCTTGCATGATTGCTTCCTAACTCTTGAGCGGCGCGGCCGTCAGGCGATCCGGCGAATGTCGACGAAGTGGCCGTTCAGCGCGGCCGCCGCGGCCATCGCCGGGCTGACGAGGTGCGTCCGGCCGCCGGCGCCCTGCCGGCCTTCGAAGTTGCGGTTGCTGGTGGACGCGCAGCGCTCGCCCGGCTCCAGCCGATCGGCGTTCATCGCCAGGCACATCGAGCAGCCGGGTTCACGCCACTCGAAGCCGGCGGCCTTGAAGACCTCGTGCAGGCCCTCGGCTTCGGCCTGCGCCTTCACGAGGCCCGAGCCGGGCACCACCATGGCCAGCTTGACGTTGCTGGCCACTTTGCCGCCGATGCGGCGCACGACGGCCGCCGCCTCGCGCATGTCCTCGATGCGGCTGTTGGTGCAGGAGCCGATGAAGACCTTGTCGATCTTCACGTCGGCGATCGCCTTGTTGGGCTCCAGGCCCATGTAGGTCAGTGCCCGCTCGATGGCGCCGCGTTTGACCTCGTCCTTTTCCTTGTCGGGATCGGGCACGCGGTCTTCGATGGACAGCACCATCTCCGGCGAGGTCCCCCACGTGACCTGCGGCTTCAGTTCGCTGGCGTCGATCTCGACCACCTTGTCGAAGTGCGCGCCGGGGTCGGAGTGCAGCGTGCGCCAGTGGGCGGCGGCCTGCTCGAACTCCACGCCAGCGGGGCTGAAGGGCCGGCCCTTGACGTAGTTGATCGTCGTCTCGTCGACCGCCACAAGGCCGGCACGCGCGCCCGCCTCGATCGCCATGTTGCAGACGGTCATGCGGCCTTCCATGCTCAGCGCGCGGATGGCGGAACCGCCGAACTCGATGGTGTAGCCGGTGCCGCCCGCGGTGCCGATCTTGCCGATGATGGCCAGCACGATGTCCTTGGCGGTGAGGCCGCGGGCCAGCGTGCCCTCCACTTTCACGAGCATGTTCTTGGCCTTCTTGGCCAAGAGGGTCTGCGTGGCCAGCACGTGCTCGACCTCGCTGGTGCCGATGCCGTGCGCCAGCGCACCGAAGGCGCCGTGGGTGCTGGTGTGGCTGTCGCCGCAGACCACCGTCATGCCGGGCAGCGTCGCGCCCTGCTCGGGGCCGATGACGTGCACGATGCCCTGGCGCTTGTCCAGGAACGGAAAGTACGCCGCGGCGCCGAAGGCGGCGATGTTCGAGTCCAGCGTGGTGATCTGCTGCTTGCTGATCGGGTCGGCGATGCCGTCGTAGCCGCGTTCCCAGCCCGTGGTCGGCGTGTTGTGGTCGGCGGTGGCCACCACCGAGCTGACGCGCCACATCTTGCGGTTCGCCAGGCGCAGGCCCTCGAAAGCCTGCGGGCTCGTCACCTCGTGCACCAGGTGGCGGTCGATGTAGAGCACGGCGGTGCCGTCTTCCTCGGTGTGGACGACGTGCTCGTCCCAGAGCTTGTCGTAGAGGGTGCGGGGGGCGGTCATGGCTGCTTCCTCGGTCGGGGTCGGGATTGTCGCGCCGGGGCCTCCAGGTCGGAAGGCACCGTGGCGGCGGGGGATGCGGGACTCAGGGTGTCGATGAATCGCTGCAGAACGGTCGGCAGGACGGGTTGCGAGCGCACGGCGAGCAGGTATTGGCGGCGTGCCCAGTCTTCGTCGAGCGGCAGTGCGACGACGCCGAAGACACGGCTGGCACGCTCGGCCACCACGGCCGGCAGGATGGCCACGCCCAGGCCGGTCTCGACCAGTTGGGCGATCGCCTCGAAGCCGCGCACCTGGATGCGCTCGTTCAAGCTGCGGCCCAGCGCCTGGGCGCGCTCGCGCATCAGCTCGTGCGCGGCGGCGCCGAGGTGCAGGCCGACGATGTCGAAGTCCAGCAGGGCCTCGAAATGCACCGTGCCGCGCCGGACCAGCACGTGGCCCTGGGGCACCAGGGCGGCCAGAGCGCCTTCGCGGTACGGACGGCAGGCCAGCGCGGCCTCGTGCTGCGGCGGCACGAAGACACCGACGTCCGCCCGCCCGCCGGCGACCGCGGCCTGCACATCGGCGCTGGTCATGTCTTCCAGGCTGATTCGGATGCCGGGGTGGGCACGCGCGAAGGTGGCGAGGTCGGCCGGCAACGCCTCGGCGATGGCACTGGCGTTGGCCGCGATGCGCAGGTGGCCTTTCAAGCCGCGCGAGAACTCGACGACCTCGCTCTCCAGCGCGTGCAGCGCGGTGTTCAGGGAGCGGATGTGGCGCACCAGCGCCCGCCCGGCTTCGGTGGGCTCGACACCGCGGGCGCGGCGGTCGAACAGCGCAACGCCCAGGCGCGCCTCCAGGTCCGACAGGCGCTTGCTGGCCGCGGCAAGCGCCAGGTGTTCACGCTCGGCGCCGCGGGTGATGCTCTGCGTCTCGGCGATGGCGAGCACGAGGTTGAGCGTGAGCAGGTCGAAGCGCATGGCAGGTGGCGTTGCGGCCGCCATGATGCGCGAAGCCTCCCAGCCTCGTCCACGGGCATCGTGAACCGAGATTTCGCGCAAGGCGAAGCGTCATCGCCGGGGCGAGCTGAGGGTGGCCCACTCGCCCTCCCGCGCCACGGCCAGCAGGCGGCGCAGGTCCGACTCCACCGCAGCGCAGCTGAAGGCGCCGTGGCCTTGCACGTGGGCGCCGGCGGCGCGCAGGGCGTCGTCGACACGCAGATGGGCCGCGCGCAGGGGAGCCAGGCGTCGTTCCGGCCAGGCCAGCCGCTCCGCCAGTCGCAAGCCGAACTTCTGCGCGATCACCGTGCGGCCTTGCCCGACCAGCAACTCGGTGATGGCCTCGCAGCGCTGGCGCCGGTCAGGATCGGCCAGTTGCCCCGGGGCGCAATGCTGGAACAGCGGCGCGTACGAGCTGAGCCCCCGGGTGTCCTCCTCGAAGGCATGGCTCAGCACCTGCAGGCGCAGGTACGGCACCCACTCGGGCCGGACGGCCTGCGCGGCTTGGCGTGTCACCTCGCCCACGTGCTCGTCGAAGCGGCTGGCCAGCGCCACCTGCTGCATGACCTCGGCCTCCGCGGCAGGCTCGCCATCGAGCACCGCCAGCCAGGCCACCGCGTTGTCGGGCTCCAGCTGCGCCCAGCGCCGCGCCAGTGCCGCGCAGGGCGGCCGGCGCCGGGCGTCGGCGGCCCAGCACGCGCTGACGGCCCAGTGGGCGATCACCGGATCGTGGCTCGCCGCGGCCAGTTGCGCCAAGGCGAAGGCTTTGTCGCCCTCGCGCTGCATCATCAGCGCCGCACCCCGCCGACGCGGCCGGCTGGCGTGCTGCCAGGACTGCACGAGCTGGTCGATCGCGGCGTTCGGCGCGTCGATGGTGAGTGCGGAGGGCAGGCCGAACACCATCTCGTCCGCGTCCGGCGAGGGCCGCTGCCACTGCCCCGGTGCTGCGCCCAGGCCACACACCTCGAGGGCACCGAAGCCTGCCGCCGCCGATGCGGTGCGAAGTCGCGGCGGATCCAGCTCCGGCAAAGGCGGCAGCGTGACGGACGGCGGGCGTTGCGATCCGTGCCCGGCCACGACCGGGGGGCCGGTGCCCGGCCCGAGCACCGGCCCATCAGGCCCAGGCCGCTCGCGCACGTGGACCAGCCAGGCCGCCAGCCCCGCCGCCAGGCTCAGCGCCGCCAGCACGCCGAGAGCGGCCTGCCGACGGCTCGGCATCAACGCCCCTGGTAGGCCGCCACCGCTTCGCGCACCGCGGCCAGCTGCCGCCGCGATACCGACAGCCAGTCGCCGTTGCTCATCTGCACGGCCCAGCCCTCTTCGCCATCGTCGACGCCACGGCGCTCCAGCGCCCGTACTTCGGACAGCGCGACCACGGCATTGCGGTGCACCCGCAGGAAACCCTCGCCCAGTCGTTGCTCGAGGTCCGCCAGCGCGTCGTCCAGCACCCAGCGGCCGCGCGCGCTGCACAGCGTGACGTACTTCTGCTCGGCCTTCAGGTAGACGACCTCGTTGGCCGGCACGCGCAGCACCCGGCCGCGGTCGCTGACGACCAGCATCGGCACGCTGGGCGCCGCCTCGGCCCGAACCCCGCGGCGCTCGTCGACCCGCAGCAGCGCGGCCTGCAGGCGCTCGCGGCGGACTGGCTTGGTCAGGTAGTCCGTGGCCTCGACCTCGAATGCGCGCAGCGCATGGTCGGCATGGGCGGTGACGAAGACCACCATCGGCGGCTGCGGCTGCCGGCGCAGTTCGTCGGCGAAGCGCAGGCCATCGCGGCCCGGCATCGCAATGTCGAGCAAGACCAGGTCGCAGGGCGTGCTGGCCAGCATCGCCTGCGCAGTCTCGGCATCGCCGGCCTCGCCGACCACCTGGGCCTTCGGTTCAACGCAGGTCTCGACGAGCGAGCGCATGCGCATGCGGGCCAGCGGCTCGTCGTCAACGATCAACACGGTCAGCGGGGGGCGTTCGGGCAGCGTCATGCAGGGGAGCCTCGTGCTCAGAGGGGAATGTCGATGCGGGCGTGGAACAGGCCGTCGACGACACCGGTGTCGAAGCGCGCCGCCACGTCGTGCAGGAGGCGCAGGCGTTCGCGCACGTTGTCCAGCGCGATGCCGCTGCCCTTGGGGCCCGGTTCGTCGGGCAGCGTGTTGGTGACGACCAGCTGGACCATGCCGCGGCGGGCCCGCGTGCGCACCTGGATCCGGCCTCCGCCCATCGCAGGTTCGATGCCGTGGCGCACGGCGTTCTCCACCAGGGGCTGCAGGACCAACGGCGGCACGCGGGCGGAGCCGGCGGCGGGATCGAGGTCCCAGGCCACCTGCATGCGATCGCCGAAGCGCAGCATCTCGATCGCCAGGTAGCGCTGCGCCAAGTCGATCTCCTCGTCCAGCGTCACCGCGGCGCCGGTCTCGGCCAGCGCGGCGCGGAACAACTGCGACAGGTCTTCGAGCACGGCCTCCGCCCGATGCGGATCGACCTGCACCAGCGCCAGCGCCGTGTTGAGCGCATTGAAGAGAAAGTGCGGCCGGATGCGCGACTGCAGCTCGGCCAGGCGCGCGCCCGCTTCCACGGGCTGCGCCGCGGCGGCACGCAAGGTGAGCCAGCCCCACACCATCACCGCGATGGCGGCACCACCGACCGACGCACCGAAGGCGGCAAAGCCGGTGGCCGGGGCCAGCGACAGCAGCGCGATCGAATACCAGCCCAGCAGCGCGGCCCCGGCACCGGCCAGGGCCACGACCAGCTGGCGCATCGTGGGACTTTGGCGGCCCAGCCACGGCCGCAGCGCACACACCGTGGGAATCCACACCAGCCCCGCACCGAGGCCGGCGAAGGCCAGCCCCGCGGCGCGCAGCAGCCATTCCAGGCCCCCGCTGGCTGCTGGCAGAGACGCCAGCGCCACCACCAGCTGCACGAACATCAGCACCCGCAACGCCAGCGCCGGGCGGCAGACGTCGAACTGGGAACTGAGCCGTTCGCGCTCCTTCAGCTGCTGCTCGTGCAGCGGATCGAAATGGCTGATGCCGGACAGCAGGCTGGTGCGCGTCTCGCGGGTGGTGTCGGGCCACAGGCTCGGGGGCCGCGAATGGCCTTCGGCCGGCGGAGGGCCGGGAGGCGGCTCGGGGCGGGAGGGGCTGGGCATGGCGAGGCGGCCCGGATAATACGGTCTCCGGCCGCGCGCTCGTGCGGCGTTTTCCAGGCGTGCCAGCACGCCGCCGTCGCACCCTCCATCCCAGCATGTCCGGCAATCAACTCGACAAGAAGTCCCAGGCCTGGTCGGCCCTGTTTTCCGAGCCGATGAGCGAGCTCGTCAAGCGCTACACCGCCAGCGTCAACTTCGACAAGCGCCTCTGGCGCGCCGACATCGAAGGCAGCCTGGCGCATGCGGCGATGCTGGCGGCGCAAGGCATCATCGGCGCGCAGGACCTGGCCGACATCCAGCGCGGCATGGCCCAGATCCGCGAGGACATCGAGGCCGGTCGCTTCGAGTGGAAGCTGGAGCTGGAGGACGTGCACCTCAACATCGAGGCGCGGCTGACGCAGCTGGTGGGCGACGCCGGCAAGCGCCTGCACACCGGCCGCTCGCGCAACGACCAGGTGGCCACCGACGTGCGCCTGTGGCTGCGCGGCGAGATCGATGGCCTGGCCGTGCTGCTGGCCGACATGCAGCGCGCGCTGGTCGACGTGGCCGAGCGCCACGCCGACACCGTGATGCCCGGCTTCACCCACCTGCAGGTGGCGCAGCCGGTCAGCTTCGCGCACCACCTGCTGGCCTACGTGGAAATGTTCGCGCGCGACGCCGAGCGCCTGGCCGACGTGCGCCGCCGCGTCAACCGCCTGCCGCTGGGGTCGGCCGCGCTGGCCGGCACCAGCTACCCGCTGGACCGCGCGGCCGTGGCGAAGACGCTGGGCTTCGACGGCATCTGCGAGAACTCGCTCGACGCGGTGAGCGACCGCGACTTCGCTCTGGAATTCACCTCCTTCGCGTCGATCACGATGGTTCACGTGTCGCGCATGGCGGAAGAGCTGGTGCTGTGGATGAGCCAGAACTTCGGCTTCATCGACCTGGCGGACCGCTACTGCACCGGCTCGTCGATCATGCCGCAGAAGCGCAACCCGGACGTGGCCGAGCTGGCGCGGGGCAAGAGCGGCCGCGTGGTCGGCCATTTGATGGGCCTGATCACGCTGATGAAGGGCCAGCCGCTGGCCTACAACAAGGACAACCAGGAGGACAAGGAGCCGCTGTTCGACACGGTGGACACCCTGTCCGACACGCTGCGCATCATGGCCGAGATGGTGGCCGGCATCGTCGTCAAGCCCGATGCAATGGAGCGCGCCGCGCTGAAGGGCTACGCGACCGCGACCGACCTCGCCGACTACCTGGCCAAGAAGGGCTTGCCCTTCCGCGATGCGCACGAGGTGGTGGCGCATGCGGTGAAGCGTGCGATGCAGCAGGGCGTCGAGCTGTCGGCACTGCCGCTGGCCGAGCTGCAGGCCTTCCACCCGTCGATCGAAGCGGACGTGCTGCCGCTGCTGTCGCTGCGCGGCTCGCTGGAAGCGCGCAACGTGGCCGGCGGCACTGCGCCGCAGCAGGTGCGGGCGCAGATCGCGCGGCACCGGGCGCGGCTGGCTTGACGGGCAGCCAGCGGCGGCCGGACCCGGAGCCGACCGGACGCCGCTGACGTCGCCCGTCAGCGCGCGTCGGGCTGCAGCTTGTCCGATTCGGTCAGCGGCTGGCCCTTGTCGAAAACCACGCGCCAGACGCCCGGCGCTTCCTGGCGCCAGATGGTGTTGAAGCGCGACACGCGCTTGCCGGCGGGGTCGCGCACCGGTCCCGTGGACATGGCCAGCGTGCCGTCGGGCGTCACATCGACCTGGTCCGGCTCCCAGGAGAACGGCGCCACCGGTCCGTCGAAGAAGCCCTTCCAGGCCGCCACCACAGCCGCCTTGCCGCGCAGCACGCCCCGGCCGTAGAAGATGGCCTGATCGGACAGGTGCCGCTCGAAGGCCGCCAGGTCGCGGTCGGCCATGGTCTTGGCAAAGGCACGTTCGGCGGCCTCGACCTGCCGGCGCAGCACGTCCTGTTCGGGCGTTTGCCCAGCCGTACCCAGCGCGATGCCCATCAGCGTGGTGCCCGTCAACGCGGCAGTGAACCAGCGGCGCAGCATCGCGGCGTCAATGGGAAGCCGCAGGCAGGGCCTGTGCTTCCTCCTCGAGCAGCCAGGACAAGAGGATCAGGGCCGCCGCGCCACCCACCGGAAACAACAGCACCGCACCGCCGACCCAGGTGCCGACCGAACGGCCCATGCGCTTTGCCGCGATGCCGAGCAGGATCCAGTGCAGCGGCATCGCCAGCGCGATCACGAGCGCGACGGCGACCGTCCGCGGCACCGAAGACACGGTGGCCGACACCATCGGCGGCAGGAACATCGCGATGGCCGCGCAGGCGGCGACGAGCGCAAGCGCCGAATCGGCGAGTGCGCGGCGGGCGGACTTGTGCATCATCGTTCGGCTCCGGCAAGGGGCGATGGGCCGATTCTGCGCATGCGCCGCCACGCCGCAAGTCGTGGAATCTCGACAGCGTGCCGCGGCCGGGCCGCGCCGCGCGCAACCACCACAATCGCCGAATGGTCCGGCCCCGACCCCATTCGTTCGCCGCCCCCGTGCGCGCGCCAGCGCTGCCCGGGCGGGCGGCCCGGCACTGATGGCCCGTCCCGTCCGCCGCTGGATCGCGCACCTGGACATGGATGCGTTCTATGCCTCGGTGGAGCTGCTCCGCTACCCGGACTTGAAAGGCCAGCCGGTGGTGATCGGCGGCGGCCGCCGACATCAGCCCGAGCTGCTGCCCGACGGCACGCGCCGCTACGCCACGCTGGCGGACTACGCCGGCCGCGGCGTCATCACCACCGCCACCTACGCCGCGCGCGACCTGGGCGTGCATTCCGGCATGGGGCTGATGAAGGCCGCGCTGCGGGCGCCGCAGGCCGTGCTGCTGCCGGTCGACTTCGACCAGTACCGCGCTTACTCGCGGTGCTTCAAGGCAGCGGTGGCCGAGGTGGCGCCGGTGATCGAGGACCGTGGCATCGACGAGATCTACATCGACCTGACCGAGCAGCCCGGCGCGCAGGACGCGGTGGGCCACGATCCGCACGGCGGCGTGCGCGCCATTGCGCTGGACATCAAGAACAACGTGCGGCGGGCGACCGGCCTCAGCTGCTCGATCGGCGTGACGCCCAACAAGCTGCTGTCCAAGATCGCCTCCGACCTGGACAAGCCGGACGGCCTGACGCTGCTGACGCACGAGGACGTGCCCGAGCGCATCTGGCCGCTGCCGGCGCGGCGCATCAACGGCATCGGGCCGAAGGCCAGCGCCAAGCTGGAGGCGCTCGGCATCCACACCATCGGCGAGCTGGCGTCCTGCGAGCGCGCCTGGCTGGTGGAGCACTTCGGCCGCAGCTACGGGGCCTGGCTGCACGACGCCTCGCACGGCGTGGACGAGCGGCCGGTGGTGACGCACAGCGAGCCGGTGTCGATCAGCCGCGAGACCACCTTCGATCGCGACCTGCACGCCAAGCGCGACAAGGCTGCGCTGTCGGCCATCTTCACGCGGCTGGTCGAGCAGCTGGCCGGCGACCTGCAGCGCAAGGGCTACGTCGGCCGCACCATCGGCATCAAGCTGCGCTTCGAGGACTTCAAGACAGTCACGCGCGACATGACGATCGAAACCGCCACCGACGAGGCCACGACCATCCGCCTGGCCGCCGGGCTGTGCCTGAAACGGGTGGACCTGGCGCGGCGCATCCGGCTGCTGGGCGTTCGCGTCAGTGCGCTGCGGCGCGCTGGCGCAGCGACGGGTGGCGCCCCGAGCCCGTCGTGAAGCCCGTGATCCGCCGCGCGCCGCTTCAGCGGCGCGGCGGCCGCGTCGGCAGCCGCCACAGCCAGGTCGCCACGGCCGCGCAGCACAGCGCCGGCAGCCAGGCCACGCGCGCCGGCAGCGTGAAGGCCGCCCAGACCGAGCCGATCGTCATCATCACGGTCGCGAACTGCTTGGCGCGCAGCGGCACGGCGCGGTGCGCGCGCCAGTCCTGCACGATGGGGCCGAAGCGGGGATGGTTCAGCATCCACCCCTCCCAGCGGGCGCTGCCGCGCGAGAAGCAGAACGCAGCCAGCAGCACGAAGGGCGTGGTGGGCAGCAGCGGCAGGAAGATGCCGACGATGCCGGTCAGCAGCGCCAGCCCGCCGGCCCCCAGCCACAGCGCGCGTTGCCACAGCGGCCGCAGCGGCAACGGCGAAGCTCGTGCGTCGGGGGACGTCTGCATCGCGGCGATGCTACCCGCGCACGCTGCGCGCCGGCGGCTACAGTGGCGCGGACATGCCGCCCCCCTCGCCGACTGACGTCCGCTTTCCGTCCATCGACGGCCTGCGCGCCTTCGAGGCCGCGGCGCGCCTGGGCAGCTTCGAGCGCGCGGCCGATGAACTCGCGATCACGGCCAGTGCGGTCAGCAAGCGCCTGGCGACGCTGGAGGAGCTGCTGGCCACGCCGCTGCTGCAGCGCGGCGGCAAGACGCTGGGCCTGACCGCCGCCGGCAAGGAGTACCTCGAGCAGGTGCGCTCCGCACTCGGCCTGCTGGCCGCGATGCCGCTGCACCAGCGCGCGGCGCAGCGCATCGAGCGCCTGCGGGTCACGACGCCGCCCACCTTCGCGCGGCAGATCCTGGTGCCGCAGCTCGAGGCCTTCACCAGCACCCACCCGGCGATCGAGCTGGAGCTGCTGCTGTCGATTCCCTACCTCGACACCACCGCGCTGGACAGTGCCCTGGAAGTGCGCGCCGCGGACCCGGGCGCGATGGTCGGCCCCCCGCTGCTGGACGACCGCGTGCTGCCGGTGGCGGCGCCGGCGCTGATCGCACGGCTGCCACCCCTGCGCGCCCCGGCCGACCTGACGCACGCGCCGCTGCTGCGCACGCCGCTGGAGCCCTGGACGCCCTGGCTGCGCGCCGCGGGATTGGACTGGCCCGAGCCCGCCAGCGGCCCCAAGCTGGTCGACCTGGGGCTGACGCTGGAAGCCGCGGTCTCGGGCCAGGGCGTGGCGCTGGCCCGGCCCACACTGGCGCGCCACTGGCTGTCCACCGGCACGCTGAGGCCGCTGTTCACGATCACCGCGCCCGCGGCCAACCCGTATTTCCTGCTGCCACCCGCGCCCGCGAGCGGCGCGGCAGCCGCCTTCGCCCAGTGGCTGCGCGGCATCTGCGCCGAGGCCGAGCGCTGGTCTGCGGAATGGCTTTCCGGCCTGCGCTGACGAACTTTCCGGCCGCCGCGCCGGCACGCCGATAGCATGGCCACCAGCCCTGCTCGACCCCCAAGCCATGACCGTCATCACCACCATCGAAGACCTGCGCGTGCTGGCCGAAAAGCGCGTGCCGCGCATGTTCTACGACTACGCCGACTCGGGCAGCTGGACCGAGGGCACCTACCGCGCCAACAGCGACGACTTCCAGCGCATCCAGTTCCGCCAGCGCGTGGCGGTGAACATGGAGAACCGCAGCACTGCGGTGAAGCTGGTGGGGCAGGACGCCAAGATGCCGGTGGCCATCGCCCCGGTGGGATTGACCGGCATGCAGCACGCCGACGGCGAGATCCATGCCGCGCGCGCGGCCGAGAAGTTCGGCATCCCGTTCACGCTGTCGACGATGAGCATCTGCTCGATCGAGGACATCGCCGAGCACACCAGCGCGCCCTTCTGGTTCCAGCTCTACATGATGCGCGACCGCGATGCGATGGCGCGCATGATCGAGCGCGCCCGCGCCGCGCGCTGCAGCGCGCTGGTGCTGACGCTGGACCTGCAGGTGATCGGCCAGCGCCACAAGGACCTGAAGAACGGCCTGACCGCGCCGCCGCGGCCGACGCTGCGCAACATCCTGAACCTGGCGACCAAGCCGGCCTGGTGCCTCGGCATGGCGGCCACCAAGCGCCGCACCTTCCGCAACCTGGTCGGCCACGTCAAGGGCGTCAGCGACATGAGCTCCCTGGCCGCCTGGACCAACGAGCAGTTCGACCCGCGGCTGAACTGGGATGACGTGGCCTGGGTCAAGGAGCGCTGGGGCGGCAAGCTGATCCTGAAGGGGATCATGGACGTCGAGGACGCACGGCTGGCGGCGAAGAGCGGCGCCGACGCGATCGTCGTCAGCAACCACGGCGGCCGGCAGCTGGACGGCGCACCATCGAGCATCCACGCGCTGCCGGCGATCGTCAGCGAGGTGGGCTCGCAGATCGAGGTGCACATGGACGGCGGCATCCGCTCGGGCCAGGACGTGCTGCGCGCCTGGGCACTGGGCGCGCGTGGCTGCTGGATCGGCCGCGCCATGGTCTACGGCCTGGGCGCGATGGGCGAGGCCGGCGTCACCAAGGCGCTGCAGATCATCCACAAGGAACTGGACGTGACGATGGCCTTCTGCGGCCACACGCAGATCGGCAACGTCGATCGGCGCATCCTGGTGCCGGGCAGCTTTCCGACCGCCTGACGCGCCTTTTGCGCGCCATCACTCCACCGCGCCGGGCAGCTGCCGCAGTGCTTCCTGAAGGGCCGCCAGCGCGTGGCGGACCTTGGCCGGCTGGTCGTCGCGGCGCGGCGTGACGGCCCACACGGGCACGGCAGGGAGATGCCAGTCCGGCAGCAACGGCGACAGCCGGCCGCTGCGCAAATCTTCGTCCGCATCGGGCCGCACCAGCGGCGCGATCCCCAGGCCTGCAACGCACAGCTGCTGCAGCGTGAGCTGGTTGTTGCTGAGGATGCGCGGCTCGACCCGCAGGCGCTCGACCGCGCCGCCCGGTCCGCTGAGCGCCAGCGCCAGGCCGCCCTCCGAGCGGGCATCGCCGCCGATCCATTCATGCGCTAGCAGGTCGCGCGGCAGCTGCGGCATGCCGGCGCGCGCCAGGTAGGCCGGGGCCGCCCCCAGCACCCAGGCGAAGCCGCACAAGCGCCGCGCCACCCAGCTCGAGTCGGGCATGCGGCCGGCGCGCAAGGCCAGGTCCACCCGCGCTTCCTCCAGGTCGATCATGCGGTCGTCGACCAGCAGGCGCAGCGTCAGTCCGGGATGTCGCGCCAGGAGCGGTGCCAGTGCCGGCGCCACATGGCGCGCGAAGCCCACCGGCGCGGCCAGGCGCAGCTCGCCCTCCAGCGCATCGCGCGACAAGGCCATGGCTTCGCGCGCGGCGGCCGCGGCCTGAACCATCGCGACGCATTGCTCGTGGACCCGGGCCCCGACCTCGGTCAGCGTCAACCGGCGGGTGGAGCGATGCAGCAGCGTGACGCGGTGCGCCTGCTCCAGCACCCGGATGCGCTGGCTGACGGCCGATGGCGTCATGCCCAGCTGCCGCGCGGCACCGCTCATCGAGCCCTGGCGCACCACCTCGGCAAACACCGCCATCGCCTGCAAATCCTCCATCGTGAAGCTCCGCTTCAAACAGATGGCGATTCTGGCCGGCTAGTGCGCCGATTGTGAATTCCGGATCATGAGCACCAGCTTCCCACCCACCCGGAGAACCTCATGAAGATCGCCCTCATCGGCGCCACCGGCTTCGTCGGCGCGGCCGTGCTCGACGAACTGCTGCAGCGCGGCCACCAAGTCACCGCCCTCGCCCGCAATCCGTCCAAGCTGGCCGCGCGCGAACGGCTCTCGGTCGTCACCGCCGACGTGCAGGACAGCGCGCAGGTGGCGCAGGCCGTCGAAGGCCAGGACGCGCTGGTCAGCGCCTTCAATCCCGGGTGGTCGGTCCCGGACCTGTACGCGCAGTTCCAGAGCGGCAGCCGCGCCATCCTGGCCGGGGCCAGGCGCGCCGGGCTGCAGCGCGTGCTGGTGGTCGGCGGCGCCGGCAGCCTCTACGTCGCGCCGGGCGTCCAGCTGGTGGACACGCCGGCCTTCAAGGACCACGTGCCGCCCAACGTCGTGCCCGGGGCCCTGGCCGCGCGCGACCTGCTGACGGAACTGCGCGGCGAGACGGCGCTGGACTGGGCCTTCCTGTCGCCCCCGGCCGGGCTGCAGCCGGGCCCGCGCAGCGGCCGCTACCGCGTCGGCGCCGAGGAGCTGCTGATGGATGGCGACCAGCCCGCCGGCATCACCGTGGCCGACCTGGCGGTTGCGATCGTCGACGAGATCGAGGCGCCCAAGCACCACCGGCAGCGCTTCACCGTCGCGACCTGACGCGCCTGCCCGATCGTCGGCCGCACCGCGGGGGGGTGGCGGCGGGCACGGGCCATCAGCCGCGCTGCAAGCCAGCGTGCGCCTCGCGCGCGCTTTCGTACAGGTGCGGCGCCACCCCACGCGCCGCCAGCGCCGGCCCCAGCTTGGCGCGCAGGAAGCCCGAGGTGCTGTAGCGCACCACCTGCAGGTAGTGGCGGTCGACCAGCTCGCGCACCATCGCGGCCCAGTCGTCCGCCACCTCGGGATCGAGCACGAAGTGGTCGTAGTTGACGACGGCGTTGACCTTGTGGCCCAGCGGTGACAGCAGGCGCTCGACCTCGCCGCGCACGGCCTCCACGTCGTCACGGGTGCGGATGGTCAGCCGCTCGAAGTTGATGAACAGCGTGCGCTGCGCCGCGTCGTAGGCCAGGCGGTCGCGCAGCGGCACCAGCAGCAGCCGCGCGCGCAGGCCCATTGGCACGTCGTTGAAGACCGCCGCGTCCATCACCGTCGGCGTGCCCTCGATCACCGGCTCGAAGCCCATCAGCGCGAGGATGTCGCGCTCGACGTCCACACCCGGCGCCACCTCGCACAGCTGCAGCCCGCGCTCGTGCAGGCGGAAGACGCAGCGCTCGGTCACGTACAGCACCGGCTGCTGGCGCCGCCAGGCCTCGCGGCCGGAAAAGGTGCGGTGCTCGACCTGGCGCACGAACTTCGGGCTCGGCCGTCCATCCGGCCCGGTCGCGCAGAAGCTGCCGACGAAGACGACGCGCTTGGCGTTCTGGCTGATGTTGATGAAGCCACCGGCGCCGGCCAGGCGCGGGCCGAAACGGCTGACGTTCAGGTTGCCCTCCGCATCCGCCTGCGCCAGGCCGAGGATCGCCAGATCCAGGCCGCCGCCGTCGTAGAGATCGAACTGGTACGGCTGGTCGATGATCGCCTGCGTGTTCACCGCCGCGCCGAAGTTGAGCCCGCCGGCCGGGATACCGCCGATCACCCCGGGCTCGGCGGTCAGCGTGATCAGGTCGATCACCCGCTCCTCGGCCGCCACCGCGGCCACGCCCTCGGGCATGCCGATGCCCAGGTTCACCACCTGGTTCGGCTTCAGCTCCAGCGCGGCCCGGCGGGCGATGCGCTTGCGCTCGCCCATCGCCATCGGCTCGACCTGGCCGGCCGGCACGCGCAGTTCGCCGGCGAAGGCGGCGCTGTAGGGCTCGGCGAAGGTTTGTTGGTGGTACTCGGGCTTTTCGGCCACGACCACGCAATCGACCAGCACGCCGGGGATCTTGACCTCGCGCGGCTTCAGCGAGCCACGCTCGGCCAGCCGCTCCACCTGCACGATGACGATGCCGCCGCAGTTGTGCGCCGCCATCGCGATCGCGAGCGCCTCCAGCGTCAGCGCTTCGCGCTCCATCGTGATGTTGCCGTCGGCGTCGGCCGTGGTGCCGCGGATGAACGCGACGTCGATCGGGAAGGCCTTGTAGAAGAGAAACTCCTCGCCGTCGATGTCCATCAGCCGCACCCGCTCGGCCGGGGTGCGGTCGTTGATGACGCCGCCGCCGTGGCGCGGATCGACGAAGGTGCCGAGGCCCACCTTCGACAAGTGCCCGGGCTTTCCGGCGGCGATGTCGCGGAACAGGTGGGAGATCACGCCCTGCGGCAGGTTCCAGGCCTCGATCGCCCCGGCCACCGCCAGCTTCTGCAGCGCCGGCACCAGGCCCCAGTGGCCGCCGATGACGCGGCCGACCAGGCCTTCGTGGCCGAGGTGGTTCAGCCCCCGCGTCTTGCCGTCGCCCTGCCCGGCCGCGTAGACCAGCCCCAGGTTGCGGGGCGCGCCCGTGGCCAGGAAGCGCTGCTCCAGCGCCACGGCGAGGTTCTCGGGGAAGCCGATGCCGACGAAGCCCCCGGTGGCCAGCATGTCGCCATCAGCCAGCAAGCGCACCGCATCCGCCGCCGAAACCACCTTGCCGCGGTCGGCGGCCCGCAGGCCAGTCATGCGTTGCTGTGCCTGGGATGCAGGAATCATGGGCGTCTCCTCGTCGTGAGCCACACGAATGCGGGTCTGTTCGCCCGCATTTTGCTGACGCAAACCTGACACGCAGCCTAAACTCAGGGCAAATGCTGATGTGGGGGCTGTGGCGATGACGCTCAACCAACTCTCCATGATCAAGCGATGGCACCAAACCCACCACCGCGATCATGGCCTCGAATACCACCTCTGGGATGTGATGCTCACCTGCTGGATCCTCGGCTGGATGGGCTTGCCGGCGGCAGCGCTGCTGGCGCCGCAGGCCGGCCTGCCCACCTGCCTGCTGCTGTACCTCGCGCCCACGCTGTACGTCGCGGTGCGCAAGCGCCTGCACCGCGCCGGCATCTTGCGCTGCGACTGGCTGCCGGCCATCGCGGCCAGCGGACGGGCGGCGCAGTCCTGAGCAGGACGGCCAGGCCGGTATCGGCCGATCGAGTCCCACGGGCGCCAGACCGCGCCCAAGCCCCTCGCGCGAGCGAACGGCGTCCCGGTGGGCGGACCCGCGCCGGCGGTTGAACCCGGCGCTCCGCTCAGGCCTGGTAGATCTCGAACAGCATCAGCGCCACGCGGCGCAGCACCGGATCGGACAGGCCGTGCGCCAGGGCGATGCGCTCGAAGGCATAGCGGCGGTCGTAGCGCATGCGCTGCACCGCCACCGTCTCGCCGAAGGCGGCCATGCCTTCCTTCAGGCTGGCCAGCAGCCCCATGTCGATGCAGCAATTCGGCACCAGTGCGGGCAGCACCCGTCCACCGCCGAAGTAGCTGACGGGCAGCCGCTCGATGTCCGCGGGAAGCTCGTGAAGGGGTTGCATCGCAGTGGCGCGCCGGATCGTCAGGTGTACACGATCTTGCGGCGTCCACGGAACACCAAAAGGCCGAGAAGCGCCGGCAGGGGCCGCCAGTTCCGGTCATCCCGGATGGCCGGGGCAGACTTTCACGGAAGCCCGGGACGGGCGGCGGCTGGCGGGCAAGCCACCGGCCCTGGCCACGCGCCTGCCGTCAGGTCTTCGGCAGCGTGACGCCGCGCTGGCCCTGGTACTTGCCCTTGCGGTCCTTGTAGCTGGTTTCGCAGACCTCATCGCTCTCGAAGAACAACACCTGGGCGCAGCCCTCGCCAGCATAGATCTTGGCCGGCAGCGGCGTGGTGTTGCTGAACTCGAGGGTCACGTAGCCTTCCCACTCGGGCTCGAACGGCGTCACGTTGACGATGATTCCGCAGCGCGCGTAGGTGCTCTTGCCCAGGCAGATCGTCAGCACGTTGCGCGGGATGCGGAAGTACTCGACGGTGCGCGCCAGTGCGAAGCTGTTGGGCGGGATGATGCAGACGTCCGCCTCGATGTCGACGAAGCTCTTCTCGTCGAAGTTCTTCGGATCGACGACAGTCGAGTGGATGTTGGTGAAGACCTTGAATTCCGGCGCGCAGCGGATGTCGTAGCCGTAGCTGGAGGTGCCGTAGCTGACGATCTTGTGCCCGTCGGCGGCGTTGCGCACCTGGCCCGGCTCGAACGGCTCGATCATCCCGTGGTCCTGCGCCATGCGCCGGATCCACCTATCGCTCTTGATCGTCATGACAAGGAACCCCTGGAATTCGGGCGGATTCTATTTGGGGCCATCCCGCATGGCGGCCCGCGCGGCGCTGTGATGAAGTGAGGCATCGGATCCCTTGGAGCGCCACCATGGCAGCCAGCCCATTCCGCCCGGCGATCGACCTGCTCGCCCAGTACGCCGAATACCACCGCGACCGACGCAACATCGCCACCCATTTCGTCGGCATCCCGCTGATCGTGTTCGCCATCGGTGTGCTGCTGGCCCGCGGCAGCGTGGCCGGCATCAGCCTGGCGTGGATCGCCTGGGCGGCCAGCACCGCCTGGTACGTCACCCGCGGCCGGCTGGTGCTGGGCCTGGCAGTCAGCCTCGTCAACGCCGCGCTGATGGCGCTGGCCGTCCCGCTGGCCGGCGGCTCGACCAGCAGTTGGCTCGGCTGGGGTCTCGGGATCTTCGTCGCCGGTTGGGTGCTGCAGTTCATCGGCCACTACTACGAAGGCCGCAAGCCGGCTTTCGTCGACGACCTGGTCGGGCTGCTGGTGGGCCCGATGTTCGTCGTCGCCGAATGGCTTTTCGCCGCCGGCTGGGGCCGCGACGTGCGGGCCGAGATCGAGCGCCGCGCCGGACCGACGCACCTGCGCGACCTGGCCGCTCCGCTTGCCCGCTAGGCGGCTGCCGTGTCGACGACGGGGCGCACCTGCATCGGCGCACTGCCCGCCTGCCGAGGCGCAGGCCGCGCTTCGGGTGTCCCTTGCGTGCTCACGCCAGCGGCGCGCCATCCCACGGGACGATGACATCCCCCTCGCGGGGCTTGTCCAGCCGCCGCGCCGGACTGCGCACGGGCGTGCCCAGTGCGACCCACCCCACCAGTTGCTCGCCGGGCCGGCAGAAGGCGGCCTGGATCGCGGCATCGCGCACCTTGCCGCCTGACAGCATCTTGCCGCCGTAACCCATCAAGTGCGCGGCCAGCAGAAAGTACGACAACGCACCGCCCAGGCAGGCCCACTGTTCATGCACCGGAACCTGCGGATGGCCCGGGTCCTGGCGGGCGATGACGGCCACCGTCACTGGCGCGCGCCGTGCCCGCTCCGCATCCAGGGCGGCACCGGCCTCGTCCTTGCCAGCCGCGCGGGCCGCCTGCATGAACAGTCCGGCCAGCCGCGCCCGAGCCGCGCCGCGCACGACGGCGAAGCGGAACGGCACCAGCCCCGCATGGTCGGGTGCGCGCAGCGCCGCATCGGCCATGCGGCGCAGCGCGGCATCGTCCGGCCCGGGATCGGCCAGATGCTTGATGCCGACCGACTGCCGTGCCAGCAGCAGATCGAGCGCGGCACGGCCGCTCACTTCATTCGTCATCATCGATCTCCAGCCGGCGCAGGTCGGCCTCGGTGTTGGCGTTGAGGAAGGCGGCCGCATCGTCGAAACGCACCTCGACGCAGCGGTGGCCGGCCATCCATTGCTGCACGCGGCGCTCGCCCCGGGACAGCGCGGCGGCCAGGTCGTCGCGCAACGCGGCCGACAGCAGGCAGAACACCGGGTGGCGGCGCGGCTGGCCGGACTCGACCGTCACCGCGATGGCCATCTCCGCCCGCCCGGCCTGCAGCCCGGCGGCCAGCCGCGCGACGAGATCCATGGGAAAGCGCGGCACGTCGCAGGGCACCGCCGCGAGCCAGGGCGTTCCGCACACCGCCAGGCCGGCGAGCAGGCCGGCCAGCGGGCCGGGCTGGTCCGGCACGGTGTCGGCGCACACCGGCACGCCGAAGGCGGCATAGGCGGCGGGATTCCGGTTGGCATTGACCCACAGCGGCCCCACCTGCGGCCGCAGCCGCTCGATCGCGTGCTGGGCGAGCGGCCGGCCGCGCAGCACCCGCAGGCCTTTGTCGGCACCCCCCATGCGGCTGCCGCGGCCGCCGGCCAGCACCAGGCCCGTGATTCTTGCGCGTTCGACCATGCGGAGCAGTCTAGGCGGCACCGGCCGCCGGCTTGCGCGGCGCAGGTTCACGCTCGAACGAATGCACCCGCCTTGGCCGCAGCACGGGGCCTCGGTACAGCGCACCGACAACCTGCGTCGGCCCGACGGTGCGAAGGTTGGCGCTCAGGGGTTCGGCTACTCGCTCATGCGATCGGTCACGTGAGGTCGGACATCACGATGAAGGCCAGCCCGACCGCCAGGGCCACCCAGGCCACCCAGCCCGCCGAGCTGGCCGCGAGGGTAGGCGAGATCAGCCGCTCGCCCCTGCGCGGCGCGGCGCCGACCCGCCGCTCCCAATCCGCAAGGTCGGCGTAGCGGTGCCGGCGTTCGCTGTAGACCTCGGCATGCAGCCGCTCGGCCAGCGCGAACACCGCCACCGCCATGCGTGTGTTGGTGTGGTGGACCGCCAAGTAGCCGTGGTGCCAGGTCAGCCGGCGCCGGCGGCTGCCGCGCAGCAGCGCGGTCAGTTCGCCGTCCGGGGTCTGGTGCAGTTCGAGATCTGGTGACTGCGCCACCGCCTGGGCCCATTCTTCCAGGCCGATCGGCGTGTCCTGCCATCCGTGGCGCGCCACGAAAGCCCGTGTTCCCATCGTTGCCCACCGACTTGTTTCTTTTTGCAATATTCACTCTGCGGGGCGGCACGGCGCGCGTCAATCCCCGCGACAGCGGGGGCGGCGTCGCAGTCCAGGCGCGCGCCGCACAATGCACGACTTTTCCGCCCCACCGTTGCCCGATGCCGCCTTCGCCGCCGCCATTGCCGGCCCATCGATCGACTCCCGGCGGTGCCGCTCCGCTGCTGCGGCGCCTGCTGCGTGTCGCCGGGTTGCTGGCGCTGGCGTACGCCGGCCTCTGCGGCGTGATGTACGCGACCCAGCGCCAATTGCTGTTCCACCCCACGCCCGCGAACGGCGAGCCGGCGCAGCGCCTTGCACGAGCCGATGGGGGCCACCTCCACTACGCCGCCCACCCGCGGCCCGGCGATCAGGCGGTGCTGTACTTCGGCGGCAATGCCGAGGACCCCGCCGCCGCCGTGCGCGCGCTGGCCCAGGCCTTTCCCGGCCATGCGGTGTACGGCCTGCACTACCGCGGCTATGCAGGCAGCGATGGCGAACCCTCGGAGCACGCGCTGCGCGAGGACGCCACCGCCTGGTTCGCCCACCTGCAGCAGCGCCATCCCCGCATCACGCTGATCGGCCGCAGCCTGGGCACGGCACTGGCAGTGCGGCTGGCTGCCGGCCACGAGGTCGAGCGCCTGGTGCTGGTGACTCCCTACGACAGCATCACCGCGGTGGCCGCCGGCCACTACCCCTGGCTGCCGGTGCGCTGGTTGCTGCGCGACCGCTTCGAGGCCTGGAAGGACGCGGCCCGCGTGCGGGCACCGACGCTGCTGCTGCTGGCCGAGCGCGACGTGGTGACGCCGCCGGCCCACGGCCATGCGCTGCACCGCCACTTCGCGCCCGGCGTGGCCCGGCTGCGCACGCTGCCGGGCACGGACCACAACAGCATCGGCGCCCACCCGGACTACCTGGGTTCCCTGCGGCCGTGAGGATCCGCGCCGCGCGACCCACCGCGCCTTGCCGATGACCGCACCCCAGCCACCGCGACTGATCCTGCAGACCCTGACCCGCGGCGACGGCCTGCTGGGCCTGCGCCCCTGCGGCCCGGTGATCCCGCCCGCGCGCACCCCGCTGTTCGGCGCCCGCGGGCCGCAGCTGACGCTGGTGCGCCTGGCCCCCACACCGCCAGACGAGGCCACCCGCCACCGCCTGCTGCGCACCGGCCTGAAGCCGCTGCCCGCTGAAGGCCTGCAGTGGCGCGGCACGCCGCCGGCCTGGGCCGGCGCCGAACCGCTCTGGTCGCTCGCGCAGGAGTCTGCCTTCGGCGACTTCTGGGCGGACGAGCTGCCCTCGCTGCAACAGGAAGGCTGGACCATCGTGGTGATGCCGGGCTTCGCGCACCAGAGCACCCCGGTCGAGGCGTGGCGCCTGCTGCTCGACGCGGGGCCCTCGACCGGCGAGGGCCGGACGCCGGCGTCGCCGCTGCAACCCGCCGCGCCCCGCCTGAAGCCGCTGCGCCAGCCGCCGGGCATGGGCTCCTGGATGCTGAGCCTGGGCGTGGTCGTCGACGGCGAGACACTGGACCTGGTGCCGATGCTGACCCACCTGTTCGGCCATGACCGGCGCTGGCTCGACGCCGCGCAGATCGACGCCATCCCCGACCACACGACGATCCGCCTGCGCGCGCCCGGCGGCCGGCGCATCGACGCCCCGGCAGCACCGCTGAAGGCCATCGCCCGCACGATGATCGACCTGCTGCAGCAGCGCCGTGTGCACGACGGCCGGCTGGCGCTGGATGGCTGGGAGTCGCATCGCCTGCAGGCCCTGCGCGAGCAGCTGGCCGGCAGCGCGCGGCCCGATGCCGGCAGCGGCGGCGCCTGGGCCCTGCGAGGCGAGGCCGGGCTGCAGCAGCTGGCCGCGGTGCTGGAACGCGGCGGCCCGCCCGCGCCGGTCGAGCCGCCCGCCGGCCTGGGCCTGACACTGCGCGACTACCAGCGCGAGGGCCTGGCCTGGCTGCAGCACCTGCGCCGACACCAGCTCGGCGGCATCCTGGCCGACGACATGGGCCTGGGCAAGACCGCCCAGGCGCTGGTGCACCTGCTGCTCGAGAAGGAAGCCGGCCGCCTCGACCGGCCCGCCCTGGTCGTGGCCCCCGCATCGCTGCTGTTCAACTGGCAGGCCGAATGCGCGCGCATCACGCCCGGGCTGCGGCTGCTGTGCTGGCAAGGCGCCCAACGCCGGAAAGACGCGGCCGGCTTCACCGGGCACGATCTCGTGCTGACCAGCTACCCCTTGCTGTGGCGCGACGCAGGGGCGCTGCGCCGCCAGCCCTGGCACATCGTCATCCTGGACGAGTCCCAGACGGTGAAGAACGCCGGCAGCCGCACCGCCACCGCCGCCCGGCGCCTCGAGGCCCGGCACCGCCTGTGCCTGACCGGCACGCCGATGGAGAACCACCTGGGCGAGCTGTGGGCGCAGTTCCACTTCCTGATGCCCGGCTTCCTCGGCGATGCCCGGGAATTCGCGCGGCGCTGGCGCACGCCGATCGAGAAGAACGGCGAGACCCAGCGCGCCGCGCTGCTGGCCCAGCGCGTGCGCCCCTTCATCCTGCGCCGCCGCAAGGACGAGGTGGCCCCCGAGCTGCCGCCGCTGACCGAGCAGGTGCACGCCCTGCGCCTCGAAGGCGGCCAGCGCCTGCTGTACGAAAGCGTGCGCACGGCGGCCGACGAATACCTGCGCCGGCTGCTCGACCGCATCGGCTTCGAGCACGCGCAGATCTCCATCCTCGATGCGCTGCTGAAGCTGCGCCAGGTCTGCAACGACCCGCGCCTGCTGCAGCCGGCCCCGGCCTTCGATGGCCTGGAGCACGCCGGCAGCGCCAAGCTCGACTGGCTGCGCACCATGCTGCCGGCGCTGGTGGCCGATGGTCGGCGCGTGCTGCTGTTCTCGCAGTTCACCCGCATGCTGGACCTGCTGCAGCCCGAACTCGATGCGCTGCAGCTGCGCTGGCTGGCCCTGACCGGCACCACGCCCGCGGCCGAGCGCGGCGCGCTGGTGCAGCGCTTCCAGCGTGGCGAGGCGCCGCTGATGATGCTGAGCCTGAAAGCCGGCGGCGTCGGCCTGAACCTGACCGCGGCCGACACCGTGATCCACCTCGACCCCTGGTGGAACCCCGCGGTGGAGGAACAGGCCAGTGCCCGGGCGCACCGCATCGGCCAGCACAAGCCGGTGCTGGTCTACAAGCTGATCGCCGCCGGCAGCATCGAGGAGCGCATGCGGGCGCTGCAGGCGCGCAAATCGGTGCTCGCCGCGAGCGTGCTGACGGCCGATGCCGCTGACGCGCGGAAGTTCGACGAGGCCGAGTTGCGCAGCCTGCTGGCCCCGCTGGACTGACGCCGGCCATCCGCGGCGCCCAAAGACCCCCGCGCACGCACGGCCGACCGGCGCTGAAACGCAGCGCACCTATCATGGCCCGCCCTCGTCCAAGCCAAGCGCCCACGATGCACCGAACCGCCTTGCTGCTGCTCCTCGTCCCGCTGGCGATGCCGGTCCCATCCTGGGGGCAGGCCCCGGCCGGTGCCGACGTCGGCACCCCCGTCAACGAAGAGGCGCGCAAGCTGCATGCGATCTTCGATGCGCACTGGGAAGCCACCGCGCGCCGCCACCCGGAGTTCGCCACCTTCCGCGGCGACCACCGCTTCGGCGACCGCTGGACCGACAACCGGCCCGCCGCGCGCGAGCAGCGCGACCGCGAAGACCGCGAAACGCTGCAGCAGCTCAGGGCCATCGACCGCACGCGGCTGGACGCCACCGACCAGGTCTCGCTGGACATGGCGGTTCGCAACCTGGAAAACGACGTCCGCCGGCAGCCCCACCTGGGCTACCGCAGTCTCAGCCTGGGCTCGATGCGCGGCTTCCACACCGCGCTGCCGGAGGTGCTGCGCTTCAACCCGGCCCGCAACCGCGCCGAGGTGGAACAGATGCTCGCGCGCCTGGCCGCCTACCCCGCCGTCCTCGACGTGGAGATCGACAACCTGAAACGCGGCATGGCCGCCGGCTGGGTGCCGCCGAAGCCGGTGCTGCAGCGCGTGCTCGCGGCCCTGGACGGCCTGCTGGTGGCGCCCGAAGCAAGCGCGATCTACGAGCCGTTCAAGACCCTGGGCTCGGCGATCCCGCTCGATGAGCAGCAGCAGCTGCGCGAACGCGCGCTGAAGCTGATCGGCACCGAGGCCCAGCCCGCGCTGCGGCGGCTGCGCGCCTTCGTCGCCGGCCCCTACCTGGCCGCGGCACCGGCCGAAGGCGCGTTCTCCTCCTACCCGGGCGGTGCCGAGGTCTATGCCGCGCTGGTGGCCGAACACACCACGACTCGCCTGACACCGGACGAGATCCACCAGATGGGGCTGGACCTGGTCGCCCAGCTGCGCCGGCGGATGGAGGAGGTGATGCGCTCCAGCGGCTTCACCGGCAGCTGGGCTGCCTTCGTGCGCTACCTCAACACCGACCCGAAGTTCTTCCACACCAGTCCGGAGGCGATGCTGGCCGGCTACCAGGCCATCGCCAAGCGCATCGACCCCGAGCTGCCCAAGCTCTTCGCCGAACTGCCGCGCCTGCCCTATGGCGTGCGCTCGCTGCCGGCCTATGCCGGCCCGGGCGCAGCCGCCAACTACAGCCGCGGCACCGCCGACGGCACCCGCGCCGGCTGGTTCAACGCCAACACCCAGGCCTACAAGGCCCACCCGACCTGGACGATGGAGACCCTGGTCGCGCACGAGGCCGTGCCCGGGCACCACCTGCAGACTGCCCGCGCACTGGAGCTGCGCGGCCTGCCCGCCTTCCGCCGCAGCGCCTACTACACCGCCTACGGCGAGGGCTGGGCACTGTATGCCGAGACGCTTGGCGCAGACCTCGGCCTGTATGCCGACCCCTACAGCCGCTTCGGCCACCTGCAGGCACAGATGTTCCGGGCCGCGCGCCTGGTGGTCGACACCGGCCTGCACGCCAAGGGCTGGACGCGGCAGCAGGCGGTGGCCTACCTGATCGAGCAGACGGCGATGGACCCGGAGTCGATGGCGGCCGAGGTCGACCGCTACCTGTCCAACCCCGGTCAAGCTCTGGCTTACATGGTCGGCCAGCAGCGCATCCTCGCGCTGCGGGAGAAGGCCAAGGACGCGCTCGGCACGCGCTTCGACATCCGCCAATTCCACGGCGTGGTGCTCGACCAGGGCCCGATGCCGCTGGACACGCTGGAACGCCAGGTGGACGACTGGATCGGGCGCCAGCAGGCCCTGGCCGCCAGTGCCGCGCCAAGCGCCGCGCCCGCAGCAGGCACTCACCCTCCCCGATAACAAATCTCAATTCCTGCAATCCAATCATCCAAACCAAGGGATGTTGCGCTGCACCTAACATTCGTCCCGTCTCTGACACCCACTCTCAAGGAGTAGAACGAATGTCCCTCATCAACACCCAGATCAAGCCCTTCAAGGCCACCGCGTACCACAACGGCAAGTTCGTCGACCTGACGGAAGCATCCGTCAAGGGCAAGTGGAGCGTCTTCTTCTTCTACCCGGCCGACTTCACCTTCGTCTGCCCGACCGAGCTGGGCGACCTGGCCGACCACTACGACACCTTCAAGTCCATGGGCGTGGAGCTGTACGGCGTCTCGACCGACACGCACTTCACCCACAAGGCGTGGCACGACACCTCGGACACCATCAAGAAGATCAAGTACCCGCTGGTCGGCGACCCCACCGGCACGCTGACGCGCAATTTCGGCGTGATGATCGAAGAAGAAGGCCTGGCGCTGCGCGGCACCTTCGTGGTCAACCCGGAAGGCCAGATCAAGCTGATGGAAGTGCACGACAACGGCATCGGCCGCGACGCCAAGGAGCTGCTGCGCAAGGTGCAGGCCGCCCAGTACGTCGCCAGCCACCCGGGCGAGGTCTGCCCCGCCAAGTGGACGCCGGGCGCCGAAACCCTGGCTCCGTCGCTGGACCTGGTCGGCAAGATCTGACCCCGGCGGGCCGCCTGGCCCGCTGTCCTTGCGGACGCACCGGCACGGGCGTCCGCCCCCCCGAAGCACAACGCACCCCCCGAGGCCGCCGCGCGGCCCCGGCGGGCATCGTTCGCCCTGAATCCGGAGCCAAGACCATGCTGGACACCGCCCTGAAGACCCAACTGAAGGCTTACCTCGAAAAGCTGCAGCGTCCGATCGAGCTGGTCGCCGCGGCCGACGAGGGCGCCTCTTCCCAGGAGATGCTCGCGCTGCTGCGCGACATTGCCGAACTCTCGTCGAAGGTGACGCTGGTGCAGCGCGCCGACGCCGGCGAGCGCATCCCTTCCTTCTCCATCGGGCCGGCCGGCGAGCCCGCCCGCATCCGCTTCGCCGGCCTGCCGATGGGCCATGAATTCACCTCGCTGGTGCTGGCGCTGCTGCAAAGCGGCGGCCACCCGCCCAAGGTCGAGCCCGCACTCATCGAGCAGATCCGCACGCTGCAGCCGGCCGATGGCGGCGAATACCGCTTCGAGACCTACATGTCGCTCAGCTGCCAGAACTGCCCGGACGTGGTGCAGGCGCTGAACCTGCTGGCGGTGCTGAACCCGCGCGTGCAGCACGTGGCCATCGACGGCGCGCTGTTCCAGGGTGAGATCGAGCAGCGCCAGATCATGGCCGTGCCGACCGTCTACCTGAACGGCCAGGTCTTCGGCCAGGGCCGCATGACGGTCGAGGACATCGTCGCCAAGCTCGACTCCGGCGCCGCCCAGCGCGATGCGAAGCGCCTGAACGACAAACCGGTGTTCGACATGCTGATCGTCGGCGGCGGCCCCGCCGGGGCCGCCGCCGCGGTATATGCCGCGCGCAAGGGCATCCGCACCGGCATCGTCGCCGAGCGCTTCGGCGGCCAGACGCTGGACACGCTGGGCATCGAGAACTTCATCTCGGTGAAGGAAACCGAAGGACCGAAGTTCGCCGCCGCACTGGAGCAGCACGTGCGCGATTACGAGGTCGACGTGATGACCGCGCAGCGCGCCGAGAAGCTGGTCGCCGGCGAAGCGGGCAGCCCCATCGCCGTGCAGCTGGCCAATGGCGCGGTGCTGAAGGCGCACAGCGTCGTCCTTTCCACCGGCGCACGCTGGCGCGAAGTCAACGTGCCGGGCGAGCGCGAGTACCGCAACCGCGGCGTCGCCTACTGCCCGCACTGCGACGGGCCGCTGTTCAAGGGCAAGCGGGTGGCGGTGATCGGTGGCGGCAATTCCGGCGTCGAGGCCGCGATCGACCTGGCCGGCATCGTCGCCGAGGTCACGCTGCTCGAGTTTGCCCCGCAGCTGCGCGCCGATGCCGTGCTGGTGAACAAGCTGCGCAGCCTGCCCAACGTGCGCGTGCACACCAACGCCCAGACGACCGCGATCACCGGCGCCGAAGGCAAGGTGAATGGCCTGCTCTTCACCGACCGCCAGAGCGGCACATCGCAGCGCATCGACCTGGAAGGCGTGTTCGTGCAGATCGGCCTGCAGCCCAACACCGAATGGCTGAAGGGCACGCTGGAGCTGAGCCGCCACGGCGAGATCGTGGTCGATGCCCGCGGTGCCACCAGCCTGCCCGGCGTGTTCGCGGCCGGCGACGTGACGACGGTGCCGTTCAAGCAGATCATCATCGCCGCCGGCGATGGCGCGAAGGCGGCCTTGGCGGCCTTCGACCACCTGATCCGGCAGCCGGCGCCGCAAGCCGCCGCGGCTTGAGGCCACACGGCGGCCGTCCATATGGCGGCCGTCTCGCGCGACGGCGCCGCTGGCGTGTCGTCCGACACGAAGTTCGGCGCGATCCCGACACCATCCGCAGGGCGGGATGCTTAGCATGGAATCGCGGTCGCGGCCTCACGCCGGCGCTGCGCTCCATGCGTTGCAGTTCACGGTCCATCGACGCACGCTTCCTGTCCAGGCTGCTCGGCGCCTGCGCACTGGCCTGCTGCGCCACGACGGCGCAGGCCGAGGCCGACGAGGCATCGAGCACCACGGGCAGCAGCGCCCCGCTGCTGCGGGGCGAAGTCGAGACGATCCAGGCCGACAGTGCCTGGCAGGTGCAGGCGCGGGCCTACGACCCGGTGCTGCGCGGCGGCTCGTTGGCCCGGCGCAGCATGCTGTGGGCGGGTGCCGGGTCGCTGCAGCTGGGCCTGGGCGTGCAGCAGGGCAGCAGCCCGCTGCCCTCGACAATGGCGAGCGAACCGGGCCGGCCGCAGCAGGCGCCGCAGCTGCTGCTCGGCGCCAGCCTCGACACCAGCAGCACCACGCAGCTGCGCTGGCACACGCCGGTGCGTCCTGCGGCCAGCCTGGTGCGCGAAGCCGACGAGCCGCGCGTGATGGAACTGTCGCTGGTGCTGAAGCCGCAAGACCCGCTGGCCAACCTGCGCCGCGGCTCGCTGATGAAGCTGGAACTGGGCGGCCAGACCCAGCTCTCGCTGCGGCCGCGGGGCGGCAAGGTGATGCTGCGCCTGACCAGCCAGTGGTGACCCGCGGCGGCGAGCGTTGCCGCCCGTGAAGGCTTGCGAATCCGACGCCGGCTAACGATCCACCGGATCGGCCGCCTCGGCCGACGGGGCCGTGCTCGGCGCGGCCCGCTGCGGAATGCGCGCCCGCACGCGCGTCCCGCGGCCGGGAGCAGATTGCACCTCGAACTCCCCACCCGCCGATTCCACCCGGTAGCGCATGCCGCGCAAGCCGTGGCGGCCGGGCATCGGCGCCTGCTGGTCGAAGCCGCGGCCGTCGTCCGTCACCTCGATGTGCGCCCAGCCGCCTTCCGGCCGCATCGTCACCGTCACCTCATGCGCCTGCGCGTACTTGGCCACGTTGGTGAAGGCCTCCTGCACGACGCGGTACATCGTCAGTTCCGCATCGGGGCCCAGGCTCACCGGCTGCAACGCAGCCTCCACCGTCAGGCCGCTGCGCTCAGCGAATTCACGGCACTGGATCTCCAGCGCGGCCACCAGGCCCAGTGTGCTGAGCGACGAAGGCCGCAGGTCTTCGATGATGCGGCGCTTCAGTGCGATGCCGCTGTTGAGCGTCGCCGTCAGGTGCGCCAGACGCTCGGTGGCTTCGGGCGCCAGGTTGGCCAGCCGCGGCTTGATGCGCGCGGCGTCCAGCTTGGCCGCGGTCAGCAAGGCGCCCAGCTCGTCATGCAGCTCGCGCGCGAGGCGCTGGCGTTCGTCCTCGCGCGCGGTCTGCAGGTGCAGCGCCAGCTCGGTCAGGTCGGCGGTGCGGCGGCGCACCTCGTCTTCCAGGCGGTCGCGCTCGGCCTGCAGGGCCTGCTGCTGCTCGGTGCGCTCGCGCTCGAGCGCCTCGCGCTGGCGCAGCAGCAACACCAGTGCCAGCAGGCTGGCCACCGTCATGGAGGCCACCCCGATGCGGTTGAACAGCAGCGTGTCGAAGATGCTGCGCGTGCCAGCGGCGATGCGTTGGCCTTCCAGCGCCATCAGCTTCTCGCCGCGCACGCGGATGAACTCCATCTGGTCGCGGCCGATGTTGGTCATGACCACCTCGCGTGCCGTGTCGATGCGGCCCTCGCGCGCCAGGCGGATGGTCTCGCGCGCCTCGCTGAGCTTCAGCGACACGGTGGCCGTCATCTCCCGCGCGACCGGCTTGGCCTGGGCATCGCCGATGCGGTCGTAGTAGGCCAGCACCGACTGCATGCTCTCTTCCAGCTCGGCCGCCGCGCTGTCGAAGGGCGCCAGGTACTCGTCGCGCAGGGTCAGCAGGTAGCCGCGCTGGCTGGACTCCACGTCGACCGAGCGCCGCATCAGCGCATGCACCGCCAGCTGGGCCTGCGCCATCTCGACCAGGCCGGTCACGGTCGACCGGGCTCGCAGCGAGCCGGCTTCGCTCACGGCCACGATCAGGCCGGCGGCCAGCAGCGCCAGCGGCAGCGCCAGGGTGCTGCGCCGCAACCGGCCCAGCCAGGTCCTCAAAGGCATGGCCTTCCTTCGCTTCGGGGCGTCGAACGCGTCGAAGCGGATCATGGACCAGAAGGCGCGGTCAGCTCGGCGCAGTAGGCAATCAGCTCGTCCAGCTCGCCGGACTTGTCGAACACCCGGTCCGCGCCCAGTGCGGCGCAACGGCGCCTGATGTCGGGAGTGGCGTAGTTGCTCAGCACCACGAGCTTGCCACCGCGGCCGAGGGCGCGGGCCTGGGCCAGCACCTCCAGGCCGGAGCCGGTCTTCAGGAAGACGTCGATGATCATCAGGTCGGCCTGGCCGTGCGGACCGCGCAGCCAGGCCACGGCCTCCGCCTCGTCCTCGACCTCGCCCACCACCTCGACGGGCAGCAGTTCCTCGAGCATGGCGACCAGGTTCTGCCGGATCACCGGGCTGTCTTCAACGATGAAGCAGCGCAGCCGCCGGCGGGCGGTCTCTTCGTCGGGCAGGCGTGGTCTGACGTCTCGCACGGCGGCACCGGCCCGGATGGGCAGGTCAAGGGGACTGGGATGCTCCATTATCCAAAGCCGGGCGTCGGGCCCGTCCACACTGCCCGCCCGGATCGAAGCCGGTGGTCGCAGCCTGCCGAAGCCGCGGCGAGCAAAGGACGGCTCCCGTTCAAGCCAGCAGCGCCAGCAGCACCACGGAGGTCGTACCCAGGCCCAGCACGGTGCCCAGCACGACCGGTGTCACGAGCCCGCGCGAACGCGCGCGCGCCTGGGAAGACCGCCGCGGCGGCGGCCCGCCGGGTGGGAGGGTCAGATGGGGAGTGGCCGCCTCGTAGCCCAGCACCGGGTCGCCAGGGTCGGTGGCGAGAGGGCGGTGGCGGCGCGCTTTCATTGGGGGTCTCCTTGCCGCCCTTGCCGGCGGCTGGAAGGCACTCTAGGGAAAGAGGCCGCGTGCCCGAATCGGCGTCGCCGCCATTCCCGTGTAGGACAACGCCGCATGACCCCGATGCCGTGGGCACAATCGCGCCTCCCCAACGGTCCCGCCTGTCCTCCGTGTTCAAGAACCTGATCGTCCACCGGCTCGCCGCCGGCTGGTCGGCCACCGCGGCCGACCTCGAAGAACAACTTTCCACGCAGCGGTTCGTCGAATGCGGCGCGACCCAGGCCAAGTCCGCCGGCTGGGTCGAACCGCGGGGCGTCGCCCACGCTCCCCTGCTCGAGGTCATCGATGGCCAATGGCTGCTGGCGCTGATGGTGGAGCAGAAGGTCTTGCCCGGGGCCGTCGTCCGGCGCGAGGTCGAGGCCCGCGCCGCGCGCGCCGAGCAGGAAACCGGCCGCAAGCCCGGCAAGAAGCAGCTGCGCGAACTGAAGGACCAGGTGCAGCTGGAACTGCTGCCGATGGCCTTCACCAAGCGCAGCACGGTGAAGATCTGGATCGCCCCGGCCGAACGGCTGCTGATGATCGACGCCGGCAGTGCACGCGTGGCCGACGACACCGTCACGCTGCTGACCAAGACGCTGCCCGGCCTGTCGGCGCAGGCGGTGAACACCGCCGTGTCGCCCGCCGCCGCCATGGCCGACTGGCTGGTGGGCGGCGACGCCCCTTCAGGCTTCACGATCGACCGCGACTGCGAGCTGAAGGCGGCCGACGGCGAGAAGCCGGCGGTTCGCTATGCCCGCCACGCGCTCGACATCGAGGAAATCCGCGGCCACATCACTGCCGGCAAGCAGCCGACCCGGCTGGCCCTGACCTGGAACGGGCGCGTCTCCTTCGTGCTGACCGACGCGCTGCAGATCAAGAAGCTCGCCTTCCTGGACGGCGTCTACGAGGGACGCAAGGCCGGGCGCGACGAAGCCTTCGATGCCGATGCCGCCATCGCCACCGGCGAGCTGGCGCCGTTGATCGGCGACCTGATCGACGCGCTCGGCGGCGAAGCGCCGCTGGGCGTGTCCGCCGCCGCGCCTGCCGCAGCAGCCCCCCCCAGCCCGGCACCCGCAGCTACACCCGCGCCGGCCCCAGCCGGCAAGCACACGGCCAACAGCGTGCCGCCCTGGGAAACCGAGGCCGACATCGCCGCCGGCTGACGCCCGGCGCACTTCCGGCGGGCACCGCACCGCCCGCAGCGCCTTGGGGCCGGCACGCCGGAGGGCGTGAGCCGTACGGTGTGAACCGGCGGTCAGGTGTTCTTGCTCACCGTGATCGTCGGGAACTTGCTGCTGAAGTCCTTGGCCTGCTCGGCGATCTTCACCGCCACCTGGCGCGCTATGGCGCGGTATGTGGCGGCCACCTCGCTGTCCGGCGCGGCGATCACCGTCGGCTGGCCGGAGTCCGCCTGCTCGCGGATCGCGCGGGTCAGCGGCAGCGCGCCCAGATAATCCATGTGGTACTCGGCCGCCATGCGCTTGCCGCCCTCGGCACCGAAGATGTGCTCGGTGTGCCCGCAATTCGGGCAGCAGTACACCGCCATGTTCTCGATCAGCCCGAGGATGGGGACGCCGACCTTCTCGAACATCGCCACGCCCTTCTTCGCGTCCAGGAGCGCGATGTCCTGCGGCGTCGTCACGATCACCGCACCTGTCACGGGCACCCGCTGGCTCAGCGTCAGCTGGATGTCGCCGGTGCCGGGGGGCAGGTCCACCACAAGGTAGTCGACGTCGCGCCAGTTGGTCTGGCGCAGCAGCTGCTCCAGGGCCTGCGTGGCCATCGGTCCGCGCCAGATCATGGCCTGGTCGGGCTCGACCAGGAAGCCGATCGACATCACCTGGATGCCGTGCCCCATCATCGGTTGCATGGTCTTGCCGTCCTCGCTTTCGGGACGGCCGCTGACGCCCAGCATCGTCGGCTGGCTGGGGCCGTAGATGTCGGCATCGAGCACGCCGACCGTGGCGCCTTCGGCCGCCAGCGCCAGCGCCAGGTTGGCCGCGGTGGTGCTCTTGCCGACCCCACCCTTGCCCGACGCGACCGCGATGATGTTCTTCACCGCGGGCAGCAGCTGCACGCCGCGCTGCACCGCATGCGCGATGACCTTGGAGCTGACACGGGCCTCGACGCCGTGCACGCCCGGCACCTGCCGCGCCGCTTCCTCCAGGCGCTGCTGCAGTTCCGCATGCAAGCTTTTAGCGGGGTAGCCCAGCACCACTTCGAAGGCCACGCGCCCGCCGTCGATGCGCAGGTTGCGGATCTGTCGGGTGCCGACGTAGTCGCGTCCGGTGTGGGGATCGACGACGGACTTCAGGGCTTCGAGCAGGGCGGATTCACTGGGCTGGGACATGGCGGACAGGCGTCGCGGGGAAGGGGCGGGCCCGCGCAAGACGAGCACCTCTGGGGGCCGGCCAGTCTATCCGCGCCCCGGTCCCCGTCCTGCTGCCGCGGGTACGTGCTGCACGCGCGTCCCCGCAGTGACAGCGCCAGCGGCCCCTGCTTCCTAGAATGATCCGGGCCTTGTCCACGCCCTCGTCCACCGAGCCGCTGCAGCCCGCGGCCGACACCGAACCCGCGTTCCGCGACCTCGCGTCCCTGGTACGCGAGCACGCCCGCCGCAGCCCACAGGCCGTTGCCCTGCGCTGCAACGAGGACGCTCTCAGCTACCAGGCCCTGGACGAGCTGGCCGACCGTGTCGCCGCCGCGCTGCAGCGCGAGGGCCTGGGACCCCGGGACGTCATCGCGATCTGCGCGGCAACAGGCATCGACTACATCGGGCTCTTCCTGGGTGCCTTGCGCGCGGGCCTGGCCGTCGCACCGCCGGCTCCGGGCGCCACGCCGCAGCAACTGGCCGCGATGATCGCCGACGCCGACGCGCGCATCGCCTTCCTCGACCAGCCCGTGGCCGAAGCCTTGGCCGGCCAGTGCTGGCCCTCCGGCACCACCGAGGTGCGGCTGGGCGCCTCCTCCTCGGACAGGCGCTCCCCTGCTGCCGCCGGCGCCCTTGCCTTTGCCGCGTGGCTGGCTCCGGCCGGCAGCGCGCCCGTGCCGGCCGCGATCGATCCCGCCTGGCCGTTCAACCTGATCTACTCGTCCGGCACCACCGGCACCCCCAAGGGCATCGTGCAGGCCCATGCGATGCGCTGGGCCCACATCCAACGTGCCGCCCAGTCAGGCTACGGGCCCGACACGATCACGCTGATCGCGACCCCGCTGTACTCCAACACCACGCTGGTCTGCCTGATCCCGACGCTGGCCTACGGCGGCTGCGCGGTGCTGATGCCCAAGTTCGACGCCGGGCGCTACCTCGCCTTGGCGGAACGCCACCGGGCCACGCACACCATGCTGGTGCCGGTGCAATACCAGCGGCTGATGGCGCGGCCCGACTTCGATGCGCACGATCTGCGCGCCTTCCGGTTCAAGTTCTGCACCAGTGCCCCATTCCACGCCGAGTTGAAGGCGGAGGTACTGGCGCGCTGGCCCGGCGCCCTGGTCGAGTACTACGGCATGACGGAAGGCGGCGGCACCTGCATCCTGCAGGCGCACCTGCACCCCACCAAGCTGCACACCGTGGGCCAGCCGGCCGAAGGCCACGACATCCGGCTGATCGACGAGGCGGGCCGCGAGCTGGGACCGGGCGCGAGCGGCGAGGTCGTCGGCGGCTCGCCCGGCATGATGAGCGGCTACCACAAGCAGCCCGAGAAGACGGCCGAAGCCGAGTGGCACGACGCGCAAGGCCGGCGCTACATCCGGACCGGCGACGTCGGCCGCTTCGATGAAGACGGCTTCCTGATCCTCCATGACCGCCGCAAGGACATGATCATCAGCGGCGGCTTCAACATCTACCCGAGCGACCTCGAGGCGGTGCTGCGCCGCCACCCGCTGGTGGCCGATGCAGCCGTGATCGGCATCGCCTCCCCGGAATGGGGCGAAACGCCGGTCGCCTGCGTCGTGCCGCGCGCTGGCGCCAGGCCGGAGGCCATTCGCGAATGGGTCAATGCCCAGGTCGGCCGCACGCAGCGGCTGGCCGCCATTCGATTCATCGACGAGTTGCCGCGCAGCGCAATCGGCAAGATCCTCAAGCGCGAATTGCGCGACTGCTGGACCGCATTGCCAAATCATTGAAATCTGCAGTTCATTTATTGCATCAATGATCCGGTCCCAAGCCGGGTACATCCCGAGTTCGGGTTTTCGCATATGACGGGCCAGCCCCAAGACGCCAAAGCTGGCACGTCGCATGCATGCCCGCGGCATGGCCCCTCTATGACAGCGGTTTCTTCCCTAACTGATCCGAGGTGAAACTTCAAGCACATGGCGCGATGTAACCGCGTTGTCGTCTTAAGGTGTTGCACCAAGCGAACAGCAAAATCTTTCGGGCTATATTGGCGCCCTTCGCGGCACAGCGCGCTGCAGGGGCCGACACGGCCCACTATTCATACAAAGGTCGCAGCGGCCTGATGCTCACTCATCAGGCCGACTGGAGGTTATCGAGTGGATTACGCTGAACAACAACGCAACCCGGGCAAACACTTGTCCGGGTTTGCGATAGTCGTGGTCTTGCACGTGATTCTGGGTTACGCATTGGTTGCAGGCCTGGGTCGCAAGATCGTGGAAGTGATCAAGGCACCGATCGAAACCAAGATCATCGAGGAGGTGAAACCACCCCCTCCGCCGCCGCCTGAAAACCTGCCCCCGCCGCCGAAGATGGCGCCGCCGCCGCCCTCCTTCGTGCCGCCGCCGGAAGTGCAGATCGCCAACCCGCCGCCGGCACCGGCAATCACGGTCACGCGGGAAGCGCCGCCGCCGGCTCCGCCGGTCGCCCTGGCCCCGCCGCCAGCGCCGGCTGCACCGCCGGCCCCCCCTGCGCCGCGCCAGGCCGTGGCCGCGCAGATCAACGTCAACGCCTGCGAGAAGCCCGAGTACCCGGCGGCCGCGGCACGTGCCGAAGCCATGGGCACCACGAAGATCCGCTTCACGGTCGACGCCGCGGGCAAGGTGTCCAAGGCCGACATCGAACGCCCCTCAGGCGCCTCGCGCGAGCACCGCCTGCTCGACCGTGCCGCCGTCGAGGCCTTAAGCAAGTGCCCCTTCAAGCCGGGCACCGACGAAAACGGCAAGCCCGTCGGCGCGACGACGCTGGTCGAGTACGTCTGGAAGCTCGAGTAGCGAGCAGCGGACCCTTTCTCGCACGGTCACAAGCCACTGTCCTCTCACCCCCCGCGCAGCACGCAACCCGAACGACAACTGCGCGACCGTTCCTGCCTGGAGTCACCCATGTTCCTGAACAAACTCTTGCGTGCGCCGCTGGCGGCCGCCCTGATCGCGATCGCCGCGCTCGTCACGACCACCGCACCCGCCCCCGCATTGGCTCAAGCCGCTTCCGAGCCGGCCGCCGATGCCGCGGCTCCGGCCGCACCGGCGGCCCCGGCCGCCACCGTCGCCAAGGAAGAAGTCGCCAACCCGTACGGCCTGGAAGCGCTCTGGAGCCAGGGTGACTTCGTGGCCCGCGGCACGCTGATCATCATGATCATCATGTCGATGGGCAGCTGGTACATCATGTTCACGAAGCTGTGGGAGCAGCACAAGCTGTTCAAGGCCGCAGACCAGGTCGCCGAAGGCACCTTCTGGAAGGCAGGCACCGTGGCCAAGGGTGCCGCGGCCCTCGAGGAAAGCAGCGCGTTCCGCTTCATCGCCGAATCGGGCGTGAAGGCCGACGAGCACCACGAAGGCAACCTCACCGAGCAGATCGACCGCCACACCTGGATCGGCATGAGCGTGCAGCGCGCAGTCGACAACATCAACAGCCGCCTGCAGGATGGCCTGGCATTCCTGGCCACCGTCGGCTCCACCGCCCCGTTCGTCGGCCTGTTCGGCACGGTCTGGGGCATCTACCACGCCCTCACGGCCATCGGCATCGCGGGTCAGGCCTCGATCGACAAGGTCGCGGGCCCGGTGGGTGAAGCGCTGATCATGACCGCCTTCGGCCTCGCCGTCGCGGTGCCCGCGGTGATGGGCTACAACTGGCTGATCCGCCGCAACAAGAGCGTGATGGAGCGCGTGCGCGCCTTCTCCGCCGACGTCCACAACGTGCTGCTCGCAGGGAAGCGTTGAGCCGCGGGCGCGCAGCGCCCCCAGGGCCGACCGAGCCGGAACCGGTCAGCCCGGACGGGCTTGTCCGTCCGATCAAGACCCCGCTCCCCGGGCCGCCGACGGCGGCCGTCCCCCGGGGACAAAGGCTCCTTCGGCCCGCATGGGAAGGGGCCCACTAGAGAGGATTCACCATGGCCATGAGCGTAGGCTCCGCCGACGGCGATGAAGACCAGATGAATTCGGCCATCAACACCACGCCCCTGGTGGACGTGATGCTGGTGCTGCTGATCATCTTCCTGATCACGATTCCGGTGGTGACTCAGAGCATCCAGCTCGAGTTGCCGAAGGAAAAGAACGTGCCGACCCAGACCAAGCCGGAGAACATCCTGCTGGCAGTCAGCAAGGACGGCGACATCTACTGGAACACCCGCCGCATCCCCGACGTGGACAAGCTGGTCGAGGAACTGAAGAAGGAAGCGGTGAAGGAGCCGCAGCCGGAAGTGCACATCCGAGGCGACCAGGACGCACGCTACGAAAGCGTCGGCCGCCTGGTGGTCGCCTGCCAACGCGCAGGCATCGCCAAGGTCGGCTTCATCACCGAACCGCCCCCCAACCACTGAACGGAGCCGACCATGGGAATGAACGTAGGCTCCGGCGGGAGCGAAGACGACGTGATGATGGACATCAACACCACGCCGCTGATCGACGTGATGCTGGTGCTGATCATCATGCTGATCATCACGATCCCGATCCAGACGCACGCGGTAAAGATGAACATGCCGGTGGGGCCCAGCTCGGCGCCGCCGAAGCCGCCGGAGATCATCCGCATCGACGTCGACTTCGACGGCACGATCGGCTGGAACGGAACTGTCGTCACCAAAGACGAACTGATCAACAACCTCGCGCAGACTGCTGCGTTGCCCGATCAGCCCGAGGTGCACCTGCGTCCGAACAAGCTGGTCAGCTACAAGGTCGTTGCGATGGTGATGGCCAACGCGCAGCGGCTGGGCGTGACCAAGATCGGCATCATCGGCAACGAGCAATTCCTGAACTGAGCACGACGATGAAGAAGTTGCACGTCCTGGCCGCTGCGGCGGTACTGACCGGCGCACTGGGCCTGGCCCAGGCGCAGACGGTGCGGCCCGAGGTGGGCAAGCCGCTGCAGCAGGCCAGCGACCTGCTGAAGGCCGGGAAGGCCCGCGAGGCGCTGGCCAAGGTGCGCGAGGCCGACTCGGTCGGCGGCAAGACCGGCGCCGAGCAGCTGATGATCGATCGCATGCGTGGCGCTGCCGCGCAGCGCGCCGGCGACACCTCGGCCACGATCCAGGCCTTCGAGGCCCTGTTCCCGCGCGTCTCCGGTGCCGAGGCAGCGCAGGTCGCCGAGCAGCTGGCCTTCGCCTACTCGCAGGCAAAGGACTGGGGCAAGACCAACCAGTGGATCCAGAAGGCGCAGGCCGCGGGCAGCAACAGCGCCCAGCTGAAGCAGCTGCACGCCTACGTACAAGGCCAGAGCGGCGACTATTCGGCGATCGCCCGCGAGGCAGGCGCGGCGGTGCAGGCCGCGGAGCAGGCCGGCCGCCGACCCGATGAAGGCGACCTGCTGCGCCTGGCCGATGCCCAGGCCCGCACCAACAACAGCGCCGGCCAGGCCGCAACGCTCGAGAAGCTGCTCTTCAACTATCCCAAGAAGGAGTACTGGAGCATCTACCTCGGCCGCCTGCCCCGAAAGAGCGGCTTTTCCGACCGCTTCGCACTCGACGTCATGCGCCTGAAGCTCGCCACCGGCAATCTCACGAAGACTGAAGACTTCATGGAAATGGCGCAGCTGGCCATCCAGGCTGGCTTCCCCACAGAAGGCAAGGCCATCATCGACAAGGGCTTCGCCGGCGGCGCGTTGGGCACCGGCCCCGAGGCGGATCGCCACAAGCGCCTGCGCGACCTGGCGACGCAGCGCGAGGCCGATGCCAAGGCGTCGATCGAGCAGCGCGCCACCGAAGCCGCCGCCGCGAAGGACGGCAACGACCTGGTGCAGATCGGCTACACCTACGTCACCTTCGGGCAGGCCGACAAGGGCATTCCGCTGATCGAGCGAGGTATCGCCAAGGGCGGCCTGAAGCGACCGGAGGACGCCAAGCTGCGGCTGGGCATGGCCCTGCTTCAATCGGGCAAGGCCAAGGCAAAGGCAGTGCAGACACTGCGCAGCGTGCAGGGCAACGACGGCGCGTCCGACCTCGGCCGCCTGTGGGCGCTGTACGGCAACAGCGCCGGCTGACGGCAGTCCCGGGCTCCGCGGCTGCGCGGGGCGCGCAGCCATCGGCTGATCGCTGATCGCTGATCGCTGATCTCCGACTCATCGCGGCGAGACGCAGGCCGAGTCTCCGACGCGCTACCGGTCCATGGGCTGCCGCCGCACAATGCCGCCGGTCGACACTCTTCCTCGCGTGGCGCGCTGCCCATGACCCTCCCCTACCTCGAAATGCTGGGCGACGGCATCCATGCCGTCGACACCGGCTTTCACCGCCCGCGCTTCGACGCCGCCTACCTGGTTGTCGAGCACGGGCGCGCTGCGTTCATCGACACCGGCACCAACCATGCGGTGCCACGGTTGATGGCAGCGCTGGAAGTCCTCGGCCTGGCGCCGGATGACGTCGACTACGTGATCCCGACCCACGTGCACCTGGACCATGCCGGCGGTGCGGGGCTGCTGATGCAGTCGCTGCCGCGCGCCACCATGCTGGTGCATCCGCGCGGCGCGCGCCACATGATCGACCCGCTGGCGCTCTACATGGGGGCGCAGGCCGTGTACGGCGCCGAGGAGATGCAGCGCTCCTACGGCACCCTGCAGCCGGTGGACGCCACGCGCGTGCGCAGCACGACGGACGGCGAGGTCATCGAATTGGCCGGCCGCCCGCTGCTGTTCGCGCACACGCCCGGCCATGCGCACCACCACCACTGCATCTGGGACGAGGCCAGCCGCGGCTGGTTCACCGGCGACACCTTCGGCCTCTCGTACCGCGAACACGATGGTGCACGCGGTGCCTGGATACTGCCGACGTCGACACCGGTCCAGTTCGAACCTGACGCGCTGAAGCAGTCGATCGAACGCATGCTGCAGCGCGATCCTGCCTGCATGCACCTGACGCACTACGGCCGCGTCCACGACGTGCCGCGCCTCGCCGCCCTGCTCTTCGAGCAGATCGATGCGATGGTCGCCGCAGCCCGCCGGCTGCGCGACGCCGCGGACCGCCACCAGGCGCTGAAACAGGCGCTGTCCGCGATCTACCGCGGGCAATTGCTGCGCCACGGCGTGGCAGACGTCGATGCCGCGGTGGCGCTGCTGGACCTGGACATCGAACTGAACGCGCAGGGCCTCGCGGTGTGGCTCGACCGCGGCAGCAAAAGCTGACGCGCGGGCCGGCGCGCACGGGGCGCCCGCCGCCTCATTCCTCGTCCGCGCCGCCTTCGTCGTCGAGCACGGCCAGGCAGTCGTCCAGCAGCGCGTGCAGCGCGGCAACGCGCTCCGGCCCGAGCCGCGCATTCAGCGCCAGCTGCGCCTGCTTCCAGGCTCGCTGGCCCTCGGCTCGCTTCGCCCGCCCCGCGCCGGTCACCTGCACCAGCCGGCTGCGCCCGTCCGCCCCCGGGCCGATGCTGATCCAGCCCAGAGCCACCAGCGGCTGCAGGTTGCGCGACAGCGTCGATGCGTCCAGCCGCATGCTCGCCGCCAGGTCCGATGGGCGCACCGGCCCCATCTGCAACACGTGCGACAGCAGCGAGTACTGCGTGTTCTTCAGGCCGGTGGCCGAGACATGGGCGTCGTAGTGGCGGCTGACGGCACGGCTGAGCTGACGCAGCTTCAGGTTCGTGCAGCCCCGCGGCGCTACCACTGTCGTCCGGGTGACGGAATCCATCAAAGCATTGTATCTACAATGGTTGCATCTACAACCTTTGAGATGCGCGATGGACACTCCCGCGATCAACACGCCCGAACAGACGCTGGCCGCCTGGCAGGCGCGCGAGGCCGAACTGCGACAGCGGATGCGCGAGCCCGGCGTGGCCCGGCCCGAGCAGATCGCCGGAAAGACCGGGCTGCAGGTGTTCGAGGCGATGTTCGCGGGCGAGCTGCCTGCCGCCCCGATCGCCGGCACGCTCGGCTTCATGCTGGTGGAGACGCGCCACGGCTACGCCGCCTTCCAGGGCAAGCCGCAGTTCGCGCACTACAACCCGCTCGGCACCGTGCACGGCGGCTGGATCGCGACGCTGCTCGACTCCGCCGTCGCGTGCGCGGTGCACACCACGCTGGCACCGGGCAAGGCCTACACCACCCTCGAGCTGAAGGTGAACTACGTGAAGGCGCTGACCGAGCGCACACCCCTCGTGCGGGCGGTGGGCGAGGTCATCGCGGTCGGCTCGCGCGTCGCCACGTCCGAGGGCCGGCTGATCGGCCCCGACGGCGCACTGTACGCGCACGCGACGACCACCTGCCTGATCTTCGACGCGATGCCGCCGCGCTAGAGGCAGGCCCCGTGGCACGGGCCGCGCGCGCATCGCCGGCCCGAAATCGACTTGCGGTGCGCGACGCGGCCCGAGTCGGCCGCTGCCGCCCATCAGCCGCGCAGTGCCGAGGCCTCGCGCGCCAGGCGCGTGATGCGCGCCCAGTCGCCCTGCGCGACCGCGTCGGCCGGCGTCAACCAGGAGCCGCCGCAGACACGCACATTGGGCAAGGCAAGGAACTGCGGTGCGGTTTCCGGCGTGATGCCGCCGGTGGGACAGAAGGCCACGTCGGGAAACGGCCCTGACAGTGCCTTCAGCATCGGGATGCCGCCCGCCTGCTGCGCGGGGAAGAACTTCAGGAAGTCATGGCCGTCGGCCTGCGCGGTCATCACCTCGCTGGCGGTGGCCACGCCGGGCAGCAAGGGCAAGCCCAGCTCGCGGCAGGCCGAGCCGATCTCACGCGTGTAGCCCGGGCTCACCGCGAAGCGGCTGCCGGCATCGCGGGCGGCCCGCGCATCCGAGGCGCTGCGGATCGTGCCTGCGCCGACCAGCGCTTCCGGCACCTGCTTCGCAATCGCTTCGATGCAGGCCAGCGCGGCATCGGTGCGCAGCGTCACCTCCAGCACCTTGACGCCACCGGCGAGCAGCGCTTCGGCCAGAGGCACGGCATCGGCCACCCGCTGCAGCACGATCACGGGAATCACCGGGCCGTGCGCGGCCAGGCTCAGGGGTTCGATCATGGACATCCTCTTCTCAAAGCCAGGTGACCGCGCCTTCTTCAGCGCTGGTGACGTTGCGGCGCATGCCGCCGAAAAGCTCGCGGCCAAGGCCGTGCGCGTTGTCCTCGGCCTGGGCGGCATCGATGGTCGCCAGCGGCCGCGCATTCCATTCCGCGTCGTCCACCAGCACCTCGAGCCGGCCGTTCACGGCGTCCAGGCGGATCAGGTCGCCGGTGCGAACCCGCGCCAGCGGGCCCCCGGCCAGCGCCTCCGGGCTCACGTGAATGGCCGCCGGCACCTTGCCGGAGGCGCCGCTCATGCGGCCATCCGTGACCAGCGCCACCTTGAAGCCCTGGTTCTGCAGCACCGCCAGCGGCGGCGTCAGCTTGTGCAGCTCCGGCATGCCATTGGCACGCGGGCCCTGGAAGCGCACGACGGCGACAAAGTCGCGCTGCAGCTCACCGGCCTTGAACGCGCGCTGCAGCGCTTCCTGACTCTCAAAGACGATGGCCGGCGCCTCGACGACGTGCCGGTCCTCCGGCACCGCCGAAACCTTGATGACCGAACGTCCGAGCTTGCCCGTCAGCAACTTCAGCCCACCGGTGGCGGAGAACGGCTCGGCCGCCGGGCGCACGATGGCCGCATCCCGGCCCACTGACGGCACCCAGCGCAGCGCACCTTCGGCAAGCTCCGGCGCCGTGCCGTAGGCGGCAATGCCCCCGGGCGCCACCGTCGCGACGTCGGCATGCAGGCAGCCGCTGTCCAGCAGCTCGCGCAGCACGAAACCGGTGCCCCCCGCGGCCTGGAACTGGTTCACATCCGCCTGGCCGTTCGGATAGACGCGCGCCAGCAGTGGCACCTCGGCCGACAGTTCGGCGAAATCAGTCCAGTCGATCGTGATGCCGGCGGCGCGCGCCACCGCCACCCAGTGGATCAAGTGGTTGGTCGAACCGCCGGTCGCCAGCAAGGTGACCATCGCGTTGACGATCACCCGTTCGTCGACCAGGCGGCCGATCGGGGTGAAACGCTGTCGCTGCGTGATGCCCAGCAGCGTGGCCACCGCTTCGCGGGTCAGCGCCTCGCGCAGCGGCACGTGCGGGTGCACGAAGGCGGCTCCGGGCACGTGCAGGCCCATCGCCTCCAGCAGCATCTGGTTGCTGTTGGCCGTGCCGTAAAAGGTGCAGGTGCCCGGGCCGTGGTAGGCCGCCTGCTCGGCTTCCATCAGCTGGTCGCGCCCGACCTGGCCCTGGGCATGCTGCTCACGCACCTTCGCCTTGTCGCTGTTGGACAAGCCGGTCGACATCGGGCCCGCCGGCACGAACACGCAAGGCAGGTGCCCGAAGTGCAGCGCACCGATCAGCAGACCGGGCACGATCTTGTCGCAGATGCCCAGCAGCAGCGCCCCATCGAACACATCGTGCGTCAAGGCGATCGCGGTGCCCATCGCGATGGTGTCGCGCGAGAACAGCGACATCTCCATGCCCGGCAGGCCCTGGGTGACGCCGTCGCACATCGCCGGCACACCGCCGGCCACCTGCAGCGTCGCCCCCAGGCGTTTCGCCTCGCCGCGCAGCAGCGCCGGATACGCCTCGTAGGGCTGGTGCGCCGACAGCATGTCGTTGTATGCCGTCACGACAGCGAGGTTCGGGGCACGCTCGGCCACCACACGCAGGCGCTCGTCGCCCGGCATCGCCGCAAAGGCATGCGCCACGTTGGCACAACCCATGCGCTGCGCCCCGGGCGGACGCTGGATCAGGCGGTCGATGCGCGCCAGGTAGGCCTGGCGCGCCGGGGCGCTCCGCTCGCGGACGCGGGCGGTGATGTCGGCGATGCGTGATTTCATGGCGGCGATGGTAATTGAACCCTCCCCGATCACGTAACTTGGTTACATACCCAGTACCGTGCTGGGCCTTTCTGGCATGCTTTCACGGGTGCTGACACCCTACCGCGATCCGCAGGCGCTGCTCGAATCCACGCGTTCGCAGTGGGGCGCCAAAGGCGACCTCTGGGTCTTCGGCTACGCCTCGTTGATCTGGCGGCCGGAGTTCGAGTTCTCCGAGCATCGCCCAGCCCTGGTCCGAGGCTGGCACCGCGCACTGCGCATGCACTCACGCGTCAACCGGGGAACGCCGGAGCAGCCGGGCCTGGTCTTCGCGCTGGTCTCCGGCGGCATGTGCCGCGGCGTCGTCTATCGCGTACCCGCCGCGCGCGCCAGCGATGAGCTGGAACGGCTGTGGCAGCGCGAAATGCCCACCGGCGTCTACGACCCCCGCTGGCTGCCCTGCCAGACGACACAGGGCGCGGTGCACGCTCTGGCCTTCACGCTGAGCCGCCGCAGCCCCAACTTCACCGGCCGCATCGACGATGCCCAGATGGTGTACATCCTGCGCCACGCCAGCGGCCGCTACGGGACCACGCTGGACTACCTGCTCCGCACCGCCCAGGCCTTGCGCGACTGCGCCGTGCGCGATCGGGAGATCGAACGGCTGGTGCGCCTGGCACGCCGCGAAGGGCTCGTGACCGGCCAGGCAAGCGGCGGGAACGCCGCCTAACGCGCGGGTTGCGCAGGTTCGGCGCCGCTGGCGGCGCGCACCGCCGCCAAGTCGTCGGCGGTGTCCACGTCGACGAGCACGCCCGGATCGTCCAGCTCCAGTCCGATCGACGGGTAGCGCGCGACGATGCGGCGCGCGCCCTCGTCGCCGCTGAGCTGCACCAGGTCCGAGAACAGCTCCGCCGCGAAGCCCACCGGATGCCCGCGGCGCCCCCGGTACTGGGCAAACACCACCGGGTGCTGCTCGAGCGCCTTGGCCACTGCCAGCAATGTGCTGGAACTCACCATCGGCATGTCGCCCGGCAGCACGAGCCAGCCCGCGGCGTCGGGCCGGGCGGCCACGCCCGCCGCGATCGAGTAGCCCATGCCGAGCCCGGCAGGGCCGGCACCGACTTCCGGCAGCACGACCACGTCGCGTCGCGCCACCCACCGCGCCGACTCGGCAGCCAGCGGATCGGTCGTCACCACCACCACGCCCAGTCCCGTGCCGATCGCATGGCCGATCGTGCGGCCAAGCACGCTGTGGCTGCCGAGATCCTGGGCCAGCTTGTGTTCCGTGCCCTGGAAACGGCTGCCACGGCCTGCGGCAAGGACGACGATGACGGGCTGCTGCTTCATGATCGGTCGCCTAAGCATGGGGGTGGTCGGGGCCGATCGACAGTCGGAGGATCACCTAAGGCGTTCCACGTAGGGAACAGCCCCACGCTCGGGCACGACCCATGCCGTCCGCGCCGTTCGGACAGCCCTCCGCCGCGCGGCATACTGCGGCGAATGGACCCATCCATCGCCGCCCTTCGCAAGAGCTACGAACGGGACGAACTCGACGAGACCCAGTCCGCCGAAGAGCCGCTGCGCCAGTTCGACATCTGGTTCCAGCAGGCGCTGTCGGCGCAGCTGCCCGAGCCGAACGCGATGACGCTGGCCACCGTCGGGCCTCAGGGCCGGCCGTCCACCCGCATCGTGCTGATCAAGGGCTACGACCAGCGCGGCATCGTCTGGTACACCAACTACGACAGCCGCAAGGGCCGCGAGCTGGCGGAGAACCCATTCGCGGCACTGCAGTTCCACTGGGTCGAGCTCGAACGCGTCGTGCGCATCGAAGGTGCCGTCAGCAAAGCCGATGATGCCGAGTCGGATGCCTATTTCGCGTCGCGCCCGCTCGATTCGCGCATCGGCGCGTGGGCTTCGCCCCAAAGCCAGGTAATCGGCTCGCGCGCGGTGCTGGTGGCCAATGCCGCTCGCTATGCGGCCCGATTCGCGCTGTCACCGCCTCGGCCACCGCACTGGGGCGGCTACCGACTCAAGCCGGACAGCTGGGAGTTCTGGCAAGGCCGCAAGAGCCGCCTGCACGACCGCCTTCGCTACCGGCTCGACGGCGAGCACTGGGTGCGCGAACGGCTGGCGCCTTGATCAACGCGGCTCAGGCCGCCGCCGGTTGCATCAAGGCATCGATCGCCGCCAGGAAGCGCCGCACGTCGATGGGCTTGGTCCAGTAATCGTCGAAGCCGGCGGCGCGGGCCGCCTGCACGTCATCGGGCATCGCATTGGCGGACAAGGCGATGTACCGGCAATGCCCATGCCGCGGATCGGCCCGCAGGCGCTGCATCACCTCCGTGCCCGAGAGGTCGGGCAATTGCAGGTCCAGCAGCAACACGTCGGGGTCGAATTCGGCCGCGCGCGCAATGGCGCTGCCGCCGTCTTCGCACATTTCCACAGCCAGGGCCGGCCGCATGCCGAAGACCTCGCGCAGCAGCAGCAGGTTGACCGGGTTGTCCTCCACGCACAGCACGCGCAAGACGGGGCGCTCCGCCGCTGGCGAAGTCGCAGGTATCGCACTGTCGCGGACGCCGGCCGGCTCATCGGCCTGCGGCAGCCAAACCCTGAATTCGCTGCCGCGGCCCGGTTGGCTGTCCGCCTCGATGTGCCCACCCAAGCGCTGCACGTAGCGGCTGACGATGGCCAGGCCAATGCCCGGTCCGTCAATGCCCTCATGCTCCACACCCAGCCGCTGGAAGGGCTCGAAGGCCGCCGCCAAATGGCGCGGGTTCATGCCCCGGCCGGTGTCGCGCAGGGCCAGCACCCAGCCCGCAGCACCGCCGCGTTCCTGGGCATGCAGGCGCAGATCCACGGTGCCACCCGGCCAGTTGAAGCGGATCGCGTTGTCAACCAGCTGGTCGAGCACCCGGGCCAGGCGCAGCCGGTCGCTGCGCACGCGCGCGGCGGGGCCGGCTACCTGCAGGCGCAGCGTGACGCCGGCATGCGCCGCCGCGGCCTCGTTGCGCTGCTGGCACTCCGCCGCCGCCTGGCGCAGATCGATCGCCTCGAAGACCATCGGCATCGCCGACTCATCCTCGCCGGCGAGTTCCAGCACCTCGTCGATCATCAGGAGCAGCCGCCGCCCCGCGGTTTCGATCCGATCCAGGCGCTCGCGCTGGCGCTTGCTGGGGGGCTCCTCGCGGTCATGCGCCAGCAGCGCGGCAAAGCCCAGCACCGCATTCAGCGGCGTGCGCAATTCATGGCTCATGCGGGCCAGGAACTCCGTCTTGGCCCGGCTCTCCTGTTCGGCCCGCAGGTGTTCCCGCGCCTCCGCTTCGGCCAGCTTGCGCTCGGTCACGTCGATGTCGATGCCGGCCACGTACAGCGGCCGGCCCGCTGGATCGGGCACCGCCCGGCCGAACGAAGCCAGCCAGCGCTGCTCGCCATTGGGCCAGCGCACGCGGTACTCCTGGCGAAAGGTCTCGCCACGCTCGACATGCCGCCGCAGCGCCGCCTCGGCATCCGCCCAATCCGATGGATCAGCCGACTCGGCCAGCACCTCCTCGACCGGCAGCGGCGAGGGCTCGCGCCCGCGCAGCCGGTAGCCCACCTCGCTGAGGTAGGACGAACGCCCATCCAGCCGCCGTTCCCACACCCCCACCCCCGCCGCCTCCAGCACGAAGCCGATGCGCTCCCGCTCGGCCTCCAGGGCCAGGCGCGCCAGCTGCTGCTGCGTGACGTCGACATGGACGCCGAAGGAAAGACGGCGGCCATCCCTCACCAGCCGCCGGGTGCGGGCATGGATCCAGCGCACCTCCTCGCTGTCCGGAACGGGAATGCGGAACAGCAGGTCGTCCAGCGCGGGCCAGTGCACCATCGACTCACTCTGGCGCTCCCGCATCCAATCCCGGTCCAGCGGGTGCACGTGGCGCTGCAGCCATTCCTCGATCGATGGAGGGCCTTCGGCGGGTGCCCGGTGGTGCATCCGGTACATCTCGTCGTCCCAGTCAGTGCGCTGGTCACCACTGTCGCGCGACCAGAACGCCAGGCCGATCGTCTCGCCCGCCAGCCGCATGCGCTCGGACAGCCGCAGGCTTCGGTCGCGCTCCGCCGCCAGTTCGCTCAGGTCGATCGACACGCCCAGCAATCCCAGCAGTTCGCCGTTGGCAGCGCGTTGCGCGACTCGGCGCGTCAACAGCGTGCGGTGGCCACCCGCCGCCGTGGCATAACGAACCATCGCATCGGCCACCTTGTCGTCGCGCAGCGCCTGCTCGGCGGCCCGGGCGATCGCCGGGCGATCATCCGGATGCATGTGCGCGCGATGGTCCTCCAGCGGCACGCTGAAAGCATCGCCCGAGGCCTCCAGCCGCTGCGCACCGCGCCGCACGAAGTGGATGCGCCGAAGGTCGCGGTCGACCCACCAGACCGACACGTCCGACATTTGCAGCGCTCGTTCGATCAGCTCCCGATCCTCCTCGGGCTGGGTCCGCCGCGCGCCCTCGGTGACGATCCAGATCAGCCGGCCGTCGTCGAGCCGAACGACGCGGCAGCGGACGCGCCAACGTTCCTTTGAGCCGAACCAGCGATCGGCATCGCCCGGCTCGCGCAGCTCAGCGGCACAGCGGCCCAGTTCTTCTTCCGCGAGACCGTGCAGCGACAGCCACTGGCGCGCGGCCGCATTCACTTCCCACGCCGACCCGCCGTCGGTGTCTCGAACGCGCACGGCCGGAATCGGCGCTTCGCGCCACAGCTGATCCATCGACCACCCGTACTTCCCATGAGGAACCCACGCCTGCCGAGGCGCCTGGGCGCTTGCCGGCGCGGCCGCTTGCCGCCCCTGCGGCTGCCAGCCGGCAAGCCGCGAACGGATCAGTGTAGCGCCGCACCTCTGGTGCAGGACCTGCCGTCAACCCCGTATCCGCTTCGCGAACGTGCGCCGGAATTTCTCGACCTTTGGTGCCACCACGTAGGCGCAGTACCCCTGCCCTGGATGCCGGGCAAAGTAGTGCTGGTGGTACTCCTCGGCACGGGAGTAGTTCGCCTCGCGCTGGATCTCCGTGACCGCGCGGCCACCGGCCCGCGCATCGACCTCGGCCAGCACCGCCCGTGCCACCGCTTCCTGCGACGCATCGTGCCAATAGATGCCCGACCGGTACTGCGGACCGACATCGTTGCCCTGGCGGTTCAAGGTCGTCGGATCGTGGATCACGAAGAAGATCTCCAGGATCTCCCGCAGCGAAATGCGCGCCGGATCGAAGCGCACCCGCACCACCTCGGCATGACCGGTGTCACCGCCACAGACCTGCTCGTACGTGGGCACGGCAACGTGGCCGTTGCTGTAGCCCGATTCGACGGCCGTCACACCGTCGACCTGCTCGTAGACCGCCTCCAGGCACCAGAAGCAGCCGCCCCCCAGCGTGATCGTCTCGTCGCTCATCTCTATCGTCCCGTCGAAATGTCGGTGCGAACGGCATTCTCGGCCCGACCAGCGGGATGCTCGCCCCCTGGGGCCACCGCACAATCGCGCGCAGTAATTAGTGGAGCATCGGATTGGACAGCGTGCTGGCATCTTTGGGCTGGGAAGGCGTCAAGCCACTGCTGGCCGCCCTGGTTCTGCCACCCGTTCCGCTGCTGTTGGTGCTCGCCTTCGGCGTGCGCCAGGTCTTCCGCCAACGCCGCCTGTCAGGGTGGGTGAGCATCGGCCTGGGCTGCATGGGGCTGTGGCTGTGCTCCTCCATCGCGGTGGGCGACGCCCTCGAGCGCACCTTGCTGCCCGACGCAGCAGCGCTCGGCGAAGCCCGGATCAGCGAGCTGCGGCAATTGCCATCGAACAGGAAGCTGGCCATCGCCGTGCTTGGCGGCGGGCGCGAAGCACTGGCGCCCGAGTATGGAGAGGCCCACCTCTCGGCAAGGTCGATGCAGCGCTTGCACTACGCCAACTGGCTGGCACGTCGCCTCGGCGGTGCTCCGATCCTGTTTTCCGGGGGCACGGGGCGCGACCAGGATCCCGATGGTCCCGCCGAGGCCGAAGTGGCCGCACGAATCGCCGACCGGGACTATGGGCGCCGCCTGCGCTGGCTCGAGAAACTGTCTCGCGATACGCGGGAGAACGCTGCCGCCAGCGTGCCGATGCTGACGGCCGACGGCGTCACCGACATCATCGTCGTCACCCATGGCTGGCACATGCCGCGCGCCGAGCGCGCCTTCGCGGATGTCGCGCGGCGGCAGTCGACGCCTCCGCGCATCGTCCCCGCCCCGATGGGCCTGGCACGGAACACGGAGGCGGCGCCGCTGCGCTGGCTGCCGACCGCCGAAGGCACGGTCCACGTGCGCACCGTATTGCGCGAGGCGCTGGGCCTGTTCATGGGATCCTGAGGCTGTGTCAGGCACCGCCTAAAACGACAAACCCCTCCGCACCAGAGGTCCGGAGGGGTGGGTGGCCACCAGCCACCATGTGGAGCTCCAGAGAGAAGAAGTCCGGGGCCCCTGTAGCGCAGAGACTGCGCAACGGTTGGTACCTTGAATCATCAAGGCCCCCCAAGGGTAGGCGAGCCGCGCGCGAGATTCAAGGGCTTCCGCCCGCTTCCGCGCATCCGTCGGGCTCCCGGCCCGCAGTGCGGATCAAACCCCGCCCGACAGGACCCGCTCGACGACGGATGCGACACGTGACTGCACGTCCGCGGTCATCGTAATCGGCCGCCCCCACTCACGGGCCGTCTCGCCCGGCCACTTGTGAGTCGCGTCGAGGCCCATCTTGCCGCCCAGGCCACTCACCGGCGACGCGAAGTCGAGGTAGTCGATCGGCGTCTCCGACACGAGGGTGGTGTCGCGCACCGGGTCCATGCGGGTCGTGATGGCCCATACCACGTCCTTCCAGTCGCGGATGTTCACGTCGGCATCGGTCACGACGATGAACTTCGTGTACATGAACTGGCGCAGGAAGCTCCACAGCCCGAACATGACGCGCTTGGCATGCCCGGCATAGCTCTTCCGGATGGAGATCACCGCCAAGCGGTAGCTGCAACCTTCCGGGGGCAGGTAGAAGTCGACGATCTCAGGAAACTGCTTCTGGAGGATGGGCACGAAGACCTCGTTCAGCGCCACACCGAGCACCGCTGGCTCGTCGGGAGGCTTGCCCGTGTAGGTGGAGTGATAGATCGCGCCGCGGCGATGCGTCAGACGGTCGACACGGAAGACGGGAAACCAGTCCTGCTCGTTGTAGTAGCCCGTGTGGTCGCCAAAGGGCCCCTCCAAGGCGTGCAGGTAGCCGCCGGTCTCGCGCAGTGGCACGCCGTGCTCGCTCTGGCCCGTGAACCCAGGACTGGCGGGGGGTATGTGTCCTTCGAGCACGATCTCGGCCGTGGCCGGAACCTGCAGCGGCCGGCCCGGCTCCCCAACGCTGCAGTCGACGAGCTCTGTGGCGCTGCCGCGCAGCAGCCCCGCGAACTGGTACTCCGACAGCGTGTCCGGCACCGGCGTGACCGCTCCCAGCGTGGTCGCGGGATCGGCCCCAAGCGCAACGGCAATCGGAAACGGCTGGCCGGGCCTGACCCGCGCGAAATCGCGGAAGTCCAGGGCCCCGCCCCGATGCGCCAGCCACCGCATGATCAGGTCACGGCGACCGATCACCTGCTGCCGGTAGATGCCGATGTTCTGGCGCAGCCGCGGCTGGTCGACGCCTTGCTGCGGCCCGCGCGTCACCACCAGCCCCCAGGTGATCAGTGGCGCCACGTCACCCGGCCAGCAGGTCTGGATCGGCCAGCGGGCGAGGTCGACGTCGTCGCCCGTCAACTCGCAATCGCGACAGGGGCCATCGCCGCGGCGCACAGGCTTCATCGCCCAGGCCGCCTTGGCAAGTTGCACGAGCCGCCCGGCGTCCTTCAACCCCTGCGGCGGTTCGGGTTCCTTCAGCCGCGCCAGCAGGGCACCGATCTCCCGCAACTCGCCGAGGTCCGATGCCCCCATGCCCAGCGCCACGCGATGGGGCGTGCCGAACAGATTGGCCAGCACCGGTGCATTGTGGCCCGTGGGCTTCTCGAACAGCAAAGCCGGCCCTTCCGCCCTCAGCACCTGGTCGGCCACCGCGGTCATCTCCAGCGCCGGTGAAACGGTCTCGCGGATGCGCCGAAGGTCACCTTGACGCTCAAGCTGGCCGATGAAGTCCCGAAGATCGCGGTATTTCATTCCGTAGGGGCATTAGAGACAATTTTTATATGCTTGACCGGTTATTTCCGGACTTCCTAGAATCCGCCCCAGCCTGATAGTTCAGGGTTTTCCCGCGCCTTCTTTCGTTGGGAAGGTAGGAAGCAACCACTGCCAGAGCCGTCCTGGCGCCGCCGACTGCGCGGCCTTTCCGGGCAAGCGGCCATTATCGTCGCGCCCCCATCCCACGATGGACAGGCCCACGAGGAAAGGATGATCGTGAGAGCGATCGAACATGCACGCGCGGCCATGCTGGCGTGCGTCCGCTCCGCCAACGTCTTCGTTCGTGACGTCGGCGCGGGCTTGCTCGAGGTGAGCCACAACTCACTGGCCCTGATCGGCCTGTGCGTGGTGGCCACCGCCCTGTTTGCGGGGGGTCGCGCCGACCTCCGCGCCGCCGTCGAACAGCGCGCCCTGGATTGGCTGCTCGCGCGCCAGGAAGCCCGCGAGCCCGCGCCGCTTGCCTTGCAGGCTGCGCCGACGCCGGAACCAAACGCGGTGGCCCGCGCGACCGCCATGGACCCCAAGACGCTACCGCAGCAACAGGCCGCCGTGGCGCATTGGCTGTCGCGGCGCTACAAGGTGGCACCCGAACCTGTCGGACGACTGGTTCAGGAGGCATGGCACGTCGGGCAACGCGTGGGGCTCGATCCGACGCTGATCCTGGCGGTGATGGCCGTCGAATCCAGCTTCAACCCCTTCGCCCAGAGCCCGGTCGGAGCGCAGGGCCTCATGCAGGTCATGACGCGCATCCACGACGACAAGTACGAGGCCTTCGGCGGCACCCGGGCCGCCTTCGACCCGATCACCAACCTGCGAGTCGGGGTCCAGGTCCTGAAGGAATGCATCGCGCGCGCCGGCGGCCTCGAAGGAGGCCTGCGCCATTACGTCGGCGCAGCCAACCTCGAAGGGGACGGCGGCTACGTCGGCAAGGTGCTGGCCGAGCAGCTCAACCTGCGCAAGGTGGCCGACGGCAAGCCGGTGTCCGTCAACGCGCCATTGGTGAGTCCGCCGGTCCAGGCGGTGCCCGTCGACGTGGCGCCGTCCGCACCAGAGGGTGCGCTGGCTGAACGCGTGGCACTTCTGCGGTAACCCCAGGGCGCCGCAAGGGGGGCCGGCCGCGGCGGCCGGGCCTGCTTGCAGCCACCGTCTCCGCTACACTCCCAACCCTCGCGCGACTGGCGATAGGGCGGCCCAACGCCCGAGGTGGATCACCACCATGGAGCGCGACCGGCGGCAGATCGATGCGGCCGGATGTCAAGCCGTTCGCCTGGGCAGCCTGCCGGCCGATGCCAATCGGGTCCGAGCAGGACCACACCTTGCACGAGGACTGCCCTCCATGTTCGACCGCAACCTGTCCACCGTTTCCAACGTCGACCCCGAACTGTGGAACACGATCCTGGCCGAAAACCGCCGCCAGGAAGACCACATCGAGCTGATCGCCTCCGAGAACTACGCCTCGCCGGCCGTCATGCAAGCCCAGGGTTCGCAGCTGACGAACAAGTACGCCGAGGGCTATCCCGGCAAGCGCTACTACGGCGGCTGCGAGCACGTCGACGTGGTCGAGCAGCTGGCCATCGATCGCCTGAAGCAGCTCTTCGGCGCCGAACACGCCAACGTGCAACCGAACTCCGGCTCGCAAGCCAACCAGGCCGTGTTCTTCGGCCTGCTGCAGCCGGGCGACACGATCATGGGCATGAGCCTCGCAGAAGGCGGCCACCTCACCCACGGCATGCCGCTCAACATGAGCGGCAAGTGGTTCAAGGTCGTGAGCTACGGCCTCGATGCCCAGGAGGCCATCGATTACGACGCGATGGAGCGTCTCGCGCATGAGCACCGCCCGAAGCTGATCATCGCGGGTGCCTCGGCCTACGCGCTGCGCATCGATTTCGAGCGCTTCGCGAAGGTGGCTCAATCGATCGGTGCGTACTTCATGGTCGACATGGCCCACTACGCCGGCTTGATCGCTGCCGGTGTGTACCCCAATCCGGTGCCGCATGCCGACGTGGTGACCTCGACGACCCACAAGACGCTGCGCGGCCCGCGTGGCGGCCTGATCCTGATGAAGGACGCGGTCGCCAAGCAGATCAACAGCGCGATCTTCCCCGGCATCCAGGGCGGCCCGCTGATGCACGTCATCGCGGCCAAGGCCGTCGCCTTCAAGGAAGCGCTCTCGCCCGAGTTCAAGACCTACCAGCAACAGGTGGTCAAGAACGCCGCAGTGATGGCCGAAACGCTCGTGCAGCGCGGCCTGCGGATCGTCTCCGGCCGGACCGAAAGCCACGTCATGCTCGTGGACCTGCGCGCCAAGGGCATCACCGGCAAGGACGCCGAAGCCGTGCTCGGCCGCGCGCACATCACCTGCAACAAGAACGCGATCCCGAACGACCCCCAGAAGCCCATGGTGACCAGCGGCATCCGACTGGGTTCGCCCGCGATGACCACGCGCGGTTTCACCGAGGAACAGGCGCGCGCGACTGCCCATCTGGTCGCCGACGTGCTCGATCATCCGCAGGACGAGGCGCGCCTGGCCGCCGTGCGCGACAAGGTCGCGGCCCTCACCCGGGACTTCCCGGTCTACCGCTGACCCGACGCGGGCGGCGCTACTCGCGATAAAGATGCGCTGCCCGTTCTGCGCCCACGGCGAAACGCAGGTCGTCGAAACCCGCGAGTCGGACGAAGGCGACGTCATCCGCCGCCGCCGCCGCTGCCTGAAGTGCGACAAGCGCTTCACCACCTACGAGCGGGCGGAGATCGCGTTGCCCGCCGTGGTCAAGAAGGATGGAGCGCGAGTCGAGTACGACGCCGCCAAGCTCCGTGGCTCGATGACGCTCGCGCTTCGCAAGCGACCGGTCAGCATGGAACAGGTCGACGCAGCGATGGAGCGCATCCAGGAGAAGCTCCTGGCGTCCGGCGCGAAGGAAATCGCCAGTTCGCGGCTGGGCGAACTGGTCATGCGTGAACTCAAGCGCATGGACAAGGTCGCCTACGTCCGCTTTGCGTCGGTCTATCGCAGCTTCGAGGACGTGGATGCCTTCAGGCAGTTGATCCGCGACATCTGAACGCCTCCCTCCAAAGGGGGCCCCCACGGCGCGACGGCCCTCTCCCCCTCCAGGGCGACGCGCGCCGAGCCCCGGATTCCTACAGTGAGACGCATACCACCTCAGGGAGCGTCTCATGCAGAACATCAAGCAGACTGGGTCGGCGCGGCGCGCACGGGGCCTCACGTTGGTCGAGTGCCTGTGCACGGTCTCGATCCTGGCGACCTCGCTCGGCATGGCACTGCCCAGCCTGCAAAAGTGGCAAGGACGCCAGGCACTCCTGTCCGCAGCCTCCGAACTTGAAACGGACGTGCAGTACGCGCGTTCGCTATCGGTCGCCCAGAACAGTCCCATCCATCTGACCGTTCGCACCGCCGCTGGAGGCACCTGCTACGTGATCCACGCAGGCGAACCGGAGGACTGCACCTGCAGCATCGGGGGAGGCCCCCTCTGCGCGGCCCATGCCACCACGTGGCGCCACGCCGCCTATCCCGCAACTGGCGCGGTGAAGCTGCTGCACCGTGACACGACGCTGACCTTCAATCCGGGCCAGGGTACCGTGACACCCACAGCCACCTTCAAGCTGAAGGTGGCCGAGGTCGGCACGGTGCATCAGATCGTCAGCATCATGGGCCGCACACGCTCCTGCTCCCCGGACGGAGTGCTTCGCACAAGAGCCTGCAAGAGCTGACCACGACTTTGGGGGGCGGCGACGAACGGCCGCATTGAGCGGACGAATGGCATACCACACCCTGTCCTGCTGCCGCCCCCGATGCCAACATCCACCCGTCCGGTTTCGTGCGAAATGACATAAAAATGCGCCCCAGGGGATTCACCTTGATCGAACTGCTGATCACCGTCGCGATCGCAGCGATCCTTACGGCGATTGCGTACCCCAGCTTCGTGGAGTCGATTCGCAAGGGCCGGCGCGCGGACGCGATCGAGTTCATGACCAAGATCCAGCAGGCTGAGGAGCGGTGGCGTGCGAACAACTCGTTCTACACCACTGACCTGTCGCCGAGCGGGCTCAACGTGGCCCCGTCTGCAGGTGCGGCGCCCAGTCCCAAGGGCTATTACAGCGTCGTCGTGACCGTCCCCGGAGACTCGGCCGCGTCCGCATACACGATCACCGCCACCGCCGTTGGCGTGCAGGCGGCCGATGCCAAGTGTGCGTTCATGTCCATTGCCATGGCGGGCGGCAACATGACCTACGACTCCACGAGCGGCCAGGCCTGCTGGGCGAAATGAGCGTGCAACGTCTGCCTGCACGGCCCGACACGGGCCTCACTATGCTCGAACTCCTCGTGGTCGTTGCGATCGTCGCCATCGTGGTCGGCATTGGAATGCCGTCGCTGCGTGATTGGCTGATATCACAGCGCGTTGTCTCAACGGCCGGAGAAGTCGTGACGGACCTGCGCTTCGGGCGCACCGATGCCATCAGTAGCAATAACTTTGTCGTCATCAGATTCAGCGACGAAGGCAAGGGTTGCTACACGATATTCCGATCTCCTCATGAATCTCCTCCCTTGACAGCGTGTGACTGCACCAAGGGCGCGGGCGCGGCGTGCGACTCTCCGTACACCGAACTCAAGACCTATGCCCCTCCCGCCGACGGTGAGGTGGCAATCAAATCGGTCGCGGCCATGTACGAGGTATACCGACCTGGGGGGCGGGTTGACACGGAAAGCGCTGACTTCTCGGGCGTTGACCTTCGAGTCACGGCGGCTGGAGGCAAGGAACTCAAGGTCGTCACGACAGTTGGCCTTCCGCGTCCAATGATCTGCAAGCCGGCAGGGTCCAAGATCTCCGGCTTCAAGCCTTGCTCCTGAGGGCTCAAATGACCATGCACCGTCTCAATCGACCCGCACGCGGCTTGTCGATCGTTGAACTGCTGATCGGCGTCGCCGTGGGCCTGTTCGTTCTGGCTGGGGCCGCGATGGTGGCAACCGACCAGATCGTCGACAACCGCCGCTTGTTGCTGGAGACCCAGATTCAACAAGACATGCGCACGGCAATGGACATCATCGTGCGCGATATTCGCCGGAGTGGTTACGGCTACTACGCCGACGAGTTGGCAACGGTCGGTGGCTCCCCGACTCCGGCAACCGCTTATCAGCCCGCAGGAGCCATCGGCGGCCCGAGCGATACCCTGCTGTATACCTATGGCGAGGCCAGCCATGCCGACAACAAAGTCGTGGATCCGAAGGACCACCGGGGCTTTCAGCATGCCGGCGACGTGATCCAGGTGCAACTCGGCCAGGACAATTGGCAGCCGCTGACGGATCCGGACGTCGTCAGAATCACGACCTTCACAGCCACGCCGCAGGCGACCGTGACCCTGCTGCCCAACTGTTCCTCGGGGCCACCGTGTCCGGCCAAAGACTGCGGCAATCCACGCATTGTCACTCGCACGATCCGAGTGGTGATGGAAGGCGTAGCTCGCCACGACGATCGCGTGAAGCGCCGTCTCGAAAGCATCGTGCGCGTGCGAAATGACGAGGTGTGTCTATGACGCTTTCGAAAGTACTCCGCGGGCGCTCACGGCAGCGCGGGGCAGCGTCCCTCGCGGTCGTGATGGTGTTGTTCTTCATCCTTGCGATGGTCGCCGCATACACCAATCGCAACCTCGTCTTCGAGCAGCGCACCTCAGCGAACAGCTATCGCGGCGCGCGCGCTCTCGCCGCGGCGGACGCCGGGGTCGATTGGGCGATCGGCATGCTCAATGGCGGCGTCATCGGAAACACGTGCACGGCAGCGGGCGCAAGCAATGACTTCCGAACCCGCTATCTGCGCGTCGAGGAAGACGGCGCATTCACGGCCAACACCTGGCCCAGCACCGGCGCGAGCGCCATTGTCCAGGCGCAGCCGTCCTGCTCGGGTGTCGAAGGCGGGGGATGGCAGTGCAGTTGTCCGCTTGGGCCTCCTGCAATGCTGAATGCAGCCAACTCGGAAGAGCCGGTCTTCGTCGTTGGATTCAGGCGGGAGCCTGCGCCTAACGGTGTCGTGGCGCTGCAGGTCCGAGCCTGCGATACGGTGCGCTCCGGCATCGTCACCGAGTCCAACGTGAACACCAAAGGTTCATGCCACGTGAACGACATGATCTACGACCTGGAAGGCGGGGCGCACAAGGCGCACCTGACGGTCGACGCGATGGCCATGCTGAGGGTGTCGGTGGGCCTCGTCAGTGCCCTGCCCGTGGTTCCCTCGGCGGCGCTGACCGTGCTGGGCAAGATCGACCAGAACGCCGGGACGCAATTGAATGCCGCCAACCCGGATCCCTTGACCGGGCTCGCGCTGCGAGCAGGCGGGACCATCGGGGATCCGGCGGCGGACATCAGGGCATCCGGTCCGGCAGGCAGCACAGCGGGCGCCAGCTCACCGTCAGAGCCTGATCTGAACGGCCTGTCAGCCGATGAGTTCTTCCGGACCACGTTTGGCATGCCTCAAGCAACCTACATGCAACAGCCGGCAGCCGTCCGGATTGATTGCAGTTCGGCGTGCAGCGCAAGTACCAAGTTGTTGCCCGCGATCGCGGCAGGCCCGACGCGGGTGATCTTCGTGGACGGAGACCTGAACCTCGACACGACGACCGCCATCGGATCGGCCGCGACACCGACGATGGTCGTCGTCACGAAGAATGTGACGGTATCGCAACCGATCGCATTCAACGGCGTGCTTTATGTCGGTGGCGATCTCTCATGGGGCGTGAATGGCGGCCTTGCCTCGGGGGCCGTGATCGTGGCCGGAAAGTACAACGGCAGCGGCAATGCCGCCTTCGCCTATGACCGAAAGATCGTCCAGCGGATCAACAAGTTCTATGGCTCATTCGTCCGCGTGCCCGGCGGCTGGATCACGGAGAGCTGACGTGCTTCGAATCAATCGAAAGCCGCAACGCGGCGTGTCACTCGTCGAAGCCCTGGTTTCAATGGCGATCATGGGCTTCGGCATGCTCGCGATCGTTGGGGTCCAAGGAACGCTGCGCTTCAACGGTGACGTGTCGAAGCAGCGCAGCGAAGCCACGCGGCTGGCCGAGCAGGAATTGGAGCGCTTGCGCAGTTTCTCGCAAGTGGCGAGTGGCGCCGAGGACGAGACGGAGTTCGAAGCGCTCGAGAGCGCCACCGCGACTCACTCCCCTTCCGGTGCCAACGCCACATTCACGTTGACGCGCACCATTCTTCCTGCCCCGGACGGCAGCAGCAGAATGGTCCACGTGGTGGTCGATTGGTTCGATCGCACCGGCCAGAGACGCGAAGTCTCGATGCACGACATGCTGGCACGCGTGGACCCCGTGCTGTCCGGGCTGGTGAAGGCCGCCAAGCCGCTGACTCCGATTGGCCGGAGGAACAAGCGTCATCCGACCATACCCGAAAGGGCTCATGACCTGGGGGATGGCGGCACCAGCATATTCAAGCCGGTTGAATCCGGAACCGAGGCGTGGGTGTTCAATAACTCGACTGGCGAGATCACCCACGTTTGCACGGTCAGTGCCTCAGCGACATCCGACTCGCTGACTTCAACTGACGGCTGCGGCAAGGCGCTTGAGATCACGGCGTTGCTGCTCTCGGGCGAGATTCGATTCAACCTGCGAGGCAGCGCCAAGAACCTGGGGACGGAGAGCGCTCTCAAGCCCGTCGCTGCCGGCGACGTAGCGTGGGTTATCGATCACGCCACGCAAAATCTGGTCCGGATCTGCCCCGTGTCATCGGGTGCGGCGACAGATTCGTTGACGGACGTCCCCTCTTCTTCTGATTGCGAATTTCCGGCTCTACCGGTACGCATCGCCCCGTTCGAACCGACCGACGCCACTCATACGCTCGCGGCTGCGGATTCGGAGAATCCCTTGTGGCCATCGATTCCGGTGACCGTGAAGCTCGACACCACGGTGGCGTATCCCAAGGACCAGATGCCGGACATGACCTGCTATTCGGATGCGCAGACCGGCCGATTCGCGCCCGCAATCACTCATCCGGTACAACGAGCCGTCCAGTACTTCTGCATCATCAAACGCACTCCACTGACGAAGGATGGCTGGGGGGGGCGCACCATGGTGGAGCCGGTGGGATTCTCGGACAGCACGGCAGCAGACGGTACGGCAGCAAAATGGTCCATCGGCGACGTCGCAGGGACCTACCGCGTCTGCCGCTACACCACCGCGAGCAGCGACTACACGAGCAACGAGGACCATCCCGCGTACTACTCGAAGAACGAGGCGGGTTGCTCCGGTTTCTGCCGGAGAGTGACCGGAAACCTGATCAATCAGAATTTCCTGATCATCGACGGGACGAAGTCCTGCCCCACGGACACTGCGGTCAATCCCTCCGCGGGCGACCTGATCAACGGCAATACGCGGCAGCACCAACCTTGAACGCCGCCGCAGCAGCGACCGTTCAGTGGCTGCCGTTCAGTGGCTGCCGTTCAGTGGCTCCCGTTCAGTGGCTGCCGTTCAGTGGCTGCCGTTCAGTGGCTGCCGTTCAGTGGCTGCCGTTTGGCGGCCGTTTCGTGATCCTCCCGGCGGCCGAGCCTGCGCCGCCGCAGCAGAGCGGGCGTGGTTGGTCCCGCAGACCTGCTTCAGTCAGTGCAGGCGCGTGACCCTCACCGCCGGCGTCCGGAACTCGCGTCCGACGACCGCGCGGGCATAGAGGTAGTTGCAGCGGGCGCGCTCGCTGAGCGCGTCCATGTCGACGAGGCCCGACTCATCGCAGGGGAAGGACAAGGCGCGCCCCTCGTTGAACAGGGATTCGAAGCGCAGTTCGTAATCGGCAGCTTGTGCTTGGGTGGCGTTCGACATGATGTTCTCCCGAGCCAATGGATCACCGTATGGCTGGAAGCTTAGGCGCGCGCCGGTTTCAGCGCGCTGTCACAACGCCGATGTATGGGGTCGGTGCCGTTCCGCGCCTGCTGTAGGAATTTGTCCGACGTCCCGGCGCGTGGGCGGCCCCGTGGCGCATCCTGCCTGGCACGTCGTTCGCACCGATCGCCGCGGCCGGGTCGCGCGTCACAGGACGGCGCCGAGCGACCAGGGCACGAATTCGTGGTCGCCCAGCCCGTGCAGCTCGCTCAGCGTGCGTTCGCCGGAGGCGGTGGCCAGCATCAGCTGGAACAGGCGCTCGCCGGCTTCGTCCACACTGAGGCGGCCATCGACGATCTCGCCCGCGTTGAAGTCCATGTCCAGGCTCATGCGGCGGAACATCGGCGTGTTGGTCGCCAGCTTGAGCGAGGGCGTTGGCTTGCAGCCGAAGGTCGACCCGCGGCCGGTCGTGAAGCAGATCAGGTTGGCGCCGCCGGCCACCTGGCCGGTGGCGGAGACGGGGTCGAAGCCGGGGGTGTCCATGAAGACCAGGCCGCGCGTGCGCACGGCTTCGGCGTAGCCGATCACGTCCATCAGCCCGCTGCCGCCGCCCTTGGCCACCGCGCCCAGGGACTTCTCCAGGATGGTGGTGATGCCACCCGCCTTGTTGCCTGGCGAGGGGTTGTTGTCCATCGCCGTGCCGTTGCGCGCGGTGTAGTCCTCCCACCAGCGCAGCCGCTCGAGCAGGCGCTGCGCCACCTCGGTCGTGGCCGCGCGCGCGGTCAGCAGGTGCTCGGCGCCGTGGATCTCAGGCGTTTCGGACAGGATGGCCGTGCCGCCGTGCCGCACCAGCCGGTCCACCGCCGCGCCCAGCGCCGGGTTGGCGCTGATGCCGGAGTAACCGTCGGAACCGCCGCACTGCAGGCCCACCACCAGGTGGCTGGCGGGTACCGTGCTGCGCCGGGCGGCGGCCGCGGCCTCGACCATCTGGCGCACGATGGCAATGCCTTCGGCGATCGCGGAGCGCGTGCCGCCGGTGTCCTGGATGGTCAGCGTGCGGATGCGCGAGGGCTTGGCGCCCTTCGCCAGGCCCTGCGCCAGTTCGTCCACCTGGTTCACCTCGCAGCCCAGCCCCACCACGAGCACGGCGGCGAAGTTGGGGTGCAGCGCGTAGCCGCGCAGCGTGCGCCGCAGCAAGTCCATGCCCTCGCCCTGCCCGCTCATGCCGCAGCCGGTGCCGTGGGTGAGCGCGACCACGCCATCCACGCCCGGCCAGCGGTCCAGCGCCGGCCCGGCGAAGGCCTGGGCAATGGCCCGGCAAACGGTGGCCGAGCAGTTGACGGAGGCGATGACGCCGACGAAGTTGCGCGTGCCGACGCGGCCGTCCGCTCGCGCATAACCCTCGAAGGTAGCGGCCCTGGGCGACGGCACGGTGGCGTTGTAGGCGCTGCCGGCCGCGCCCGCGGCACCGGCGCCGCCCACCTCCACGTTGTGCACGTGCACGTGATCGCCGGCCGCGATGGGCACGCTGGCCACGCCGATGACCTGGCCGTACTTCAGCACCACCTCGCCGCGGTTGATGGGCCGTAGCGCGATCTTGTGCCCGGGCGCGATGGCCGCGCGCACCGGCAGGGGCGCCGGCCCTGCCTGCTCGATCACCTCGCCGGCTGCCAGTGCCACCCGTGCGACCGCGGTGTTGTCGCGGGCATGCAGCACCAGCAGCGGAGGAACCGGCACCTGTTCAGTCGACATGGAAAACGCTCTCCATCATCGCCCAGTGCTCGCCCGGCCCGCGGCTCGCCAGCGGCTGCTGGCAGGGGCTGCAGAAGGTCCACCAGCGCCGGGTGTCGGGGTCGGCGGCGATGGCCGCCATGTCGGCCTCGAAATCGCTGCCGTGGTATTCCCAGTAGCCGAACAGCAGGTTCTCCGGCTCACGCAGGAAGATGCTGTAGTTGCGGATGTGGGACGCGGCCAGCCGCGCCAGCACGGCGGGCCAGACGGCGGCATGCAGCCGCTTGTAGTCGGCGATGCGGTCCGGCGCGATGCCGATGACCATGCCCATGCGTTGCACCGTGGGTTCCTCCTCGGGGATCAGTGCGTGGCCAGCACCGCGCGCAGGCGCGGCTGGGCCAGGTCGGGAAGGTGCGCGCGCGCCAGCTCGATGCAGGGTGCGACGCGGCGCGCCTTCTTCTGCGCGTGGTTCTGCGCGATGTCGGCCAGGCGATGGGCCAGGAAGGGGTTGAGCAGGCGCTCGCGCAGTTCGGCCAGGTAGGCGCGCGCGCCGGGGCCGTCGCCCAGCGCATCGAACAGGGGCAGCACCTCGCGCTCCCACACGGCTTCCAGCGCTTGGCGCAAGGTCGGCGTCTGCAGGGCCTGCAGCACTGTCATGCCGGCCGGGTGCCCCGCCTTCATCCATGCGTCGGCCAGCACCGTGTGGCCCAGGTTCAGCAGGAAGAGCTTGCGCCGCTCGAAGGGGCCCAGGTCGTCGGTGAGCACGACGGCGGGGTGGCGGCAAGGCAGTTGCAGCCGTGGCTGACGCTCGATGGCCCACAGTGCATAGGGCTCGGCCACCGCGCCCACCGGCTCCAGCGCCTCCGAGACGATGCGGTCCACCAGCGAATTCGCCCACACCGGCTGCCGCCGCAGCCAGTCCACGAATACCGGCGCGCAGGCCCAGTCGCGCGCGAGCGTGGCGACGATCTCGCGCAGCGCGTCACCGTTGCGGGACACCAGTTCGCAAGGCAGCAGGGTCAGCTCGGCCGCGGGCTGCGCGCACCAGCGGTCGTGCAGCAGCACCAGCAGCTTGGCGGGGAACGCGGCCGGTGCCGGCGCGTCGTCGGCCAACAGGTGCGGACCGTCGGCCGCGTCCGGCCGCCAGCCCTCGTCCGCGGTGTTGGAGACGATCACCCGCACCGGTCCGCGCACTCGCTCGCGCACGCTGGGCCAGTGCTCGCGTGCATCCAGCGCCTCGCGCACCGCGCGGCCGGTCTCGTGCCGCTCCACCGGCGCGCCGCCCTCCAGCCCGCGCACGATCACCGGGTAGCCGTGCGGCCGCGCCAGCGCCTGCATGCGCGCGACGCTGGCCGGGTGGCCGGTGGACTGCACGACGGTGATGCCGCCCAGCGCCTCTTCCCGCTCGGCCGCCTGCGACACGAACAGCGCGACGTGGGCCTGCAGGAAGCGGCTGGTGCCGAACTGAAGGATGGGGGGGTGCGCGTTCATGGCGACATCGGCCGCGGCAAGGGGCGGGCGCCCCGGACCCGTTCAGGGCTTTTCAACATTCGACGATGGCCTTGATCACGCCGGCAGCCGGGTCCAGCAGCTCCTCGAAGCGCGCGGGCACCTCGGCCAGCGCCAGGCGGTGGGTGGCCAAGGCGCGGTCGGGCACCTGGCCGGCCCGCATGGCCGCGGCCACGCTCTCGAAGTCTTCCGCGGTGGCGTTGCGGCTGGACAGCAGCGTGGCTTCGCGCTTGTGGAACTCCGGGTCGGAAAAACGGATGTCGCCCTGCACGATGGACACCAGCACATAACACCCAGTGTGAGCGACAAAGCGGAAGCCGCGCTCCATGGCCTGTGCGTTGCCGGTGGCGTCGAACACCGCATCGAAGAACTCGCCGTCCGTGAGGCGGGCCAGCTCGGCCTCGTCGCCCTGGCCCAGCGTGACGGCGGCGGCGACGCCGACCTCGCCCCGTGCAAAGTCCAGGCGGTCGCGGCGGCCGTCCAGCGCGGTCACCTCGGCCCCGCGCAGCTTGGCGAAGATCATCGCCGCCAGGCCGATGGGGCCGGCACCCACCACCAGCACGCGCTGCCCGGCGCGCAGCTGCGCGCGCCGCACCGCATGCGCGCCGATGGCCAGGAACTCCAGCATCGCGGCCTGGTCCAGCGTCAGGCCCTCGGCCTTGCGCACCGCCTGGCGCGGCAGGCTCAGGTACTCGGTGAAGGCGCCGTCGCGGTGCACGCCCAGCACCTGGATGCGCACGCAGCAGTTGGGCTTGCCCTGGCGGCAGGCGATGCAGTGGCCGCAGGAGAGGTACGGCATCACGTACACGGGGTCGCCCGGCGCGAGGCCGCTGTCCGCATCCGCCTCCTCCACCACGCCGGACAGCTCATGGCCCATCACCCGCGGGTAGCTCAGGTAGGGCTGATGGCCGGTGAAGATGTGCAGGTCGGTGCCGCACACGCCGACGCGGCGCACGCGCAGCAGCACGTCGCCGGGGGCGCGGGACGGGCGTTCACCTTGCCGGGCCAGCAGTTGGCGGGGGGATTCGCAGACGACGGTGAGCATGGGATGGCCAGGATTGCGGAACGGATGGGATGCGGGACGAGGCGCCGGGCGGATCAGGCCGCGGGGTCGGCCGGCCCGTCGGGCGCCGCCGGCTTGCCCGGTGCCGCCGGCGCGTCCAGCCGGTACAGGCGCTGGGCATTGCCGCCGAAGAGGGCTGCCCGCTGCGCGTCACCGAGCGACGGGGCGATGGCATCGAACAGGGCGTGGCTCGTGTCCAGCCAGGCGCCAAAGTCAGCGGCCAGGCGCAGCACGGGCCAGTCGCTGCCCCACAGCAGACGCGCCGGGCCGAACAGCGTCCACAGCACCCGCACCCAGGGCAGCAGCGCCGGCAGGCTGCGGCGGTCTCCCGCTTCGGTGAGCAGGCCCGAGATCTTGCAGTGCACGTTCGGGCGCGCGGCCAGGCGTGCCAGGGCCTCGCGCCAGGAATCCATCTGCCCGATGGCGATCGGCGGCTTGGCGCCGTGGTCGATGACGATGGCCAGCCCCGGATGGCGCGCGGCAAAGGCATCCAGCGCGGCCAGGTGCCGCGTGAAGACCAGCGCATCGAAGACCAGCCGGTGTTCGCACATCGTCCGCGCCGCCGCATCGACGGCGCGGTCGGCGATCCAGCCGTCGTCGTCCAGGTCCTGCAGCATCGGCCGCAGGCCCTTCAGCCTGGGGTGTGCAGCCAGCGCGGCGATGCGCTGCGGCGCGTCGGGCGCCTTCAGGTCGGCCCAGCCGACGACACCGAGGATGAAGCCGTGCTGGTCGGCCAGCCGAAGCAGGCCCCGCGTATCTTCCTCATTAGGCATGGACTGCACGACCACCGTGCCGTCGATGCCCGCGGCCTGCCGCAAGGGCTCGTAGTCCGATGGGGTGAAGTCGCGGTGGATGGCGGCCAGTTCGGGGGGCGGCCAATGCCCGGCGCGCTCGGCCAGGCGCCAGAAATGCTGGTGGGCGTCGATGCGGGGAATGGCGGGCATGTCAGGCGCTGCGGGCTTCACGGTGCATGAGTTGGCTGGCCCGCCCCAGGGCAAGGCGCGGCCTCGGCCACGAGCCCGCGCGCGCGCAGCGCGGCCCACAAGCCGGCGGGAATGGGCTGCTCGAACCAGGCGACGTTCTGCGCCACCTGCTCAGGACCGCGCATGCCGGCCACGCAGCAGGCGACGGCCGGGTGCGCCAGCGGAAACTGCAGCGCCGCGGCCTGCAGCGGCACGCCGAACTCGGCACAGGTGCTGCGCAAGGCCTCGGCTCGGGCCAGCAGGGGCGCGGGGGCGTCGGTGTAGTCGAACCTGCCATTGCCGGCCAGCAGGCCGGAGTTGAAGGGGCCGCCGACCACGACCGCCGTGCCGCGGCGGGCGCATTCATCCAGCAGCGGCAGCGCGCCCTGTTCCAGCAGCGTGTAGCGGCCGGCCAGCAGCACGCAGTCCAGCGGCACCTCCTGCAGGCTGTCCTGCACCACCGCGGCCTCGTTCACGCCCAGGCCGAAGGCGGCGATGCGGCCTTCGCGCCGCAGCGTTTCCAGCGCTCGGAAGCCGCCGCCGCGGGTCAGCGCCTGCCAGTGCGTGGCATGCGCGTCGCCATGCGTGCAGCGGCCGATGTCGTGCACCAGCAGCACGTCGACGCGGGCCAGTCCCAGGCGCTGCAGGCTGTGCTCGAAGGAGCGCATCACGCCGTCGTGGCTGTAATCGAAGCGCGGCCGGAAGGGCAGCGGGTTCGCCCAGCCGTTTTCCATCGCAGGCACGTCGGCGTCCGCCTGCATCAGGCGGCCAACTTTGGTGCTGATGACGAAGGATTCGCGCGGCTTGTCGCGCAGGAAGCGGCCGACGCGGTGCTCGCTTTGCGTGTAGCCGTAGTAGGGCGCGGTGTCGAAGTAGCGCAGGCCCGCGTCCCAGGCGGCCTGCAGCACGGCGGCCGCCTCGGCATCGGACGCGGGCTCGTACAGGCCGGCCAGCGGCGCGCAGCCCAGGCCGAAGCGGGTGAGCCGCAGCCGGCTGCCGGCCACGGAATGCAGGTCGCTGACGTTCATGGTGAGCGTGCGGCGGCTGCCGGCCGGCGCACGCCCCGGGGCGCGCCTGCCGGAGCCTGCTTCAGTACAGGACGTTCTTCGCCTCGGGCTTGTCGATGTTGCCCTTGCCGACCATCACCACGCCGGTGTCGACGAACTTGGCGACCTTCTTGCCCGCCATCACCTCGGCCACGGTTTTCACGCCCAGGTGGCCCATCTGGTAGGAGCCCTGCACCGCAATGGCTTCCAGCGTGCCGTCCTTGACGAACTTCTGCAGGTCCTCGTTGCCGTCGAAGCCCACGGCCACCACCTTGCCGGCCTTGCCGGCCTGCACCAGCGCGCGGCCCATGCCGACGGCGGTGGGCTCGTTGGCGCCGAAGATGCCCTTGAGATCCGGGTTGGAGGCCAGCACGTCGGTGGTCTGGTTCAGCGCCGTGGCCATCTGCGATTGCGAATAGAACGGGCCGACGATCTGCAGCTTGGAGTTCTTCTGGATGTAGTTGCGGAAGCCGCCGACGCGGCCCACCTCCGAGCCCGCGCCCGCCACGTAGGACATGATGGCGATCTTGCCGGTGGTGCCCGCCTTGGCGATCAGCTGCCTGGCGCACAACTCGCCGGCCAGCGCGTTGTCGGTCGCCAGGAACGACTGGTAGTAGGCCTTGCCGGCATCCGAGACCATGGAGTCGATCAGCACCACCGGGATGCGGGCCTCCCAGGCCTTCTTGATCGCGGGCACCAGCGCATCGGGGTCCGATGGCGCCAGCACGATGCCGGCCACCTTCCGGTTCACCGCGTTCTCCACCATGCTCACCTGGTCGGCGATGGCCGACTCCGAGGCCGGGCCCGAGAACGTGAGCGTGTGGCCCTTGATCTCCTTGATGGCCGCGTCGGCGCCCTTGTTCACGTTCTGCCAGAACGTGGAGTTGGTGGTCTTCACGATCACGGCGATCTCGCCGGCCTGCGCGATGGCGGAGGCGAGGCCGAGGACGGCGAGGCCGACGAGGCCGACAAGGCCACGAAACGGGGCAAGGGTCTTCTTCACTGGTCGTCTCCTGGTGTGTGGGCGTTCAGCCCGCGGGTGGGCAAGCGGACTGGCCGCGTCTTTCATCGCCTATGACGCCACTGGTCGATCCACACGGTGAGCAGGATGACCAGGCCGATGATGATCTGCTGCGTGAAGGCCGAGACGCCGTTCATGTTCAGCCCGTTGCGCAGGATGCCGATGACGAAGGAGCCGATCACGGTGCCCGAAATGCTGCCGACGCCGCCGATCAGCGAAGTGCCGCCGATGACCGAGGCGGCGATGGCGTCCAGCTCGTACATCACGCCCTCGTTGGGCTGGGCCGTGACCAGGCGCGACATCAGCACGCAGCCGGTGAGTCCCGCGAGCGCGCCCGACACGACGTAGGTGAACTGCACCACGCGGCGCGTGTTCACGCCCGACAGCCGCGCCGCCTCGGCGTTGGAACCCGCGGCGTGGATGTGGCGGCCCAGGCGGGTGCGCGTCAGCAGCACGGCCGCGGCCACGGCGATGGCCACCATCAGCAGCACCGGGTACGGGATGCCGGGGAAGACGACGTCGGGGAAGCCCTGGGCGTCGATGCGCTCCACCCGCCACAGCGCGCCGTTGCCCAGTTCGCCGAAGGACTCGCCCAGGCCCGACACCGCGCGTGCGCCGGTGATCTGCAGCGCGATGCCGCGCGCCACCAGCATCATGCCCAGCGTGGCGATGAAGGGCGGCAACCGGGCCATCGTGACCAGCAGGCCGTTCACCACCCCGCAGGCCGCGCCGGCCAGCACGCCCAGCCCCATCGCCAGCGGCACCGGCACGCCGGCCTTGGCCGCCAGCGCCGCCAGCACGCCGGCCAGCGCCAGCACCGAGCCCACCGAGAGGTCGATGCCGCCCGCGATGATGACGAAGGTGGCCCCCACGCCCAGCAGCGCGATGGAGGTGACCTGCAGCGACACCGTCATCGCGTTGCCCACGCTGAAGAAGGCCTCGCTGGTGATCGAGAAGGCGATGACCAGCAGCAGCAGCCCGGCGAGCGCGCCGAACTTCTGGATCAGGTCCTGGCGGCGGTCGTTCATCGTGCAAGCGGTTCCAGCGCCGGCTGGGCCGGCGGATGGGCTGGCGGGCGGCGGGCGCCGTCGAGGCCCGAGGCGTGAAGCATGATTTCTTCCTGCGAGGTGCGGCGCGTGTCCAGCACGGTGGCGATGCGGCCGGCGTGGAACACGGCCACGCGGTCGGTGAGCCCGAGGATCTCGGGCAGCTCGGAGCTGATCAGGATGACGCCGATGCCCTCGCCGGCCAGCTGGTCCATCAGCTCGTAGATGGCGACCTTGGCACCCACGTCGATGCCGCGCGTGGGCTCGTCGAAGACGATCACCCGCGCCTGGCGGAACAGCCACTTGGCGATCACCACCTTCTGCTGGTTGCCGCCGGACAGCAGCCGCGCGCTCTGCCGCGGGCCCGGCGTGCGGATGCCCAGGGCGTCGATGTAGCGGCGCGCCGTGGCCTCTTCTTCCGCCAGGCGGATGAAGCCGCCCGGAGCGCACACCGCCGCCAGGTTGGCCAGCGTGACGTTCTCGGCCACGCTCATGTCGAGCGCCAGGCCATGGGCTTTGCGGTCCTCGGACACGTAGGCGATGCCGTTCCGGATCGCGTCGATCGGCGAGCGGATGGCCAGCGCCTGCCCGTGCAGGCGGATGCTGCCGCCGTCACGCGGGTCGGCGCCGAAGAGGGCGCGCGCCACCTCGGTCCGGCCGGCGCCCATCAGCCCGGCGAAGCCGAGGATCTCGCCGCGGCGCAACTCGAAGCCGACGGGGCCGAAGGCGGACCGGCGCTGCAGGCCGCGAACTTCCAGCAGCACCTCCGGCGTGGGCACGCTGCGGCGCGGCGGAAACTTCTGCTGCAGCGCGCGGCCCACCATCTGCGCCACGATGGCATCGACCGTCGTGTCGGCGAAGGCCGCGCTGCTGACCTGCCTGCCATCGCGCAACACCGTCACGCGGTCGACGATCTGCGCCATCTCGTCCAGCCGGTGCGAGATGTAGACGATGCCCACGCCGGCGCGGCGCAGCTCGCGGATCACCTCGAACAGCTGGCACGTCTCCGACTCGGTGAGCGAGGAGGGGGGCTCGTCCATGATCAGCACGGAGGCGTCCATCGACAGCGCCTTGGCGATCTCCACCATCTGCTGCTGCGCCACCGGAAGGGCATGGACGAGTGCTTCGGGCGCTATCGACGTGCCCAGCCGGTCCAGGCTGCGGCGGGCATTGGCATTCAGTCGCGCGCGGTCGATGAACCAGCCGCGCCGCGGCTCACGCGCGAGGTAGATGTTCTCCGCCACCGTCAGGTGGGGAATGAGGTTCAGCTCCTGGTGGATCATCACCACCCCGCGCGCGGCAGCCGCCCGGGTGGAGGCGAAGCGCACCGGCTCGCCGCGGCAGTGGATGCTGCCGGCGTCGGGCTGGTAGACGCCGCTCATGATCTTCATCAGCGTGGACTTGCCGGCACCGTTCTCGCCGCACAGCGCGTGCACCTCGCCCGCGCGCACCTCCAGGTCCACGCCTTCCAGGACCGTCACGCCGCCGAAGGCTTTGCGGATGCCGGCCAGCCGCAGCAGCGGCGGCGGGCGGCCTGCATCGGCAGGCGGGCGGCGGTGGGCGAACACGGAGGACAAGGCGGAAGACGCTGCGCAGGGACGACGGAGGACGGGCAAGCCCAGCTCGCCGCCGCCCCATGCTAATTCGGTCGCCGCTCGAACAAAGACGGTGGAAACACCTACCGACAAGGCGGCCCGGGGACGGCAATCTTCAGGCCTCGTTCCCTCCCCTTGGTTCACCCATGCAACGCAGTCCTCCGCGTGGACCCTCGCCCGGCGCGTGGGCCGGCGTCGGCATCAGGCCCGGGCCTCCTGCCGGCGTGGCCCCAGCGGCCGAGCTGCATTTCCTGCCGCGCGCCGCCGGCCGCCGCCTGCTGGCTTTTCCATGCAGCCCGAGCGGCCAGGTCGAGATCGACCTGCTCAGCGCCCAGGCCCGCATCGACTACCTCTTCGCCCGTGCGCTGCGGGGGCGCGACTATGCGTCGCCGATCGTGGTCCAGGTCGGCGCCTGACCAAGCCCTGCCTGTCCACGCCGAGCCCCGATGAAACCGTGCGCCGCGGCGCACCGACCCCGCCCGGAGATGCCGTGATGCGATGGACGCGATGGAAGCTCTCGGCGGCGCTCTTCGGTGCCGCCTTGCCCCTGGCCCTCGCGGCGGACGTGGCGGGTCGGCCCGCCACGGCAGCGCCAAAGCGGCTGCTGCTGGTCACCACCACGCTGGGCTACCGGCACAGCTCGATCGAGATGGCCGAGCGGGTGATTGCCCAACTGGGCGCGGCCAACGGATCCTTCACCGTGGAACTCGCTGCGGTGACGCCTCCGCCCCAGCCGGGCGCGGACGCCAGCGCCGCGCAGCAGGTCCGTCACGCCGCGGAGCGCGCGGCCTACACCGACCGCGTGCGCGCCGTCCTCGCCGAGAAGATGAGCGCCGCGGCGCTGCAGCGCTACGACGCGGTGGTCTTTGCCAACACCGTCGGCGAACTGCCGCTGCCCGACCCCGAGGCCCTCGTGGCCTGGGTGCGCAACGGCGGCGCCTTCGTCGGCGTGCACAGCGCCAGCGACACGCTGCACGGCTTCCGCCCCTACATCGACATGCTGGGCGGCGAGTTCCACCACCACCGGGAGCAGGTGCGCATCGAGGCCGTCAACCTCGCCCCGGGCCACCGGGCCACGCGCCACCTCGGGCCGCGCTGGAACCTGGGCGGCTTGCTGGAAGAGATCTACCTGCTGCAGAACCACCGCCGCGAAGCCGTGCAGCCGCTGCTGGCGCTGGACCGGCACCCGCACGGCGGCGAGCCCGGCTACCACGGCCTGGCCTGGTGCAAGCCCTTCGGCCGTGGCCGCGTCTTTTACACGGCACTGGGCCACAATGAATCGGTCTGGCAGCTGCCTGCCTACCAGCAGCACCTGGCCGGCGGCATCGCCTGGGCGCTGCGGCTGCAGGACGACGGCGCCGCCGCCCCCGGCGGCGCGTTGATGCGCGGCGCGCGGGGCTCCCCGCGCATCGCAAACAGTCGACGGTTCAACCCGGTCGGGCATTCACCGTCGACGTCTCCGCCTGGCCGTCAAGCGCCGGCAGGCGCGTACACGGTGCCACCCCCTCCGGCAGCCGGCCGGCGATGATCATGCCGAGCACGGCTTCCTCGTCCACGTCCTTCGTGCGGTAGGTGCCGATGGTGCGGCCGTTCTTCATCACGCACAGCCGGTCGCTGAGCGCGAAGACGTCGGGCATGTCGTGCGAGATCAGGATGATGCCCACGCCCTGGCCCTGCAGCGTGCGCACCAGGTCGTGCACCATGCGGGTCTCCTCGGGGCCGAGGGCGGCGCAGGGCTCGTCCATGATCAGCACGCGGGCATTGAAGTACAGCGCCCGCGAGATGGCCACCACCTGGCGCTGCCCACCGGACAGCGCGCGCACCGGCACGCGGATGTTCTGGAAGTTCGGGTTCAGCTTCTTGAACACGCCGCGCGCGGCCGACTCCATCGCGTAGTCGTCCAGCGTGCCCCAGCGGGTGCGGATCTCGCGCCCGAGGAACAGGTTGGCCACCGCGTCCAGGTTGTCGGCCAGCGCCAGGGTCTGGTAGATGGTCTCGATGCCCAGCGCCTGCGATTGCAGCGGCGTGCGGATCTGCACCGGGCGGCCATCGACGTGGATCTCGCCGCCATCGTGGCCATAGGCGCCGGCCAGGATCTTCATCAGCGTGGACTTGCCGGCACCGTTGTGGCCCAGCAGCGCCAGCACCTCGCCGGCGTGCACCGCCAGGCTGGCGCCCTGCACCGCCTGCACGCCCCCGAAGGACTTGCTGATGCCATTCATGCTCACCAGTGCAGTGCTCATGCCATGCGCTCCCCGGTGGCGCGACGGAACAGCACGTCGAAAACCACGGCGGCGATCAGCACCTGGCCGACGATGACCATGCGCCAGCCGATGTCCACGTCCAGCAGCAGCAACCCGCCTTCGAGGAACTGGATGATCAGCGCGCCCAGCACCGTGCCCAGCACCGTGCCGCTGCCGCCGGACAGGGCCACCCCGCCGATGACCGCAGCGGCAATGACGTACAGCTCCTGGTTCGTGCCCAGCGAGTTGGTGCCGGCGTTCAGCCGCGCCACGGCGACGATGGCCGCCACGGTGACCAGCACCGCCAGCAGCATGAACAGCTGCAGCATCACCCGGCGCACCGGGATGCCCACCAGCAGCGCCGCTTCAGGGTTGCCGCCGATGGCATAGACGTAGCGCCCGAAACGCGTGCGGTTGACGAGGAACGAGACCGCGCCCACCACCGCGGCCCAGATCAGCACCGGCACCGGAATGCCCTGCCCTTGCGGCTTGTCGCCGATGCGGTAGGCACCCATGGCCGCTGCGAAGCCGAGCGCCGCGGCGCAGAAGAAGGCCGTGGCGATAACGTCGAACCAGAGCGGCCTGATCAGCACGCCATGCGCCTGCTGCCGGCGCCGGCGCTGCACCGTGCGCGCGACGAGCCCCAGGCACAGCAGCGCCGCCAGCAGCAGGCTGGGCGCGGGCCCGATCGCGCCGTCCAGCCCGCCGCCGAGCATCAGGAACCCCGGGTCGGTGATGGGCTGCGTCTTGCCCGAGGCGACGAGGAAGGCCGCGCCGCGCAGCGACATCAGCCCGCCCAGCGTGACGACGAACGAGGCCACGCCCAGCCCCGCGACCAGCCAGCCCTGGTACACGCCCACCAGCAGCGCCACCGCCAGCCCGGCCAGGCTGGCCGGCACCGGATGCCAGCCCTTGGTGTACATCAGGTAGGCGATCAGCACGCCCACCAGGCCCAGCGCCGAACCGACCGACAGGTCGATGTGCCGCGCGACGATGACCAGCGCCATCGCCGTGGCCATGATGCCGACCACCGCCGTCTGCTGCGCGATGTTGTAGAGGTTCTCCGGCGTCAGGAACTGGCCCGTCATCGCATGAAAGGCCAGGCCCAGCGCCCCCAGCACCGCGGCCATGATGGCCAGGCGCAGGTCCAGCGCGCTGATCTGCAGTCGGGCCAGCATCACTTGCAGGCGGGCGGCGCGTCGGCCGCGTTCACGCCCCTGCACAGCTCGGCCTTGCCGATGTGGCCGGCCTTGATGACGACGTCGAGGTTGGCGCGGGTGATGGGCACGGCCTTCAGGAACATCGCGTCCATGGTCAGCTTCTTCTCGCCGCCGGACCACTTGGTGGCGCCGGCCACCGGCTTGGCCGCGGCCATCTGCAGCGCGGCCTTCGCGGCCTCGCGGCCGAGGTCGCGCGCGTCCTTCCACACGGAGACCGTCTGCGTGCCCAGCGCCACGCGGTTCAGCGCCGCATGGTCACCGTCCTGGCCGGAGACCGGCACGCCCTTCAGGCCGCGCGCGGACAGCGCCGCAATCACGCCGCCGGCCGTGCCGTCGTTGCTGGCGACCACCGCATCCACCTTGCCGCCGTTGCGGGTGAGGATCTGCTCCATGTTGCGCTGCGCCACCTCCGGCTTCCAGCCCTCGGTGTACTCCTCGCCGACGATCTTGATGTCGCCCTTCTTGATGGCGGCCTCGAGCACCTCCTGCTGGCCGGCGCGCAGGAAGTCGGCGTTGGGGTCGGTGGGCGAGCCCTTGATCATCACGTAGTTGCCCTTCGGTCTCACCGCGAAGACCCCGCGCGCCTGCGTGCGGCCCACCTCCTTGTTGTCGAAGGTGATGTAGAAGACGCCGGGCGCCTCGATCAGGCGGTCATACGCGATGACGGGGATGTTGCGTGCCTTGGCCTTGGCGATGGCGGGCTGGATGGCGTCCTTGTCCATCGCCAGCACGATCAGCACCTTCGCGCCCTTGGCGATCAGGCTGTCGATGTCGCCCAGCTGCTTCTCCGGCGAGCCGCCCGCATCCGCACTGACGTAGCTCGCGCCGGCCCTGGCCAACTCGTCCTTGATGGCCTTCTCGTCGGTCTTCCAGCGCTCTTCCTGGAAGTTCGACCAGCTCACGCCCACGGTCTGGGCCTGGGCGCCGAAGGCCGACAGGCCGACGAGGGTGGCGGCCAGCAACTGCATGGAAGGGGTTTTCATGACAGGTCTCCTGATGGTTGGATGTGGGGAGGGCCGGCGCGCAGCGTGGGCCGGGCACCGAAATCGGTCAAGGGCACGGGACGAAGACCTCATCGCGAGGCTTGCCGTGGAGCTTCGCCAGCGGCAACCGGCGCCGCCGCCGCGGCACTGCTGTCGTCCAATGAACGCAGGTATTCCACCAGCGCCGCGCGGTCCGCCGCCGACAAGGCCTGCGTACCGCCGTGCCCGGCCTGGAACACGTCGCGCAGCGTCGCGGCCTGGCCGTTGTGGAAGAAGGACCGGGCGGTCCACAGCCCGTAGAGCGTGGGCGTGTCGATGCCTGCACCAGCCAGCGCCTGCCCGATGCCCTGGCCGGACGAGGCCTGGATCGTGCCGACGTCGTGCCGCCGGCCGTCGCGCAGCGTGGCACCGGCATGGCAGGTGGCGCATTGCATCGCGCCGAAGAGCTGCTGGCCGCGCAGCGCCGCCGCGCTGAGGCTGCCGTCCGCCTGGCGAGCCGGACTGCGGCCGTGGCGCGCCAGAGACCCGAGGTAGGCCGCGAGGTCATCCAGGTCACGGCTGAGCCCGGCCTTGGGCGCGCCCAGCGGCTCCGACGCCGCCGCGAAATCGGCATTGCTCATGAAGCCGGCGCCGCCGAAGGCGCCGCGGATGTCGTGCTCGAAGTCCTGCACTTCGTCGAAGTTGGCGCTCCAGTGCACGCGGCCATGGCCCAGGCCCTGGCGGCCCAGCAGGCTGGGGGTGCGGCGCAGCCCCTCGCCGCGCTGCGTGAAGTCCCACACCATGCCGTCGTCGCCGCCATCGGCATGGCAGCTGGCGCAGGACATGTAGTTGTCGCGGCTCATGCGCCGGTCTGCCGCGTTGTAGAACAGCCGCTTGCCGCGCAGCACCGCCTCGGGCAGCGGCTCGGTGGCCACCGCGGCCACCGTCGCCAGCGGCCGCGCGGCGAAGGACTGCGCCGACAGCACCGCGGCGATGTCGTACACCCCCACTGTGCGGCCGAGGAAGTTGTTGACGAAGAGGCGCTGGCGCCGCGCGTCGACGTACAGGCCGTGCGGCGCCCGGTCGGTCTGGATCTCGCCGCGCACGGAGCGGTTGCCGGCATCGACGATCGCGACGCGGTTGCCCTCCATCTGCGCGACGAACAGGAGGTCGCCGTGCGGCGACCAGGCTGCCGCGCGTGCCGGCGCCCGGTCGTTGAAGTCGAGCTGCTCCGCGAACAGCTCGGCCGCGGCCGGCTGCAGCGCGATCTGCGACACGATGGAGCGCACGGTGGTGTCGTGTTCCAGCGGCCGGCCGTCGCGGAACAGGCCGCCGACGATGTTGTCCTTCTTCGACGGCAGCGCGGCCCGCCGGCCGTCCGGCGAGATGACAACCTGATGCAGGTAGTTCGGCACGCCGCGGGCGCGGTTCTCGGCGTCCACGGTGGTCCGGTCGACGCGCAGCGCGACGGTCTGCCGCAGCGCCAGCGACCGGCCCTGCGCGCCGATCGACACGCGGTGCACCTCGCCGCGGTCCATGCGCGAGCGGAAGCGGGTCACCAGGGCCTGCGTCGAATCGGCGGCAACTGCGATGCCGCGCACATCCTCCGTTAGCGGCACGGCGGCGCGGGTCGCCCCGCTGGCCGGGTCGAAGCTCATCAAGCTGGAGTGCCCCTCCAGCGTCACCAGGCCCGCCTGCCCGTCCGGCGTGAACACGATGCCGTGCGGCGCGCTACCGTAGGGCAGCGGCACGCGGGCCGACACGTGGCCATCGGCCGGGCGCAGCGCGACCAGTTGGTCTTCACCCTGCACGGTGACCCACACCCGCCCGTCCGGCCCCACCGCGACGGTGCGCGGCTCGGCACCGACCCGCGTCTCCCAGGCCTTCGCGAGCGTGGCGGCGTCGATGGCGGTGACCGTGCCGCTGTCCGGGTTGACGCTGTAGACCTGCGCCGCGTCCCCCGTGATGTTGCTGCTGTGCGTGGGCGCCAGCGCGGTGCGTGGGTGGATCACCGTGCGGTGGAACGAATGGGTGGCCTCCGCTCCGTCGGCCATGCGCACCGTCAGCACCACCGTGTAGTGGCCGGGCGCCTTGAAGCGGTGCGTGGCCCGCGGCGTGCTCGAGAAGCCGGTGCGCGGCGTGCCGTCGCCGAAGTTCCAGCGGTACCGGGCGCCGGGGCGTGCCAGCTCGGCGAGGTCGAAGCGCGCCAGCGCGTTCACGTGAAGGATCTGCGCACTGGCCGGTTCGGCGATGCGAGGCGCGGCCCGGACGCCGGCCGCTGACTTTGCAGGTTGGGGAGCGGCGTGCGGGCCGGTGCCGAACTGCGCGTGGAACGCGCTGGCGATGGCATTGCCCGCGTAGTCGCGCAGGCCACCGGCGGGCACGATCACTTCGTAGGTCGTGTCGGGCGCCAGCGGCGCGTCCGGCGCGAAGTTCACGAGGCCCAGCTGCACGCTGTAGGTGCCGGCCAGGGGCGCGCCACCGCGTGGACGCACGATGAAGCTGGCCGGGCCGATGCTCTCGGGCAGGATGTTGTCGCTGAGCGCGATGCCGATGCGCGAGCTCGTCGCCTGGTGGCGCGCGCCATCCCGCGGCGACACCTGCCGCACCTGGGGCGGCGTGGTGTCCGGCCGGCGGTCGTGCACGATGAAGCCGCTGCCGTTGCCGTGGTCGTTGCCGATGAAGGCGACGTTGCCCATCGGGGTCACCTGGCCGTGGTCCGAATGGCGCGCCTGCTCGGAGCCTTCGGGAAACAGGCCGCCCTGGCCGACCTGCCGGTGCTGCAGCGGGTCGCTCACGTCCACCTTGTGCAGCTTTTCCTGCGCGCCCTGGAACACGAACTGGTCCTGCGTGGCGCAGTACAGCTGCTCGTCCGCCTGCAGCCGCTTGTCCTGCGCGACGAAGCGCGCCGGGTCGCCGAGGTCGTAGCTGAACATGCGCGCGCCGCGGCCGCGCACGGAGCCGTAGAGCGTTCGGCCATCGAAGCAAGTGGCGTAGTAGAACGGCAGCGCGCCCACCGTGTCGAGCAGCCGCGGGTTCAGCGGGTCGGAGATGTCCAGGCTGGCCAGCCCTGAGGCCGCTTCCATCGAGCTGAGCACCAGGTGGTTGCCCAGCGTGAAGATGGGGCCGACGCGGAAGCCGCCCAGTTCGCCGGTGGGCACCGGGTTCGGCCGGCCCTCGCCACGGTCGGCGAGCATGGGTTTCGCGGGATCGCGCGCGTCGACGATGTACATGCCGTCTTCGGCCGAGGCCACGTACACATAGGGGGCCTGCCACCACAGCTGCCAGGTCACGTTGGAATAGTCGCCACCGTGCACGGTGGGCAGGGCCAGCTTGCTCACCTGGCGGATGTCGTTGACGTCGGTGAAGTCCCAGAACTCGATGCCGCGCGTGCTGGGCACGACGATGAGCTGGCGCCCGCCGATCGTCGCCTGGCCGATGGCGTGCGGCTCGCGGAACTCGGCGGTGCGGCCGGTCGGCTCGTAGATCTTCTTCACCAGCCGCGGGCTGCGCGGGTTGGAGACGTCGTAGACCAGGAAGCCGCCAGGCGGATGCCCGCTGTCGGGCGCGAACATCACGACGAAATAGCCGTTCAGCATCAGGCCCACGTTGGTGCCGAAGTCCTTGCGGCCGGGATGGCGGAACGGCATGTCGCCATCGGCCGCGCCGGGCGCGCTCTCGGTCCGGATCATCGCGATCGGCTGGAACAGCTCGGCCTCGGTGTAGGCCAGGTTGCCCAGCCCGGGGCCAGGGCGAGGCCCTGCCGGACGGTCCGCTGAGCCGGCCGAGACATGGGCCAGCAGGACCAGCACGCTCGACAAGGCCAGCGCAGCCCGACGGGCCATCGATCTCGTTTTCTGCGCCAGCGGCAGGCCGGTGCGGTGCAGGCAGTTCATCGGGCAATCGGAATGGAGACAGGTGCCGCGCGAAGCGCGCGGCGAGCATGGTTTGGCAATAAATCCGGGCACGTCTACCCGGGTGAACGCGGGCATGGCCTTCAGGAAGGTCGGCTCGGTGGCTTCAAGGCTGAGACCGCGCACTGCGCGCGCGCAATGTGGCGGAGCCAGGCGCTGCCACCGCTTGCACCACAGCGCACACCATTCCGAGTGCGCCCCATCGGGCGAGCACCTGAGCAGCACCTGAGCCATCACGGCGCCTGCAGCAGCTCGGCACCCATGGGGGCCAGCTTCATCGTGCCGGTCCAGGTCTGGCCGCTGAGCAGGCCTTTCATGGTGCCTTTGATCGCCACCTCCGTGGCCTCACCCGTGGTGTTGACGTAATAGGCACGCCCCTGCACCTCGCGCGCGATCACCCCCTCGGGCGTGGCCGGGCCCGGCTTGATGCCCAGGCTGGGGTACAGGTGGCGCAGCAGCGCGCCCATCACCTCGGGCTGGGCGACGGTGCCCACGTAGTACGCACGGCCCTTGCCGAAGCGGTTGACGGTGACGGCGGGCACCTTGTCCTCGGTGTTGGTGAAGCGCGCCAGCACCTCGGCGGTGGAAGGCTCCAGCACCTCGATGAAGCCGTTGTCGCCCTTGGCCACCACGCCCGCGATGGCGGTCTCCACCTTGCCGGCGTTGTAGAACTCGGCAGTGCGCAAGCCGAACACGTCGGTCAGGCCGCCGGGCAGCGGCGTGCTGTGCCATTGGTTGTTGTCGTTCACCTTGGCCGACTGGGCGGTCATGATGACGGTGCCGCCTTCTTCCACGTACTTGCGCAGCTTGGCCGTGCTGGCCGAGTCCAGCAGGTACATGCCCGGCAGCACCACCAGCTTGTAGCGGTTCAGGTCCTCGTAACTGAGCTTGATGACGGCCGCATCGACGTTGTCGCGGAACAGCGGTGCATACACCCCATGGGCCTGCTTGTGGTAGCCCGGGTTGATGTAGGGCAGCACGCTGTTGGACATCCCCTTCGGCGGGTAATTCGCCATGTTGTTGTCAAAGGAGTAGGCGATGGCCACCTTCGGTTCGTGCATGCGCGGGAAACCCAGCTTCTCGAGCTGCGCAAACTCCCTGGCGATGGTGGCGAACTCGTCCACCTTCCACGAGGCGCGATCATCGTGGTCGATCAGGCCGAACAGCGCCTGCTCTTCACCGCCGTGGTGGCTGTGCCAGGTCCACGGCATCACTGCCGCCGCACCCAGGGCCAGGCCCACGTGGGCCCACATGCGCGAGCGTCCCTTGGTGCCGTAGTAGCCGGTGCCGCCAGCAGTGAATTCCACAAACCAGATCGGCGCCTTCAGGCCGCCGCGCATCATGGTGGCGTGGAAAGAAGCCGTCATGGCGTCGCCCGGATAGAAGCCCAGCCCACCGTAGCTCACGTAGTCGCGGTAGCTGCCCAGCATGTCGAAGCCCTTGCGCCAAGCCTCGTCCCACAGGTTGGAGATGGAGGGCTTGTCGGGCGTGTGCTTGCGGCGCAGGCTGTCCAGGTCGCGCAGCACATCGATGTTGGCGTCAGACCAGAAGCGCCGCATGTCCAGGTAGCGCTCATAAGGCGTGGGGCCATCCATGTAGGGCAGGCGCACTTCGTCCCAGGTGTTGATGCGGCGCGACCACCGCTGGGTGGCCCAGGCCTTGTTCAACGCCTCGATGCTGCCGTACTTCTTCTGCAGCCAGCCGATGAAGCGCTTGCGATCGGCCTCTGAGTACGAGACCATGCCGTTGCCGATCTCGTTGTTGTAGCCGATGGCAAACAGGGCCGGATGCTTGGCATAGCGCGACAGCATCTTGTCGGCCAGGCGGTGCAGCAGGCGGCGGTAGTCCGGGTCGGCCACGTTGTCCATGTAGCGCTCGGCCGGGTCCAGCCTGGTCCCGGCCTGGTTGACGATGGACACACCGGGGTACTTGTGGTGCATCCACACCGGGGCCGGCTGGCCAGGTATGTCCAGCAGCACCTTCAAGCCGGCCGCGTGCATGCGGTCCATGATCCAGTCGGTCAGGCGAAAGTCGAACTTGCCCTCCTGGGGTTCGAACGAATCCCAGGACAGGTCGCCGAAGCGCACGACCTTCATGCCGGCGGCATTCATGCGCGCGATGTCGTGCACGATTTGCTCGCGCGTGCGGTCATAGGGTTGGTAATTGGTGCCGACGAAGAGCTGGCCGGCGCCGGGCCAGTCGGGGCGGTTGTCGGCGATCTCGGCGTGCGCCGTCACAGGACCGAGCGCGGCCAGGGCCAGGCCGCAAGCGATGAGGGTGGTTCTCAATGTCATGGTCTTCGGGGATCGTTCGGCGGCCCGGGGGTCCGCACAGTCGTCAGTGGCGGGCCACCAGCCCAATCGCAGGGCGCGCGGTGAAATGCAGCGAGCACCTGCAGCCCATGGCATGCCGAGCAGGATGCGGTGCAGATGGGCCATGTCGCAGGCTCCGCTGCGATCAATCGGCTGGTGCGGGAATGACCGACAGCTCCGCCGCGCTCGCCCAGCCGCTGTTCCAGACCGATTGCAGGGCAGTGAAGCGGAAGTAGCGCGCCTTCGTTGGCGTGAAGCGCACCTGCTGCAGGTCTGGGTTGTTGTGGACGTTGTGGAACCGGCCACGCTCGACCGCCGTGACCCAGTTCGCGCCGTCCTCGCTGGCCTCGAAACTGAAGTGCTCCACGGTGCCGTTGACCACGCCGTCCTGCCGCGGCAGGTAGACCATGCCCGCGATGCGGTGCACCTGGCCCATGTCCACCGTGATGCTGTGCGGCATCTTCAGGTCAGCGCCCCAGCGGCTGTGCCAGTAGGTGCTGGAATCACCGTCGATGGCCAGGGCCGCGCCGTTGCGCCCTTGCACCGTTTCCTCGCTGTCCACGGCCAACACCTTCCAGCCGTGCGGCGACAGGCCGGCGAAGTTGCGGGTGCCGATCACGCCCAGCCGGCCGTCGGGCATCACGCGGGCGGCCTTGACGAGGCCACTTCCTTGAAGCGTTATCGGCCCGGCATAGGCCGGCGAATGGGGGGTGGGTGCCGTGCCGTCGGTGGTGTAGACGATGGTGCCGCCGGCCGGGTGGCTGATGCGCACGCTGCCGCTCGGCTCGCGGTCGGCAATGGCCGGCGGCAGCAGATCGACCGACTGTTTGTACAGCGCCACTTCCGCGATGGTGGGCTGCAGGCGCGCACCGGTGATGCGAAGGCGCACGCTGTCCGTGCTGACCGGCGCGGCCAGGCGGATGAGCCGGCGGTAGCCCACCGTCGTCCTGGCCTCGTTGGCGAGGGTCTGCGCCGCCACCCAGGCCTGGCCGTTCCAGGTGTCGATGGCGAAGGACTCGATGCGCTGGCCGCGGTGGTCCACCGCCTCCTGCAGCGAGACGACGTCGAAGGTCGTGCGCCGGAGCAGCGAGAGCACCAGGGTGCCGTCGGTGCGGCCGGGCGCGGCCTCCCACCAGCTGTCCAGGCTGCCATCGAGCGCCGCGGCAGCCCGGCGCTTAGGCGCCGCATGGTCGGCGCTCACCCGGGCGCCTGCCGCGAGATTGCGCTTGAAGGTCTCGCTCACGATCTCGGCCATCTGGCCCAGCGCCTGCATCTGGTCGTCGGGCACCAGTCCGCGGTTGTCGGGCGACAGGTTGAGGATGAGGTTGCCGTTGCGGCCGGTGGAGGCGTAGAAGATGTCGACCAGCTGCGTCACCGGGCGCGGCCGCTTGTCCCGGGCCCAGAACCAGGCGCCGTTGGCGAGCAGGGTGACGTTGGTCTCGGCCGGGTACCACCACAGGTGCGAGCCGGGCTTGAGCTGCGCCCGGCCGCCCAGGTCGCCGCCCTGCCAGTCTGGCCAGTCGAACTTCTCGGGCGCCTTGGGCAGCGGGATCACGCTCCATTCGGTGGTGCGGCCATAGCCGCTTTCCGAGCCCACCCACCGCACGTCCGGGCCCTTGCCCATGATCACCGCGTTCGGCTGCAGGCTGCGGATCAGGTGGTACCAGGCGGCGTAGTCGTAGGTCTCGGACACGCTGGGATCGGGGTTCGCGCCGTCGAACCACACCTCGTGCACCGGGCCGTACTCGGTGAGCAGTTCGTAGAGCTGGTTCAGGAAATAGCGGTTGTAGTCGTTGACCTCGTAGCTCAAGGACTTGAAGCCCGGTGTCGGCGCGCGGCCCTTCGACGGGTCGCTCTTGAAGTGAGCGGGGTCGGTGGGGATGGTGGACCTCCGCTTCGGGCTGCCATTGCCGTAGTAGCCCGCAGGGTTCTTCGGGTTGGTCTTGAGCTGATAGAGGTCCGCGGGCGAGAGGTAGATGCCCAGCTTGACGCCGCCGGCACGTGCGGCATCGGCCACCTCGCGCACGAGGTCGCCCTGGCCGCCGCGCCAGGGGCTGGCGGCCGCGGAGTGGCCGGAGTACCGCGTCGGCCACATCGAGAAGCCGTCGTGGTGCTTGGCCACCAGCACGAGCAACTTGCCATCGAGCTGCTTTACCGCACGCAACCATTGCCTGGCGTCCAGTGCGGTGGGGTTGAAGATGGCGGGATCCTCCTTGCCGCTGCCCCACTCCACCTCGTTGAAGGTGTTGACGCCGAAATGCAGGAAAAAGGTGCGCTCGAGCCGCATCCATGCGCTCTGGTTGGGCCGCGGCAGCACCTTGGCGGCCTTCTCGACGATGACGGCCTCGGAGTCGCCCGACTCGATGATGTGCTCGTGGGCGTACGGAATCGGCGTGGCGGCACGCGCGGAAGCGGCAATCACCAGGCCCACGGCCAGTGCGATGGATGCGGTTCTTCTCACGATTGACTCACTTCACGAACCGCGCCAGCAGCCGGATGTAGGCCGACTGGTAGCCGTTGGAGTTTTCGCTGATCGGCCAGGAGTTCAGCGGCCAGCCGTCGTTGAAGTCGAGGTACGACTTCTGCGCCGGCTGCCCGTAAGGCGGCGTCGGACGGGCCGTGCCGCAGGCCGCCGAGACACCGGGGCAGCGCGAGTCCCAGTCCCACTGGTTGTGGTTCGGGCCGCCGGTGAGGATGCCCGGCGCCGGACCATAGGCCGAGGTCTTGGCGCTGTCCCACTGGGCGCTGCCGTCGCTGAACCAGGCGTGGAAGATCTGGTTGACCGAGTTCTCGGCGCCGAAGCTCACCATGTTGGTCAGGTACACCTTGCCCATCGGGTTCACGCCGTGCAGGTAGTGCAGATAACCCGCCGCTGCAGCGGCCACCTCATCGGCCGGGCGGCGGTTGATGCCGTAGACGGTTTCCGCCGTGAACAGCGAGCCGCCCAGCGCCTTCACCGCGTTGCTGCCCCAGGTGTAGTCGGTGATGTAGGCGCGGTAGGGATCGCGCTGCGAATCGACCGCACCCCAACCGCCGTAGTCGCTGCGTCCCCAGGTGTCGAGGAACCGCGTGCGGATGTTGTTCGCCACGCTGGCGGTGGCGCCGGGCAGCGCCGCGTAGTACAGCAGGTTGTGCGCATGGCCGGCATTGAAGGCCGACAGGAACCACTGCGCGAACATCGGCGTGATCGTGTAGTTGGCATCAACATGGTCGCGGTAGGTGGCCTCGCCGGTGGCCGCGAACAGCTTGATGGCCGCGTACAGGCGCAGCTCGGCACGCCCGCTGGCGTCGGTTTCCTGCTGGCCGGCGCCGAGGCCAGACGTCCCGCTGGCCTCGTCGTTGTTGCGGAAGGTGACGTTGGGATTGGCCGACGCCCAGGTCCACGCGCGCCGCGCCCGTGCCAGCAGGTCGGCGGCGTAGGCGTTCATCGCCGTGTTGTTCAAGCTGCCGAAGACCTTGGCGCCGTGCGCGTAGGCCGCGGCCGCCGCCAGCGTGGCCGAGGTGCTGGCGTCGCCGTAATAACTCGGACCGGTGGCGGCCGACGGCGGGCTGGCATGCGACACGCCGTTGATGGACAGCACCGAGCCGTCGCTGTTCTGCATGCGCACCAGCCAGTCCAGGCCCCACTTCACCTCGTCGAGCAGGTCGGGAATGCCGTTGTACGACTCGGGCAGGTTGAAGTCGTCGGTCCAGACGCCGGGGTTCTGGCTGTAGGCCTCCAGCAGGTCCTGCACGTAGCCGGCGGTCCAGCTCGTGTACTTGTTGAAGTCGCCGGCGTCGAACCAGCCGCCGCGCAGGTCGCGTGCGGTGGCGGCGTTGTTCTTGTCGAGAAAGCGCCGCGCCTGCGTGTCCTGCCCGGCCTTCAGGTGGCTGGCCGCATCGGCCCAGCCTGCGCCGGCCTGGGCCGCGTTCTTGGCCTGGCCGGCGCGCTGGTAGAAGAAGCTCCGGACGGCCTGCACCAGCACGCTGCGGTAGACGTTGTCGCCGATCTCGAAGCGGGCCGAGCGCTGGTTGCGATCGACGTCGACGATCTCGTAGGTGCCGGGCGTGGTGACCTGGCTGAAATCGAAGGTCCAGATCTGGTCGCCCGACGACTCGTCGATCTGCCGGTCCTTCCACTCCTGGGGCCACCAGTCGTAGGCGACCGCGCCGGTGGCCGAGTTCACCACCTGCAGGCGGCCGGGCCAGTAGAACTCGTTGCCGTCATGGCCGACGCGCGGCCAGCGCAGCACCGCCACCTTCTTCATGTTCGGCAGGTAGCCGAACTGGTCGACCGTGATGTACTTGCCGGCGCTGGCGGCCGGCGCCGGCCACACGGTGAAGTTGTACGCCTGGGTCGTCTTGGCGCCGCAGCTGTTGGTGTAGGTGGCGGTGGCGGTGCAGCTGGCGGTGAGCTCGAGGGTCTGCTCCCGCGACGAGCCGGTGGCCCCGCAGCCGCTCCACGACCAGCTGCCGCTGACCGGCTGCGGCCCGAGCACGACGGTGGAGCCCGCATTGAGCGAGGCCGAGGACTTCACCACCCAGGCGTTGGTGCCATTGAGGTTGAGGTAGGGGGTGACCGCACTGGGCTGGCAGGTCTGCGCCCATGCGGGGGCGCCCAGCGCCGCCAGCGAAAGCAGCACGCAGTTCTTGATGTCCACGCTTGTCTCCGTTGTCATGTCGGCGCCGCTCGGCCGGACTGGCCTCGCACGCACCTTCTTGGCGTTGGATGGCGGCCTTGACGGGCCCGAGAACCACCATCGATTGCGCTCGGATCGCGGCTGGCGGCCCTGCTTCACGAAGCGGGCCGGCAAACGGATGTGGTGCACCTGCTGGCCCTGCGAGTGGCCCGCCGCAGGGCCGGAAACAGGTGCTTCATCGCGGGTCTCCTCGGGCAGCGGCCGGTCACTCCGGCAAGGCGCTGTCGTCGTCGATCGTGTAGCTCGCCGCCACGGCGGCCACGCCGCTGCCGGGCTGGCCCGAGCCGACCGAGAGCTGGTAGCGGCCCGGAATCAGGCGCCGCTGGCCGTCGGCGGTCACGAAGCTCAGGTCGCGCGGCGAGAGATCGAAGTTCAGCTCGCGCGACTGGCCCGGCGCCAGCGTCACCCGCTGCGCGCCCCGCAGCGCGTGGCGCGGCGCGCCGGGAAAGCCGGGCGGGGTGATGTAGAGCTGCACCACCTCGTCGCCGGCGCGCACGCCGGTGTTGCGCACCGTGGCGGTCACGCGCAGGCCGTGTTCCGCCCTGCCTTGCTCGGCAGCCACCTGCAGGCCGGCGTAGCCGAAGCTGGCGTAGCTGAGACCATGGCCGAAGGGATACACCGGCGTGCCGCCGAAGTAGCGGTAGGTGCGGCCTCGCATGCCGTAGTCGTCGAAAGGCGGCAACTCGTCCACGCTGCCATGGAAAGTGAGCGGCAGCCGGCCGCCGGGATCGGCGCGGCCGGCCAGCACCTGGCCGATGGCCTGCCCGCCCGCCTGGCCCGGGTACCAGGCCTGCACGATGGCCGATGCGTGCGCCTTGGCCCAGCGCAGGTCGATGACGCTGCCGCTCATCACCACCACCACCAGCGGCTTGCCCAGCGCATGGGCGGCCGCCAGCAGCCGGCGCTGGTCGGCCGGCAGCGCCAAGGAGCTGCGGTCGCCGCCGCTGAAGCCCTCGATCGCGATCGGCATCTCCTCGCCTTCGATGTCGGAAGTGAGGCCGACGGCCGCGACCACGACGTCGGCGCGGGCCACGGCGGCCTTCAACTCGGCCTCGTGATCCCTGGCGACGCGCTTCCACAGCAGCCCGGGCGTCGGCCCGGCGCCGGGCTCGGTCTCCAGCCGCAGGGCATAGCGCCGCCCCTTCTGAAGCACCACGTCGGCCAGCTTCGGCGGCTCGTTCCAGCCGGAGTACGCGGCCACGCGGATGCCGGCGCCGCCGGTCGCCACCTCGCCCTTGATCCCGGTCATCCCGATGCGGTAGGTGCCGCTTTCCGGCGGCACGAGGAAACCGGTCCACACTACCTTGTGGCGGCCACGCACCTCGGGCAGGCGGTCGGCGTTCGACACCACGTGCGTCTCGATCCGCGTGGCCACGGGCGCCGGTTCATAACGTCCATCCGGCGCGGCATGGTGGTACTCGGCCTTCAGGCCGGGCGCACCCTCGGGGGTGCGGAAGGCCGAGGCCGGCACGGGGTCGCCGTCGGTGACCGAGGGCGTGAAGGGCACGTGCGTGATCACCGCCTTCGGCATCGCCTGGCGCAGCCCCTCCAGCACGGACACCGCGGCCAGCGTGCGCTCCGACGAGTAGTTGCCGCGCAGCACGCGGGTGCTGTCGCCGTGCGGGCCGATCAGCGCGATGCGCGTGCCGGAAGTGCCGGAAGGCAGCGGCAGCGTGCCGTCGTTCTTCAGCAGCACCAGGCTCTTGACCGCGCTTTCCAGCGCCAGCGCTGCATGCGCCGGGGTGCCGATGGCGGCCACGGGCACCGCCGCCTTCTGCACCACGCCGGGCAGGTCGCCGGTGCGCAGGCGCGCGGAGAGCAGGCGCAGCAGCGCGCGGTCGATGTCGGCCGGGCTGATCAGGCCGCGCTCCAGGGCCTGCCGGTAGCGGTCGCGCAGCTGCGGCGCCTTCGACCACACGCCGGTGTGGCATTCGTTGTCCATGCCGGCACGCAGCGCCGCAGCGGCAGCGGCGACGGGATCGGGCGCGAACTTGTGGTGCATGTCGATGTCCTGCACCGCATCGCAGTCGGAAACGACGTAGCCCTGGAAGCCCCAGGCGCCGCGCAGCTTGTCCTTCAGCAGCGGCCCGTGGGCGCAGGCCGGCAGTCCGTCGACGCGGTTGTAGGCGCACATCACCGAGCCCGCCTTGGCATCGACGATGGCGGCACGGAAGGCCGGCAGGTAGGTGTCTTCCAGGTCGTGCGGCGTCGGGAAGACGTTGGCCTGATGGCGGGTCGATTCGGGGCCGCTGTGCACCGCGTAGTGCTTGGGCGTCGCGATCACGTCCGGCTGGTCCGGGTCCGGGCCCTGCATGCCGCCGACGTAGGCCACGCCCAGCATCGCCGTCAGGTGCGGGTCTTCGCCGTAGGTTTCCTGGCCGCGGCCCCAGCGCGGGTCGCGGAAGATGTTGATGTTGGGCGCCCAGGTGTTCAGCGCGGGGCCGGGGCGGCCGGTCTCGCGGCCCAGCGTGTGCAGCGCCCGCACCTCGCGGCTGATGGCCTCGGCCACCCGCTTCACCAGAGGCGCGTCGAAGGTGGCGCCCAGCCCGATCGGTTCGGGAAAGTTGGTGGTGGGCACGACGCCGATGGCGCCGTGCAGCGACTCGGTCCACCAGTTGTAGGACGGGATGTCCAGCCGCGGCAATGCGGGCCCGAGGTTCAGCAGCTGCTCGATCTTCTCGTCCGTGGTCATGCGGGCCACCAGCGCAGCGGCCCGCGTCTCGGACGCCTGGCGCACGGCCGAAGCGGGCGGCTGCGCGCCTGCCGCCTGTGAGGCGGCGAGCAAGCCACTGCCCAGGGCCGCCGCAAGCCCCACCCACAGTGCCGAAAACGCGCGTCGCATCAAGATCGTCCTCATCGCTTGGCGGCGTCGACGATGGCGGCCAGGACGTCCGGCACCTTGGGCTGGGCCGTGTGGCGATCGATCAGCTCGCCCGTGTCCCACCACACCGGCACCAGGTCGTGCCGGGCGATGGAGCGGGTGATGTACTGCGCCCACGCCTTGCGGTACGCCGCCATGCCGGGGTACTGGGGCTTCACATAGGCTCCGTATTCGCCGACCAGCACGGCCACGCCGCGATCGACGAAATGCGCCTTCAGGCGGCGGAACTGGTCGTCCGCCGCGGCCTCGCTGGCCCAGGCCTCGGCGGCCGCGGGGTCGGTGGCCCCGGCGCCCCACTGCCAGATCCTGCTCTCGCCGTTGAGCGTGAAGTTGAACGGGTCGTAGAAGTGCACCTCCATGAACAGCCGGTTCGCGACGCTGTCCCTGGGCATGGTGTTGTGGGCCAGCGTGTAGCCGATGTTGGTCCAGTAGCCCTGCACGATCAGGTGGCGGCGGGCATTGCGGCCGCCGGTGGCGCGCACCGTGTCGACGAAGGTCTGGTTGAAGCTGTTCTGGACCGCCGCGTACTCCGGCGTCGGGCCCTGCCAGGTTCCCTCCTGCCCGACTTCGTTGGTACCGGCGAACAGCAGCCGCTCGTCATGGTCCTTGAAGGCGTTGGCGATCTGGACCCAGTACTTCGCGATGCGGGCGTTGATCGACGCCTGCTTGTCGTAGCTGGGGTGGTTCATCCACCCGCCGTCCCAGTGGATGTTGATGATGGGGTAGAGGCCCGCGTCGAGCGCGTGGTCCACGACCTGCTTCACGTGGCCCATCCAGCCGGGGCTGATGGTGCCCCCGGCGTCGGTGTACTGCGTCCAGGCCACGGGGATGCGCACGCTGCGGAAGCCGGCTGCCTTGTAGGTCTGCATCAGCGCCCGCGTGGGCGGCGGGTTGCCCCAGGACGTGGCGGCAGGAATGGCCTCCAGCGTGTTGCCCAGGTTGATGCCGGGCGTCATGCGACGCGACAGCTGCACGCTGGTGAGGTCGCGCGGGCTGGTGGCGCTCTCGGTGGCGCTCTCGGTGGCGCTCTCGGTGGCGCGCTCGGCCGCACCCTCGGCGGCACCCTCGGCGGCGCTAGCACCGGTGCTCGCCGGGCCCGTCGTGCCCGAGCCTTTGCCGGTGCCGCCGCAGCCGGCGATCCCGGCCGCGCACGCCAGGGGCAGGGCACCGGCCAGGGCATTGAAGAGCCTTCTGTTCATCATCGTCAGGCAGGATGGGCGGTGACTGGCCGCGCAAACGTGGCCGCGTCTTTTGTCAGATATCGCATCGTCGGCTGGGCAGGGACGCCGGCCGGCGTGCGCCGGTCAGGCCAGCACCTGCTGCAGCAGGCGGTGGTGCGCCGGCATGCGCTCCACCGTGGCGGCAATGCCGTCGCGCCGCGCCTGCAGCGCCTGCAGCGCCCGCCCGTGCGGGATCTCGGCGAAGACAGGGTCGTCGCGCCCGGGCCAGTCGTCCATGCCGGCCAGCACGGCAAGCCAGCTGGTGCCGTCGAAGCCCTCCTCGTCGTACTGGTGCAGCACGCCGAACTGGCGCCACGCCTGCAGCTTGAAGGCCAGCGTGTCGGGCAGCGCCATGCTGGCCACGTGGCGCCACAGCGCGCTGTCGCGCCGGCGGGTCAGGCAGTAGTGCAGGATGATGAAGTCGCGGATGCGCGCGAAACGCCGCACCGCGCCTTCGTTGAAGTTCTCGCGGTCCGAATCGACGAGCGGCCGGCCGCCGGTCAGCAGCGTCATCAGCCGGCCGATGCCGTCCTGGATCAGGTAGATGCTGGTCGATTCCAGCGGCTCGAGGAAGCCCGAGGACAGCCCGATCGCCACCACGTTGTGCACCCAGAAGCGGCGCCGGTGGCCGGTGGTGAAGCGCAGCAGCCGCGGCTCGGCCACCGGCTTGCCGTCGAGCTGGGCCATCAGCTGCTCGCGGGCACGCTCCGCATCGATGAAGCGGCTGCTGAAGACATGGCCGTGCCCGGTGCGGCTTTGCAGCGGGATGCGCCAGGCCCAGCCGCCTTCCAGCGCGGTGGCGCGGGTGTAGGGCGCCAGGTCCTCGCCGCTGCGCTCGCAGGGGCAGGCCCAGGCACTGTCCACCGGGAGCCAGTGGCTGAAGTCGACGAAGGGCTCCTCCAGCGCGCGGCCCAGCAGCAGCGCGCCGAAGCCCGAGCAGTCGATGAACAGGTCGCCCTCGATGCGGCGGCCGTCGGCCAGCACCAGCGCGGCCACGCTGCCATCCGGGTGGCGCGCCACCTCGACGATGCGGCCGGTGGTGTGGCGCGCGCCGCGCTGGATCGCCAGGCCGCGCAGGAAGGCGGCGTACTGCACCGCATCGAAGTGGTAGGCGTACTTGAACTGCGGGTCGTTCTCTTCGGGCAGCACGAAGCGGCCCTTCATCGCCATCACCGTGGGCACGCACTGCAGGCCCAGCGGGTCGGCGAGTCCCACGCGCCGGTGCTGCGCCCACAGCGTCTGCGAGCCGAACAGGTTGCCGAAGTGGCCGAAGGTGTGGAAGTAGTCGTGGCCGCGCTCGAGCCAGTCGCAGAAGCGGATGCCGAGCTTGTAGGTGCCGTTGGTGGCGCGCAGGAACGCGCGCTCGTCGATGCCGACGAGGCGGTTGTAGTCGCGGATCGACGGGAAGGTGGCCTCGCCCACGCCGATGATGCCGATCTCCTCGGACTCCACCACCTCCACCGTGCTGCGCCCGCGCAGCCCGGTGGCGATGGCGGTGGCGGTCATCCAGCCGGCGCTGCCGCCTCCGACGACGACGATGCGGTCGAACTTGGGGGCCATGTTCATCCTTGGGTCAAGCTGTCCACGCGGCCGTCCCGCCGCTCACCGGGCACGGCGGCACAGCCATGAAGGAAGCAAGCCATCCTTCGGTGCCGGCCGCCATGCGCCCACGCGGTGGGGCTCCGGCTTCGATCAGAACTCGTAGCGGCCGCTGAGGAAGTAGCTGCGGCCCGGGTACTTCCAGACCTTGCCCATGTCGCCCGGGGCCTGCTGCCGCGTCTCGCGCACCTGCACGTTGTTCAGGTTGGAGACGTTGAGCGACAGCGAGAACTTGTCGGTGAAGGCGTAGGACATGCCACCGTCCCATTGGCCGTAGGCCTCCTGCCACAGCGGCAGGCCCCACCAGGTGTCCTTCGCGCCGGCACGCGCGGGGTCGGCACTGGTGCCCTGCCAGCCGTTGTTGCCGAAGGTGGCGACGTTCTTGAGCGAACGGCTGTTCCAGTTGTAGGCCAGGCGCGCCGAGAAGCCGTTGCGGTCGTACCGGAACGCGAAATTGGCGGCGTGCTTGGCCAGGCCTTCCAGCGGCATGTCGCCGAACGGCAGGCCGTTGGTGTCGCAGCCGGACAGCTTGACGGGGTCGGTGCCGATCGCGTTGTTGGCGGGGCAGTAGTTCAGCCCGGTGGTCTTGTACAGCTCCTTCTTGCTGTCGATGTAGGTGTAGTTGGCCGAGAAGCCGAAGCCCTTGGCCCAGTCGGGCAGCTTGTCCTTCAGCGCGTCGAAATGATCGAGGTAGGTCTCGGCGGCCAGCTCGATGCCCGCGACCTTGCCGCGGGCCGCGTTCTGCGGCCCCGTGATCACGAAGGTCTGCTCGTTGCCGGCCAGGCTGGTGTAGGTGCGGGTGTACGAGCTGTCGTAGATGATGTCCTTGACGTCCTTGTAGAACGCCACGGCCGTCAGGGCCTGCCCGTTGCGGGGGTACCACTCGAGCGAGAGGTCGAAGTTGTCGGACTTCAGCGGCTTGAGCTTCGCGTTGCCGGTGTTCTCGCCGGTGTAGGTGACCTGGTTGGTCGAGCTGTTGTGCTCCTGCTTGAGCTTGATCGATTCCTGCAGCTGGTTGAAGCCCGGGCGGTACATGCTGCGTGCCATGGCGATGCGGCTGATCAGCTTGTTGTCGCCGCTCAGGTTGAACTTCAGGTTCATCGAGGGCAGCACGTCGACGTGGCTGTCCGACGAATCGACCTTCTCGTTGATCGGGCCGAAGCGCGGCAGGTCAGGTGGCGTCGTGTCCGAATAGTTGGGCGTGAAGACCGTGTAGCCATGGGCCACCACCTTGCTGTACACCACCCGCGCACCGACGTTGCCCTCCACCGGCACCTTCCACTCGTCGAAGCCGAAGCGCAGGTTGCCGTAGACCGCCTGCGTGGTCTCGGTGTGCCGGCTGGTCATGTTGGGGTTGAGGCCGTACTTCAGCGTGGGGTCGAAGAAGAAGGCGTTCGGATCGCAGCTGCCCGAGCCCTTGTCGCGCACCCCGTCCAGGCACTGCTGGTACTTCACGTCACCGAGCAGCTTGGCGTAGGCGCCCGGGTAGTCGGCGGCCATGGCGGCGGTCGGGAACACCACGTTCGGCAGGTGCCCGAACTGGGCCGGATGGAAGTTGTTGAAGCTGTAGACCTCGGTCGGGAACTGGTAGCGCGGGTCGTTCAGGTAGGCGAGGCTGCCGCCGCGCTGCCAGCCGTAGTCGGCTTGGTTGGGCAGCTGGCCTGCCACCTTGGTCGGCGTGACGGCCCAGGGCTCGGCAATCGACCGCCAGCCCGTGCTGCCCGTGTCGCCGGCGAAGACCCCGGCTTCTCGCTCCGAGGTCTTGCGGCTCACGCGGTAGCCGAAGCGCAGGTCGCGCAGCACCGGGTCCACGAAATTGAACCGGGCGTCGACCTTCCAGGCGTACATGTCCGCATCGCCCTGGTACAGCTTCGGCTGGACGACGTTCCAGTAGTAGTTGCCCGGATCGGCCAGGAAGTCGCGCGACTTCTGGTCGAAGTCGATGCGCAGCGGGCCGTTGCCCGGGACGGCAAGGTCCATGCTGGGCACGAAGGTGCCGAGCTGGATCTCGCGCCCGATGGTGTCGAACTTCGAATGCACCCACTGCAGGTCGTTCTGCAGCGACCAGCGGTCGTTGATGGCCCACTTGAAGTTCCACGCCAGCTCGCCGGTGGCCGTCTTGTGCTCGTTGTACGAGCGCGTGGTGCCCAGGCCGAGACCACCTTCTGCCCAGCGGTTGGCGCCGAGGCCACCGATGGGGTAGCGGTAGCGTCCAGCCACCAGCACGCCGCGGTCGTCGACCACCGGGTTGTCGATCACCGAGTCATATGGCGTCTCGTACTGCGACAGGCTGCGGTACATGCCGGCGCCGGTGTCCCGGTCGCGCGACGTGGACAGGAAGTAGGTCAGCGCCGACTGCTTGTCGTTCTTCTTCCACTGCAGCGCGCCATAGAAGCCGACGCGGTCGGACTTGCCGACGTTGTTCGACCAGCTCGCGCCATCGGGCACCCAGACGGTCTTGCCCTGGACGACGTTGTCGCGCGGGAAATAGGCCCCCAGCTCGACCGACTCCGACGCATAGGTGGAGTTGTTCATGCTGAGGTCGACCAGCACGCCCCAGCGGCCTGATTCGGCATCCCACTGCGTCGAGTACAGGCCCGAGAGCGAAGGCGAAGACTTCTTCGTCGTCTCTTCGTAGGTGCTGCCGAAGGACACGTAGCTCTTGGTGCCCCTGTAGTCGAAGGGCAGCGCCGTGCGCAGGTTCACCAGGCCGCTGACGGCGCCTTCGATCTGCTCGGCCGAGGGATTCTTGTAGATGTCCACGCCGGCCATCAGCTCGGTGGGAATGGCACCCCAGCTCAGGTCACGGCCCGGCCAGCCGGCCGAGAAGATCTCGCGGCCGTTGAGGTTCGACGAGCCCCAGGACAGGCCGCGCACCTTGATGCCCGAGCCCTCTTCCGAGTAGTGCTTGGCGTCGATGTCGATCGTGCGCTGGCGCTGCACCGTGACGCCGACGACGCGCTGCAGCACCTCCGTGATCGAGCGGTCGGGCAGCTTGCCCGCCTCCTCGGCCACCACGGAGTCGAGGATCTCCTCGGCATCCTGCTTGATCTTCTGCGCCGTCTGCAGCGCCCGTCGTTGCCCGGTGACCACCACGGTCGTCGGGCTGCTCGCGGCCGGCTTCGGCGGTTCCGGCGCCTGCGCATACGCGGCGCCGGTACCGAACAGGGCCATGTGTGCCACGGCCAGTGAGATCGCAGTCCGCTTGGGTTGTCTCATGTGTCGTCTCTCTTCTTTCTCGGCGCGCGCCGGCACGGCGTGGTGGCCGGCGCACGGCCCGTCCGCAAAGGGAAGGTTCCGCGCCTTTGGCGAGTTACTGGATGGTGATGGCGCCGACGATCGACAGGTCCGAGGCGTAGTTGTCGCCATCGCTCGCGGCCGAGGTGTCGGAGTTGACGTCGATCAGCCGCAGGCGCACGCGCACGACGTTGGACGACGTGATCAGCTCCAGCGCCGATTGGCGCGCCGGCATCAGCTTGTCCAGCGCCGCCTGGTAGGCCGCGATGGCCGCGACGTCACCGGGGCCGCTGCCCCAGGGATTGGGCAGCATGCGGACCTCGTCGTTCAGCGAGGCGGTGTTCACGCCCGGGAGCCCGCAGGCCTCGGTGACCGCGAAGCTGCTCAGCGGGATGCCGAAGCTGGTGAGCTGCGCCCCCGGCCAGAGCAAGGTGCTCACCGTCACGTTGCAGTTGTTGTTCCGCTTGCCCAGGTCCAGTTCCAGCACCACCGGCTTCCTGGCCTTCAGCAGGCCCTCGTTCACGCCGAGCGTGAGCGCGAAGGTCGTCTCGGTCGTGACCTGCAGGCCGGTGGTGGTGTCGCCCGCCTGGTCGAAGGCGCTGAGGCCGGGCGCGAAGATCTCGATGTTGTTCCAGCTCGCGTGCCAGCCGCCGGGCGTCCATTTCGACTTCGGGATGTGCAGCGCGGACGTGAACACCCGCTCGTCCTCGGACACGGCGCGGAAGCAGGTGTCGTCGGTGTTGCCGCACCATTCCCAGCCGCCGCCGATCGTGCTGGACCAGGGGTTGGCGGTGACCGCGCCGCCCTGCTTGGTGCGGGCTTCGCGGGTGGAACCCTGGCCGGCACCGAGGATGCCGTCGGCCACGATGAGCGGATCGACCGCGAGGAAGCGGTTGACCTGGACCGCGGTGTGGTTCGCATCGCCCGCCTGGCTGGCCGTGATGGCGCAGGAGCCCTTGCCCAGCAGCTTCAGCTTGCCGCCGTCGAGCGAGCACACGCCGGGGGTGCCACCCGACAGCGTGACCGGCAGGCCGGAGTTGGCGGTGGCCTTCAGCGTGAGCTCGCTGGCCTGGCTGCTGAGCACGTAGTCGGGCGCCTCGATCGCGATGGTCTGGCTGCGCTTGAGCACGGTGAACAGCTGGCTGACGTCGTCTGCCTTGGCCCACTTCACGCCATCGGTGGTAGTGCCGCCTTCCTGCGTGGCGACGATGCGGCATTCGCCGGTGCTCACCAGCGTCATCTGGTCACCGGACACGGTGCAGATGGTGGGCGTGGTGGACTGGAAGCTGACCGGCAGGCCGGAGGTGGACGTTGCCTTCAGCTTCTGCGGCGGGGCCAGCACGGCGCCACCGCCCGGGTAGTCGAAGGTGATGATCTGAAGCCGGCCTTCGCTGGCGCCACCGCCACCCCCACCGCCGCCGCAGGCCGCCAGCAGCACGCCGCAGGCCATGGATACCAGGCTCAAACGCCCCGGTCCGAGGATTTGTCTCACTCTCGTTCTCCTTTGTCGCGGCGTGGCGGGTCTTTCTCACCCGGCGCCGTCGCCATCTATGTCAAGACCTTGCACCTCGTTCGGTGCCCGCGCCCTTGGCCTGGCGGGCGAGCCGGACGGGAATCGGCTGATATGTCGTTAAATCATCCACGAAAAAAAAGGGCCGCTGGTGCGCCACCGCCGCGACCTCGGGCAAGCCCGGATGGTGGAGTGGCACGGCCCCTCGAAGCGCTCCCGGCCAGGAGACGCAGGCAACGGTGCCGCAGTGGATCGGAAAGATCGGCCAGCAAGACACCACCTCCTTCGTCACGACAGCTTGCGATGCGGGAAATCATAGTTCGATCGCCGAAATAATGAATACGGGGAGAAACACCTACGCCCCGCACGTACCGCTGTAAGCAGCGCGCAAGCCGCGGGGCGGCCGGTGGTGGCGGCGCCTGCCGGGGCGGCCCGCAGGCTCAGGGTTTGTGCCGTGCTACTTTGTTGTGCGCTCGAACTAATATGCCGGACTTCGCCTGGACCCGCCTGGTCCGCGGTCCGTTCCGACCACCCGCCTTGCCTTCCCCGCAGGGCCCAGCCCTTCGAGGAGCCCTGACTTGACCCGGCCGGATTCCCCCGCCCCCGCCACACTGCCGCCGCGGCGCCGGCTGCTGCTGGGCGCCGCCGGCGCGGCCCTGGCCCCGGCCGGCATCGCAGGACTCGAGGCCGCGCTGGCCCCGATCCCTGCATCGGCCAGTGCATCGGCCGGTCCATCGATCAGTGCATCGGCCGCCGAAGCGGCCGCCCCCGCAAGCGCGGCAGCAGGCACGGCGGCCGATGCGGTGGCGGCGCCCGGCGCGCCCTACCGATGGCAGAGCGTGCCCTACGGCGCCGGCGGCTTCATCACCGGCCTTCTGTTCCACCCACGCGAGCGCGGCCTGCTGTACGTGCGCACCGACATCGGCGGCGCCTATCGCTTCAATGACGCGGCCCAGTGCTGGGTGCCGCTGCTGGACCACCTGCCGAAGGCGGACGCCGACCTGATGGGCGTGCTGAGCCTGGCCGTGGACGTCCACGACCCCGACCGGCTCTATGCCGCCTGCGGCCTCTACCTGGACGAGCGCGCGCGGCGCGGCGCGCTGCTGAGTTCATCCGACCGTGGCGCCAGCTGGCAGGTGCACGAACTGGGCATCCACCTGGGCGGCAACTCGCCCGGGCGCGGTTCCGGCGAGCGCCTGCAGGTGGACCCGCACGACGGCCGCGTGCTGTGGCTGGGCAGCTCGCAGGACGGGCTGCTGAAGAGCACCGACCGCGGCCGCAGCTTCCGGCCCGCCGGCCTGGCGGCGCGGCACGTCTCCTTCGTGCTACTGGACGAGGCCAGCGGCGCCGCCGGCAGCGCCTGCAGCGTGCTGTACGCGGGCAGCCACGACCAGCCCGGGCTGTACGTCTCGCGCGATGGCGGCGACAGCTTCACGCCGGTGGACGCCACGCCCCGGCAGGCGCCGCAACAGGCCGCGTTCGGGCCCGACGGCGCCCTGTACGTCAGCTTCGCGCTGGGCGATGCGCCCGTGGCCTGCAACCCCAGCCACGCCCGCATCGGCAGCGTGTGGAAGCGCCACCCCGATGGTCGCTGGCAGGAGATCACCCCCGAGCGCCCGGGCCCGGCACGGCGCGGCTTCGGTTATGCCGGTCTGGACATCGGACCGCACGGCCGGCTGGTGGTTTCCACCATCGAACGCCATGCGGAAGGCGACGAGATCTTCATGTCCGACGACGGCGGCGCGCGCTGGACGGCGCTGGGGCCACGCTCGCGCCACGACGCGGGCGGCCACCCCTGGCTGCAGGACTACATGCGCACTGAGCGCAACCTGGGCCACTGGACCTCCGCGGTGCGCATCGACCCGTTCGACCGCGAACGCGCCTTCTACGGCACCGGCTACGGCGTGTGGCAGACGCGCAGCCTGGGCGCGGCGGCGCAGGACGGTACGGTGCCGTGGGACTTCACCGTGGCGAACCTCGAGGAGACCGCCACACTGGAGATCCGCAGCCCGTCCGCCGGCGCGCGCTTGATCGCCGCGGTGGGCGACGTGGCCGGCGGCGCCTGGCGCGACCCGGCACGCCCGCTGGGCACCGGCTACTTCACGCCGACGAAGGAGACCAACCGCTCGATCGACTTCGCCGAACTGGCACCCGCCATCATCGCCCGCACCGGCGACCGCGCAGCGCGGGGGCATTGGTCCGACGATGGCGGCCTGGGCTGGCAGCCGTTCGCGACGCCGCCGATCGCGGGCCGCGGACACACCGGCCGCATCGCGGTGTCCGCGCGGGGCACGGTCTTCGTCTTCGCGCAGCGCAGGGCAGCCGTGTGCACGCACGACCGCGGCGCCAGCTGGACGCCGTGCCACGGCTGGCCCGAAGGCGGCAGCGACGTGCTGCCGCCGGTGGCCGACCGCGCCGCCGACGGCGTCTTCTACGTGCACGACCGCGAGGGCGGCCGCGTGCTCGCCAGCACCGACGGGGGCCGGCGCTTCGCGCCGCTGCTGGCCGACCTGCCGCGGCTGCGGCGCGACGAGGCATCGCACCTCGTCAGCGCCCCCGGCACCGAAGGCGCGCTGTGGCTGGCGCTGCCCGACCGCCTGCTGCACTGCCCGGGGCGCGGGCAGGCACCACGCAGGATCGCCGGCGTGGACGAGGCCTGGATGCTCGCCCTGGGGCGCGGCGCGCCGGGCTCGGCGCACGCCCACAGCCTCTACGTGTGGGGCCGCGTGCAGGTGGGCGCACGGTCCACTGAAGGCCTGTTCCGCTCGGACGACGCCGGCGCGCGCTTCGTCCGCATCAACGACGACCGCCACCGCTACGGGCAGCTGCTGTCGATGGCCGGCGATGCCCGCGAGCACGGCGTGCTCTACGTCGCCGCGCACGGGCGCGGCGTGCTCACCGGGCGGCCCGCGCTCGGCGTTTTCCCTTAAGGCCGTGCCGCCCGGCCCCGCCGAAGGCGGGCCTGCGGTACGATTCCAACACGCAGATTTATGGATAAATTTAAGTGAAATTCACCGACGGACAGTGGCTTCTGCAGCCCGGCCTCGCAGCCCATTACGCAGTCGAGGCCTACGACATCCAGGCCCATGACGACCGGCTCGTGGTGCTGGCCACCACCCGCCCCATCAAGCACCGCGGCGACACGCTCGCCGGCCCCGTGCTCACCGTCACGCTCACCTCGCCGGCCGAAGGCGTCGTGCGCGTCAGCGTCTCGCACTACAGCGCTTCCGAGCCGCCGCGCCTGCACGTGCCCATGCCGGGCGCCGGCCGGCCCGCGGTGCGCATCGAGCAGGACGCCGACAGCGCCACGCTCACCAGCGGCGTTATCAGCGTGCAGGTGAACAAGGGCGAAGGCTGGCGCCTGACCTTCCGCGAAGGTGACCGCGTGCTGACCCGCAGCGACTGGCGCAGCCTGGGCTACCTGCAGTGGGGCGCCAAGGGCAACTTCATGCACGAGCAGCTCACGCTGCAGGTGGGCGAGAACGTCTACGGCCTGGGCGAACGCTTCACCCCCTGGGTGAAGAACGGCCAGGTGGTGGAAAACACCAACAAGGACGGCGGCACCGCCTGCGAGCAGGCCTACAAGAGCGTGCCCTTCTACCTCAGCAACCGCGGCTATGGCGTGCTGGTGAACGAGGCCGGCCCGGTCTCGTTCGAGGTGGCCTCCGAGAAGACCACCCGCGTGCAGTTCAGCCGCGAGGGCGAGAGCCTGGACTACTGCGTCCTCGCCGGCCCCACGCCGAAGGACGTGCTGCAGCGCCTGACCGCCCTCACCGGCCGCGCCCCGCTGCCGCCGGCCTGGACCTTCGGCCTGTGGCTCACCACCTCGTTCACCACGCAGTACGACGAGGCCACCGCCACCCATTTCATCGACGAGATGGCGCGCCGCGAGCTGCCCCTGTCGGTGTTCCACTTCGACTGCTTCTGGATGCGCGAATTCCAGTGGTGCGACTTCCAGTGGGACCCGCGCGGCTTCCCCGACCCCGAAGGCATGCTGGCGCGCCTGCATGCCAAGGGCCTGAAGGTCAGCCTCTGGATCAACCCCTACATCGCGCAGAAGTCGCCGCTCTTCGCCGAGGGCGTGCGCGAGGGCTACTTCCTGAAGCGGCCCGACGGCCTGACCTGGCAGACCGACCTGTGGCAGCCGGGCATGGCGATCGTCGACTTCACCAACCCCGCGGCCGTGGCCTGGTACCAGGGCCACCTGCGCCGCCTGCTGGCGATGGGCGTGGACTGCTTCAAGACCGACTTCGGCGAGCGCATCCCGAGCGAGGGCGTGGTCTACCACGACGGCTCCGACCCGGTGGAGATGCACAACCTCTATGCGCTGAAGTACAACGAGGCGGTGTTCGAGCTGCTGCGTGAAGTACGCGGCCCCGAGGAAGCGGTGGTCTTCGCCCGCTCCACCTATGCCAGCGGCCAGCGCTACCCGGTGCACTGGGGCGGCGACTGCTGGAGCAACTTCGAGTCCATGGCCGAGAGCCTGCGCGGCGGACTGTCGCTCACCAGCTGCGGTTTCGCCTTCTGGAGCCACGACATCGGCGGCTTCGAGGGCAAGCCGCCGCCCGCGGTGTACAAGCGCTGGATCCAGTTCGGCCTGCTGTCCTCGCACAGCCGGCTGCACGGCAGCAGCTTCTACCGCGTGCCCTGGCTGGTGGACGAGGAAAGCTGCGACGTGCTGCGCCTGTACACGCGGCTCAAGCACCAGCTGATGCCCTACCTCTACGCCAAGGCGATCGAGGCCACCGAGACCGGCGTGCCGGTGATGCGGGCGATGGTGCTGGAGCATCCGCAGGACCCGGCCTGCGCGCCGCTGGACCGGCAGTACCAGCTGGGCGAGGCGCTGCTCGTGGCCCCGGTGTTCACCGACGACGGCGCGGTGGACTTCTACCTGCCGGGCGCTGGCACCTGGACCCACCTGCTCACTGGCGAGAAGCGCGCCGCCGGCCGCTGGTACCGCGAGACGCACGGCTTCCTGAGCCTGCCGCTCTACGTGGCGCCGGGCACCGTGCTGCCCTGGGGCGCCGATGACCAGCGGCCCGACTACGACTACGCCCGCGGCCTGGTGCTGCGCGTGTTCGAGCTGGCCGACGGCGCCAGCGCGGCCTTCACCGTGCCCGCCGTGGACGGCGGCATCGCCGCGCGGGGCGAGGTGCGCCGCGAAGGCATGCAGTACACGGCCGTGCTCCGAGAAGGCCGCTTGCACGACTGGTGCATCGAGGTCGACGGCCGCCGCGGCCCTGTGCAGGCCACGGGCACGACCGCCACGCTGGCGCTGTGACGATGCGATCGCCGGCCGCCCCCGCCCGCGGTGCCGCCCTGCCCTGGCGCGCGCTGCCCAGGCCGTCCGCGCCGGCGGCCCTGCTGGGCATGGCGGCGCTGCTGCTGCTGTTGCTGGCCACGGCGGCGCCGGCCATGGCGGCGGGGCGTGAACGCCTGTCGCTCGACGCCGGCTGGCTGTTCCACCGTGGCGAGGTGCCGGCGCCGCCCGTCAAAGGCCACGGCGCCAGCTACCACCAGGCCAAGGCCGGCGGGGCCGTGGGCGCCGCGGCGCCCGACTTCGACGACTCGGCCTGGCGCCGGCTGGACCTGCCGCACGACTGGGCCATCGAGAACCCGCTCGACCGCAACGAGAACGCCTCGCAGGGCTACCGCGCGCGCGGCTTCGGCTGGTACCGCCGCTACTTCCAGCTGCCGGAGTCCGACCGCGGCCGCCACATCGAGCTGCAGTTCGACGGCATCGCCACGCACAGCACGGTGTGGGTCAACGGCATCGTCGTCAACCGCAACTTCTCGGGCTACAACGGCCGCAGCATCGACGTCACGCCTTTCGTGCGCTATGGGGAGGACGTCAACAGCATCGCCGTGCGCGTCGATGCCGAGGCGCAGGAAGGCTGGTGGTACGAAGGCGCCGGCATCTACCGCCACACCTGGCTGGTCAAGCGCGGCGCCCTGCACATCGCCACCGACGGCGTGCACGCCAACCCGGTGCAGAAAAACGGCCGCTGGACCGTGCCGGTGGCCGTGGACGTGCGCAGCGCCGACCGCGCCCCGCGCGAGGCGGTGCTGGACGTGCGCCTGGTCGACCCCGCCGGCGCCACCGTGGCCCGCGGCAGCCAGCGCGTGCGCGTGGCCGCGCTGGCCACGCAAACAGCGAGGCTGGAACTGGCCGTGCCGCGGCCGCAGTTGTGGTCGGTGAGCGATCCGCGCCTGTACAAGGTGGAGGTGGTGCTGCGCGGCGCCACGGCCGGCCCCACCCGCGAGCCCGCCCGGCCGCCCGAAGGGCGAACACCGGAGGGCGTGGCCAGGAGGGCGTCGAATGAGCTGGACCGCACCGAGCTGCACACCGGCTTCCGCACGATCCGCTTCGACGCCGAGCGCGGCTTCTTCCTCAACGGACAGCCGTTGAAGCTGCACGGCGTGTGCATCCACCAGGACCATGCCGGCGTCGGCGTGGCGGTGCCCACGGCAATCTGGGAGTTCCGGCTGCGGCGGCTGAAGGACATGGGCGTCAACGCGATCCGCTTCGCGCACAACACCGTGGCGCCGGAGGTGATGGACCTGACCGACCGCCTGGGCCTGCTGGTGATGAACGAGAACCGCAACTTCAGCGCCAGCGCGGAGGTCACCGCCCAGCTGGAGTGGCTGGTGCGGCGCGACCGCAACCGCCCGAGCGTCATCCTGTGGTCCCTCTTCAACGAAGAGCCGCTGCAGGGCACCGAGCAGGGCCTGGAAATGGCGCGGCGCATGGCCGCGACGATCAAGGCGCTGGACCCGACCCGGCCGGTCACCGCCGGCATGCACGACGGCCTGTTCGCCGAACGCAATGCCGCGCAGGCGCTAGACGTGGTGGGCATCAACTACCAGGTGTGGGCCTACGACCGCTACCACCGCGAGCACCCGGGCCGCGCGCTCTTCAGCAGCGAGGACACCTCGGCCTTCATGACGCGCGGCGCCTGGGCCAGCGACCCCAAGGCGCAGGTGCTGGCAGGCTACGACGAGGAGCCCTCGTCGTGGGGCACGACGCACCGCGAGGGCTGGAAGCAGATCGCCCGGCGGCCCTTCCTGGCCGGCGCCTTCGTCTGGAGCGGGATCGACTACCACGGCGAGCCCACGCCCTTCGAGTGGCCCAGCGCCAGCACCTTCTTCGGCGCCATCGACCTCACCGGCGCGCCCAAGGCGGCGTTCCACATCCGCCGGGCGCACTGGGTGAAGAACGGGACGGTCGTGAAGGTGCTGCCGCACTGGAACTGGGCCGGCCGCGAAGGCCAGCCGGTGAAGGTGATGGTGGCCGCCAACGCGCCTCGGGTGCGGCTGCTGCTGAACGGGCAACTCGTCGCCGAGCAGGACGTGGACCCGATCGACATGGTCAGCTTCCAGGTGCCCTACGCGCCCGGCCGGCTCGAGGCGGTGGCGCTGGGCACCGGCGCCCAGGCGGGCCGCGAACTCGGCCGCGACGCGGTGGAGACCACCGGCGAGCCGGTCCGCCTGGTGTTGACGGCCGACCGCGCCCGGCCCGGCACGGACAGCCGCGCCGCGCTGGCCGGCGACGGCCGCGACGCCATCGCCGTGATGGTCAGCGCCGTCGATGCGCAGGGCCGCGCGGTGCCCACCGCCAACCTGCCGGTGCGCTTCGAGGTGGCGGGCGCGGGCCAGCTGATCGGCGTCGGCAATGGCGACCCCAACTCGCACGAGTCGTCGAAGGCGCCCGAGCGCTCGCTGTTCAACGGCCTGGCGCAGGTCATCCTGCAAAGCCGGCGCGATGCGCAGGGCACGCTCACTTTGCGGGCCAGCGCGGCGGGCCTGCAGGCCGCGGAACTGGTGCTGCCGGTGCAGGCGGTGGCGCCCGTGCCCGCCGTGCCGGTGGCCGAGGCCGTCAGCAAGGTCAGCGGCTGGCGCATCTCGCCGCCGCAGGCCGAGCGGCCCGATCCGAACCAGGTGCTGGCCGGCAACGACATGAACAGCTGGGGCTGGGGCGACCCGCCGATCAAGCAGGCGCCGGAAGGCCAGTCCTGGCGCGCCTACCGCGCGAACCTCAAGCTGCGCGCCGACCGCAACGACGGCCGCGGCAAGCTGGTGTTCCGCGAGATCGTGGGCCAGGCCGAGGTGTGGGCCGACGGCGTGAAGCTGGGCGAGAAGGCGAGTGCCGAGCCCGGCCCGCTGGCTGTGCCCATCGTCCCGGGCTCCGGCTGGCGCACGCTGACCGTGCTCGTGCGCTCGCAGCCCGGCCAGGCCTCGGGCCTGACGGGACGCGTCTTTTCCGAGGCAGGACCCCGATGAGAATGCAATCCGTGCTGCGCGCCGCCCTGCTCGGCGCCGGCCTGCTGGCGGCCGCCGCGGCCTCGGCCATGCGCACCGCCGCCGTGCTGGACGGCCCCTGGCGCTTCCACCGCGCCGAGGTGGCCGGCGCCGCCGAACCGGCCTTCGACGACGCCGCCTGGCAGCGCGTGACGCTGCCGCACACCTGGAACGCCCCCGACGGCGAGGTGGGCGGCGCCTACTACCGCGGCGCCGGCTGGTACCGGCGCACCATCGACCGGCCCGCCGCCACGCCACCGGGCCGGCGCCAGTACCTCGAGTTCGATGGCGCGACGCTGGCCGCCGACGTGTGGGTCAACGGCCGCCACGCGGGCCGGCACGAGGGGGGCTACGCCCGCTTCCGCTTCGACGTCACGCCGCTGCTGAAGCCCGGCCGCAACCTGGTGGCCGTGCGCGTGGACAACGGCAGCCTGCCGCAGGTGGCGCCGCTGGGCGGCGACTTCACGGTGTTCGGCGGCCTGGTGCGCCCGGTGCGCCTGATCGAGACCGACGACGCCCACATCGAGCTGCTGGACCACGGCGGCCCCGGCGTGAAGGTGGACACCGAAGCCCTGGTGGCCGCCGCCGCGCGGCTGAAGGTGCAGGTGAGCCTGCGCAACCACGGCGCCGCGGCGGACCGCGAACTGCTGCTCACCTTGCGTGATGGGGAGGGCCAGGTCGTGCTGCGCGAACGGCAGCCGCTGCGGCTGCCCGCCGCGGCGGTGCACGACGCCCGTGTGCTGCTGCACGTGCCCAAGCCGCGCCTGTGGCAAGGCGTGCAGGACCCGCACCTGTACCGCCTGCAGGTGCAGCTGCTGGACGGCCGGCGCGTGGCCGACAGCGTGCAGTTGCCGATCGGCCTGCGCCGCTTCGACGTCGACCCGCGGCGCGGCTTCCTGCTCAACGGCCGGCCCTACCCGCTCCATGGCGTCAACTACTTCCACGCCGGCCGGCCCGGCCGCGGCGTGGCGGTGGGCGATGCCGAGGTCGACGAGGACCTGCGCATCCTGACGGACATGGGCCTCACCGCCCTGCGCCTGGTGCACTACCAGCACCCGCCGCGCGCCTACGAGCGCGCCGACGAGCTGGGCCTGGTGCTGTGGACCGAGATCCCGCTGAATGCGCTCATGCAGGAGACACCCGCCTTCCGCGACAACCTGCGCCAGCAGCTGCGCGAGCTGGTGCGGCAGAACCGCCACCATGCCTCGGTGGCCGTCTGGGGCGTCGGCAACGAGGTGTACCGCTCGGACGAGCCCATCACCCGGCTGCTGGGCGAGATGCATGCACTGGCCAAGCAGGAAGACCCGTCGCGACTGACCACCTACGCCCACTGCTGCGCGCCCGACGACCACCCGATGGCGCTGCAGACCGACCTGGCTTCCTACAACCGCTACTGGGGCTGGTACGACGGCGAGTTCCGCGACGTCGCCGCCTGGGCCGACCGCCTGCATGCCAAGCTGCCGGACAAACCCATCGGCCTGGGCGAGTACGGCGCCGGCGCCAGCGTGCTGCACCAGCAGGACCCGCCGCAGCGCCCCGAGCCCGGCGGCCGCTGGCACCCGGAGCAGTACCAGGCCCTGTTCCACGAGACCTACGCGGCCGAGATCTCGCGCCGGCCGTTCTTCTGGGGCAGCTTCATCTGGCTGGGCTTCGACCATGCCTCGGCGGGCCGCCAGGAAGGAGACGCGCCGGGCATCAACGACAAGGGCGTCATCACCTACGACCGCCGCTACCGCAAGGACGCGTACTTCCTGTACCAGGCGCATTGGTCCAGGAAGCCGATGGTGCACATCGCCAGCCGGCGCTTCAGCCCGCGCCCGGCCGGGGCGGTGACCGTCAAGGCCTACAGCAACGCCCGCCGCCTGACGCTGGAAGTGAACGGCCGCGCCGTGGGCACGGCCGAGGTGGTGGACCGCATCGCGCGCTGGCCGGACGTGGTGCTGGCGCCGGGCCGGCAGCAGATCGCCGTGCGCGGCGACCATGGCGCCAGCGACAGCGTGGCCTGGGACGTGCACGAGGTGGCGCGATGAGCGCGCCGGGAAGTCCCCTGACCGGGCCACGCCTGGCGACCCTGCTCATCCCGCTGCTGGCACTGGCCCTGGCCGGCTGCGCCAGCCGCCCGCCAGCGCCCGAGGCGGGCTGCGAGGCCGGCGCGCTCGGCACCCACCGCACCCTGGTGCTGCCGCGCGAGGGCGCCGCCTACGGCCGCGTCCAGCACGGCCCGCTGCCGCTGGCCCCGCGCGAGGTGGTGCTCACGTTCGACGACGGCCCCCGTCCGGAGACCACGCCGCAGGTGCTGCAGGCGCTGAAGGCCGAATGCGTGCGCGCCACCTTCTTCATGGTCGGCGAGCCGCTGCTGCGCCACCCCGCGGTGGCGCGCCAGGTGCAGGCCGATGGGCACACGGTGGCGATGCACGGCTTCCGCCACCTGCACTTCGCCCCGCTGTCTCCGGCCGACCAGCGCGCCGACCTGCAGGCCATGCGCGCCGCCCACCGCAGCGTGCTGGGCGGCGAGGCGCCGGCCTGGCGCTTTCCCTTCCTCAGCGAAGGCGCGGCCCTGCGCGAGACGCTGCGGGAAGAGCGCATCACGCTGATGTCGGTGGACCTGGGCATCGACGACTGGCTGCCGGGCCAGACACCGGCGCTGCTGGCCGACCGCCTGATGACCCGGCTGCGCGAACGCGGCGGCGGCATCGTGCTGCTGCACGACGCGCAGGACCAGACCGCCGCCGCCCTGCCGCTGCTGCTGCGCCGCCTGAAGGACGACGGCTGGCGCGTGGTGCACCTGCAATGGGCCGAGCGCTGACGACACGAAGCTCTTTTCCATGACCAACCGACCCCTCCACACCACCCTGCGCCGCGCGACGGCGCTGGCCCTGGGCCTGACGCTGCAGGCCTGCGGCCAGGCGCCGGTCTCGCCGCCGACAGCGGCCACGCCGGCCCCCGTGGCCGCGCCGCTCGCCGCCCCGGCCATCCAGGTCAACCAGGTCGGCTTCCTGCCCGGATCGGCCAAATGGGCGGTGGTGCCGGACGGCCCGGCCACCGAATTCGCCGTGCTCGACGCGGCGTCCGGCCGCGAGGTGTTCCGCGGCCCGCTGGGCCGGGCCGCGCGCTGGCTGCCGGCGCAGGAATCGCTGCGCCTGGCCGACTTTTCCGCGTTCCGCCAGCCGGGCGAGTACCGGCTGCAGGTGGACGGCCTGCCCGAGTCGTCGCGCTTCGTCATCGACGCGCGCGCCTACGAGGCGCTGAATGCCGCCGCGCTGAAGGCCTTCTACTTCAACCGCGCCAGCATCGAGCTGAAGCCCGAGCACGCCGGACCCTGGGCACGCGCCGCCGGCCACCCCGACACACGCGTGCGGGTGCATGCCTCGGCCGCCGGCCCGGGCCGGCCCGAGGGCACGGTGATCAGCGCGCCGAAGGGCTGGTACGACGCCGGCGACTACAACAAGTACGTCGTCAACTCCGGCATCACGACCTACACGCTGCTGGCCGCGTGGGAGCACTTCCCCGCTCACTTCGAGCGTCAGCGACTCCACATCCCCGAAAGCGGCAACGCCCTGCCCGACCTGCTGGACGAGGTGCTGTGGAACCTGGAGTGGATGCTGGCCATGCAGGACCCGGCCGACGGCGGCGTGTACCACAAGCTCACCGACAAGGGCTTCGACGCCGTGGTGATGCCGCACGTTCCGAAGAACGAGCGCTACGTGGTGATGAAGACCACCGCCGCCACGCTGGACTTCGCCGCAGTGATGGCGCAGGCCAGCCGCGTCTTCGCCGCCTTCGACGCGCAGCGGCCGGGCCTGTCGGCGCGGCTGCTGGCCGCCGCACGGGCCGCCTGGGGCTGGGCGCAGGCCCACCCGGCCGTGGCCTACAGGCAGCCGCCGGACATCCACACCGGCGGCTACGACAACGCCCGGCTGGACGACGAATTCGCCTGGGCCGCCGCCGAGCTGTACGTCACCACCCGCGACGACCGCTTCCTGGCCGCGATGAAGGCCAGGGCGCAGCCGGCCGACGTGCCCGGCTGGGGCGACGTCGGCAGCCTGGCCTGGGTCACCCTGGCCCACCACCGCGACCGCCTGACGCCCGCGGCCGACCGGGGCGGGATCGAACGCCAGATCGCCGCGCAGGCCGCCAAGCTGGCGGCGCTATGGCAGGCCTCGCCCTACCGGGTGGCGATGCAGAACGACGACTTCTACTGGGGCAGCAACGCGGTGGCGCTGAACCAGGCGCTGATGCTGATCCAGGGCCACCGCCTGGGCGGCGACCGCGGCCAGCTGGACGCCGCGCAGGCCGCGCTCGACTTCGTGCTGGGCCGCCACCCCACCGGCCACTCGATGGTCACCGGCTTCGGCGAACGCTCGCCGCGCGAGCCGCACCACCGCCCCTCGGGCGCGGACGGCGTGACGGACCCCGTGCCCGGCTTCATCGTCGGCGGGCCGCGCAAGGAGACCTCGGACGACTGCAAGCCCCTGGCCTATCCGTCGAAAGCCGCGGCCAAGGCCTGGCTCGACCGCTTCTGCAGCTACACCACGAATGAAGTGGCCATCAACTGGAATGCCCCGCTGGTCTACGTCTCGGCGGCCCTGCAATCCCTGACACCCGCGCCCAAGCCATGAGCAGCCTCGCCGCCACCGAATCCGCAGTCCCCGGCGCCGCCCGGGCGCGCCATCCGCTGGCCTGGGTGCCCACGCTGTACCTGGCCATGGGCCTGCCCAACGTGATGGTGGGCGTGGTGGCCGCCATCATCTACAAGAACCTCGGCGTGCCCAACGAGGACATCGCGCTCTACACCTCGCAGATGTACCTGCCCTGGGTGCTGAAGCCGCTGTGGGCGCCGCTGCTGGAGGCGCACCGCAGCAAGCGCTGGTGGGTCATCAGCATGCAGTTCCTGATGGCGGCCTCGCTGGGGCTGGTGGCCTTCTGCCTGCCGCTGGAAGGCTTCTTCCGGCTCTCGCTCGCGTTCTTCTGGATCACCGGCTTCGCCAGCGCCACGCAGGACACCTGCGCCGACGGCGTGTTCATGAGCACGGTCTCGCTGACGGACCAGGCACGCTACGCCGGCCTGCAGGGCATGTGCTGGAACCTGGGCGCGGTCATCGGCAGCGGGCTGCTGGTGTCGCTCACCGGCTGGCTGCACGAGCACCACGGCCTGCCCTGGGTGCAGTGCTGGATGGTCGTGGTGGGCCTGGCCGCGGCGGCAATGGCGCTGTTCGGCCTGTGGCACCTGCGGGTGCTGCCCAGCGGCGGGCCGCCGGCCGTGGCCGGGCGGGGCCATGCCGCCGGCTTCGCCGCGATGCGCCAGGCCTGGGCCAGTTTCTTCGCCAAGCCGCAGATCTGGATGATGCTGGCCGTCATCTTCTTCTACCGCTTCGGCGAAGGCTTCATCGAGAAGTTCGGCCCGCTGTTCCTGCTCGATCCGCGCTCGTCGGGCGGGCTGGGGCTGGACAACGCGGCGCTGGGCCACATCAACGGCACGGTGGGCACCATCGCCTTCATCGCCGGCGCCTTCCTCGGCGGCTTCCTGGTCGCGCGGCGCACGCTGCCGCGCTCCTTCTTCGTGCTGGCGCTGGTGCTGAACGTGCCGCACCTGACCTACTTCTACCTGAGCACCGCGCTGCCGCAGGATCCGCTGTGGATCGGCGCCATCGTCGCGGCGGAGAAGTTCGGCTTCGGCATGGGCTCGGTGGGCCACATGCTCTACATGATGCAGCAGGTGGCCCCCGGCCCCTTCCGGATGGCGCACTACGCGATGGCCACCGGCGTGATGGCCCTGACCAAGTGGGCCACCGGCACCGTGAGCGGCTGGGTGTGGGGTGCCGTCGGGCACGACTACACCACGTTCTTCGGCCTGGTGCTGCTGTTCTCGGTGCCGCCGGTGATCCTGGCCTGGCTGGCGCCCTTCCCCCACCCCGCCAACCCGGCGACGGAGACCCGCTCGTGACGACCCTGTCCTTCCCGATCAACAACCCCCTGCTGCGCCCGCTGGCCGCGGCGGTGCTCGCGCTCGGCCTCGGTGCCGCGGCAGTGGCCGGACCGCCCGTCCGCGAAGTGACCCTCGACGTGGCCGCGGCCACGCGGCCGATGGACCGCTTCTTCGACCTGTCCATCGGTGCCGACTACATCGGCACCACCGGCCGCGCCGAGAACCTGGCGCAGCTGAAGACCGCGGTCGACGAGCTCGGCTTCCGCTACGTGCGCTTCCACGACGTCTTCCACGACGTCCATGGCACGGTGAAGAAGGACGGCGACAAGCTGGTCTTCGACTTCAGCGGCATCGACAAGCTCTACGACGGGCTGCTGGCACGCGGCATCAAGCCCTTCGTCGAACTGGGCTTCACGCCCGGCGCGATGAAGACCTCGAACCTGACGATCTTCCACTGGAAGGGCAACACCTCGCACCCGCAGCCGGGGCCCTGGATGGAACTGGTCGACGCCTTCGTGCGCCACCTGATCCAGCGCTACGGCATCGAGGAGGTGCGCCAGTGGCCCTTCGAGGTGTGGAACGAGCCCAACCTGGAAGGCTTCTGGGAGCGGGCTGACCAGGTGGCCTACTTCGAGCTGTACGCCAACACCGCCCGCACGATCAAGAAGATCGACCCCACGCTCAAGGTCGGCGGCCCGTCCACCGCCGGCGCGGCCTGGGTGCCGGAGCTGCTGGCCTACGCCAAGGCGCACGGCGTGCCGGTGGACTTCGTCACCACCCACACCTATGGCGTGACCGAGGGCTACCTGGACGAGTACGGCAAGTCCGACCGCATCCTCGCGACCGACCCGAATTCCATCATCGGCGACGTCCGCCGCAACCGCCAGGAGATCGAGGCCTCCGCCTTCCCCGGCATCCCGCTGTACATCACCGAGTGGAGCACCAGCTACAACCCGCGCGACAAGGTGCACGACAGCTACATCAGCGCGCCGTGGATCCTGACCAAGCTGCGCGGCACGCGCGGCTACGCGCAGGCGATGAGCTACTGGACCTACAGCGACCTGTTCGAGGAGCCGGGCCCGCCCGACCGCGCCTTCCACGGTGGCTTCGGCCTGATGACGCGCGACGGCGTGCGCAAGCCCTCGTGGTTCGCCTACAAGTACCTCAACGCGCTGCGCGGCAACGAGGTGCCGAGCACCGATGACAAGGTGCTGGCCGCGGTGGACGGCCGCAAGGCCGCGGTGCTGGTGTGGGACTGGCAGCACCCGGACCAGAAAAGCGCCAGCAACGGCGTGTTCTTCGGCAAGCCGGTGCCCAACGGGCCGGCCGCGGCGGTGACGCTGAAGCTGCGCAACGTGGCCGCCGGCAGCTACCGCGTGCAGGTGCGCCGCACCGGCCACAAGACCAACGACGCCTACACCGCCTACCTCGAGATGGGCGCGCCCAAGGACCTGAGCACCGAGCAGCTCGCCCGGCTGCAGGCGCTGACCGCGGACAAGCCCGAGGTCAACCGCGTCGTCAAGATCGGCCCCGACGGCCAGCTGCAGTGGAAGCTGCCGATGCGCAGCAACGACATCGCGCTGGTGACGCTGGAGCCGGTCCAGCGCTGACGCTTGCACGGGAACGGCATGACGAGCACCGCGCCGCCTGCGCCGCCGGCCGAGGCGCTGCCGCCAACGCACGAAGCGAGCGTGTGGCAGTACACGCGCCTGGCGCACGAAGGCGTGCTGCGCAACGTCGGTGCGGCGGCGCTGCTGCCGGTGCAGCCGCCGCCGGGCCGCGCCAGCGGCCGCGCGGTGCTGGTGGTGCCGGGCGGCGGCTTCCTCTTCGTCGCGGTCGAGAACGAAGGCCTGCCCGTCGCCCGGCGCCTGGCCGACGCCGGCCATGCGGCCTTCGTGCTGGTGTACCGCACGCGGCCCACCATCGCCGACGACGACGCCTTCGAACGCGGCTTGCCGCGGGCCTGGGAACGGCTGGCCGCGCAGGTCCGCATGGACGCTGACATCGAGGCCTATGCGCCGGCCGCCGACGACACGCGCACGGCGATGCGCTGGCTGCGCGCGCACGCGGCGGACGAAGGCTTCGACCCGCGGCGCATCGGCCTGCTGGGCTTCTCCGCCGGCGCGCGCTGCGCCCGCGCGCTGGTCGAACAGGCCGAGCCGGCGGAGATGCCCGACAGCCTGGCGCTGGTCTACGGCGGCTTCGCCCGCACCGCGCCGCGCCACCCGGTGCCGCCCTTGTTCCTGGCCCAGGCCGCCGACGATCCGCTGTTCGACAGCCGGCGCCTGGACATCCTGGACGACTGGCGCCGCGCCGGCCAGCGCGCCGAGCTGCACCTGTACGAACGCGGCGGCCACGGCTTCGGCCTGCGGCCGCAGGGCAGCACCAGCGACCAGTGGTTCGACGCCTACCGCGCCTGGCTGGACCGGCAGGCCTGATGCCCGCGCGTGCCGCGTGCGCTGCTCGTCGGCTCGCGCCCTGTCCCGTCGCCGCCGGGCCTGGCTCGTCGCATGGGGCTGGCGACCCGTCCCTGCGGTTTGCAGACTGCTCGCCATCCCAACCCCCCGAAGGATGAACCGCATGGACTACCGCGTACTCCTGGCCGCCCCGCTCGCGGCACTGGCCGTGTCGGCCAGCGGCGCCGATGCGCTGCGCCAGCCCGAGGGCTGGCTCGCCGGCGCCACCTTCGCCTGGCCCGGCGGCAGCACCCACGAAGCCGGCGTGGCACCCGAGACCGAGACCAGCAGCCAGCGCGCGCTGACGGTGCGGGCCAAGGGCACGCGCAGCGGCACCGACATCGGCAGCATCAGCCAGTACGCCTTCGGCTACGCGGGCCAGCGGGTGCGCTTCACGGCGCAAGTCAAGGCCCGTGGCGTCGATGGCTGGGCGGGCCTGGTCGTCGGCGCGGGCTTCGCCCCCTTGTGGACACTGGCGGACGCGCCGCAGCACGGCGACATGCCGCCGCGCGGTGCCGCCGCCTGCCCCGACTGGTGCGAGGCCAGCGTGGTGGCCGACCTGCCGGCCGACGGCCAGGGCGTGGCCCAAGTCGGGCTCGCGCTGGTCGGCAGCGGCCAGGCGTGGGCGCGCGGCTTCAGGCTGGAGGTCGTGGGGCCCGAGGTGCCCGTCACCACGCAGCGTTTTGCCGAAGAGGCCGCCGCGGCCAGGAAGGACGCGATGCAGAAGTTGCTTCAGCAACGCGCGGCCCAGCCCACGGCCCCGCACAACCTGGCGCTGCAGTGAGCGGCCGACCACCACGCGTCCCACACCCGCCGGAGGACTGAACGCCATGGACTACCGCATTCTGTTGATCGCCCCCCTGGCCGCGCTGGTGCTCGGTGCCGCCGCCGGCACCGCCCCGCCCCGCATGCCGCTGGGCTGGATGCCGGCGGATCACGTGAGCCCTGCCACGCCATCACCCAAAGTACCCGTGGGCTACGAGATCGGCCTGGATCCGCAGGCCTCCGGGCCGCCCAGCCTGACGGTGCGCGCCATCCTGCCCCAGGGAACGCAGCGCCAGGGCCTGGGCGCTGCCTACCAGGTCGTGCACGGGCAGGGCGGCCGGCGTGTGCGCTTCAGCGGCCAGGTGCGCGCCGAAGGCCTGGCCACCTGGGCGGGGCTCTACGTCGGCAGCGGCGACTTCACGCTGCTGAGTGACCTGACTGCCGGTCGGCCCGGCATCGAACACCGGCTGCCGCGCGGCGTGGCCGTGCGGCCGGGCAGCGGCTGGCAGGAGGTGAGCGTGGTCTTCGACGTGCCAGCCGGCACCGAGCCCATCAACCTGGGGCTGGCCCTGGTGGGCGAAGGCCAGGCCTGGATGCGCGAACTGCGCTTCGACGTCGTCGGGCCGCAGGTGCCCACCACCACCAGCACGCTGGCCTACGACTGGGTGAGTGTCCGCACGGCCAACGAAAGGGGCCGCGCGACGATGGCGGCCCTGCCGCCGCAGCCCCTGCGCAACCCGGCGCTGGACTGAAGAAGCCCCATGCCCGCCCAGCGCCCGCCCACCCCCGCCCCGCCCGCAGGCGCGGCCTGGCACCAGGCCCTTCTGCCGGCAGCGCTGTTCTGGGCCGCCTGGGCCGTGCTGCACTGGCAGTGGCCCCAGGCTCGGTGGCTGGGCCTGGCGGCGCAGCTGTGGCTGGCCTACAGCGCCGCCTGGTGCACGCTGCGCTGGCGCCATTGGCCCGTGGCGCTGCCGCTGGCTGCCGCCCTCGGATCCGCGGTGGGCCTGCTGGCCCTGCCGGAATTCAGCCTGGCCCGGTGGTTCACCCCCTCGGTGCCGTGGCGCCCATGGCTGCCGGGCTTCGCTTTCGCGCTGCTGATGCACCTGCCGCTGCGCTGGTGGCGCTGGCGCGAGGAACGTGCGCTGGCGCTGCGCCTGGGCCGCGCCGAGAAGACCGCCGAGGTGGCCGAGCTGCAGCGCCAGGTCAGCCTGGCCGAGCTGAAGGCTTTGCAGGCGCAGGTCGAGCCGCATTTCCTGTTCAACGCGCTGGCCAGCCTGCAGCAGCTGATCCGCAGCCAGCCGGAGACGGCCGAGCGCTTCCTCGGTGAACTGCATGATTACCTGCGCCTGGCCCTGCCCTCGCTGCGGCAACCCATGTCCAGCGCCGGCCAGGAACTGGCGCTGGCGCGCGCCTACCTGACGGTGATGGCGACGCGGCTGGGCGATCGGCTGCGCTTCGCGGTGCAGGCCGGCGCCGGTTGCGAGGCCCATGCACTGCCGCCGCTGATGCTGCTGACGCTCGTGGAAAACGCGGTGCGCCACGGCATCGAGCCACTGCCGGGCGGCGGACGCATCGACGTCGAGGCGCGGCGCGACGGCGAGCGCTTCGTGCTCGAGGTCCGCGACGACGGCGCCGGGCTGCACGCCGGCGCCGCGGCCAGCGCCCAGCAACCCGGCCAGGGCCTGGGCCTGGCCAACCTGCGCGACCGCCTGGCGGGCCTCTACGGCGGTGCCGCTCACTTGCGCGTGCAGCAGCGCGCCGAAGGCGGCGTGCGCGCCCGCATCGAGCTGCCCTGGACCCCTCCCGCCTGAGCCCCGCGATGAACGCTTCGCCCCGCGCCCTCCTGATCGAAGACGAAACCCTGCCACGCCAGCGCCTGCGCGAGGGCCTGGCCGCGCTGTGGCCGCAGCTGCAGCTGCTGGCCGAGGCCGAGGACGGCGCGCGCGGCCTCGCGCTGGTGCTGCAGCACCGCCCGGACATCGTCTTCGTCGACATCCGGCTGCCCGGGCTCGACGGCCTGCAGCTGGCGCAGCGCATCAAGGGCCTGGCGCACGTGGTGTTCGTCACCGCCTACGACGCCCACGCGCTGGCCGCCTTCGAGCAAGGCGCCGTGGACTACCTGCTCAAACCCTTGTCCACCGAGCGCCTGCGCGAGACGGTCCAGCGCCTGCAGCAGCGCCTGCAGTGGCCGCCCGCCGAGCTGGCGCGCTGGCTGCAGCAGTGGCAGCCACCGCGCCTGGCGCCGGCGGTGGCGCCGGCACCGCTGCGCTGGCTGCAGGCCTCGCAGGGCGAGCGCCTGCACCTGGTGATGGTGGCCGACGTGAGCCACTTCCGCAGCGACAGCAAGTACACCTGCGCCGTCACGGCCGAGGGCGAATTCCTGCTGCGCCTGTCGCTGCGCGAGCTGCTGGCGCAGCTCGACCCCGAACAGTTCTGGCAAGTCCACCGCGCGATCGTCGTCAACCTGGCGCAGGTGGCGCGCGTGGAGCGGCGCCTGGGCGCCATGGAGGTGCTGCTGAAGGACGGCGCGACCCGCCTGCCCGTGAGCCAGACCTTCCAGCCGCGCTTCAAGCCGATGTGAGGGTGCCCCTCAAGCGGTCCAGGCCGCGATGAAGGCGGCTGCACGGCGCTGGATCTCGTCCAGCGTGAACTCGGGCTTGAACAGCGCGCCGCCGATGCCGAAGCCGCCGGCGCCGTGCGCGCGCCAACGCGCGATGTCCTCGGGTTCGATGCCGCCCACCGGCCACAGCGGCGTGCCCGGCGGCAGCACGGTGGCCAGTGCGCGCAGGCCGGCCGGGGTCATGGCCTCGGCGGGAAAGATCTTCAAGGCCTGCGCGCCGGCCCTCCATGCGCCGAAGGCCTCGGTCGCGGTGAACACGCCGGGCACCGGGACCAGGCCGAGCGCGCGGCTGCGGCCCACGACCTCGCCGTCGAAGTGCGGCGAGACAATCAGCCGGCCGCCGGCGGCCGCCACCGCCTCCGCGTCCTGCACGCTCAGCACCGTGCCCGCGCCGACCAGGGCACCGGCAGGCGCGTTCGCCGCCAGCGTCTCGATGCAGCGCAGCGCGCCGGGGCGGTTCAAGGGCACCTCGATCACGCGCCATCCGGCGTCGAAGAGCACCTGGCCCACCGCCGCCGCGCGCTCGGGCTGCAGGCCGCGAAGAATGGCCACCAGGGCCGGTGCGGGCGGCCAGGCGGCCGGGGAAGGCAGTGTCATGCGGTCTCCAGGGCGCGCGCCATGGCCTGCCACGCGGCCAGCTGCACCTTGTCGGGATCCAGGGGCTCGGTGCGCCGGCCGAAGTGGCGCGCGCACAGCGCATGCCGTTCGGACAGCGCGGGGTCGCCGATGAGGCGCACCGTCCCCTCGGTGGGGTCGCGGCGCAGCGCGTCGCGCCATTCGGCGGCGATGAGCAGGCCGCTCACGTGGTGCGCCGTGCCGGCGGCGGTGGCGCCGCCGCCCATCACCCGGGCGCGGGCGCCGAAGAGTGCGTGGCTCAGCTCCTCGTCCTGCAGTGCCTGCACGCCACCCAGGAAGGCGGCCTCGGCGTCGACGGGGCCATCGTCCGACATGAGCGGCGCCAGCGTGCCGCGTTCGCCCAGCAGCGCGAACAGCTCGCCGGTGACGTAGGTGCGCAGCGTGGCCACCCGGCCCGCCTGCAGCTTCACCCACTTGCTGTGGGTGCCGGGCAGCACGAGCCAGCCGTCGGCCGGCAGGCCCGGCAGGTGGCGCGCGCCGAAGAGCTGGGTTTCCTCGCCGCGCATCACGTCGACCCGGCCGCCAGGGCCCTGCCAGCGCAGCCCCGGCGTGATGAACCAGCGCGCGCCCGCCGGCGCGGCGGACACCGGCACCAGGTGCCGCGGCAGCCGGTCCAGCGGCACCGCGGCATCGAGGTAGGGCACCTCCTGCCAGCCCAGCGCCGAGCCGACCATGCCGGACATCACCACCGGCACGCCGCTGGCCGCGGGCCAGGTGTCCAGCAGGGATTGCAGCGCCGGGCCGAAGCGCCCGCGGCAGGCCAGGCTGCCCTGGTCGTCGCGCCGGGTGTCCAGCAGCTCGCCCGCGGCGCCGAGCAGCATCGCGCGGCGGTTGGTGGTGCCCCAGTCGATGCCGATGAAGGCCGGATTCGTCATGCCCTGGATCGTCCTTTCGCCTCAAACAGGCGCTGCAGCACGCAGAAGACCAGCAGCAGCGCGCCGATGGCGATGCGCGTCCACCACGAGCTGAGCGTGCCGTCGAAGCTGATCAGCGTCTGGATGACGCCGAGGATGAGCACGCCGAAGAGCGTGCCCGCGAGGTAGCCCACGCCGCCGGACAGCAGCGTGCCGCCGATCACCACCGCGGCGATGGCGTCCAGCTCCAGGCCCACCGCATGCAGGCCGTAGCCCGACAGCATGTAGAAGGTGAACACCACGCCCGCCAGCGCCGAACAGAAGCCCGACAGCGTGTACACCAGCACCGTCGTGCGGGCCACCGGCAGGCCCATCAGCATCGCGGAGGCCTCGTGGCCGCCTATCGCATAAACGGCGCGGCCAAAACCCGTGGCATGAGCCAGGTACAGGCCGGCGGCCAGCACCCCCAGCGCGATCAGCGCGCCGGCCGAGATCGAGGCTTCCTCGCCCAGCGGCAGGCGCCATTGCGAAATGGCCGAGTAGGTCTCGTCGTCGATGTGGATGGAGTCGATGCTGATCAGGTAGCACAGCCCGCGCGCCAGGAACATGCCCGCCAGCGTGACGATGAAGGGCTGCAGCCTGAAGCGCTGGATCAGCCAGCCCTGCAGCGCACCGAAGGCGGTGCCCAGCGCCAGCACCAGCGGGATCGTGGCCCACGGGCTCCAGTGGTGGTGCTGCACCAGCGCCGCCGACACCATGGTGGCCAGCGCGATCACCGAGCCCACCGAGAGATCGATGCCGCCGGACAGGATGACGAAGCTCATGCCCACCGCGACGATGAGCAGGAAGGCGTTGTCGATCAGCAGGTTCAGCAGCACCTGCGCCGAGAAGAAGTCGGTGTAGGCGACCGAGCCGTAGCCGAACATGGCGACGAAGAGCGCGATGGTGACCGCCAGCGGCAGCAGCTGCGCATCCAGGCGCGGGCTTCGCGCCCGGGGCCGCGCCGCGGGGCCGGCCGGCAGTGGCGGGTTCCTGGCCCCGTTCGCGGGCGCACTCATCGGTGCACTCATCGGTGCACCCATCGATGCACCCATCGATGCACTCATCGGTGCATCCATCGGCGCGTTCATCGACCCGTCCATCGGCGAAGGGCCGCGGCCGACCGCGCTCATCGCAGCCCCCCGGGCATCGGACGGACCACCCAGCCGCGCAGCATTTGCCGGAACTCGGCCGACTGCAGCAGCATCACCGCGAACACCACGCCGGCCTTGACCACCAGGTTCACCTCGGGCGGCACGCCGATCGAGTAGATGGTCGAGGTCAGCGTCTGGATGATGAGCGCCCCCAGCACGCTGCCGGCCAGGCTGAAGCGCCCGCCGTTGAGCAGCGTGCCGCCGAGCGTGACGGCCAGGATCGCGTCCAGCTCCATCAGCTGGCCGGCATTGTTGCCGTCCGCGCTCTTGACGTTGGAGCTGATCAAGAGCCCCGCCACCCCCGCGCACAGGCCGCAGAAGGCGTACACGCCCACGGTGATGCGCCTTTGCGGCACGCCCGCCATGCGCGCCGCCGCGGGGTTGATGCCGATGGCCTGCACGAAGAGGCCGAGCGCCGTGCGCGTCAGCGCCAGGTGCAGCGCCAGCGCCATCGCGCCGGCCACGAACACCGAGAACGGCAGCCCCAGCAGGTAGCCGCTGCCGAGGAAGAAATACGGCGGGTAGTAGACGGTGATGATCTGCCCGCCGGTGATCAGCTGCGCCATGCCACGGCCCGCCACCATCAGGATCAGCGTGGCGATGATGGGCTGCAGCCCCAGGCCCGCCACCAGCAGGCCGTTCCACAGCCCGCACAGCAGGGCCAGGCCCAGCGCCGCGGCCAGTGCCAGCGGCATCGGGAAGCGGCTGGCCATGGTCTGCACGCCGTCGTGGATGACGAGCTGGCCGCCCACCATCAGCGCCGCGATGGCCGCGCTGATGGCGACCACCGCGCCCACCGAGATGTCGATGCCGCGGGTGGCGATCACCATCGTCATGCCCAGCGACACCAGCACCAGCGGCGCCGCCCGGTTGAGGATGTCGATCAGGCTGCCGTACAGGTGCCCGTCGCGCCAGCGCAGCTGCAGGAAGCCGGGGTTGAAGACCGCGTTCAGCGCCAGCAGCAGCAGCAGCGTGAGCGCGGGCCAGAAGAGGCGGTGGCCGACGAGGCGGCGGCCCCAGGGCGCCTGGCCGGACGGGGGCCGCATCATGCCGACTCCGACGCCATCAGGCCGCCGATGGTCTTCTCGTCCGTGCCGCCGGGCAGCTCGGCCACCTTGCGGCGGGCACGCATCACCGCGATGCGGTCGGACAGGCGCGCCACCTCGTCGATCTCCGACGAGATGAACAGCACCGCCAGGCCGCCGCGCGCCAGCCGCAGGATCTCGTCCATGATTTCCTGCTTCGCGCCCACGTCGATGCCGCGCGTGGGCTCGTCCAGGATCAAGAGGCTCGGCTCGGTGGCCAGCCAGCGGGCCAGCAAGGCCTTCTGCTGGTTGCCGCCCGACAGCTGCGCGATCGGCGTCTCGGCGTCGGCCGTCTTGATGCCCAGCGCGCGGATGTAGCCGTCGGCGATCTCCAGCTGGCGCCGCCGCGACAAGTGCTTCCACAGCCCCATGCGGGCCTGCAGCGCCAGCGCGATGTTCTCGCGCACCGACAGGTCCGCCACGATGCCTTCGGACTTGCGTTCTTCAGGGCACATGGCCAGGCCCAGCGCGATGGCCTGCGCAGGCTGGTCGAGCCGCACGGCGCGGCCGCGCAGGCGCAGCTCGCCGGCATCGGCCCGGTCCATGCCGAACAGCAGCCGGGCCAGCTCGGTCCGGCCCGATCCGAGCAGGCCGGCCAGGCCCAGCACCTCGCCGGCACCGATCGCCATGTCCACCGGCTCCAGGCTGCCGCGCCGGCTGATGGCGCGCGCCTCCAGCAAGGGCTCGCGCGGGGTGGCCGGGGCGGCGTTGCGGTGCAGGCCTTCCGCACTGAGCTCGCGGCCGATCATCGCCGCCACCAGCGCCTGCGGCGGCAGCTCGGCCGGCGTGTACTCGCCCACGCGCTGGCCGTTGCGCAGCACGGTGATGCGGTCCGCGATGGCGTACACCTCGTCGAGGAAGTGCGAGACGAACAGGATCGCCAGCCCCTCCTCGCGCAGCCGGCGCAGCACGGCGAAGAGCTGCGCCACCTCGTCGCTGTCCAGGCTGGAGGTGGGTTCGTCCAGGATCAGCACGCGTGACCGCAGGCCCAGCGCGCGCGCGATGGCCACCATCTGCTGCACCGCCACCGGGTAGCTGGCCAGCAGCCGCGTCACGTCGATGTGCAGGTGCAGCCGTTCCAGCAGCGCCTCGGCCTCGCGGTTCACGCGGGCCCAGTCGATGCGCCAGCCGCGCCGCGGGCAGCGGCCGGCGAAGATGTTCTCCGCCACCGAGAGGTTGGGGCAGAGGTTCACCTCCTGGTAGACGGTGGCGATGCCCAGGCCTTGCGCTTCCCCGGGTGAACGCGGATGGATGCGCTCGCCGCCCAGGCGGATCTCGCCTTCGTCGGCCGGGTGCACGCCGGTCAGCACCTTGATCAGCGTGGACTTGCCGGCGCCGTTCTGCCCCATCAGCGCATGCACCTCGCCGGCGCGCAGCGCCAGGCTGACGCCTTCCAGCACGCGGATGGGTCCGAAGCGCTTGCCGATGCCCGTCAGCGCCAGCAGGGCCGGACCGGGCTCACTTGTTCTTGTTGTAGACATCGAAGCACACCGCAGCCAGCAGCACCAGGCCCTTGATCACCTGCTGGTAGTCGATGCCGATGCCGAGGATGGACATGCCGTTGTTCATCACGCCCATCACGAAGGCGCCGATCACC
>CAMLJY010000014.1 GCA_946480465.1 uncultured Burkholderiales bacterium
CGTAGTAGGTCACCGCAAACGCGTACTTGAGCTTGTGGAAGGGCTCGTACATTTCCCGCGCCGCGGTGATCGGCATGAAGTTGATGATGTTCTTTTCGAACTGCACCGGCATCGCCGCGTTGTTTTGCGGCGTGCCGATGTGCCCGGCCATTAGGAAGATCTTGTCCTGGTTGACGAGCTTCTGCGCCGCTAGCACCGCTCGCTTTGGATCGTAGGCGGAGTCCTCGACCAAGAGCCTGAGCTTCCGGCCGTGCACGCCGCCCTGCTCGTTGAGTTCGTCAACGCGCAGCATCATGCCGAGCCGCGCCTGCTTGCCAAACGGCGCAATCGGCCCCGAAAGGTCCTGTATCGACCCGACCACGATCTCGCCCTTGCTGACGCCCTGGGTCTGCGCCGCGGCGGCCGCGGCGACTACCGACATGGAGAGAGCGACGGCTGCATGCGTGAGCTTCATGGCGCGGGTTCTCCAGGTGAGCGTCGGTCCATGCTAGCGCCGGCTTTCGGATGGCCGCACTGCGGGAAACGCTGATCGGCCGAATGGGCGCGCGACCAGCCAGGCATGCAGCCACGGGATGGGGAACGTCAGAAGAGCGAGTCGCGATCGACGCCCTGGCGCGCCATGCGGCGCTTCAGCTTGAGCAGCGCCTCCTGCTGAATCTGGCGAATGCGCTCGCGGGTAAGGCTCAGTCGCTCGGCGAGCATTTCGAGCGTCTCGGGGTCGCGGTCGTGCAGGCCATAGCGGCCGGCGAGCACCTCCCGCTCCCGGTCGTTCAGTTCGGCCAGGCCATGTGCGAGCAAGCGCTCCACCTCGCGGCTGAGCATGAGGCCGACCGGATCGATCGCCTGGTCATCGACGACGCTGTCGAGCAGCGACTCGGCGGCATCGGATTCGAGCGGAGCGTCCAGCGAGGCTGGATGCTCGGCCATCTTGAGCAGGGCATCCACTTCAGCCACAGGGCGCCCCAGTCGCTGCGCGATGTCTTCGGTACGCACGCCGCGGCCGGCATCGGCTTGCAGCGACGACTGGGCCTCGAGCGCGCGCCGGGCCTTGACGACTTGGTTCAGCTCGCGCACCACATGCACCGGCAGACGCACCAAGCGTGACTGGTGCATGATCGCGCGCTCGATACTCTGCCGAACCCACCATGAGGCGTAGGTCGAGAAGCGGAAGCCGCGCTCAGGCTCAAACTTCGCGATCGCATGCATGAGGCCGAGGTTGCCCTCCTCGATCAGGTCGGACATGGGCAATCCGCGGCCCAGGTAGTTCTTCGCGATGCTGACGACGAGCCGGAGGTTGCGCTCGATCATCTCCTGCCGAGCATCGAAGTCGCCCCGACGGGCGCGCGAAGCCGTCAGGAACTCCTCCTCCGGCGTGAAGAGCGGCGCCTTCCGGATCTCGCGCAAGTACAACTGCAGGGTGTTGCCGACGTCGGCCTCGCCGGCCGGGATGTCCATGGCGCTGCCATTGCCTGCGGCGCGCGCGTCGCGGTGTTCGTCGTCGTCATCTCCAGCAGCCGCAGGCGTGCCATCTGGATGCAGGCGCGGGGCATGCTGTGGGGCACAGTTCTGCGCGTCGCGCCGCCTGCCCATGGTGCATGGTCCCTTGCGTTGCCTGGAGCGTTAGCGAGGCGGCAGCAACCGTTGCGGATCGACCGGCTTGCCCTGCTTGCGGATTTCGAAGTGCAGTTGCACCCGATCGGCGTCGCTGGATCCCATCTCTGCGATTCGCTGACCTCGGCGCACGACCTGATCCTCCTTCACGAGCAGGGTCTGATTGTGCGCGTAGGCCGTCAAGTAGGTGTTGTTGTGCTTGACGATCACGAGGTTTCCGTAGCCACGCAGTCCCGATCCGGCGTAGACGACGCGACCGTCGGCAGCGGCAAGCACCGGGTCTCCTGCCTTGCCAGTGATCGCCACGCCTTTGCTGCGACCCTCTTCGAATCCTGACGCGACCGGTCCGTTCGCAGGCCACAACCAGCCGATGTCGTCGTCGGGTTCCTTGGCCGTGCTTGCGGTGGCTGGGGCCGACGCGGGCGGTGGGGCGGCGGTCCCGGCCGTGGGAGTCGAGGCGCCGGCGGCCGGCGGCTTGGCATCCAGCGGACGTGCCTCGACCTTCGTGGGCGCGACGGCACGCGACGCGACCGCATTCGGATCAACCGCGGGCGGCACGACCCGCAGCACCTGGCCCACTTCGATGAGATTGGGGTTCTCGATGCCGTTCCAGCGGGCCACGTCACGCCAGTTCTGCCCATTCTCCAGGCCGATCCGAATCAGCGTGTCGCCCTGCTTCACGGTGTAGTAGCCGGGCTTGCCGGCGTGCTCCGCGTTGAGCATCGGCTTCGCTTCGGTGGCAGGCGCGGCCGGGGCCTGCCCTGGTTCCGCGCTTGCCGCGGGTGGTCGTGGCGCGGCAGGGCGTTCCTCGACGGGAGCGCGGTTCTTCGACGACGCGCAGCCCGCCAGCAGGATCACCAGCATGACCAACAGCAACGGCATTCGTTCGAGCATGGCGAAGGGGGCCTGGAAACGGCAGATCAGATGACCCCGGATTTTAGGGGGACGAAGTGAACGGCCTCCTGCTGATGCCTAGACCATCCGCCGGCCGTGCGGTCGACGACGACGAGCGCCTGCCCGCCTCCGGCGACGACCGTGGGCGCGACCAGGCGCCCGCCCACTGCGAGCTGGTCGAGCCAGGCCTGAGGCAGATCCTCTCCGCCTGCCGCCGCGATCATGCTGTCGTAGGGGGCTCGCGGGCCATGGCCCAGCATGCCGTCTCCATGGACCAGGCGCACCTGATTCAGGCGCCATTGCGCGAGGTTGGAGCGTGCCTTGTCGAAGAGGGGGCGAACCCGTTCGATCGACACCACGTGCCGCGCCACGCACGCGAGCACTGCGGTCTGGTAGCCGCAGCCGGTGCCGATCTCGAGCACTTGGCCGAGCTGGCCGTCGCGTCGCGCGTTGGCGCCCTCGAACAGCAGGTCGATCATGCGGGCGACGACCGATGGCTTGGAGATCGTCTGGCCATGGCCGATCGGAAGGCTGGTGTCCTCGTAGGCCTGGATGGCCAGCGCGGTATCGACGAACTGGTGGCGCGGCACCTGCCCCATGGCCGTGAGCAAAGCCTCGCTGCGCACGCCGTCGGTGCGCAGCCGCTGCACCATGCGCTGCCTCACCTTCACCGAATCCAGGCCGAGTCCGCTGGGCGCGGCCAGCCGTGAGGCATCTTGCGCTGCCTGGTGCAGCAGACGCTGCGGACGCAAGGGTTCGCGTGGGGCAGGAACACCCGGTGTCGGGGCGTTGGCCAGGCGCTCCAGGCCCAGCGGAAAGCCCGCCGGCCGGTTGACCGGGCGCCGTGTCATGAACGGTCTCCCGTCGCGATGACGCCGCGCCACTCGTCCAGCGCGGCGTGCGCGGTCAGGTCGACCTGCAGCGGAGTGATCGACACCATGCCCTGCGCCGTGGCGTGGAAATCGGTGCCTTCGCCTGCCTCGCGCGCATCGCCCGCGGGGCCGATCCAGTAGATGACATCGCCCCTCGGGTTGGTCTGGCGGATCACGGGTTCGCTGGCGTGCCGGCGGCCCAAGCGCGTCACGACACGCGGCACCCGGTCGACGTCAGGCCTGTTGGGCATGTTCACGTTCAACAGCCAGGGTGCATGCCCGGCCCGTGCCGCCAACACCTGCTCGACGACTCCCCGTGCGGTCCGCGCCGCTGCCTCGAGCTCGACCCAACCGCGCTCGACCTGCGAGAAGGCGATGGCGGGGATGCCGAACAGATAACCTTCCATCGCAGCGGCCACGGTACCTGAATACAAGGTGTCGTCCCCCATGTTGGCGCCCTGGTTGATGCCCGACAGCACCAGGTCGGGGGGCTGCGGCAGCAGGCCCGTGAGCGCCACGTGCACGCAGTCCGAAGGCGTCCCGTTGACGACGAGGATGGGCGGTCTGCCGGGCTCCGTGCGGGCCTCGAAGACCGACAGCGGGCGGTTCAGCGTCAGCGCATTGGAGGTTCCGCTGGCGTTCTGCTCCGGGGCGACGACGGTGATCTCGCCCAGACCCTCGATCGCACGCACGAGCGCCGCGAGGCCCGGAGCAAGATATCCGTCGTCATTGGCGACGAGGATGCGCATCAAAGCGCACCCTGCCACCCGTGGGGCAGCCATGAATGCGTCGCGGGGACGTCGAAGGATGTGGGCTTAGGGCGGACCATCGCGAGGGATTGTAGGCAGGCGTCACGGGCGCGACTCGATGCAACCGCCGGCCTGCCTATCATCGAACGCTGCGCTTCGAAGGATCTGCCATGCACGCCTGGATTTGCGAGAACCCGACCGGTGTCGACGACCTGGTGTGGAAGGAAGTGCCGACGCCAGAGCCCGGCCCGGGCGAGGTGCGGCTGGCCGTGCGTGCCGCCAGCCTCAACTTCCCCGACATCCTGATCATCCAGAACAAGTACCAGATCAAGCCGTCGTTGCCCTTCGTGCCAGGATCGGAATACGCCGGTGTCGTGGAGGCCGTGGGCGAAGACGTCAAGGGCTATCGCCCGGGCGCGCGCGTGGCGGCGCTGGGTGGCACTGGTGGCTTCGGTACACATGCCATCGTGGCGGCCGATCGGCTGATGCCCCTGCCCGACGCCTTCGCGTTCGAGGACGGGGCTGCGTTCGCCTTCACCTATGGAACGTCGCACCATGCCCTGATGGATCGGGCCGCGCTTCGGGCCGGCGAAACCGTGCTGGTGCTGGGCGCGGCGGGTGGCGTGGGGACCGCTGCGCTGCAGATCGCCAGGGCGGCTGGGGCGCGGGTGATCGCAGCCGCCTCGACCGACGAAAAGTGCGCTCTGTGCCGACGTCTGGGGGCCGACGAGACCTTGAACTACAGCACCGCGAACCTGCGCGAGGCGCTGAAGGCCATGACGGACGGCAAGGGGCCGGATGTGATCTACGACCCGGTCGGCGGCGAGCTCGCCGAGCCGGCGTTTCGCTCGATCGCATGGCGTGGTCGCTACCTGGTCGTCGGGTTTGCCGGCGGTGGCATCCCGGCGCTGCCCCTGAATCTGCCGCTCCTCAAGGGCGCGTCCATCGTCGGCGTGTTCTGGGGTGAATTCGTCAAGCGCGAACCGCGGGCCAATGCAGCCTCGCTGCAGCAGTTGGCGGCCTGGTATGCGGAAGGCAAGGTCAAGCCGGTGATCGACGCGCTGCTGCCAATGAGCGAGTTACGCACCGCGTATGCCCGGATGGCGGGACGTGAAGTGCTGGGCAAGCTCGTGCTGGTGAATCGGTAAGGAAGCGTGACAAACGGGGCACGACCTCCCCCTTTGGAGGGGGTTTTGCGAGGGGGCCCTGCGCTAGCATGCCGCCCGGGAGATCACGCACATGGCCGTCAAGGTCCTCATCCTCGAAGACAACCCGGTTGCCCGCAACTTCCTGTGCCGTGTGGTGCGGGAAAGCTTCAGCGACGCGATCGCGATCACCGAAGCCGGTGATCTCGAGACGGCGCGTTCCCAGATCAGCCTCACCGGCGGCCCCAGCGGACTGCACGGCGTCGATCCCTTCAAGCTGATCCTGGTCGATCTCGAACTGCCGGATGGCAACGGCATGGAACTGCTGGCCGAGCTGACCCAGTACCCCGCGACCAAGGTCGTCACCACTCTGTACTCGGATGACGACCACCTGTTTCCGGCCTTGCAGTGCGGTGCCGACGGCTACCTGCTGAAGGAAGACCGCTTTGAGGTGCTCGTGGAGGAGCTGCAGAAGATCGTGCGCGGCCAGCCCCCGCTGTCTCCGGCGATCGCACGGCGTTTGCTGACCCACTTCCGCAGTGGCGGCCGGCTCGATGGGCCTGTGCCCGAGTCCGGCTTCGCGCCGCTCGACGTGCCGAGCGCCAACCGCCCGGTGCCGCTCGAGAAGGCTCCCGAGCACGACCACCGCCTCACCCCGCGCGAGAGTGAGGTACTGACGTACCTGAGCAAGGGCTTCACGATCAAGGAGATCGCGAGCTTGATGGGCATCAAGTGGTTCACCGTCAACGATCACATCAAGTCCATCTACAAGAAGCTCAATGTCTCCAGCCGGGCCGAAGCAGCGGTGCTGGCGACCAAGCACGGTCTCGTCTGACGAGCCGTTCCGTCCTCCGACACGGCCCCGCCCCACTGGCAATGCGGGGCCTTCCGGTCCTGCTTCCCAGCCGCGCATGACGCCCATCGCCCGACCTGCCGAAGGCCAGTCGAACGCGCCGCACGAGACCCGCGCCGACGCCCTCCTCGACTCGCGCTGGGTCGATCAGGCGATGCTGCCCCGCAGCTCCGCGATGGCCCGCTGGGTCGGGTGGCGGCTGCGCATGCTGGTGGTGCTGGCCTTGATCGGCAGCATGGCTGTATTCGCACTGCTGCGCACCCTGGCCAGCCTGCCGCACGTGGACGCGCACTGGCGCAGCATCGGCGTTGATGGCGTCGAGCTGACCGCCAGCAGTGACGCACAGTTGGCCGCCAAGATTGGCCGGCGCCTCGTTGCGATCGAGCAGCCGGATGGGCGCCGCATCGAGGTGGATGCATCGATGCTGCAACGCTCCCCGCGGTGGACGGTTGGCGACGGCGAGCGCCGTCAGCAACTGGCGCTGCTGGAGCAGCTCAGCCGCAGCTTGCAGCAACCCGTGCTCAAGCTGCACTTCGATGATCGCTCGGTGGTGCAGGTGGTACCTGCACCGCGCGGCTTCGCCGGCCTCGGCGCCTTGTTCTGGTTCCTCGGTGCGCTGGCGCTGGTGCTGTACCTGCTTGCGGCAGTCGTCGCGCTCGCGGCGCCCAACTTGGCCAACCTGCTCTATGCCGTGGTCGCCCTGAGCCAGAGCGTCAACCTGGTGCTCATCGCCACCGAATCGATGCCGGGGCCCGGCATCGCGCCGGGGTTCTGGCGCCTGTCGCTCGACTGGCGTACGGCCTGCGACCTGGTCAGCGCGGCGGCGCTGGTGCATGTGTGCCTGGTGCACCCGCTCCGGCTTCCGCGCGCCCCCTGGCTGGCCGCGACGGCCTGGTTCATCGCGCTGCTGTTCGGCGCGCTGGTGGCGCGCCAGATGCTGCCGGCGCAGTGGTGGTTGACGCAGGGGCTGCTGATCAGCTTCGGGCTGACCGCCATGGCGGTGCTGACCTGGTCGTACCGCCGTGAGCCGCACCCCTTCGCCATCGTGCTGCGCCGGCTCGGCTTGGGGGCGAACGCCATCCTGATCCTGCTGACCTCGGCCGTCGCGCTCGTCAGCCGGGGTGGCCCGGCCCAGCACATGGTGGCCAACCTCGGCTCGATGGTCTGGTACGTCTTCTTCGCATCGCTGCTGCTGCTGGTGCCCTTCATGTCGCGTTCGCAGCACCTGGTGCGCGAATTCGCGATGCTGGCCGGCATCAGCACGGTCGCAACCTCGCTGGACCTGCTCTTCGTCGCGGTGTTCTCGTTCGGGCAGCTGGCATCGCTGACGTTGGCCTTGTTCGTCACGCTGGGCCTGTACGTCGCGATGCGGCAGTGGCTGATCAACCAGTTCGCCGGCAGCAGCATGCTGTCGGCCGAGCGCATGTTCGAAAGCCTGTACCGTGCGGCGCGCGAGATCGAGTCCGCCCCGCGCCGGGCGGAAGACCAGCTCGCCCGCCTGCTGCGCGAGCTGTACGAGCCGCTGGAGATGGCGCGCGCACCACGCAGCGTGTCGCGCACCCGGGTTGCGCCGGACGGGTCGACCATGGTCGTCCCGGTGCCCCGCCTACCCGGACTGAGCGAAGAGGATCACGCGGCGCTGAGCGGTGCGATCGTGCTGCGCTTCGCCCGCCACGGCCGGCATCTCTTCAGCAGCGAAGACGCCCGCCTCACCGACCGCGTGCTGGAGCAACTGCGCCGCGTCGTGGCCTACGACCGGGCGGTGGAGCATGGCCGTGCAGAGGAACGGGCACGCATCGCGCAAGACCTGCACGACGACATCGGCGCGCGGCTGCTGACCTTGATGTACAAGGCCCAGAACGCGGAGATGGAGGAATACATCCGCCACACGCTGCAGGACCTGAAGACCCTGACGCGCGGCTTGGCGGCATCGAACCACAAGCTGTCGCATGCCGCGGCCGAATGGAAGGCGGACATCACGCAGCGATTGAACGTGACGCATTGCGACCTGGTGTGGTCCTTCAGCGCGGATCGCGACATTCCCTTGACCGTCGTCCAATGGTCGGGACTGACGCGCGTGCTGCGCGAGCTCGTGAACAACATCATCGCGCATGCACAGGCCTCGAAAGTCGAGATCGCCGGCGTGTACGACCGCGGCCGTCTGCAGCTGACGGTCTCTGACGACGGCATCGGTCGCCAGCCGGAAGCCTGGTCGCACGGCCTCGGGCTGGGGGGCGTGCGCAAGCGTGTGAAGCTGCTGGGTGGTGAAGTGCGCTGGCGCGAAAGTGGCAGCCGCGGCATCGTCTGCGAGGTGCGCGTGCCGCTGCTCGGCTCGCGCATCTGAGTGCGGCGGCAAGGACGCTCGTCTCAGGTCAATGGATGCGATGACGGCCATCGATGCCCGGTCGGCTCTTGGTGCGGCCGTCCGCGCGTTGCAAGGCGCGCTGCCGGTCGGCTTCTTCGCCGTGGGTGCACTGGCAGACGAGAGCTTGCCCATCCCGGCCGCCGACCGTGCCCGGATCGACCATGCCGTGCCCGTTCGACGCGCGGAATTCGTCGCGGGCCGCTGGTGCGCATATGAAGCGCTGAAGGCGGCCGCGCTGCCGGCCACCAGCCTGCCGGCAGGTCCGCTGGGTGCGCCATGCTGGCCGTGCGGCGCGATCGGCTCCATCACGCACGACGCCGGTCACTGCCTGGCAGTTGCAGGGCCGGCAGCGGCGCTGGCAGGCATCGGGGTCGACTGGTGCGATGACTCCCGCCTGGACGCGTTGTCGGGTCTAGCCGAACAGATCCTCGCCGAGGTCGAGCAAGCATCCTGCGCACGCGCGCTCATGCCCGTGCGGCACCTGCAGCGGGTCTTCTGCGCGAAGGAGGCGGTCGTGAAGGCGGCCTCCGCGGCCGTCGGACGCTACTTGGAGTTGCGCGACATCCTGGTCGAAAGCGACGGCCTGGACGACCGTGCGTTCAGTGCCCGCATCGCCGGCCATGACTTCGTCATCCGGGGTACGCATCTCCCCGCCACAGGACATGCCCTGGCGCTCGCCTGGTTAGCGGCTTGAACGGCGTAGACGGCCGTCCGATTCCCGTGGCGGATCATGCCTTCCACCGCATTCGCATGCTGACCACCGCCACCGCGATTGGCTTCTAACGCGAAAAGAGATTGGCCACGCAGGTTCCGCTGCGCCCTACGGTTGCGGCCCCGCCGTAGGCTAGGCTGGGCTGGGCTGGGCTGGGCTGGGCTGGGCGGATGCACCTGCACAGCTCGCAGGTGTTCAGGCACCAATGACCACAGCGCCCACAAACGCCATCGGCCCCGAAGGGCCGTTGCGTTCACTATTCGATGGGGTGGCTGATGGGACTCGAACCCACGACGACCAGAATCACAATCTGGGACTCTACCAACTGAGCTACAGCCACCGTCGCAAGCCGCGCATTATAGCCCGGCTATCGGACAAATTTGCGCATCGCACGCAGCTTGTTCAGCGGCTCGCCGCCGAGGCGGCTTCGGCCGCCGCCGCCGCGCCGGCGCCCTTCACTTCCACCTTGAACCGGTTCTTCAGCGCGCGGTAGTAGCCCTGCGACTCGGCCTGCGCCCACACCTGCGTGTACTGGTTCTGCAAAGCCGCTGCCTCCTCGGGCTTCGTGTCGCGGGGCAGCACCTTTTCAACGCGGGCCACGATGAAGGTCTCGCCCGGGACCTCCGCTTCGACAACCGTGGGCAGCTTGCCCGCGGGCGCCCGCAGCACCGCATCAAGGGCGGTTCGCGGCAAGCCTTCGGGATTCGACCGCGACACCACCGCGCCTTGAGGCAGCGTGGTCTCGGGCTGCTGCTTCAGCTGGGCAGCAAGCGCCTGCCCGTCCTTGCGCGCCAAGGCCATTGCCTGCTCCGCCTGGACACGCTGGCGCACCAGTTCCTTCACCTCTGCGAGCGGACGGGTGTGCGCGGGCCGATGCTCGGTCACGCGGGCAGAGGCCAATTGGTTCGTCGCCACCTCGATGGCATTGGTGTTGCGCTTGTTGGCCAATGCATCGGAGGAGAACACAGCCTCGAGCAGCTTCGCCGAAGAGAGCGGTCCACTGGTACCGGGAGCCGGGGTTCTGGCCACCGTGGCGATCTGCTTCTCGAGCTTGAACTTCTCGATCACGGGCTGCAGGCTGTCCGACTGTTCGAAGACGGTGTCGGTGAACTGCTGCGCGGCTTCCGCCCACCGCTTCTGCGCCGATTGCTTGCGCAACTCGTCCTCGATCGACGCGCGAACCTCTTCGAAAGGTTTCTTCTCGCCGCCGCGCGCGGCCTCGAGCTTGATGATGTGGAAGCCGAAGTCGGTTTCGATGACGTTGCTGATTTCGCCCGGCTTCATCGCGAAGACGGCGTCCTCGAAGGGTTTGGTCATCATGCCGCGACCGAAGAAGTCCAGGTCCCCACCTTGCTGCGCGGAGCCCGGGTCGTCGGAGTTCTTGCGTGCCACGTCAGCGAAGGAGTCGGGGCTCTTGCGCACATCGGCCAGCAACGCCTCGGCGCGGGCCTTGGCCTTCTGCTTGACGTCGGCTCCGGCATCCTTGTCTGCCTTGACCAGAATGTGGCGGGCGCGCCGTTCCTCGGCATTTGTGAATCGCGCAATGTTCTGCTCGTAGTAGTCCCGCAACTCCTTTTCAGGTGCCGCTTCGCCTTTCTTCAGAGCATCCAGGCTCAGCACGACGTACTCGATCGTGGCTTCCTCCTGGGCCCGGAAGTCGGCCTGGTGCTGCTTGTAGTAGGCCTCGATGTCCGCGTCAGTCGGGACGGCCTTCCCCAGGTAGCCCTTGGCGTCGAAGCGGGCGTATCGAATCTCCCGCCGCTGCAGCAGCGCGTCCAGCGCGGTGCCCACGACGGCCGCCGGCGCGATGGCGCTGGCCGTGATGCCGCGCAGGACCTGTTGGCTGCGCAGGTCCTGACGCAGCCGCTGCTCGAACATCGCAGGCGTCATCCCCTGCGCTTCCAGCATGGCCTTGTAGGTGGCCACGTCGAAGCTGCCGTCCGGGCGCTTCAGCTGGGCCAGCTCGGGCATGTTCTGGATCTCGCGGGCGACGCGCTCGGCAGGCACCTCGATGTGGGACCGCAGCGCTTCGGCGAGCATCACGCGCTCGCGCACGAGGTTCTCGAGCGTGCTGGCGCGCGCGGCTTCCGAGTCGAGGAGCTTGGCGTCGATGTTCGGCATTTGCTGGCGCAGCCGGTCGACCTGCTGGCGGTGGGCGTTGTCCCATTCGGCCTGGCCGATGTCCTGGCCGTCGACCTTCGCGACGACCTGGGCTCGTCCTTCATTGAAGCTCGAATAGCCCTGGATGCCGAACACGACGAAGGACGGCAGGATCAGGATCAGCAACAGCAGCTGCAGCAGCTTGGTATGCGTACGGACGAATTCGAACATGGCAGCCTCGACGACAACGGACTTCGCGCAGCGGCGGTCCGCCGGACGCGAAAAAGGCGAACCGCGGTTCGCCTTTCTTCTGAGCCCGCGCGGCACGCGGGAAAGCGGAGGATTCTAGCGGTGGTGGGTGCTGACGGGTTCGAACCGCCGACCTACGCCTTGTAAGGGCGCCGCTCTACCAGCTGAGCTAAGCACCCACACGACTTCGAATCGGATGCGCGCGTCAGTTGACGGCGTCTTTCAGCGCCTTGCCGGCGCGGAACTTCGGGACCTTCGCGGCCTTGATCTTGATGGCCGCGCCAGTGCGTGGATTGCGACCACTGCGTGCCGCACGCTTGCTGACCGCAAAGGTTCCGAAGCCGACGATCGAGACGCTGCCGTTCTTCTTCAGCGTGGTCTTCACGCCGCCGATCAGCGCCTCCAGGGCCCGCGTCGCAGCGGCCTTGGAAATGTCCGCCTGGTTGGCGATGTGCTCGATCAACTCGGACTTGTTCACGAAGGTACCCCCTCTCAAAGGTGTCTCGCCGGATCTGGTTTGCGGCCGCGGCAGGCCGCTGGACCGTTGTCTCGGGATGCTGCGCCGCTCTCCGTGGCGCGCGATGCCTCGCGTCTTTTCGATTACAGCGGCGCCCTCAGGCAGTGTCAAGCACGGGAGGCGGGATTCTATGCGCATTCCCCGAGGGGCCGGCCGGCCCTGCGGCCGCTGGACGGCGAGGCCTCGGGCGCCCTCGTGAAGGGCACGGATCGGCTACCGCCGCATGCGCCATTCACACGCGGTTGCGCGATCAGCGTGCGCGGGCGCGGATCTCCGGCAGCGCCTTGCGCAGGTAGTACACCATCGACCAGATGGTCAGGACGGTGGCGACGAGGATCAGCACCGTGCCCCACAGGCGCGTGTCGATGGCGCCGAACAAGCGGCCGTCGAACAGCAGGAAGGGGATCGCGACCATCTGCGTCGAGGTCTTCAGCTTGCCCAGCATGTGCACCGCGACGCTTCGGGATGCCCCGATCTGCGCCATCCATTCGCGCAGCGCCGAGATCGCAATCTCGCGCCCGATGATCACCAGCGCCACCAGCGCATTCACGCGGTCGAGCTGAACCAGGATCAGCAGCGCGGCGCAGACGAGGAATTTGTCGGCCACCGGGTCGAGGAAGGCGCCGAAGGCGGATGTCTGGTTCAGGCGCCGCGCCAACCAGCCATCGGCCCAATCGGTCAGCGCGACGACGATGAACATCACGGTCGCGATCAGGTTGCACATGGCCGCTGAGAGCGGCAGGTAGAACACGCCGACGATGAGCGGGATGGCGACGATGCGTGCCCAGGTGAGCAATGTCGGCAGCGTGAGAAACATGGCGGCATTGTGCCGGACGGGCTTCACGGCCGCGGCACTCAGTGGCCGGCCTGGCTCGATCGGTGCGTCAGCCATCGAGGCTGCGCGGCTTGAAGCGGCGATCGTCGTTGAACAGGAACACCTCGGTGAACTTCCAGGGCCGCGGCAGGTGCCTCACGTCGCCGAAGGGTGCGGCGCGATGCACGGCGTCGATCGCGAGCTGCACCGTGTCCTTCGCCTGCCTCGGTGGCCGCAACACGATCACGCGCCGTACGCTGCCGTCGCCATTCAGTTCGATTTCGAGCACTGGGATCGCGAGCAGCGGCTCGATAACCTCGCCGGTGTGCGATCCGCCGGGAGAAGCAGCGACGATGCGGTGCGCCGCCAGCAGGCGGTAGTCGTCCCAGTCGCGCGCCCGGCGTACGGGGGCAGGCCGAGCCGAAGGCGCTGGAACAGGCGTTGCACGGGCCGTCGGCGCGGGCGCTGGTGCCGGGGCACGCTGCGACGGCGGTGCGGGAGGCGGCGAACTGCCGCAGCCCGCGGCCAGCAGCAGCGCTGACAAGCGCGCGATCCAGGACGCCGGCGCGCGCGGTGCCGAGACGAGTGCGCCCGCAGCGTCGTGACGCGCCGGCTCAGTGGGTGGTTCAGTGCAACGCACGATAGATCGCCTCCGCCAGGTCATGCGAGATGCCGTCGACACCCGCCAGTTCGTCAACGCTTGCCGCCGTCACGCCGCGCACACCGCCGAAGCGCTGCAGCAGCCGGGCTCGCTTCTTCGGCCCGACGCCCGGAATCTCTTCGAGCCGGCTGCCGCCGGTGCGCACGCTGGCGCGCCGCGCCCGCATCCCGGTGATGGCGAAGCGGTGGGCCTCGTCGCGAATCTGCGCCACAAGCATCAGTGCCGCCGAGTCGTGCCCAAGGTAGACCTTCTCGCGGCCATCGGCGAAGACCAGTTCCTCCAGGCCCACCTTGCGTCCTTCGCCCTTCTCGACGCCCACGATCAGCGACAGGTCCAGCCCCAGTTCGGTGAAGACCTGGCGCGCCATCGCCACTTGCCCGCGCCCGCCGTCCACCAGCACCAGGTCGGGCAGGCGCTGCCCGCGCACGGAAGTGCTGCCGCTGGCGTCCGGGGCGTTCAGCGCCTCGGCCAGCTTCGCGTAGCGCCGCGTCAGCACCTGCCGCATCGCGGCGTAGTCGTCGCCGCCGGTGATGCCTTCGATGTTGAAGCGCCTGTATTCGTTGTTGCGCATGCCATGGTTCTGGTAGACCACGCACGACGCCTGCGTCGATTCCCCTGCGGTGTGACTGATGTCGAAGCACTCGATCCGGAAGGCGTCCAGGTCCTGCACCGCCAGATCCAGTGCATCCACCAGGGCCCGCGTGCGCTCACGCTGCGAACCCTCTTCAGCCAGCAGCCGCGCCAGGGCGATCTGTGCCCCCTTCTCGGCCATCTCCAGCCACACGCGGCGCTGCTCGCGCGGCTGGTGCTGCGCGGCGATGCGCACGCCGGTCTGCTCTGACAGGGCCTCCAGCAGCGATGCATCGATCGCGTGGCTGAGCACCAGCGCCGGCGGCGGGGCGACCCCGAGGTAATGCTGCGCAATGAAGGCTTCTAGGACCTGCTGCTCGACCGATGGCCCGCCGGCGCGCTCTTCCGCCTCGTCGGCCGACAAGGCCGCAGCCTCCTCGACGTGCGTCGGGAAGTAGGCGCGATCGCCGAGGTGCCGGCTGCCACGCACCATCGCCAGGTTGACGCAGGCCCGCCCACCGTGCACGCGCACGGCGAGGACATCGACGTCGCGATCGCGCGCCGACAGGCTGCTGTGCTCCACCGACTGCTGGTGCAGCACCCGCGACAGCGCCGTGATCTGGTTGCGCACCTCGGCCGCCCGTTCGAACTCCAGCGCATCGGAAAAGGCCATCATCTGGCCCTGCAGGCTTTCGATCACCTGCTCCGCGTCGCCGCGCAGGAAGCGCTCGGCGTGCGCCACGTCCTGTGCATAGTCGGCGGGTGAAATCAGCCCCACGCAAGGGCCCGAGCAGCGCCGGATCTGGTACAGCAGGCACGGCCGCGAGCGGTTGGCGAACACGGTGTCTTCGCAGGTGCGCAGGCGGAAGGCCTTCTGCAGCAACAGGATGGATTCCTTGACCGCCCAGGCGCCAGGATAAGGTCCAAAGTACGTGTGCTTGCGGTCGACCGCGCCGCGGTAGTACGCCACGCGCGGGAACGGGTGGTTCACCAGCTTGAGGTACGGGTAGCTCTTGTCGTCCCGGAACAGGATGTTGAACTTCGGGTTCAACGTCTTGATCAGGTTGTTCTCGAGCAGCAGCGCCTCGGCCTCGGTGCGCACCACGGTGGTTTCGAGCCGTGCGATGCGACCGATCATGTGGCCGATGCGCGTGCCGCCGTGGTCCTTGTGGAAGTAGCTCGAGACGCGCTTCTTCAGGTTGCGGGCCTTGCCGACGTACAGCACCTGCCCCGCGGCATCGAAGTAGCGGTAGACGCCGGGCAGGCTCGGCAGCGCGGCCACCTCGGCGAGCAACTGCTCGCGCGCCTCCGTGGCCGGCCCGCTGGCCATGCCCTCGCTGCACTGTTCCACGGCGTCCTTCATTGCGCCGCCATTCTGCCGCGCCGGGTACCGCGCCGCCCGCAGCTTCGGATAATCCGGCGATGTTGTGGGACCTGTTTTGCCGCGTGATCGACAACTTCGGCGACGTCGGCGTCTGTTGGCGGCTGGCGCGCTCGTTGGCGGACGCCGGCGAGCAGGTGCGGCTGTGGATTGACGACGAGCGCGCCCTGCGCTGGATGGCGCCGCAGGGCGCACCGGGTGTCCGATGCCGTCCTTTCGCCGACGATCCGGCCTGCCGTCCCGGCGACGTGGTCATCGAAGCCTTCGGCTGCGATCCACCGCCCGCCTTCGTCGCGCGGATGGCCGGGCGACGGCCGCGTCCGGTCTGGATCAACCTGGAGTACCTCAGCGCCGAGGCCTATGTCGAACGGTCGCACGGGCTGCGGTCACCCCAGTTCGCCGGGCCGGGGGCGGGGCTCGACAAATGGTTCTTCTATCCGGGCTTCACCGCGAACACGGGTGGCTTGCTGCGTGCCGCAGCGGTGCAGGACCGCCGGGCCTGGCTGCAATCGCAGGGCTGGGCGCCGCGTGACGGTGAACGCGTGGCGCTGCTGTTCTGCTACGACAACCCAGCCTTGCCGCGCCTGCTGCAGGACCTGTCCCAGACCCCCACGCTGCTGCTGGCCGCACCAGGGCCGGCCCAGGCGGCGTTGACGCATGCCCACGCCGATGCACTGCGCACCGTCGCCCTGCCCTACCTGCCTCAGCCGGTCTTCGACGAACTCATCGCCTGTGCGGACCTGAACATCGTGCGTGGGGAGGATTCGTTCGCGCAGGCCTGCCAGTCGGGCCGTCCGGTCGTCTGGCAGCTCTATCCGCAGGCCGATGGGGCACATGGCCCGAAGCTCGAGGCCTTCCTGGACTGCTTCGTCGACGTGGCCCATCCCGAGGAGCCGGAGCTGCTGCGCGCGTTGTGGCGCGGCTGGAACGGCCTGGGGGCCTGGCCTGACCGCTGGCCGAACACGGCCGGCTGGCTGGCAGCGACGCAACGCTGGCGTGATGCCCTCGACGAACAAGAGGATCTGATGTGCAGGCTCAGGCGCTTCGTCGATGCCAGGCGCTAGAATTGCAGGCTTTGCTTTTGCAAACCATACAGTACATACCCATAGGGGCTCACCCATGAAGATCGCTCAAGAAATCCGCGCCGGCAACGTCATCATGCAGGGCAAGGACCCCTGGGTCGTGCTCAAGACTGAATATTCCCGCGGTGGCCGCAATGCAGCCACCGTGCGCATGAAGCTCAAGAGCCTGCTGAACAACCAGGGCACCGAAGTCGTCTTCAAGGCCGACGACAAGATGGACCAGATCGTGCTGGACAAGAAGGAGTGCACCTACTCCTACTTCGCCGATCCGATGTACGTCTTCATGGACACCGAATACAACCAGTTCGAGGTCGAAGCCGAGAACATGGGCGATGCCATCAGCTACCTGGAAGACGGCATGCAGGTCGAAGTCGTCTTCTACGACGGCAAGGCCATCTCGGTTGAACTGCCGACCTCGCTGGTGCGCGAAGTGACCTGGACCGAGCCGGCCGTCAAGGGCGACACCTCGGGCAAGGTGCTGAAGCCCGCGAAGATCGCGACCGGCTTCGAGATCCAGGTGCCGATCTTCGTTGCGCAAGGCGACAAGATCGAAATCGACACCCGCACGCACGAGTACCGCAAGCGCGTCTGAACGGATGCGCGGCACGGGGCGGCAACCGCCCCGTCGCAATGCCGGAGGGCGCTTTGTGGCTCCGGCACATTCAGGGGCACCATGGTGCCCCTTTGCTTTTCACAGGCTCCGTGATGAGTTTCGGACCCGTCGCTGCCGGCACGCTGGCCTTCGATGAGGACGGCACGCCATGCTCCCCGGACTACAGGGACGTCTATCACGCGCGGGCCGGGGCGTGGGCGCAGGCTGAGCACGTGTTCCTGCGCGGCAACGGACTGCCGCAGCGATGGGCAGGACGCCGGCGTTTCACGGTGCTGGAGACCGGCTTCGGCCTCGGCAACAACTTCCTCGCCACCTGGCAGGCCTGGCGCGCAGCATCGCAACGCCCTGAACGGCTGGACTTCGTCTCGATCGAGAAGCACCCGCTGCGCCGCGCGGATCTGGAACGGGCCCACCGCGGCCGCCATGCGCCGGACGTGCAGCCGCTGGCCGAGGCACTCGTGCGCGCCTGGCCGGCGCTGACCCCCGACATCCACATCCTGCCGTTCGACGGCGGTCGGGTTCGTCTGCTGCTGGTCTTCGCGGACATCGCCGCGGCGCTTCCGGAACTGGTACTGCAGGCCGATGCGTTCTTCCTCGATGGCTTTGCACCGGCGTGCAATCCGCAGATGTGGGATGCCCGCGTGCTGGCCCGGCTCTCGCGCCTCGCTGCGCCGGACGCCACGGTGGCCACATGGAGCGTTGCCCGAGAGGTGCGCGACGGCCTGAGCGCGGCCGGCTTCACCGTCGAGCGAGCCCCCGGCTTCGCCGGCAAGCGCGACATGACCGTCGGGCGCTTCACGCCGCGCTTCGCCCCTCCGCCCGCCCCGGGGCGCCGCGCCGGCACCGCCCGGCACGTCGCCGTCGTCGGCGCAGGCTTGGCAGGTGCCGGCGTCGCGCGGGCGTTGGCGGCCGAAGGCGCGACGGTGGAGGTGTTCGAAAGCGATGCCGCACCGGCCCGCCAGGCCTCCGGCAACCCGGCCGGTCTCTTCCACGGCATCGTCCACGGCGGAGATGGTCCGCACGCCCGCTGGCTGCGCGCCGGTGCCCTGCGCATGCAGCAGTTGCTGGCGCCATTGCTCGTAGACGGGTGCGTCGACGGCGCTTTCGGCCTGCTGCGCGCCGAGCGCGAGATGCCGCATTCCGCCATGCAGGCGCTGCTGGCGGCGCAAGGCCTGCCGACTGAGTGGGTGCAGGCGGTCGACACGCCGCGTGGGCCCGCCTGGCTGTACCCCGGTGGCGGCTGGTGTTCCCCAGTCCAGCTCGTGTCAGCCTGGCTCGACGCGCCCTCCATCACGCTGCGCTGCGCTGCGCGCGTCGAGCGTGTGAGTGGCGATCCGCAGGGCTGGAGGCTGCATGACGCCGATGGCCGTGTGCTGGCGCAAGCCGATGCAGTGGTGCTGGCCAATGCTGCCGATGCGCCGCGCTTGGTGGGTGGCGAGACGCTGGTGCCACTGCGTCGCCAGCGGGGGCAGATCAGCTTGCTGGCAGCGGATGGGCCGCTTCTGCCGATGCCGCTGGCCGACGCCGGCTATGCGCTGCGGCTGCCCGACCGCGGCCTGCTCTTCGGCGCCACCTCTCAGCCGGACGATGAAGACCCGGCGTGCCGCGACGAGGATCACGAACACAACCTCTCGGTGCTGGAGCGGCTGACCGGCTGGCGGCCTCCGGCCGGAACGCGTCTGCAAGGCCGCGTCGGCTGGCGCCTGCAGACGCCCGACCGCATGCCCTTGCTGGGCCCGCTCCCGGCGGCCGCGGCAACCGGGCGACCTGCGCTGCAGCCGCGAGACATCGAGCGCCGTGCCGGGCTGCATGCCGCCTTTGCCTACGGCTCGCGCGGACTCACGCAAGCCGCTCTGGCCGGCGAGGTGCTGGCCGCCTGGATCACGGGCGCACCGATGCCGGTACCGGCGCGCCTGCTCGATGCGGTGGACTGCGCGCGCTTCGCCGCGAGGCTCAATCGAAAGTCAGGGTCTTGACGCCTTCTGACGTGCCCAGCAGGCAGACGCGCGCGCGATGCCGCGCAAAGATGCCCACCGTGACCACGCCGGGCCACTGGTTGATCTCGCTCTCCATTGCGAATGGATCTTCGATGCGCAGGCCCTGCACGTCGAGGATGTGGTTGCCGTTGTCGGTCACGACGCCCGCACGAAGAACAGCCTGACCGCCAAAGGACGCGGCAAAGCGGCGCGCGACCCGGGCCGTCGCCATGGGAATCACCTCCACCGGCAGCGGGAAGCGCCCCAGCACCGGCACTTGCTTCGACTCGTCGACGATGCACACGAAGCGGTCGGCGAGGTCGGCCACGATCTTCTCGCGCGTCAGCGCGGCACCGCCGCCCTTGATCATGCAGCCGCGCGGGTCGATCTCGTCGGCGCCGTCGATGTAGACCGGCAGGCTCTGCACTGTGGCCGCGTCGAGCACCGGGATGCCGTGCGCTTGCAGGCGCTCGGTGCTTTTCACCGAACTGGAGACGGCGCCGGCGATGCGGTCCTTGATCGTCGCCAGCGCATCGATGAAGTGATTCACCGTCGACCCGGTGCCCACGCCCACGACGCTGCCGGGCACCACATGCGCCAGCGCGGCGCGCCCCACCAGGGCCTTGAGTTCGTCTTGCGTCATCTGGAATCCAGGCCCGAGGCCGTTTGGGACAATCGCGAATTATGGCCCTCGTCCCCTACGCACTGACCCGCCCGTTCCTGTTCGGACTCGACCCCGAGCGTGCCCATGAACTCACGCTCGACGCCATCGCGTCGCTGCAGAACAGCCCGGCGCAATGCCTGTGGTCGCAACCGCGGATCGACGATCCGGTCAACGTCGCGGGACTGAGGTTTCCGAACCGCATCGGCCTGGCGGCCGGCCTCGACAAGAACGGCCGCTGCATCGATGGCCTGGGCGCCATGGGCTTCGGCTTCATCGAAGTCGGCACCGTGACCCCCAAGGCCCAGCCCGGTAATCCAAAGCCGCGCATGTTCAGGCTGCCGGCAGCCCAGGCCCTGATCAACCGGCTCGGCTTCAACAACCTTGGCCTGGCGGCCTTCCTCGACAACGTGCGGCGCGCTCGCCGCTTTCGGGCGGACGGTGGCGTGCTGGGCCTGAACATCGGCAAGAACGCCGCGACCCCGATCGAGCGCGCGGTCGACGACTACCTGATCTGCCTGGACGGCGTCTACCCGCATGCCGACTACGTCACCGTCAACATCTCCAGCCCCAACACGAAGAACCTGCGCTCGCTGCAGTCGGACGAGGCGCTGGACGCGCTGCTGGGCCCGCTGCAGACCCGCCGCGAAGCGCTGGCGCGGCAGCACAAGCGCCGCGTGCCGATGTTCCTGAAGATCGCTCCCGATCTGGACGCACAGCAGGTGGCGCTGATCGCCGCGACCCTGCAGCGCCACGGCCTGGACGGCGTGATCGCGACCAACACCACCATCGCCCGCGACGCCGTGCAAGGCCTGCCGCATGCCGAGGAGCAAGGCGGCCTGTCGGGCGCGCCGGTTCGCGCCGCCAGCGACCGGGTCGTCACCGCCCTGCGCCAGGCGCTGGGCGCCGGCTTTCCGATCATCGGCGTCGGCGGGGTGTTCGGCGCGGAGGATGCACGGGCCAAGCGCGCCGCGGGAGCCGACCTGGTGCAGGTCTACACCGGCTTGATCTACCGCGGCTCGGCGCTGGTGCCGGAGTGCGCTCGCGCGCTGGCCCGGGCCTGAGGCCGGACCGCGAATCGTGAAGAAGTACCAGGTCGGCTGTCGGGATTTCTAGATCGCCGCTGCGGGGCCTCCGCCTTGGCGCCGAAAGCAGCGGCATCTCTCTTTTGCCCGGGTTCATTCTTGGACGCCACCACCAGCGCAGCGTTTCTCCAGTCCAATCCCTTCACGCAATTGACGCTGGCGAACGCCGGGGGCGACGACGAAGCCCCCGTGCTGGCGGCGGCACTGCCCCGCGGCGGTTTGCAGGCCGCGCAGTTGCGCGAAGCCCCCGGCCTGCACCGCCAACTGGTGCGCGCCGCGCTGCTGCAGCCGGGCAAGGTCTCGCTGGACATTGCCGATGGGGTCGACACGCGCCTGATCGCCCAGGCGCTCGAACACCTGCTGGCCAGCGACGACCCACTCGCATCGCTGCTGCAGGCGACGGCGCCGGTGCTGAGAGCCGGAGTCGGCGTGCTGCGCCTGCAACCCCTGATGCGGCTGCTTCTGACCGCGGCGCAGCACCAGCGGCAGGGGGCCAGCCTGGTCCATGCCGTGCGTGCGATGGCCCTGTGCGGTGCGCTGGCGGCCCAGGTGCAGGCACCGGCCGAATTCGTCCGCCACGCGATGCTGGCCGGCCTGCTCCACGACTTCGGCGAGGTCTATACCAACCCGGCCTACCTGGCCGGCGGACGCCAGCTGGACCTGAGCGAATACCGGCAACTCGCCGCTCACCCGCACGTGGGCGCGATGCTGCTGGCGCAACTGAGCGAAACGCCGGAGGACGTGGTGCGCGCCGTGCGCGAGCACCACGAACGCCTGGATGGCACCGGCTACCCGTTCCAGTTGCTGGGTTCGTCCGTCTCGCCGTTGGGACAGCTGTTGGCGGTGGTCGAACTGGTGCTGGGCATCGTCGACCGTCGCCCTGCTTCCGCGGCACGCACTGCCTTTGCGCTGAAGTTCGTGCCTGGCGAGCTGTCGGGCCCATGGGCCGGTCCGGTCACGCGCTGGGCCGATGCGCAGCCGGTGGCCGTTCCCCCGATGCCGCCAGGCGACAGCACGCGCGCCGACATGGAACAGCTCGATGCCGCGCTGCACCGCATGCAGGACATGGCCGAGGCCATCAGCGGGCAACTGGAAGGATCGTCGCAACGCGTTGCACAGCGCGCGGCCTACCGCTTGCGGCGGCTGCGCATCGCCTGGAACGCGATGGGCTTGTGGTCGCTTCCGGCGGACCTGGTCGATCCGCGCGAGCGCTTCGACGTCGACCTGGCGCTGCGCGAGCTGCGCTACCGCATCAGCACGATCGGCCGCGACTCGTTGTGGCCGGAGACGGAACTGCGCGTGCTGGCGGATGCGCGGCTGGTGCCGCTGTGGACCAGGCTCGAGACCGCCGGCCGCGGCCAGGTGCCTGCGTGAGCCGCTCGACGTTCGGATAACTGGTTAGAGACGCTGATCTTCCTGTCGGGCCGGCAGTACCGCGTGCGATGCCAGCCACCACAGCGCCGGCAGCAGCGCGGGCGTGATGTCCGGGTGGCGGCCCGGTAGCCGGGTCTGGAGGCCTTCCAGCACGGCGACGCCGAGCATCAGCGCCAGCGTCGATCGGCCCGAGGCACCACGGCCCGGGCCACCGAGGGACACCGCAGCGCCCAGCCAGAACAGGTTCCAGCACAGGCCCAGCAAGTTGCCCAGCATGGAGCCATGCAGCAGCGCGGCGAACGGCAACCACTCGAACTCGCGCGCGGACGGCGCAAGGCGGTACGGACGCAGCCCATCGGCGACGAACCACAGCACCACGGCCCAGAACAGGAGCCGCCGCATGGTGGATGCGGGCGCACGCCAGGCCAGCACGGCAAGCGCCAGTCCGCCTCCCAGTCCCAGTCCCCAGGACGGCGGCAGCACGGCCTGGACGTTGAACAGCCGCCCTGCGATCGACAGCGTGCACAGCGCGAGCATCAGCCGCACGCGGCGCGACAGTGGGCGCGTCAGCTCGGCGATGACCAGCACGCCCAGCGCCGCCTCCAACACCATCGGCGAGCTCCAGCGCGGCGTGGTCCACACGGCGAGCAGCGCGCCCTTCACCGCGGCCAGGCTGATCGCTGGAACGAAGGGCCACCAGTGCAGGACGAGCCAGAGCACGGCGAGCATCGCCGCGAGCCCGAGTTGGGCCGACTGCTCGGCGGTCCGCCCTGCTGGCGGCCCCGCCAGGCCCACCTGCGCGGCCGGGGTCAGCAGCGCGAGGCCAAGGCCGGACACCAGTCCGACGCCATTCCACAGCACGTCGGTCAGCTCGGCGTCGCGCGAGGGCACGAAGAGTTGCAGCAGCTGCAGCCCGAGCGCCAGGGCCACGCCTGAGGCCAGAACGGCCACCACGGCGCGCCCGCGCGCCGTCCAGGCCCGGGCCAGCCACAGACCCATCGCACCCAGCGGCAGGAAGAGCACGACGTTGCCGATCACGTCGTCCCAGCGCGTCCACCAACGCCGCCGGCCGAGCAAGTCGCGCAGCGCTTCAGCGACGGACGCTGGCAACTCGAAGTACCACGGATACAGCGATCCGTGCACCACCAGCCCAATGGAGACCAGCAGCAGCAGGACCCGCGCACGCAACGCGGCATGCGCGGCCGGCGCACCCTCGCCGGCCCGCGCACGGTCCGGCGCCGGCCGCTGCTCGGTCACCCGCGCATCACTGGATCAGCGTCACGCCGGTCTTGGACTGCAGCTCGTCGAAGGACACGCCGGGCGCGATCTCGACCACCTTCAGGCCTTCAGGCGTCACGTCCATCACGGCCAGGTCGGTGATGATCCGGTTGACGACGCCGATGCCGGTGAGCGGCAGCGTGCACTTCGGCAGGATCTTCAGGTCGATCGTGCCGTCCTTCTTCTTGGCCACGTGCTCCATCAGCACCAGCACGCGGGCCACGCCGGCCACCAGGTCCATCGCGCCGCCCATGCCCTTGACCATCTTGCCGGGGATCATCCAGTTGGCGATGTCGCCGGTGGCGGTGACCTGCATCGCACCGAGGATGGACAGGTTGATCTTGCCGCCCCGGATCATGGCGAAGCTCTCGTGCGAGCCGAAGATCGACGAGCCCGGCAGCGTGGTGACGGTCTGCTTGCCGGCGTTGATCAGGTCCGCATCCACCTCGGCCTCGCTCGGGAAGGGGCCGATGCCCAGCATGCCGTTCTCGCTCTGCAGCCAGACTTCCTTGTCCGGCGGCACGAAGTTGGCGACCAGGGTCGGCAGGCCGATGCCCAGGTTCACGTAGAAGCCGTCCTGCAGCTCTTGCGCGGCGCGCGCCGCCATCTCGTCGTGGGTCCAGGCCATGTCAGATCCCCTTCGGGTTTTCTTTGGTGGTGCGCTTCTCGATGCGCTTCTCGGGCGTGGCGTTGAGCACCAGGCGGTGCACGTAGATGCCGGGCAGGTGGATCGAATCGGGGTCGAAGGTGCCGGTCTCGACGATCTCTTCGACTTCCACGACGCTGATCTTGCCGGCCATGATCACGGCCGGGTTGAAGTTGCGCGCCGTGCGCCGGAAGATCAAATTGCCGGACTTGTCGGCCTTCCAGGCCTTGCCCAGCGACACGTCGGGCACCAGCGCGCGTTCCATCACGTAGGTGTGGCCGTCGAACTCGCGGGTTTCCTTGCCCTCGGCCACCAGCGTGCCGACGCCGGTGCGGGTGAAGAACGCCGGGATGCCGGCGCCGCCGGCGCGCAGCTTCTCGGCCAGCGTGCCCTGCGGCGTGAATTCCAGCTGCAGCTCGCCCGCCAGGTATTGGCGCTCGAACTCCTTGTTCTCGCCGACGTAGCTCGAGATCATCTTCTTGATCTGCCGCGTCTGCAGCAGCTTGCCGAGGCCGAAGCCGTCGACGCCGGCGTTGTTTGAGATCGCCGTCAGGTCCTTGGCACCCGTGGCCAGCAGCGCGTCGATCAGCGCCTCGGGGATGCCGCAGAGGCCGAAGCCCCCGACGGCGAGCAGTTGGCCGTCCTGGACGATGCCGTCCAGCGCCGCCGCCGCATTGGGATAAATCTTGTTCATGCCACGGTCTCTTCCAGAGTAGATTGCGCGAGCCGCGAAGCGTACTACTTACTCCATTAAGTAGGGTTACGCAATATCGCCTAAACATTGCCACGAGGGTGGCTGAAGACACATCGTGGACATCGCGCTCGACTACCGCACCGCCTTCGATCTGGCGCCGATCGGCCTGGTGCTGTCGCGCCAGCGCCAGATCGTCGACTGCAACCAGCAGTTGCTGGCCATGTTCGGTGCCGCGCGCGACCAGCTGATCGGCCGCTCGTTCGAGGTGCTGTACCCCACCGTGGACGAATTCGAACGCGCGGGCGACCGCATCGTCGCGAGCCTGGACGCGCAGGGCCGCTACGCCGACGAACGGGTGATGAAGCGGCTGGACGGCCAGGCGAAAGGCGAACTGTTCTGGTGCCACGTCACTGGCCGCGCGCTGGACCCGGCGCATCCGCATGCCGCAGGCATCTGGGCCTTCGAGGACCTGTCGTCCCGGCGCAAGCTGCGCGTGGAGTTCACCGCGCGCGAACGGGAGATCGCCGCGCTGCTGATCGAGGGCATGACGAGCAAGCAGATCGGCAAGCAGCTCGCGATCAGTCCGCGCACGGTCGACGTCTACCGCGCCCGGCTGATGCGCAAAGTGGGTGCGGCGACGACGGCCGAGCTGGTCAACAAGCTGCTGTCGGGTTGAAGAGGCATCGTGCCGTCAGCGTGTCGGCGTGGCCGCGCTTTTTTTCGGTTAGGAACGGCGGCGGCTCACAGCGCGGCGATCAGCGCCCTCACCTCGTCCGGCACCGGCACGGACTTCTGCGCTCGGAAATCCGTCCACACGATGGTGGCGCCGCCGCTGGCATGCACCAGGCCGGGCAGGTCGGTCCGTTCCAGCGTCACGAAGGTATCGAACGAGCTGCGGCCCAGCTCGCCGACATAGTGCTTCGCGAGTACTTCGCCGGGGTACTCCAGTTGCCGCATGAAGCTGCAGAAGGCGTTGATGATCACCGGGCCCGTGCCCGACGGATCGGGCTGGCAGCCGAAGCTGCGGAACCACTCGATGCGCACCGTCTCCAGGTAGCGGAAGTAGACGGTGTTGTTGACGTGGCCCATCGCGTCCATGTCACCCCAGCGGATGGGGATCAACATCTCGAAGCTGAGCTTGCGATTGTCGGGCAGGTCGAAGCGCATCGGCGTTCAGTGTGAATGGAGCACGGTGATCATGAGCTCGCCGGCGGGGCCTCGATGCCCAGCTCGGAGGCCATTCGCTGCACCAGCGCCCTCAGCGCAGCCAGCTCATCGCCTTGCCGCTTCAGCTCCGCCTTCAGTGCGACGAGTTCGCCGACCGTGATGCGGTCCTCGTCGGATCCTGTCGGCGCCGCGCGCTCGGCGATCATCTGAACCTCGCCGCACAGCATGTGGGCCCAGCGCGCCTCGCGCGCGCCCGGGGCGCGCGGCAACAGCACCGCCCGCGGCGGGAAGCGCTCGGCCAGTTCGTTGAGAAAGCCTTCCACGGACGACATGTCAGCGAAGCGATGCAGGCGTTCGCAGTTGGCGCGCAACTCGGCCGCGGTTTGCGGGCCGCGCAGCATCAGCACTGCCAGCAGCGCGGTCGCCTGGCTGGGGATGGCCATGCCGCGGGTCATGTTGTGCTCGTAGCGCGAGACGCGGCTGCCGCTGGTCTCGAACACCAGGCTCAGGCTCTTCAGGCCGTCCACGGCGGCCAGCACGTCGGACTCGCCGGCGTTGATGACCGGGTCGCGGGCGGTCTTTTGATTGCAGCCGGCCACCAGCGAATTGAGCGACAGCGGGTAGGTGTCCGGCACCGTGGCCTGCTTCTCGACCAGCACGGCCAGCACGCGGGCTTCGAGTGGGGTCAGCGCACGCATCGGACCGTCAGGCTCCGAAGCCGTCATCGGCCGACAGCACCGCGCCGTTGATGAAATGGCTTTCGTTGGCGCACAGCATCATCAGTGCCGCGTCCAGGTCCTTCGGCTCTCCCACCCTTTTGCGCGGCAGCATGCCGACCAGCTTCTGCCCGGCCTCGGTCTGCCAGTGGTGGTGGTTGATCTCGGTGTCGATGTAGCCCGGGCACAGCGCATTGACGTTGATGCCGAACTTGCCCCATTCCAGCGCCATCGCGCGCGTCATGTGCACGACGGCGGCCTTGCTCATGCAGTAGACGCCGATCTGGCTCAGCACCCGCAGTCCGGCCATCGACGCCACGTTGACGATGCGCCCGCCGGTGAAGGTGCCCGGCGCCGCTCCGCGCGAGCGGGCGATCATGCGCTTGGCCACTTCCTGGGCAACGAAGAACGCGCCGCGGGTGTTGGTGTCCATCACGAAGTCGAAGTCCTCGGGCGTGACGTCGACCAGCTTCTGCGTCGTGCTGACACCGGAGTTGTTGACCAGGATGTCGATCGTGCCCATCTCGGTTTCAGCATGCGCGACGGCGGACTTGATGCTGTCCGGATCGGTCACGTCCAGTTCCACCACGTGGGCATCTCCGCCCTGGGACTCGAGCTCGGCGCGCAGGGTCTTCAGCCGCTCGATGCGGCGGGCGGCCAGCACCACCGCCGCGCCCGCACCGCTGAGCGTGCGCGCGAACTGCGCACCCAGGCCGCTGGATGCACCGGTGATGAAGGCCACGCGGCCGGAGAGATCGATGCAGTAGCTCATGGCACTCGCGCGTAAGCGGTAAGGGGATGTGGCGGGGACGATAGCACGCAGCTTCCCCACCCCGTCTGACAAGCCAGCGACAGACAAGCCCGGTTGGCTTCGGCGAGCATCCTGCCCGGGCGCGTCGAGTGGTCTCTCCAAAAAAGCACGATCGTTCGTTTTTTGAGGGGCCCCGCGTAGAATCCGCCCCGCTCCCCATCAACCCGGACAGCCTTGCATGAACTTGCCCCCACGCTCACTGCGCTCGCTGCCCCCCACGGGGGCTGTCGGTACTTTCAGAACCGACGGGCGTTACTGACATGACGTCCCAGGAGATCCTCGAGCAGTACGGCCCGCGGGAGGCCATGGAATACGACGTCGTGATCGTCGGCGGCGGGCCTGGCGGCATGGCGACCGCGATCCGGCTGAAGCAGCTGGCGTCATCGGCGGGCAAGGAGTTGTCGGTCGTCGTCCTCGAAAAGGGTTCGGAGCCCGGCGCGCACATCCTTTCAGGCGCGGTGATGGACCCCATCGCCATCACCGAGCTGATCCCGGACTGGAAGGATCGCGGCGCGCCACTGAACCAGCCCGTGACGGCCGACGAAATCCTCTTCCTCAGTGCCGACGGTGGCACCGCGAAGCAGCCCGAGTGGCTGATGCCCGAGTGCATGGAGAACCACGGCAACTACGTGATCAGCCTGGGCGCGGTCGTGAAGTGGCTGGGCGAGCAGGCGGAGGCGCTGGGCGTCGAGGTATTCCCCGGCTTTGCGGCGGCGGAGGTGCTCTATGACGAGAAAGGCGCGGTGCGCGGCGTGGCCACCGGCAATCTCGGCATCGGCAAGGACGGGCAGCCTCATGAGGGCTTTCAGCTCGGCATGGAGTTGCTGGGCAAGTACACCATCTTTGCCGAAGGCGCGCGTGGCCACCTGGGCCGCCGGCTGATTGCCAAGTACAGGCTCGACGAAGGGCGCGACCCGCCCAGCTTCGCGATCGGCATCAAGGAGCTGTGGGAGATCGATCCCGCCAAGGCGCAGCCGGGCCTGGTCGTGCACACCACCGGCTGGCCGATCGAGGACGACACGTTCGGCGGCGGCTTCCTCTACCACCTGGAAGGCAACAAGGTGACGCTGGGCTTCGTGCTGGGGCTGGACTACCAGAATCCGTGGATGAGCCCGTTCGAGGAGATGCAGCGCTGGAAGACGCATCCCTCGATCCGCAAGCACATCGAAGGCGGCAAGCGCATCGGCTACGGCGCGCGGGCGATCAACAACGGCGGGCTGCAGTCGCTTCCGAAAACCGTGTTCCCAGGTGGCGCGCTGATCGGCTGCGACGCGGGCTACCTCAACGCCTCCCGCATCAAAGGCAGCCACGCGGCGATCAAGACCGGCATGCTTGCGGCGGATGCGGTTTTCGAGGCCGTCACCGCTGGCCGCTCACATGATGAGTTGTCAGCCTACCCGGCCGCCTTCGAGCGCAGCTGGCTGCACGAGGAACTGAAGCGCACCAAGAATTTCAAGCTTTGGTTCAAGCACGGCAAGCTGGTGGGCAGCGCGATGACAGGCATCGAGCAATGGCTGATGCCGAAGATCGGCATCAAGTCCCCGCCGTGGACACTGCACAGCACGAAGCCCGACCACGCCTGGCTGAAGCCGGCGGCGGAATGCCCGAAGATCGTCTATCCCAAGCCTGACGGGAAGCTCACCTTCGACCGCCTGTCCTCGGTCTTCGTCAGCAACACCAACCACGAAGAGAACCAGCCCGCGCACCTCACGCTGAAGGACGAGCGGGTGCCAGTGGCGGTGAACCTGGCCACCTATGCCGGACCGGAGAGCCGCTACTGTCCCGCTGGCGTCTATGAATTCGTGCCGAGCGAGGGTGGTGGCGAACGGCTGCAGATCAACGCGCAGAACTGCGTGCACTGCAAGACCTGCGACATCAAGGATCCGACGCAGAACATCGTCTGGGTAACGCCCGAAGGTGGTGGCGGGCCGAACTACGCCGGCATGTGACCTAACGCAGGTCCGGCGCGGCGGCGGATGAACCGAGCCGCGGCGACCGCTCCAGCCGCCACAGCATCAGGCTGCCGGCGGCCAGGGGCGCCAGGTAGTAGATGGCGCGGTAGGCGATCAGCGCGGCCAGCAGCTCGGCCTCTGCCACGCGGTGCGCCAGCAGCGCGATGAACACCGTCTCCAGCACCCCCAGTCCGGCCGGGACGTGGGTGATGACGCCGGCGACGGCCGCCACCAGCAGCACGATCGCCACGCCCGGGTAGTCGACGCGCTGCTGCAGCAGCACCCACAGCACGCCGGCGATCGTCATCCAGTTCAGCATCGACAGCCCGAGCTGCAGCAGCGCCGCCCGTGCCGACGGCGTGGTCAGCCGGTGCCCGCGCCAATCCCATGCTCGGCGTGGTGCGACCAGGCAGGCCAGCAGGTACAGGGCGGCCACTGCCAGCATCGCCAGGCCCAGCCAGCGCAGCCCGGCCGTGTCCAGGCGCCAGCCGGGCGGCAGGTCCAGCGGCCGCCAGGCCAGCAGCGCACCGGCCAGCGCCAGGTAGCCCAGCCAGTTGGTGGCGATGCTCGCGCCGATCACCTGCGCCGCCTGTGGCGCTTTCAGGCCGGATCGGGCATAGAGCCGGTAGCGCAGCGCGAGGCCCCCGATCAACGAACCCAGGTTCAGGTTGAACGCGTAGGATGCCGCGCCGATCGCCAGCACGCGCGGCGCGGGCACGCGGTGCCCCGTCAAGTGGCGGCCGACAAGCTCATAACAGGCATACAGCGCGTGGCTGCTCGCGGTCAGCAGCACCGCGCCGACCAGCGCCGCGATGGGCAGCTGGACGAGGGCCCGCCCTACCGAGCCCCAGTCGATGCTGCGCGCCTGCCGTGCGAGCAGCACGACGACGAGCAGGAAGAAGGCCCAGGTGAGCACCCGCCCCAGAAGATGCCAGCGACCGCGCCCAGGTTGGAGGTGTGCGGAGCCCGGCCGAGGCGCTGATGGCGGTGCGGCGCGTGTCCGCGGGCCGGTCGGAATCCGCTCGGCGCGCATCGGCTATCCGCGCCGGTCCGATGGGGCCGCCAGCGTCTCCAGCCGCGGGACATGGCGCGGCAACCATCCGGCCCACACCGGAAAACCGCGCAGCACGTGGAACAGGAAGGTGGTCCAGGCCTGGTGCAGCAGCGGCCAGCGCCGGCCCGGCGTCACCGGCACCTCGCGGCAACTGGTGGCCATCAGGTGCTCGAGCCGCGCAGCCAGGTCGCTGTTGAAGGCGTGGTCGCGGACGATCAGGTTGGCTTCCAGGTTCAGCGACAGGCTCAGCGGGTCGAGGTTGCTCGAGCCCACCGTGGCCCATTGGTCGTCGACCAGCGCCACCTTCCCGTGCAGCGGACGCTTGCAGTATTCGAAGATGCGAACACCGTCGCGCTGCAGGTACTCGTACAGCAGCGACGCCGCGCGCACGATCTTCATGTCCGGCTCGCCCTGCAGGATCAGCCGCACGTCAACACCCCGCTGCGCCGCCCGCCGCAGCTCGCGCAGCAGCAGATAACCCGGGAAGAAGTAGGCGTTGGCGATGACCACGCGCTGACGCGCGCTGCGGATGGCGGCGCGGTAGTGGCGCTCGATGGCGTTGCGGTGCAGGTGGTTGTCGCGGGTGACGAAGATGGTCTCCGCCCGGCCTGCGGGCGGCGAAAGCGAGCGCGTCGCCTCGCGCGCCGGGGCGGCGTGGCGCTCGGCCGGCTGCGCGCGTGCATGGTCGCGCAGCTGCCTCCGCATGAACTCGTGGATCTCCGCCACGATCGGTCCTTGCACCGAGGCGGCATAGTCCTGCTTCGCCTCGGGCCCGAAGTCGCCGAGGTGGTCGGCGGAGTAGTTGATGCCGCCGATGAAAGCCAGCTCCCGGTCAATCACCACCAGCTTGCGGTGCATGCGGCGCAGGATCTTGAAACGAAGGCCGAAGACCCTGCGGCAGGGATCGAAGACACACAGGTGCACGCCAGCATCGGCCAGCGCCTGGACATAGGCGGCACCGAGGTCCGATGAACCGAAGCCGTCGACCAGCAGCGTCACCCGCACGCCACGCCCTGCGGCACGCACGACCACCTCCCGCAAGGCGTTCCCGACCTTGTCCTCGAAGAGGATGAATGTCTCGATCAATACCTCTTCGCGCGCGGCGTCGATGGCCTCGAACACGGCCGGGAAGAATTCCTCGCCGTTCTCGAGCAGGCGCACCTCGTTGCCCGGCGTCCAGCGGTTCTTGCGCCGGCGCCGGCGTTCGTCGCGCTCGGCTCGGCGTGCGGCGCGCTGTTCGGCGGACCACCAGCCGTGCTGCGGCGCCTGCGCTTCGGGCCACGCATCGGCGGCGCGCCCCAGCGCAATGTCCAGCCCCCGACCGTTCACAAGCGCACCTCCGCCGCCAGCGGCACATGGTCGGACAGGTGCGACCACGGCTTGCGCGGCAGCATCACCGGCTCGTGCGCGCTGGCATTGCGCACGTAGATCCGGTCCAGCCGCAGCAGCGGCAGGTGCGCCGGAAAGGTCCGGGCGGAGCGGCCGTGCAGGCGCTGGAAGACTTCGGTCAGACCCGCGCACCGCGACAGCACGCGATGGGCCCGGTGCCGCCAATCATTGAAGTCCCCGGCCACGAGCAGCGGCGCATCGGGCGGCACCTCGGTGTTGACCAGGCCGCACAGCAGCTCGAGCTGGCGCTGGCGGTGCGATTCCTGCAACCCCAGGTGCACGCAGATCGCGTGCAGCCCGTCTTCCACGCCGGGAACGCCGAGCACGCAGTGCAGCAGCCCCCGCGGCTCGGGGCCGGCGATCGACACGTCGCGGTTCTCGCTGCGCAGGATGGGCCACTTCGACAGCACCGCGTTGCCGTGGTGTCCGAGTGGATAGACGGCATTGCGGCCGTAGGCGAACTGCGGCCACAGCGAGTCAGCCAGGAATTCGTAGTGCGGCGTCGCCGGCCAGTTTTTCCAGCGGGGGGCATGACCCTCGTGCGCCCCCTGCACCTCCTGCAGGAACACCAGGTCGGCGGCCACGCTTCGGATGGCATCGCGCAACTCGTGCAGGATGAACCTGCGATTGAAGAAGGTGAAGCCCTTGTGCGTGTTGATCGTCAGCACGCGCAGCGACGACACGGCGGGTTCAGGGGTCATGGGGCGGTACTCGATGAATGCCGAGTCAGCCAAGTCTGGGCTGCCGCGGGGGCAGGCCGTGTAGGAGAACGCCAAACCGCTGCGCCGGCCGATGGCCCGTGCAGCCGGTGGAGGCCTCCCATCCGCAGCAAAATCAACCGATCACCACGCAAGCAACGCACGCGGCGCCGGCCACGCGCGACACGGGATTGACCTTGGACCGCAGACGATTCCTTTCCTCCAGCCTCGCGCTCTCCTCGACCGGCTCAGCGCTGGCCACTCCGAGAGAGGCGCCGCGGCGCATCGATGGCACGAAGGATGGCCACATCCGGGAGACGTGGCCCGCCTGGCGCCGCGCCATCGCGCGCTACACGTGGGGCAAGCTGGGTATCGCGCCGCTGTCGACGATCGACCCGGGCGTCCCGCCGCAGGACATCACCCCGCGCGGCGCCGACTGGATGGGCCGCGGCATGACGCTGGGCGCCCTGTCGTGGTGCGGCGCCACCTGGGACGACACGAGTTATGAGTTGACCATCCCGGTCAAGGGCGGCCACACGGACGATGGCGGCAACGAGCCCTACCGGCTCGCACTGGCCGCGGAGAAACCCGTGTGGCGCATGATGCGCCCGCCCAGCGGCGCCCTGCCCGGCCCGGCACTGAGCGCGCGCGACGGCAAGGAGTCGACCGGCCTCTATGCCGACGGCCGCATCCGGGCCCAGCACACGTACAACAACTGCATCCATGTGCCGGGCCGGGGCCCGCTGATCACTCGCGGCTCGTCGATGTATTACTCGGGCGAGGGCGTGATCCGCCGTGCCTACCTGCTCGATGACGCCGGCGAGACCAGCATGGTGTGCGACTACGGCAGTGTCGCGAACCCCGGCGCGAGCATCGGCATGTCAGCCTGGGATCCGGATCGACGGAAGATCTGGATTGCCGGCCGATCACCCAGCGGCATCATCGAGATCGATCCAGACAACTGGAGCTTCCGGCAACGCGGCATGCAGCGGCCGCTGGTCACCTCGGACGCATGGCACTACGCATCCTCCCTTCAGTCACTGGTGGGCCTGCGGCGTGGTGCCTTCGCGCTTCATACCTGGCGCATCGGCGAAGGGTTGTTCACCCACGACACGCCCATTCTGAATGGGACCGGCTCCAGCGGGCTGGCGCTCAGGTCCAGCGTGGACGGCTTCGGTTCATGCTGGTGCGACGAGCTGAACTGCGTCGCGGTCTACCAGCAGACGTCCCGGACGACCGAGATCACCAGCATCACACCGACCGGTGCGGCGCACGAGCCCTGGGTACGCGGCGTCATACCGGTCGATCCGGCCAACCAGATCGTGCCGCCGCCGTCCCCGCCCGACGGCCTGTTCTCGCGCTTCAGCTACTCGCACCGCCTGAAGGGCTTTCTGCTGCTGCCCTCGACCGTGTCGGACGTGTACTTCTTCGCGATCGCCTGAACCGGCGACGCGGCCTCGAGACTAGAGGCCTGGAAACAGAAACGGCGCCCTGAGGCGCCGTTGTCGTGTCCAGATGATCTGGTGGGCGGTGCAGGGTTCGAACCTGCGACCCCTGCCGTGTGAAGGCAGTGCTCTACCGCTGAGCTAACCGCCCGGTATTCCGGGGTCACTGCCGAAGCAGCGAAGCTCGGATTATGCCATAGCAAAACGCCAGATGGTCTTCCCTCCACTCGCTTTGTCGAGATCGGCCAACACGGCCTCGTGAGCGGCCAGTTCGGCTTCAGTCGGTTCGACCACAGGCAGCACGAAGATCGTCAGGTCGCGCGCCAGGTGATCGGCATGGGTCGACGCGGGGCCTTCCTCCTCGTGGATGACCAACGAGTCCTGGCCGCGCGTGAGGCGGATGTACACCTCGGCCAGCAGTTCCGCATCCATCAGCGCGCCGTGCAGCGTACGGTGGCTGTTGTCCACCTCCAGCCGCTTGCACAGTGCATCGAGCGAGTTCGCCTTGCCGGGGAACATGTCGCGGGCCATCAGCAGCGTGTCGGTCACCTTGGCCACGACCGTGTGGAACAGCGGGCGCCCCAGCCGCTTCAGCTCGGCATTGAGGAAACCCACGTCGAATGCTGCGTTGTGGATGATGACCTCGGCTCCCTCCAGATAACGGATCAGGTCATCGGCCACCTCGACGAACTTCGGCTTGTCGGCCAGGAACTCGTCCGTCAGGCCGTGCACGCGGATGGCGTCGGCGCTGCCGGGGCGCTCGGGGTTCAGGTAGAAGTGCCGGTTTTCGCCGGTCAGGCGGCGATTGACCATCTCGACGCAGCCGATTTCGACGATGCGGTCGCCGCTCTCGGGGTTCAGGCCGGTGGTTTCGGTGTCGACGAAGATTTGTCGCATCGCGCTTTGTTCACTCCATGGGACGGCGAGCAGCCCAACGCCACAGCGCCGCGCCGGCCACGATCATCGGGACGCAGAGCCATTGGCCCATGCTCATGTTCAGCGCCAGCAGGCCCAGGTGGGCATCCGGCTCGCGGAAGTACTCGGCCACGAAGCGGAACACGCCGTAGCCGAAGAGGAAGGCGCCCGACACCTGCCCGCGCTGCCGGGGCTTGGATGCGTACCACCACAGCAGTACGAAGAGCAGCAATCCCTCCAGCGCGAACTGGTACACCTGCGAGGGATGCCGCGGCAGCCGGTCCGGGGCTTGGGGAAAGACCATTGCCCACGGCAGCGACGGGTCGGCATGCCGCCCCCATAGCTCGCCGTTGATGAAGTTGCCGACGCGCCCGGACGCCAGGCCCGTCGGAACGCAAGGTGCGATGAGGTCCGTCACCTCGAGGAAGCTTCGGCCGCGGCTGCGCGCGTAGAGCGCCATCGCGGCGATCACCCCCAGCATGCCGCCATGGAAGGACATGCCGCCCTTCCACACCGCGAAGACCTGCAGCGGATTGGCCAGGTACTCGCCGGGCTTGTAGAAGAGGATGTAGCCGAGCCGGCCACCGAGCACCACGCCGACCATGCCCCAGAAGAGCAGGTCTTCGATGTCGCGCCGTGTCCAGCCCGCCTGGGCGTGCCAGGGCAGCCGGGCGCGCCGCGCCGCGAGCAGGTAGAACAGGCCGAAGGCGGCGAGGTAGGTCAGCCCGTACCAATGAATTTGCACTGGCCCGAGGGACAGCGCGACCGGATCGATGTTCGGATGCACCAGCATCAAGAGACTCCGCGAGAAGCTGCGGCGGAGCGTGCCGCAGCGGGGCCGGATTGTCGCTGCAGCGCCGTCACCTGCTCGACGAAGCGCGCGACGACCGGTAACGCCGGCTCGCGCCAGACCAGGCTGGTTTCGCAGCGCAGGTCCATGCCCGACACCTTCCGGTAGACCACGCCCGGTCGCTGAAGCCGGGTGACCGACTCCGGCACCCACGCCACCCCCATTCCCGCAGAGACCAGGTTGACGATCGTCTGCATCTGGATCGCCTCCTGCGCGATCTGCGGTGTCGCGCCCTTTGCACGGTAGGCCGACAGGACTGCGTCGTACAGCGATGGCGCGATCTGGCGCGGAAAGATCACCAGCGGCTCGGCCGCGACTGCGTCGAATTGCAGCATGCGGCGCCGTGCGGCCGCATGCTGCTCGGGCAGCGCCATCACCAGGGGCTCGGCCAGGGCGCGCCAGGTGGCAAAACCCGCCGGTGCCGCCTGCGGCGCGTGCAGCATGAACCCGGCGTCGATCTCGTCGGCATCGAAGGCCGCCAGCTGAACGTCGAGCGTGGCCTCGCGCAGCTGCAGCGCGACGTCGGGATGGGTGTCGCGAAAGGCACGCAGCCATTCCGGCAGCGGCCCATAGGCGATGCTGGAGACGAAGGCCAGCCGCAACTGCCCGGAGCGCCCGGCCGCGGCCGATTGCGCCAGCCGCGGCAACTCATCGGCCGCGGCCAGCAGGCGCCGCACCGGCGCGACCAGCGCCTGGCCCGCGGGGGACAGCGCGACGCTTCGGCGCGTGCGTTCGAACAGCGTCGCGCCCAGTTCGCGTTCCAGCGCCTGGATCGCCAGCGTCAGGGGGGGCTGGGTGATGTGGAGCCGGGCTGCGGCGCGGCCGAAGTGGAGCTCCTCGGCCAGGGCGAGGAACTGGCGCAGCGATCGGAGTTCGATCATCGGTTGATATGCTCCATGAATTACTGGGCAGCCAGAAATATATTGGACGGCCGCTTGGCGCGCGGCCGATACTGCGGCCCCGTCGCCAACCGCCAGGAGCCGCCGCCATGTCAGCCGCCAACCGCCGTTCGAAGAACATCACCGAGGGCGTCGCTCGCGCCCCCAACCGCTCGATGTACTACGGCATGGGCTACACCGAGGGCGACTTCGGCAAGCCGATGATCGGCGTGGCGAACGGGCATTCGACGATCACGCCCTGCAACTCCGGCTTGCAGCGTCTTGCTGATGCCGCGGTCGACGGCCTGAAGGCCGCTGGCGCCAACCCGCAGATCTTCGGGACGCCGACCATCAGCGACGGCATGGCCATGGGCACCGAGGGCATGAAGTACAGCCTTGTCTCGCGCGAGGTGATCTCCGACTGCGTCGAGACCTGCGTCGGCGGCCAGTGGATGGACGGTGTGATGGTCATCGGCGGCTGCGACAAAAACATGCCCGGCGGCCTGATGGGCATGCTGCGGGCCAACGTGCCGTCGCTCTACGTCTACGGCGGCACCATCCTGCCTGGGCACTACAAGGGCCAGGACCTCAACATCGTCAGCGTGTTCGAGGCGGTCGGGCAGTTCTCCGCCGGCAAGATGAGCGAGGAGGACTTCTGCCAGATCGAGCGCCGCGCCATCCCCGGCAGTGGCTCCTGCGGCGGCATGTACACCGCCAACACCATGTCCTCTGCCTTCGAGGCGCTGGGGGTCAGCCTGCCCTTCGCATCCACGATGGCCAACGTCGAGGACGAGATCGTCGGCATGGTGCGCCGCGCCGCCGAGGTACTCGTGAACGCGGTGAAGGCGGACCTGAAGCCGCGCGACATCGTCACGAAGAAGAGCATCGAGAACGCGGTCGCGGTCATCATGGCGACCGGCGGTTCGACCAATGCCGTGCTGCACTTCCTGGCCATTGCCCACGCCGCGGGCGTCGAGTGGACCATCGACGACTTCGAGCGCATGCGCAAGAAGATTCCTGTGCTGTGCGACCTGAAACCCAGCGGCAAGTACCTGGCAGTCGACTTGCACCGAGCTGGCGGCATTCCGCAGGTCATGAAGATCCTGCTCAAGGCCGGCCTCCTGCATGGCGACTGCATCACGATCACCGGCAAGACGGTGGCCGAGAACCTGGCCGACGTTCCGGACACGCCACGCGCCGACCAGGACGTCATCCGCGACATCGCACAACCGATCTACGAGCACGGCCACCTCGCCATCCTGCGCGGCAACCTGGCCCTCGAAGGCTGTGTGGCCAAGATCACCGGACTGAAGAACCCGGTGATCACCGGCCCGGCCCGTGTCTTCGACGACGAGCAGTCCGCGCTGGCCGCGATCATGGCCAAGCAGATCGTCGCCGGCGACGTCATGGTGCTGCGCTACCTGGGCCCCAAGGGCGGGCCGGGCATGCCTGAGATGCTGGCTCCGACGGGCGCACTGATCGGCCAGGGGCTGGGTGAAAGCGTGGGCCTGGTCACAGACGGCCGCTTCTCCGGCGGCACCTGGGGCATGGTGGTGGGCCACGTCGCGCCCGAGGCCTACGAGGGAGGAACGATCGCGCTGGTCCAGGAAGGCGACTCGATCACCATCGATGCACACCAGCTGCTGCTGCAGCTGAACGTCGACGATGCCGAACTGGCACGCCGCCGCGCCGCCTGGAAGCGTCCTGCCCCGCGCTACACCCGGGGCGTGCTCGCCAAGTTCGCGAAGAACGCGGCCAGTGCAAGTCACGGCGCGGTGCTCGACCGCTTCGAGGATTGATGCCGGCCGAGGGGAGCGTCAGGACCGGCCGTTGTCGGTCGGCCCGCGCGGCTTGCCGGCCGGGGAGCCGGGGCGCTTGAAGTTCAGGCCCAGGTTCTCAAGGTGGCGTTCGCGCCGCTCGGCGACTCGGCGGTCTTCCCGCTCGGCCTCTTTCCGCTTCGTGTAGCCGGTGGCGTCGGCAATGACCCACCAGATGGCGGCCGCGGCGAACGGGGACAGCACGGCCCACCACGACCAGGCGGCCACTGCCGTCAGGTCGGCCCACTTCAGCAGCACCAGGATGCACCCGAGGCCCAGGAACCACATGCCGCTTTGCCCTTTTGCCGGCGGCTGGGTCAACCGCGCCGGCTAAACTCCGTTGAAAACAGCAAACTGTACTCCACAGCCAAGGCCACGCGCCTCGCCAAGAAAGGACCCCATGAAGATTGCTGCTCTCCTCGCTGCCGCTGCCGCCGTACTGGTGACCGGCCCGGCCGTCGCCAGCGCCGACCTGGCGCAGAAGAAGGCCTGCATGGCCTGCCACGCCGTCGACAAGAAGCTGGTCGGCCCCGCCTACAAGGACGTCGCCGCCAAGTACGCCGGCCAGAAGGACGCCGCCGCGAAGCTGGCCGACAAGATCCAGAAGGGTGGCTCCGGCGTCTGGGGCGCGGTGCCGATGCCCGCGAACCCGGGCGTCAATGCCGCCGAAGCCAAGCAACTCGCCGACTGGGTGCTGACGCAGAAGTGAGCGTCATACCGTGCGAATGAACGAAGGCCCCGCATGCGGGGCCTTCGCGTTTGTGCACGAGCCTATTTCACGAGCCTATTTCTTCTCGTCGGCGGCCAGCGTCACGCGTTCCGTGACGTTCTGGCCGGCCAGTGAATCGGTGATGAAGACCGTGGAGCGCACGAGGATGTCGCGGGCCACCTCTTCCAGCGGCGAGCCTGTGATGCTGGCGTGGCTGCCCCCGAGGCCCACGCCACCACCCCACCCGGCGCCCGACAGGCCGAAGCCGCTGCGTTCGTTGTCGGCCTGCAGCGTGCGCGAACCGACGATCTTGGCCTTGTTGATGTCGACGACGCGCAGGTCCATGTTCATGTGGACCTTGGTCTTCTTGAAGTCGACGCTGCCCGCGACGATGGACAGCGGCCCCTTGAACAGCCCGCCCAGCGCACCCAGGCCGGTCGAGCTCTGCTCGAAGCCGAGCGAGGTGATCGAGCCGACGATCATGATGTCCGCTGCCTCGACCTGGACCTTCTTGCCGACCAGCGCCAGCTCCTTGTTGATCTCGTCAAGCTGGGCACGCTCCATCACCTCGAAACAGCCGGTCTGGCTGAGGGCGGTGGACAGCATGTCCGTCATGCCGGTCCCGACGCCCGTGTAGGTGGGCTGCCGTACCGTGCCCCCACCCGTGCCCATGTACTCCCACCAGCGGTAGCGCCGCGGGTCCTGCTGGCCGGCGCCGCCGCTGCAGTCGGCCGACTTGCACTTGATCTCGCTGACGATCACCTTGGCCACCGGCTGCGCGCATTTGGGCACGCTGATCTCGCGCTCGCGCACGTCGCTGGCCTGGGCATGAGCCAAGGTGGCCGCGGCCAACGCCGCGCTGCCGACAAGGAGGATCCGGAATGTCATACCGCGCCTTTCGAGGGAACGGCGCGCACTGTACAGGCCGGCAGGCTCCGGTGCCGCGCGTCATCCCCAACCTTTGGGGGGCGCGCGGACGGTTTCAGTTGTTCTCCGACAGCTGGGCCAGGATCGCCGGATTCTCCAAGGTGGATGTGTCCTGGGTGATCTGCTCGCCCTTGGCGATCGAGCGCAGCAGGCGGCGCATGATCTTGCCGGAGCGGGTCTTGGGCAGGTTGTCGCCGAAGCGGATGTCCTTGGGCTTGGCGATCGGGCCGATCTCCTTGCCGACCCAGTCGCGCAGCTCCTTGGCGATCTTCCTGGCCTCCTCGCCGGTGGGCCGCGGGCGCTTCAGGACCACGAAGGCGCAGATGGCCTCGCCGGTGGTCTCGTCCGGCCGACCGACGACCGCGGCTTCGGCCACCAGGTCGGTATGCGACACCAGCGCCGACTCGATCTCCATCGTGCCCATCCGGTGGCCCGACACGTTCAGCACGTCGTCGATGCGGCCGGTGATGGTGAAGTAGCCGGTCTTGGCGTCCCGGATGGCCCCGTCGCCCGCCAGGTAGAAGCCCTTCAGCTCGGGCGGGTAGTAGCTCTTCTTGAAGCGCTCGGGGTCGCCCCAAATCGTGCGGATCATGCTCGGCCAGGGCTTGCGGATGACCAGGATGCCGCCCTGGCCGTTCGGAACCTCGTTGCCGGTTTCGTCGACCACGGCGGCGTCGATGCCCGGGAACGGCAATGTGCACGAACCCGGCACCAGCGGCGTCGCGCCCGGCAGCGGGGTGATCATGTGGCCGCCGGTTTCGGTTTGCCAGAAGGTGTCGACGATCGGGCAGCGGCCACCGCCCACATGCTGGTGATACCACTCCCACGCGGCCGGGTTGATGGGCTCGCCGACCGAACCCAGCAAGCGCAGGCTGGACAGGTCATAACGCTTGGGATGCACGGCCTCGTTCGCCTCCGCCGCCTTGATCAGCGAACGGATCGCTGTCGGCGCGGTGTAGAAGATCGAGACCTTGTGGTCCTGGATCATCTTCCAGAAGCGTCCGGCGTCGGGGTAGGTCGGCACGCCTTCGAAGACGATCTCGGTGCCTCCCAGCGCCAGCGGGCCGTAGGTGATGTAGGTGTGGCCGGTGACCCAGCCGATGTCGGCGGTGCACCAGAACACGTCTTCCGGCTTCAGGTCGAAGGTCCACTTGGTCGTCAGCGCCGCGTGCAGCAGGTAGCCGCCGCTGGAATGCTGCACGCCCTTGGGCTTGCCGGTCGAGCCTGAGGTGTAGAGGAGGAAGAGCGGATGCTCCGCACCGACCCATTCCGGCTCGCAGCTGTCGGGCTGGCCCGCCAGCGCGTCGTGAAGCCAGACGTCCACCTTGTCGTTCCAGGCGATGTTGCCGCCGGTTCGCTGGTAGACGATGACGTTCTTCAACGTCTCGCAGCCGCCCAGGCCGATGGCTTCGTCGACGATGGCCTTCAGCGGCAGCGACTTGCCGCCGCGCTGCTGCTCGTCGGCGGTGATCAGCATCACCGCGCCGGCGTCCTGAACCCGGTCACGCAGGCTCTGGGCCGAGAAGCCGCCGAACACCACCGAATGCGTGGCGCCGATGCGCGCGCAGGCCTGCATGGCGACCACGCCTTCGATGCTCATGGGCATGTAGATGACGACGCGGTCGCCCTTCTTCACGCCACGCGCGCGCAGCGCGTTGGCCATGCGGCAGGTGCGGGCCAGCAGGTCCTTGTAGCTGGCGCGGGTGACGGTGCCGTCGTCGGCCTCGAAGATGAGCGCGGTCTTGTCACCCAGCCCGCGCTCGACGTTGCGGTCCAGGCAGTTGTACGACACGTTCAGCGTGCCGTCCTCGAACCACTTGTAGAACGGCGCTTCACCTTCGTTGAGCACCTTGGTGAACGGCGTCTTCCAAGACAGCAGTTCGCGGGCCAGCCGGCCCCAGTACGCCTCGTGATCGGCACTGGCCTCGTCGACCAGGGTTTGGTAGCCGTCCATGCCCGACACGTGCGCGCCGCGCACGGCGGCCTCGGGCGGGGCATAGGTCTTCGGCTCGTGCGAACTCTCGGCAGCGCTCATGCGTGTCTCCTGATGGGCGAAATGACAACAACCCGCGACGCTAGCCAGGGGCTCTTACGACCCCCTTACTCTGGCGCGTCGCGCACCGGGCGGCAGGAAGGTCACGATGCTCGCACAGGCGGGCACCTAAAATCCGCCGCAATCCCCGTTTCTCCCCCTCCATGACGCCCGATTCCCACCGCGTTAAGCCGCGCCTGCGCCCGCTTCCGAACCTCATCTTCGCCAGCCGCTGGCTGCAATTGCCGCTGTACCTGGGGCTCATCATCGCGCAGGGCGTCTACGTCTTCCACTTCTGGGTCGAACTCGTCCACTTGGTCGAAGCGGCCTTCGGCCACCAGCCCGCGGTCGACCTGCTCGTGAAAAGCGTGGGCTACAAGCCGGCCGCCGGCGAGGCGATCACCAAGCTGAACGAGACGCTGATCATGCTGGTGGTGCTGGGCCTGATCGACGTGGTGATGATCAGCAACCTCCTGATCATGGTGATCGTCGGCGGCTACGAGACCTTCGTCTCGCGCATGGACCTGGAAGGGCACCCCGACCAGCCCGAGTGGCTGAGCCACGTGAATGCGTCGGTGCTGAAGGTGAAGCTGGCCACCGCGATCATCGGCATCAGTTCGATTCACCTGCTGAAGACCTTCATCAACGCGGACAACTACAGCGAGAAGACCCTGCTGTGGCAGACCCTGATCCACGTCGCCTTCCTCGTGTCCGCGATGGCCATCGCGGCCACCGACCGCATCCTCGCCGGCGCTTCCAGCAACGGCGCCAGGCACTGAGTTCCCCGCCCCCCTTGCCCCGAGCCATCGCCATGAGCACCACGATTCGCCAGTCCGACCTGATCGAGAGCATCGCCGCCGCGCTGCAGTACATCAGCTACTACCACCCGGCCGACTACATCGCCCACCTGGCCCGCGCCTACGAGCGCGAGGAAAGCCCCGCTGCGAAGGACGCGATCGCGCAGATCCTCACCAACTCGAAGATGTGCGCCGAAGGCCACCGCCCGATCTGCCAGGACACCGGCATCGTCAACGTGTTCCTGAAGATCGGCATGGACGTGAAGTGGGAAGGCTTCACCGGCTCCATTGCGGACGCCATCAACGCCGGCGTGCGCCAGGGCTACCTGAATCCGGACAACGTGCTGCGCGCCTCGGTGCTGGCCGATCCGATCTTCGAGCGCAAGAACACCAAGGACAACACGCCGGCCGTCGTGCACATGGAGCTGGTGCCGGGCAACACCGTGGACGTGACGGTCGCGGCCAAAGGCGGCGGTAGCGAGAACAAGAGCAAGATGCAGATGCTCAACCCCAGCGACTCCATCGTCGACTGGGTGCTGAAGACGGTGCCGACCATGGGTGCCGGCTGGTGCCCACCGGGCATGCTGGGCATCGGGGTCGGCGGCACGGCCGAGAAGGCTGTGCTGCTGGCCAAGGAAGCGCTGATGGACGACATCGACATGTACGAGCTGCTGCAGCGCGGTCCGTCGAACAAGCTGGAAGAGCTGCGCCTGGAGCTGTACGAGAAGGTGAACGCGCTGGGCATCGGCGCGCAAGGCCTGGGTGGCCTGACCACGGTGCTGGACGTGAAGATCAAGACCTTCCCGACCCACGCCGCGAGCAAGCCGATCGCGATGATTCCTAACTGCGCAGCGACGCGTCATGCGCACTTCGTGCTCGACGGCTCGGGCCCGGCCTACATCGAACCGCCGAGCCTGGACCTGTGGCCCGACGTGCAGTGGGCCCCCGACTACAACAAGAGCAAGCGCGTCAACCTGGACACGCTGACGCGGGAGGAAGTGGCGAGCTGGAAGCCGGGTGACACCCTGCTCCTGAACGGCAAGATGCTGACCGGCCGCGACGCCGCGCACAAGCGCATCCAGGACATGCTGGCCAAGGGCGAGAAGCTGCCGGTGGACTTCACCAACCGCGTCATCTACTACGTGGGCCCGGTGGACCCGGTGCGCGACGAGGTGGTCGGCCCCGCCGGCCCCACCACCGCCACCCGCATGGACAAGTTCACCGAGATGATGCTGGCCCAGACCGGCCTGATCTCGATGGTGGGCAAGGCCGAGCGCGGCCCGGTCGCGATCGAAGCCATCCGCAAGCACGGCTCGGCCTACCTGATGGCCGTGGGCGGCGCCGCCTACCTGGTGGCCAAGGCCATCAAGGGCGCCAAGGTCGTCGGCTTTGCCGACCTGGGCATGGAAGCGATCTACGAATTCGACGTCAAGGACATGCCGGTGACCGTGGCGGTCGACGCGCAGGGCACCAGCGTGCACGACACCGGCCCGAAGGAGTGGCAGGCTCGCATCGGCAAGGTGCCGGTCGCCATCGCCTGACCCCGCGCGTCCCGGCGCGCCGGGACGCCCATCAAAGCCGACATCCCAGCTGGAACTGGAAGCTGCGGCCGGGCTTCGGGAAGTCGAACGGCAGGCTACCTGGCGCGAAGCTGGGATCGCGCGCTTCGGCATCGAACAGGTTGCGCACCGCGAACCCGGCCTCCCACGGCCGCCCGGCGGGGGCGAACCGCAGGTTCAGGTCGACGGTGGTGTAGTCGGCAATGGGGGGGCGCACGTCGTCCGGCTCGCGGCGACGGTCTTCCACGCGATGCGCTTGTGCATGAAGCTGCCACCCTGAGGGCAGGCGCCAATCGGCGCGCACGGAGTACTCATGCCGGGGTGCGATGCCGGCGTCGCGCCGGCTCGCCTGGTCGATGGATCGCTGGTGCGCGTAGTTTCCGGAGATGCGAAGGTTCCGGCCCAGGTCCCAGTCCATCTCCAGCTCGACGCCGCGGCCGATCTGCCGCCCGCTGTTCTGCGCCGTCGCACCGGTGGTCGGATCGGCGTTCGGCACGTAGCGCAGGATGTCCTGCATTTCGTAGCGGTAGGCGTTCGCCGATACCGCGATGCCGTTCTTCGGTTGCCAGCTCAGTGCTGCTTCGACGGTGACGATTCGTTCGGGCTTCACGTTCGGGTTGCCCAGCAGCACCGGGTTGTTGATGAAGTACTTTTCACCGAAGGACGGCGCGCGGAAGGCCCGGCCGTACAGCAGCTTGGCGGTCCAGTCCAGCGCGGCCTCCCACACCAGCGCCAGGCGTGGATTGCTCGTGCTGCCGAAGTCGGAATAGTCGTCGTGCCGGACGCCGGTAGTCAGCGTCCAGTCCCGCGCGAGGCGCCACTCGTCCTGCACGTAGGCGAACCATGAGTCGCGCTGGTGGGGCGTGAGGAACGGCGCGGTGTCGCTGGTGTCGACGAGCCTGCCGAGCGGCATCGGCACGTTGCCCACGCCCGGTACCAGCACGAAGGCGAAGTTCTGGGCATCGCGGACGCGGTAGATCTCTTCGCGCGCGCCGCCGACGCCGATTCGGATGCGATGGCCGCCCAGGCCGGTGTAGAACGCCGACGCGCCGAGCCGCGCATGGCGCTCCCACTTCGCGGGGTTGCCGATCATCCCGTCCGGGAACGGCCCGAGCAGCATGGTGCCGGCAGGAAACAGCACGACGCGGGAGCGGGTCGCCATGTCGAACCAGCTCGCCTGGACCGTGAGGTCCCAATGCTCGGCCGCGCGTGGATCGTGGTACGTGAGGTCCGCGGTGAACCGATCACTGGTGCTGCGGCCCACCGCGTCCAGCGCGCTGGCGATGCCGGCCCCATGGCCGACGTTCTCGCGGCGCTTGTACGAGGAGCGAATGCGCCACCGCTCGCGCGCCAGGTCCAGCCCCGCGTCGAAGATCTCGCGGCCCAGGTGCACCGGGCCCGGGGCCTGCGAGACCCGAGTGCCGAAAATGGCGTCATTGGCTGTCTGCGCATCCGCTTCCACCGTGCTCCTCGGTCCCGCCGTGCGGCCTGCGCGAAGGTACGCCGCGACTTCAAACCGGCCGACGCGGCCCCCGTACAGGGCCCAGCCGTCCGTGGTGTCGAAGGAACCCCGGCGCAGGCCGAGTTCCAGGCCATCGATCTGGTCGGCCGTCTTCGTCAGGACGTTGACGACACCGGCGAACGCATCGGCGCCGTACAGCGCGGAGCCGGGTCCGCGGATCACCTCGATGCGCGCGACGTTCTCGAGCGGCATTCCGCCCCACACGTCTCCGCGGTCGCCCAGGTAGATGCTGGTCATCGGGATGCCGTTGACCAGCAGCAGCACCTGCGGGTTGTGTTGCGAGGCGATGCCCCGCACCATCCACACCGGCTTGTTGGCGTAGTTGAGCAACTGCATCACCGACAAGCCCGGCACGGACCGCAGCACGTCGTCCAGGTCGCTGGCGCCGAGGGCGCGGATGTCTTCCTCGGTGATGACCGTGGAGATCGACGGCGCGCGCGCCAGCGGCAGCGGCGAACCGGAGCCGATGGTCACGAGCGCCTTGTCGCCATAAGCCTGGGCGAGGTCTTCCTCCTCGCTCGGCTGGGCGGCGGCGCTGCCGCCTGCCGCCAGCCAAGCCATGGCGAGCCATGCGGCCATGCGGATCATTCCCATCGACGCCCCCGGCCTGAGTTCTGCTTCGATCGTCCCACTCCGCCCCCCTGCACGACAACGCGGGAGACCCCGACGCCGGTGCGCCACTGCCACCTCGTGGGCCCGTGCGTAGGCCGGCAAGTCAACCCGGCGGCGGGGTCGCCGGATCGGCCGCGGAGTCGGTTGCAGCCTGCTGCGGCAAGGCCGCAGGCGGGGAAACGCCGCGCACTACGCGCTGCGGGAACGGGATCTCGATCCCGCGTTCGTTCAGTGTCTGCAGCACCGCGATGTTGACGTCGCTGCGGACGGCGCCCTGGCCGTTCTCCGGATCGCCGATCCAGAACGACAGCGTCAGCTCCAGGCCGTCCGCCGCGAAGTTCGACAGCGCCACCGCAGGTGCCGGATCGGCGAGCACGCGCGGCACCGAAGCCATCGTGTCTCGCAGTGCCGGCATCAGCGCCTGCAGGTCGGTCCCGTAGGCCACCTGCAGCACCGTCGTCACGGAGACCTTGGGGTCGGCAAAGGTGCTGCTTTCCACGCGCTGCGTGATCAGCAGTTCGTTCGGCACGATGGACTCGCGGCCATTGGGGGCGCGGATCACCGTGTAGCGGGTGGTGATGTCGGTGATGCGGCCCTCGAAGTTGTCGACCTTCACCATGTCGCCGATGCGCAGCGAACGCTCGGCCAGGATCACGAAGCCCGAGACGTAGTTGGCCGCCAGCTTCTGCAGGCCGAAGCCCAGGCCGACGCCGATCGCGCCCCCCATCACCGACAGCGCCCCGAGCGGGATGCCGGCCGCCGACAGCGCGACCAGCAGGCCGATCAGAAGGAGCCCGGCCCGCGTGGCGTTGGCCGCGATCTTGCGTACCGACAGGTTCACGCCCTCGGCCGCGAGCAGTCGCGCCTCGAGGGTCGCCGAGAGCCACAGCACCAGAACCAGCACGACGACGGCGCTCAGGGCGCCTTCGATCAGGCTGCGCACGCTGACGTCCGCGCCGCCGACCTTCCAGTTCACCGCCTCCAGTTCGGCCAGCACCAGCGGCAGCAGGCCGGTGAGCCACAGCACCAGGCCGATCCAAACGAACCAGGAGATGGTGCGCTCCAGCACCCGCACCAGCCGCGACGCAGGAAACGCCACGCGCAGCACGCGCACCGCCGTGCGGATGATGGCCAGACTCAGCAGCACCGGCACGGCGAGCCGGAGCAACGCCAGGGGCAGCCAGCCGACCAGCAGCCAGCGCGCCAGCAAGGCCAGGCCCAGCGCCAGCAGCGGGAACATCACGCCATCGAAGCCCCGGTCGCCGAGCCAGATGCCGCCCGCGCCGGCATCGGCCACCGTCTGCCGCGAACGCAGCATGCGCACGATGCTCCAGGACACCAGCAGCGCCAGCAGCAGCGCGCCGGCTTCGACGAGGGTGGTCGAGCGCAGCAGCGACGACAACAAGGCCGCCAGTGCATCCCCGGACACGGGACCGGCGCCTTGCATGGCCGAGACGGCGGAAGCCGCAACGGGCGCGGCAGCAGAAGAGGAAATCACGATGGGCAGGCGCGAGGAGAAAGCCGCGGTGGCAGCTGTTGCGCGGCATGCGCAAGGCCGCCGCTGCGAGGCAGGCGGCAGCCTAGCACGCCGCCCGTGGACGGCATTTCTCCGCGGCGCGCGAGGCCGCCAGGCCGCTCACCATGTCTGATAGCCCGCCCCGCCGGAACATCGAACGGCCCCCCTCCGTGCGGAACGACTGCGCGGGCAAGCGCGCAACTGCGGGCGAACGGTCGTTCGTTCCGACCGAGGAAGTAACACACGGCTGTAACGGGAAGTAGTTACGCCCGCAACTGAGGGGGACACTCATTAGTATCACTTCGATACAGTCGCGGTCGCTGGTCAGGGTAACCCCGAGGTTGCTCAGCAGTGGTTGCGTCACCCAAGCGACGGACACCAGACCACCAGACGTAGCAGGGAGCATCGCGAGGCCAGTCGGCGCCAGTCCGACAGCTTCTGGGTCCGCGTCAGCGGACTGTGCAGTACCGAACGCCCCGACGGCGTGCCACCGCGGCCTGTGCGGCTGCGGCGACATGTGTCGGGGCGAATTGATTGCAGCCGTGGACTCCTCTTTCGCCGCCCTCTCTCCCCTGCCCGACCACCGGTCGGCACAGCCCCTCCCCGCCCCCCACACCCGCGAAGCCGCTGATCTGATCGTCGAGAGCCTGGAAGCGCTCGGCGTCGAGTACGTCTTCGGTGTGCCCGGTGGCGCCATCGAGCCGCTGTACAACGCCCTGGCCCGCAGCAGCCGCCGTGGTGGTCCCCGGGCCATCGTGGCCCGCAACGAGCAAGGCGCGGCCTACATGGCCGACGGCTATGCCCGCGAGACCGGCAAGATCGGCGTCTGCATCGCCACTTCCGGCCCGGGCGCGACCAACCTGATCACCGGCGTCGCCTGCTCCTACGACAACAGCGTGCCGGTGCTGGTGCTGACCGGCCAGCCGCCGATCCGCTCCTTCGGCAAGGGCGCGCTGCAGGAGTCCAGCTGCACCGGCGTCAACACCGTCGCGATGTTCCGCCACTGCACGCGCTACAACTCGCTCGTCTCTCACCCGGACCAGCTGCCGGTGAAGCTGTTCAACGCGCTGATGCAGGCGCAGCGCGCACCGGCCGGGCCGGCGCACCTGTCGGTGCCGGTGGACATCCTGCGGCACCCGATCGGCACGCTGCGCGAAGGGCCGGACTTCGCCGGCCTGCTGCGCCAGGCCCCCGCGCTGGTCGACATCCATGCCGTCGACGCCCTGGCCGAGATGCTGGAACAGGCTGAGCGCCCGGTCTGGCTGATCGGCGACGGCTGCGGCGAGGCCATTCCCGCGCTGATGCAACTGGTGCAGCTGACCGACGGCGCCTTCATCACCACCCCCGACGGCAAGGGCTTCATCAACCCGCGCCACCCGCGCTTCGCCGGTGTGTTCGGCTTCGGCGGCCACACCAGTTCCGCCGATCTGCTGGCCAGCCGGCCCGACATGGTGCTGGCGATCGGCACCGGGTTCGGCGAGTTCAACAGCGGGGGCTGGTCCGACCAGTTGCTGAACAGCCGGCTGGTGCACGTCGACAGCTGTGACGAGAACCTGATGCGCTCACCGATGGCCCGCCTGCACGTGCGCGGCCGCATCGCCTCGGTGTGCGAACGCCTGATCAAGCGCCTCGCCCCCACCCGGGAGGGGGCGCAAGTGCTGCCCTTCCGCCACCCCGAGGTGGCGCAACTGGCCTACGAAGCCATGGTCGACAGCCCGGACGCGCTGCACAGCACGCAGTCGCCGGTGAAGCCGCAGCGGCTGATGGCCACGCTGGGTGAACGCTGCCCACCGCACACCCGTTTCGTGGCCGATGCCGGCAACAGCGCCGCCTGGGCGGTGCACTACCTGGCGCCGCGCGACCGCCGTGGCCACGCGGCACCCCGCGCGGCAGCCGCCGCCGGTCCGGTGCGCGAGATGCGCACCAGCCGCTCCAGCTGGCTGCGGGTGACGATGGACTTCGCGCCGATGGGCTGGGCCATCGGCTCCGCGATCGGCATCGCGATGGGCAACCCGCGCTGCCCGGTCGTCTGCTTCACCGGCGACGGCAGCTACCTGATGAACGGGCAGGAGATCACCGTGGCAGCCGAACTGGGGCTGCCGGTGCTGTACGTGGTGCTGAACGACGGCGCGCTCGGCATGGTCAAGCACGGCCAGCGCCTGGCTGGTGCCGAGCGCATCGGCTTCCAGCTGCCGACCGTCGACTACGCCGCGATGGTCGCCGCGATGGGCATCCCCGGCCACGTGATCCGCAGCCCGCAGGAACTGGATGCACTCGACTTCGACGCGATCCTGTCCCGCCAGGGCCCGACGCTGCTGGACGTGCGCATCGACGGGGAGGAAGTGCCCCCGATGAACCTGCGGATGAGAACCCTCGGCACAGCAAAGAAGACCTGAGCAAGAAAGCCATGACGCAAAGACTCTCGGGCAAGACGGCCCTCATCACGGGTGGCAGCAGCGGCATCGGCCTGGAGACAGCCAGGCTATTTCTGGAACACGGGGCACGAGTGGCCATCACGGGTCGGGACGAGACCACCCTGGCCGAGGCGCGCAAGGCGCTGGGCAACGACGTGCTGGCGATCCGCAGCGATGCGAGCCGTGTTGGCGAGATCGAGCAGTTGATGTCGAAGCTCAAGGCCCGCTGGGGCCGGCTCGACGTGCTGTTCGTCAACGCCGCGGTCGCAGGACCGGCGCCCTTCGAGGCGGTCAGCGAGGCGCAGTTTGACGAGCTGTCGGCGATCAACTTCAAGGGCGTGTTCTTCACCGTGCAGAAGGCACTGCCCCTGCTGTCCGATCGCGCGTCTGTGATCCTGACCACGTCGATCGCCAACCAGATGGGCTCGCCCAACTTCAGCGTCTACGGTGCTTGCAAGGCGGCGCTGCGCTCGCTGGTGCAGACACTGGGCCTCGAACTGATCGGCAAGGGCATCCGCACCAACGCTATCAGCCCAGGCCCGATTGAGACGCCGATCTGGGGCAAGTTCGGCCTGCCGAGCGAAGCCGAGCAGGCGGTGAAGGCGGAGGTGGAGCGCAAGTCGCCGGCCAAGCGCTTCGGCAAGGCTGACGAGGTCGCGCGGGCCGCATTGTTCCTGGCGTCCGACGACTCGTCCTATGTCGTCGGCCAGGAGCTCGTCGTCGACGGTGGCATGAGCCTGCTGTAGCCCATGAGCAGCCTCAGCACGAAAACCGAACGCATCCGGACTCGCATCTGGCTGGAGGAGCCTGAGTCCGGCTCCTCCCACTCCACCCGGTCGGCCTACTGCCACGGCTATGACGTGCACGGCGACATGCTGGGGCGGGCGCGGTGGGCCGACATGCTCTACCTGCTGTTCCGCGGAGAGGCGCCCACCGCTGCACAGGCGTCATTGCTGGATGCGCTGGCGGTCGCGCTGGCCAACCCGGGGCCGCGCGACCCGGCGGTGCATGCGGCGATGTGCGCCGGTGTCGGCGGCTCGACCGCCGCGGCCAGCCTCATGGCAGCCCTGGCAGTGGGAGCAGGCCAGCACGCCGGCGCCCGCGAAGTCTTTCTGGCCATGAGCGGCTGGCGGGACTGCGGCCCGGAGCTGTCCGCTTGGCGACAGCGATTGCGCGTCCCGCCTGCGTCCGTCACCGGCATCTGGCCCGAGGCCGAGCACTCGCCCGGCTTCGATCCACATGCGATGGCCACCCCGACCCTGGTGCTGCGCACCCTCGACGTCCTCGCGGCACTGAGCCCCGGCATTTGCACGCCCTGGCTCGCATCCAACCGCCTGGCGCTGGAAGAAGCGGCCCGGGCGCCCCTGACGCTCGCCGGTGTCGTGGCGGCAGCGTTCACCGACCTGGGCTTCTCGCCCGAGCAGGGCGAAATGTTGCACTTGCTGTTGCAGCTGCCAGGCGCAGCCGCCCATGCGCTCGAGCAGCGGGCCCTCGGCCACAAGAACTTCCCGTTCTTCGACCTGGCACTCGAGAACGATCCGCTGGAGATCACGCCATGAGCAAGCGCTTGGATGGCGTGCAGCCCACTCGCATGGGCAAGTGCTTCGTGGGGACGCGCGCGGTCTTCCGCGGTCACGACCTGCATGCGGAGTTGGGTGACATGGACTGGCTGGAGCTGTTCTTGTTCGGCATCACCGGCAGGCGCTTCGAGCGCAGGCAGCTGAAGCTGCTGCATGCCATGTGGGTCCACACCAGCTACCCGGACGCCCGAATCTGGAACAACCGTGTCGCCGCCCTGGCCGGCGGCAGCCGCAGCACGCCGGCGCTGGGCATCTCCGCGGCGCTTGCGGTCTCGGAGGCCACCATCTACGGCGGGCATCCCTTCGTTCGTGCCGCCGACTTTCTGATCCAAGCCAGGCAAGCGACGGAAGGTGGAGCGGCCCTCCCGGACGTGGTCAAGCAGGAATTGGCGCAGCGGCGGATCTATGGCTACGGCCGGCCGCTTGCGTCCGCCGACGAGCGCCTGCCCGGCCTTATCGCCCTGGCGAAGGACCTGGGCCTCGATGGCGGCCCACACCTCCGACTGGCGTTCGAGGTAGAGCAGCTGCTCGTGCAGCGGGACGCGCGCCTGCGCATGAACTACGCCGCGCTGATGGCGGCCCTGGCCGCGGATCTCGGTCTGTCGCCGCGCGAACTCCACCACTTCCAGGTACCGGTGTTCCTCGCCGGAATGTCACCGTGTTTCATCGAGGCGGCAGAGCGGCCTCCCGGCACGGTGTTCCCGCTGTCCTGCGCGCACATCGCCTACGAAGGCGTCCCCAAGCGGCAGTGGCAGGCGCGGCCAGCCAGCTGACCATCCACTCCCCACCGTCCACGCCGCCATGAGACCCGACCCGTATCCGCACTACGCCGCCATGCGCGCTAACGCCCCCGTTGCCTTCAACCCGACGCTCGGTGTCTGGGAGGTCTACGGTTATCACGACATCCAGGCCGTGATGGGCGATCCCGCCACCTTCTCGTCCAACATTTCGCAGCTGCAGACGCTGGTGTTCATGGATCCGCCGCGCCACACACAGCTGCGCAGGCTGGTCGCGCGTGCGTTCACCACCAAGGTCGTGGCGGACCTCGAGCCCAGCATCCGCGCGATCACCGACGCGCTGCTGGATGCCGTAGCGGACCGGGGCGAGATGGACGTCGCCGCCGACCTCGCGTTTCCGCTGCCGGTCACGGTGATCGCCGAGCTGCTGGGATTGCCGGTGTCCGATCGGGACCGGTTCAAGTCCTGGTCGGTGCCGGCGATCAAGGCTGCCGAGATGGAAATCCAGGGCCAGGTCCCCGAACCTCACCTGTTGGACGCGGTCGGTGAGTTGATGGATTACCTGGAGGCGCTGGTCATCGAGCGCGAGCGCCAGCCCCGCAGCGACCTGATCAGCGGCCTGGTCACCGCCACCGTTGACGGCGAACACCTGACGCGGCAGGAGATCACCAGTACCTGCCGGCTCCTCTTGATCGCGGGCTTCGAGACCACGGCCCACTTGATCGGCAACGCGACCCATCTGTTGTTGCAGCATTCAAAGGCGCTGGCAAAGGTGCGCGCAGACGAGGCGTTGCTGCCGTCGGCCATCGAGGAAGCACTGCGCTACCACGCCCCGTTCCAATTCTTCGCCCGCATCGCCACCCGAGACGTGGAGTTGGGCGGCCAGCTGATCCGCGCGGGCCAGCAGGTGATGATCTTCAATGCGTCCGGAAATCGCGACGAGGCGGCCTTTGCCGAACCGGACGTATTTGACGTGACCCGCACGCCGAATCGCCACTTGAGCTTCGGCCATGGCATCCACTTCTGCCTTGGCGCGGGACTCGGGCGGCTGGAGGCCCGAATCGCCATCGGCGCGCTGCTGCGCCGGTTCCCTGACCTGAGGCTGCACGACGCCAAGCCCCCGCTGCCGCAACCTTCCGCGGTTCAGTACGCTTGGCGCTCGCTGCCGGTGCAGTTCAGCCCTGAGCGAGCGAGCCACGCGATGCTGGAACAGGACGCCTGCATCGCCAAGTGAATTCGCCCGAGGTTCAGAGGCGATAGACCAACTGCAGGTAGACCGAGCGCGGCGCCATCGGCAAGTCGTTGGGGATGGCGCCCGGCGCCAGGCTGGGCTCGCGCACATCAGCGTCGAACAGGTTCTTCACCGCTGCAGAGAACTCCCAGCCTCGCTTACCGTGGTTGGTCCTGACGGCAAGATCCACCGTGGTGTAGTCGGCGACCGGGGGGCGCGTGTCGCCGACCGGGCGCTTGCGGCCGGCCACGCGGTTGGCCTGCCCGCTCAGCAGCCACCCGCTGGCGACGCTCCAGTCCACTCGGCCGAACAGGTGGTGGTGCGGCGCATAGCCGGCATCGCCGCCGCTGCTCTTGTCCGTCGAGCGCTGGTAGGCATAGTGCCCGGCAAGCCGAAGGTTCCGCCCGATGGTCCGGTTCGCTTCCAACTCGAAGCCGTGCCCGCGCTGGGTCCCGATGTTCGTGAAGATGACCGTCCCGTCATCCGCGCCAGCGGTCCGGATGATGTCTTTCATTGCGTAGCGAAAGACGCTCAGGTTGAGCTGCGTGTCCGCACGGGCCTGCCAAGAAATCGCGCTCTCCAGCGTATTGATCGTCTCGGGCTTCAACTCGGGATTGCCGCGGTAGACCGGGTTGTTGATGCTGTAAAGCTCGGTGAATGCAGGCGCTCGGAAGGCCCGGCCATAGAGGAGCTTCGCCGTTACGTCCAAGCTCGCATCCCATACCAAGGCCAGGCGCGGATTCGTCGTTCCACCGAAATCCGAGTACTGGTCGTGACGGATGCCAGCCGTCAACGTCCAGTCCCTTGAGAAGCTCCACTCGTCCTGCAGGTACGCATACGTGACTCGCCGGCGATGTGGCTGCAGGAAGGAGCTATCGACCGGGAACTCGATCACGTCCGCCCCGGGCGTCGGCGTGGGCAGTCCCGTCAGGGGACCGGACGTGATGAAACTGAAGTTCTTGAGCTCGCGGGTCCGGTACAGGTTCAGGTCGTCATGTCCGACGCCGAGCCGAAGATTGTGTTTCGCCAGCCCCGTGTACACGGCGACGGCCGCCAGCCGCAGCTGGCGCTCCCAGGTACTGGGGGCGCCGAACATGCCGTTCGGAAAGGCGCCGCCGAAGGCGCCCGGGGGAAAGACCTGCAGGGGGGCCGGGAAGGTATTGGCGTAGTGGAAGAAACTGCCCGTCAGGCCCAGCGTCAAATCTTGGGCGAGCTCGATGTCGTTCCAGGAGAAGTCGGCGCTGATGCGCTCGGTCCGGAACTTCCCCACCGGGTCCAAGGCGCTGCCCACCCCGGCGCCGGTACCCATGTCGTCGCGCAGCTTGTAGCCCAGGCGCAGCCGGGCTTTCTGATACCCCACGACCAGGCTGCCATCCACGGCCTCATAGCCGGTGTTCACCGGCCCCGGCGCCAGGCTGGCCCGCGTCCCGAAGAGCTGGTCGAGCCCGCTCTGGGCATCGGCGGAGACTGTTTGCTTGTGACCGTCCGACTGGCCGACCCGCAGGTACGCCGCCACGTCCAGTGGGCCCAGTTTGCTGCCGTGCTGGATCCAACCATCCCGCGCATCGAAAGACCCGGCGCGCAGGCCGAACTCCGTTCCCGGCGTGTCGGCCGCGCTCTTGGTGATGATGTTGACGACCCCGGCGTACGCATCGGCGCCGTACAGGGCGGAACCGGGCCCACGGATGACTTCGATACGAGCGACGTTTTCCAGCGGCAAGCCTGCCCAGCCCAGGCCGCGGTTGCCGACGAACAGCGTCGTCATCGGTACGCCGTTCTGCAGCACGAGAGTCTGAGGATTGAACTCGCTGTAGATCCCGCGCACCACGTACAGGGGGTTGTAGCCCTGGTTATTGCGGCTGACGTGGATGCCCGGCACTGTTTCAAGCACCTCGTCCAGGTCGATCGCGCCCATCGCCGCGATGTCGGCCGCTGTGATGACGGTGGCCACAGCGGGCGCGCGACGCAAAGGCTGCTGGCTGCCAGTCGCAATGCTGACGGTCGCCTTGTCGCCGAACGCGAGGGCCAGTTCCTCTTCCTCGGTGGCGGCATGGGCCTGCCCCAGGGGCAGCATGACCGCGGCACACGCCAATGCCACGGCCGACCTCGAAGCCCGCACGCTCATCTTGCTTGCTTGCATCACTGCCTCCTCAAACCCCAATGCTCCGCGACAGCGTGCACGAGCGCCATACCGAGCCTTCCTGCCCTCGCCCTCGTGTCGCGCGGCCGACACACTGCGACCGGATCTGCTCCGGTCGCAGGGGCGAAGTGTGTCAGGGCTTGGCGTCTCGCTGGATCAAGGTTTGCGCGATGAGGCGGGCGGCGCGCCGGGTGGTGGCGTCGTCGGGATGGATGCCGTCACCGGAGTGCCTGAACTCTCTCCACATGTCCAGCACGATGGCCTGTGGCAGTTCAGCCGTCAGCCGGCCGCGATGCAGGTCGCGCAGGGTGTTGTAGTCCGCCTCGCCGATCGCCCAGGCCAGCCCGAAGGTCGAGCGGAACAGCGGCAGGTCCAGGTCGCGGTAGCGGGGGTACACGTCGAAGATCGGGGTGATGCCCTTGGACAACGCGAAGTTGCCCAAGGCGACGAGCCGGTCGACGACGCCGTTCATCTGCGCCAGCGTGCAGGGCTGCGCCAGGTGCTGCGGGATGCCGAAGGCATCGGCGTGCAGGCAGTCGTTGGCCAGCGTCACGACGACGTACTTGGCGTTGTAGGTGTTGAACGCCGGGGGCTGTGCCACCCGGGCCAGCGCCTTCTCGAACTGGGTCTGGTAGCTCTCCCAGGCCGCCGGCCCGCAGGTGGACGCGCCCGGTGCGCAATAGGGCCGCGCGAAGGTCCCGCCGCCCGCCTGGGCCTCGTTGATCAGGTGGCCGGGCAGCCGCTCGTCGCGCGTCAGCGCGTGCCCCAGGCTGACGTAACTTCCGAAGCCCACGGAAATGCCGCCCAGCGGCGCCAGGCCGTTGTTGAACGGTGTCTTGCCCTCGGAATACGAGGCCCCGATCACCAGCAGCGGGCGCTCGGACGCCTTCTCCTTGGCCGCGTGGACGGAGCCGGCACCCAGGGCGCCGCACAGGGCAGCGAACGCAATGGCACTCTTCAAGTTCATCGAAGGACTCCCAGTGAGATGAGTGGGACGCCCGCACGCCCCCTCGGCGTCGCGCGCCGGCAGGGCGAACCGCGCTGCCTCATCTCATTTCGTCATCCGACGTCGCTCACTTGATGTAGCAATAAGTCACCACGCCGGCGCCCGGGACGTGACTTCCGTCCTGGCGTCAGAACTGGTATTGGGCTTGCACCAACCAGCTCCGGCGCGCCATCGGCAAGTCGTTGGGCAGCGAGACGCCCGGGGCGAGGCTGGGCTCGCGAACGTCGGCATCGAAGGCGTTGCGCAGCGTGGCCATGAACTCCCACCCGCCGCGCACGCTCGGGCTGCGCAGGGTCAGGTCGACGGTGGTGTAGTCGGCGATGGGGGGCCGGGCGTCGCCCGCGGCGCGGCGGCGGTCGGCCACGTGCAGCGCCTGCAGGCCGGCTCGCCAGCCGCCGTCGAGCTGCCAGTCGGCGCGGGCATGCAGGCGGTGGCGCGGCGCGTAGCCGGCGTCGCGTCCCGTGGTGTCGTCGATGGAGCGCTGGGTCGACCAGTGCGCCGTCACGCGCAGGCGCCGATGGGCGTCCCAATGGGCTTCCAGTTCGGCGCCGGCCCCGCGCTGGCTGCCCTGGTTGACGAAACGTGCGACGCCGGCGACCACAGGGGCCGTGCGGATGATGTCGGACATGCCATAGCGGTACAGGCTGAGGTTGAGCTGCAGGTCATTGCGCGCCTGCCAGGCAAAGGCGGCCTCGAGCGTGCGCATGGTCTCCGGGCGCAGCGTTCGGTTGCCCTGGATCACGGGGTTGTTGCTGCTGTACAGCTCCGTGAACGCTGGCGCGCGAAAGGCGCGGCCGTAGAGCAGCTTGGCGGTCAGGTCCAGCGTCGCGTCCCACACCAGCGCCAGCCGGGGATTCGTCGTGCCGCCGAAGTCCGAGAACAGGTCGCGGCGCACACCGGCGGTCAGGGTCCAGTCGCGCGCCAGGTTCCATTCGTCCTGCACATAGGCGTAGTCGACCCGGCGCCGATGTGGCGCGAGGAAGGACTGGTCGACCGGGAACTCCACGACCTGGGCACCCGGCGTCGGAATCGGCAGCCCGACCAGCGGGCCGCTGGTGATGAACGAGAAGTTCTTCAGCTCGCGGGTGCGGTAGAGGTCCAGTTCGTCGTGGCCGGCGCCGATGCGCAGCAGGTGGCCGTTCCAGCCGTCGTAGGTCGCCACCATCGAGAAGCGCCACTGCCGTTCCCAGGTGTAGGGCGCGCCGAACATGCCCTGGGGAAATGCGCCGCCGAAGCCGCCGGGCGGGAACAGCTGCAGCGGCCGCGGGAAGGTCTGCTGGTAGTGCAGGCCGCTCAGCGTGGCGCCCAGCCGCCAGCCGCCCGCCGCGAGGATGTCGTTCCAGCTCAAGTCGGCGTGCACGCGCCGGCTGCTGATCTCGCCGTAGGGATCCAGCGCCTGGGCCACGCCGGCTCCGGCACCCAGGCGGTCACGCTGCTTCAGCCCGAGGCGCAGCCGCACGGTGTTCCACGCCAGGTCCAGCCCGCCGTCCAGGGCCCGGCCGAGGCGGTTGTTCGCCGGCCCTGGCGCCAGGCTGGCGCGCGTGCCGAAGAGCTGATCCAGGGCGGTCTGTGCATCGGCCTCCACCATGCGCTCGTGGCCGGCGCGGCGTCCCACGCGCAGGAAGGCCGCGACGTCCACCGGCCCCAGCCGTCCACCATGCTGCATCCAGGCGTCCTGGGTATCGAAGGCGCCGGCGCGCACCCCCAGCTCCGTGCCGCCGACGTCGGCCGCCGATTTAGTGACGATGTTGATGACGCCGGCGAAGGCATCGGCCCCGTACAGCGCCGAACCGGGGCCGCGGATGATCTCGATGCGCGCGACGTGCTGTACGGGCAGGCCGCCCCAGATGATCCCGCGGCTGCCCACGAACAGCGTGGTCATGGGTACGCCGTTCTGCAGCATCAGGGTCTGCGGGTTCAGTTCGCTGAAGACGCCGCGCACGACGTACAGCGGGCTGTAGGCCTGGTTGCTGCGCGCGACGTGCAGGCCGGCCACGGTGGCCAGCACCTCGTCGAGGTCGGTGGCGCCCATCGCCGCGATGTCGTCCGCGGTGATCACCGTGGCCACCGCGGGCGCGCGCCGCAGCGGCTGCGGGCTGCCGGTGGCGAGGCTGATGGTGGCCTTGTCGCCATAGGCCAGGGCCAGCGCCAGCTCTTCCTCTTCCGCCGGCACGGCCACGGCTCGATGCATGCTCCCGGCCGTCACCATCACCCGGGCCGGCTGCGCGGGCGTCGCCGCCCAAGGCGTGCCGCTGGCCATGACGACCAGCGCAGCGGGTGCGATCACGTGCCGGAGGCCGTGCCGGTACGCCGCTGACATGCGCCGCGTCATCGGAATTGAAGATCCGCTGCTGGAAAGCGTGCATGTTGCGCACGCGGCGGCGCGGGCACCACGGGTGGAACCCCGGAGCGAGGGTTCACCGGCGGTCGGGACCCGGTTGCGCACGGCTACACTTCCACGCCACGCGCGGCGCCCGAGGAACCGGTGAAGGAAGCCGGTCCGCAGCAGTTCGAGGCGCGCGTCAACGCCAGACAGGGAGCGATGGATTGAGCATGGGCGCGGCGCCTCGACTGCTGCCACGGCGGCACCATTCCGCCGCACGGATGCCTTGAGATCCTCCCACGACGTCCGCCCGTCCACCCGCCGTGCGCTGCTGTGCACGTCGCTGGGGCTTGCCGGGCTGCTGGCATCGGCATCGCGTGCGGCAGAGCCCGCGCGGGCGATAGCGGTCATCTACCCCGACCTCGGCGAGCCGTTTCGCAGCGTCTTCTCCACGATCCTCGAAGGCGTCGAGGACCGGCTGCGCGGCCGCATAACCAGCTTCGCGGCCGGCAACAACGCCACGCCGGCGGAATTTGCCGACGAGATCCGCCGCAAGGACATCAAGGTGCTGATCGGCCTGGGCCGCAGCGGCATGCGCGTGGCCGCGGGCCTGGCCAACGAACTGGGTGTCATCGTCGGCTGCGTGGTCTCGGTGCAGGAGAACGAGGTCCGCGGCTTTCCCGTGTACACGCTGGCCCCCGATCCGGCGCTGCTGCTGCAGCGGCTGCGCCGGCTGATGCCCGCCATCAAGCGCGTGCACGTGATCTACGACCCGCGGCTCAATGGCTGGCTGGTCCGCCTGGCGCGCGACGCGGCCCGGGCCGAGGGCATGGAGCTGGTGGCGCACGAAGCCGTCGACCAATCCGCCGCGCTGCGCCTGTATGCCCAGGTGCTGTCGACGGCCGATCCCACGCGCGATGCGCTGTGGCTGGCGCAGGACTCGACCACCGTCGACGACAACGCGGTGCTTCCGCTGGTGCTCAAGGAAGGATGGAACCGCGGACTCGCGGTCTTCTCCAGCAACGTTTCCCACGTCAAGCGCGGTGCGCTGTTCTCGCTGTACCCGGACAACCTGGAACTCGGACGTTCGCTCGCCGGCGCGGCCCTGCGTGCACTGACGGCGCAGCGCTTGACGGCGGGCGTGCAGCCGCTGCGCGAGACGCGTGCCGCGGTCAACACCCGCACCGCGGCACACCTGGGGCTGGACATCCAGTCCCGGCTGCCTACCTTCGACCTCGTTTTTCCGGCCCCCTGAGATGAAACTCCCCCGTCCACTTCGTTCGCGGACCCCGAGAGGCGCAGAGCCCGCCCGGAACCGGCCACGCGCCGGCTGAATCGGCCACCCTTGCAGAACGCAGACGTCATGCCACCCAGCACCGATCTCACCGAGCCCCGCCTCGCATTGCGCGACGGCACCGAGCCGGTGGCGCACGGCCGCAGCTGGCTCGCCCGCCTGACGCGCGACAGCTCGTTCCGCCGCCAGCTGAGCATCGGCGTGACCGCGGGTGTGCTGCTGCTGGCCCTCTTCATGGCCGTGGTCAGCGCCTGGCAGGGCGGTCGCCAGGTCCGCGCGACGCTGATGGAGCACGGCGAGCGCATTGCCTCCAACCTGGCGACCAACAGCTCGCTGGCGCTGCTGTACGCCTCGGCCGACAACGCCGAGGAAGCCATCGCCTCGTCGCTGGCGTTCCCGGACGTCACCGGCATCGAGATCCGTGACGCCGGCGGACGCCTGCTGCTGGCGCTGGGCGCGGCGCGGGGCCGCGCCATCGGCGCGCCGACGCCGCCCGCCGGTGCTACTTCCGGCGCGTGGATCGATGCCGAGACCGACGACGACTGGTCCTTCGTCGCCCCGGTCTGGGCCAAGCGCGATGCCTCGCCCTTCGACGTCTCGGTGCGTCCGGAACAGCTGCTGGGCCACGTGCGCGTGCTGCAGAGCAAGGAGACGCTGCACCGCACGCAGGCCAACCTGTTCCTCGTCAACCTGGGCGTCGCCCTCGCCTTCGCGCTGATCTTCCTGATCGCCGTGCGCTACCTGGCCCTGCGCTTGACCGAACCCCTGGCCGCGCTGGCCGACGCGATGGAACGCGCCGAGCGCGGCGACACCGATGCCCGCGCGCCGGTGGACGGCCCGCGCGACATCGCGGCGATGGCGCAGACCTTCAACCGCATGATCGCGGCGCTGCAGGAACGCGAGGTGGAGCTGGAAAGCCACCGCGACCACCTGGAAGAACTGGTGCGCGACCGCACCGCCGAACTGAGCGAAGCCAAGGAGCGCGCCGAAGTCGCCAACCAGGCCAAGAGCCAGTTCCTCGCCCGCATGAGCCACGAGCTGCGCACGCCGCTGAACGCCATCCTCGGCTATGCGCAGATCCTGAAGATGGACAGCGGGCTGACACCGCGCCAGATCAACGGCCTGGACACCATCCACAACAGCGGCGAGCACCTGCTGACCCTGATCGTCGACATCCTCGACCTGTCGCGCATCGAGGCCGGCAAAGCCGAGCTGTATCCCTCCACCGTCGAGCTGCGCAGCAGCCTGCATGGCGTGGCCGACATCGTGCGGATCAAGGCCGAGCAGAAGGGCATCGGCTTCGACGTCGAGCTGGCGCCCGACCTGCCGCCCACGATCCAGGCCGACGAGAAGCGCCTGCGTCAGATCCTGATCAACCTGCTGGGCAACGCGGTGAAGTTCACCGACTCCGGCGGCGTCACGCTCTCGGTGCGCCAGGTCGCCATGCGCGAAGGCCAGGCGGTGCTGCGCTTCGAGGTGCGCGACACCGGCGTCGGCATCCATCCGGAGCAGGTCGAGCGCCTGTTCCAGCCCTTCGAGCAAGGTGGCGACGCCGCCAAGCGCATCGGCGGCACGGGGCTGGGCCTGGCGATCAGCCGGCAGCTGGTGCGCATGATGGGCGGCGACATCCAGGTCGACAGCCTGCCCGGCGCCGGCAGCAGCTTCTGGTTCGAGATCCCGGTCGCCGCCGACGCCGCCGCGGCCCTGCCGGCCAGCCAGGAGCCGCTGCCCGTCGGCTACCAGGGGCCGCGGCGCCGCCTGCTGGTGGTCGACGACGTGCCGGGCAACCGCACCATGCTGTCCGAGATGCTGGGAACGCTCGGCTTCGAGGTGGGCACCGCGGGTGATGGCGAATCGGCGCTGCTGCAGCTGGAGACCGGCCCCTGGGACCTGGTGCTGATGGACACCACGATGCCCGTGATGGATGGCCTGGAGGCCACGCGCCGCATCCGGCGCCATGCCGGCTGGCAGAAGCTGCCGGTGATCGCGCTGTCTGCCAACGCATCGGAGGCCGACCGCAACCGCTGCCTCGCGGCCGGCGCCACCGCCTTCCTGTCGAAGCCGATCGACCGCGCGGCGCTGCTGAAACTGCTGGGCGAGCAGCTGGCGCTGCAGTGGCGCTGGGCACCCGGGCCGCCCTGAGCCGCTGGAGCGATCCGGGAGCGCGGGCCGCGGCTCAGAGGTCGGCCAGCACGCGCAGGTGCGCGGCCACGCTGCGGCCCAGCGCACCCAGCGCATAGCCGCCCTCCAGGCAGGAGACGATGCGTCCGCCGGCGTGGCGGCCGGCCACGTCCTTGATGCGGCGCGTGATCCACTCGTAGTCCGCTTCCACCAGGCCGAGCTGGCCCAGCTCGTCCTCGCGGTGGGCATCGAAGCCGGCCGAGACGAAGACCATCTGCGGCCTGAATTCCTCGAGGCGCGGCATCCACATCGCCTCGATGATCTCGCGCACCTCACCCCCGCGGGTGTACGGCGGGATCGGCACGTTGACCATGTTGGTGCCCAGCGGTATCGCGCCGCTGCCGGGGTACAGCGGGTGCTGGAAGAAGCTGGCCATCAGCACCCGCTCGTCGCCGGCAATGATGTCCTCGGTGCCGTTGCCGTGGTGGACGTCGAAGTCGACGATGGCGACCCGCTTCAGGCCATGCACGTCCAGCGCATGGCGGGCGGCGACGGCCACGTTGTTGAAGAAGCAGAAGCCCATGGCCGAATCGCGAGTGGCGTGGTGGCCGGGCGGGCGAACCGCGCAGAAGGCGTTGTCGACCTCGCCGGCGATCACCGCGTCGGTGGCCGCGACGGCCGCGCCGGCGGCGCGCAGCGCGGCGCGCCAGGTGGCGGGGCTGGCCACGGTGTCCGCATCGATCGCGCGGCGCGCGCCGCTGGCCTGCACTTGCTCGAGCAGGTCCTTCAGGTTCATCACGTGGGCTGTGCTGTGGGCACGCGTCAGCGGGGCCAGATCGGCCAGCGGCGCCTCGCGGTGTTCCAGCGCCACGTCCAGGCCCGAAGCGAGCAGGCGGTCGGCGATCGCATCGAGCCGCTGCGGGCATTCCGGGTGGCCTTCCCCCATATCGTGCAAACGGCACTCGGGGTGGGTGTAGTAGGCAGTGGGCATTCAGGGGGTCCCGGCTTTTGGGCTATGGTGCCGCGCATGCTCGACACCCCGCTTGCACAGCGCCTCACCCGGCTGACGGACCAGATTAGCACGATCATCGTCGGCAAACGCCCGCAGATCGAGGACTGCATCGCCTGCCTGCTGGCCGGCGGCCACCTGCTGATCGAGGACGTGCCCGGCGTCGGCAAGACCACGCTGGCGCATGCGCTGGCGGTGTCGCTGGGGCTGAAGTTCTCGCGCGTGCAGTTCACCGCCGACCTGATGCCGTCGGACCTGGTCGGCGTCAGCGTCTTCGAGCGTTCGAAGGAAGCCTTCGTCTTCCATCCCGGCCCCGTCTTCACTCAGGTGCTGCTGGCCGACGAGATCAACCGCGCCGGCCCGAAGACGCAAAGCGCGCTGCTGGAGGCGATGGAGGAGCACCAGGTCAGCGTCGAGAACGAGACCCGCGCGCTGCCCAAGCCCTTCTTCGTCATCGCCACCCAGAACCCGACGGACCAGCTCGGCACCTACCCCCTGCCGGAAAGCCAGCTCGACCGCTTCCTGATGTGCATCACGCTCGGCTACCCGGACCGTGCCTCGGAACGCGCGCTGCTGTCCGGCGAAGACCGGCGCGAGGTGATCGAGCGCCTGGGCGCGGTGATGTCGCCGGCGGAACTGGTGGAGGCCCAGGGCGCGGTGCAGCGCGTCACCGTCTCCGACGCGCTGCTGGACTACCTGCAGGCGCTGATCGCCGCAACCCGCTCCGGCCAGTGGTTCATCGAGGGCCTGAGCCCGCGCGCCGGCATCGCCATCCTGCGCGCCGCGCGGGCACGTGCGCTGCTGGCGCGGCGCGACTACGTGGCCCCCGACGACGTGCAGGCCATCCTGCCGCAGGCGGCCGCGCACCGGCTGCTGCCGGTGGCCTCCGCCGGCCGCGGCCGCGTGGAGCAGGTGCGGGCGATGATCGAGGCCGTCGGCCTGCCCTGAAGAAGCTGCCGCAGGAACCCGCCCAAGGTGTTTGCCGAGCGCATTCGACGTTATCTCGAGAACCGCCTGCCGCGCAGCGCCAGCTGGACGCTGGGCCAGGGCAACATCTACATCCTGCCGACCCGCGCCGGCTGGGCCTATGCCGTCACGCTGCTGGTGATGCTGCTGGCGTCCATCAACTACCAGCTGAACCTGGGCTACGCCCTGACCTTCCTGCTGTGCGGCTCGGGTCTGGTGGCGATGCACCAGACCCACACCAACCTGCGCCGCCTGACGCTGCACCTGAAGGCGCCGGCCCCGGTCTTCGCCGGCGAGCGCGCGCTGCTGGAGGTGGTGCTGACCAACCCCGGGCGCGAGCGCCACGGCATCGGCGTCGGCGTGCACCGCGCCGGCCCTACCGGCATGGCCTGGGTCGACGTGCCGGCCGAAGGCAATTCCAGCGCGCGCCTGGCCTTTGTGCCACCCCGGCGCGGCCCGCATGCGATCCCGACGCTGGTGGCCGAGACCAACTTCCCCCTCGGCCTGTTCCGCGCCTGGACCGTCTGGCGCCCCGCCGGCCGGCTGCTGGCCTACCCGCGGCCGGAGCAGCCGGTCCATGGCCTGCCGCAGGACCAGCCCGCGCCCGGTGGCCAGGCCCAGGCGCTGGTGCGCTCGGGCGGCGAATTCGATGGCGTGCGCGCCTACCGCCGCGGCGACACGGTGCGACAGGTGGTCTGGAAGAAGGCGGCCAAGAGCGGCGAGCTGATCAGCCGCGACACCAGCGCCCACGCCAGCCGCGAGCTGTGGCTGGACTACCAGCTGGCCGCCTTGCCCGATCCCGAGGCCCGCCTGTCCCGCCTGGCGGCCTGGGTGCTGACGGCCGAACAGCGCGGCATCAGCTTCGGCCTGCGCCTGCCGGGCCAGGAACTGGCCTGCGGCGAAGGCGAACTGCAGCGGCGCGCCGCGCTGGAGGCCCTGGCCCTGTGGGGGGCGCCGGCCGACGCCCCGGCCCACGCGTCGGCCGTTCACGGCGGAGCGGGTGCATGAGCCGACCCGCCAGCGCAAGCGCAGCGGCCCCCGCCGCCGGCCGCGGCCTGCGCGCCGAATGGAGCCTGCTGCCCCGCGAAACCCGCGACACGCTGTTCCAGCTCGGCGTCATCGGCTGGACCGTGGTGCCGCACCTCACCCACCTGCCGGTGTGGTGCGGGCTGATGACGGCGCTGGTGCTGATGTGGCGCGCGCACCTGGCGCAGCGCAACCTGCCGCTGCCCGGGCGCTGGCCGGTGATCGGCCTGCTCGTCGCCACGACGCTGCTGACGCTGTGGACCCAGCGCACGCTGTTCGGCAAGGAAGCCGGCGTGATGCTGCTGGTGGTGCTGATGGCCTTGAAGACGCTGGAGCTGCGCGCACGCCGTGATGCGCTGGTGGTGTTCTTCCTCGGCTTCTTCCTGGTGCTCACGCACTGCCTCTACTCGCAGTCGCTGCTGACGGCGCTGTGGATGATGGTCTCGGCCTGGGGGCTGATGACGGCCCAGGTGCTGGCCAACATGCCCGTCGGCCGCCCGACGCTGAAGCGCGCCGGCGGCATCGCGCTGCGCTCCGCCCTGCTGGGGCTGCCGTTGATGGTCGTGCTGTTCCTGCTCTTCCCCCGCATCGGGCCGCTGTGGGGGCTGCCGCAGGACGCTCTGGGCAAGACCGGCCTGTCCGGCACGATGCGCATGGGCGGCGTGGCCGAGATCGCGAACGACGACTCCATCGCCTTCCGTGTCCGATTCGAAGGGCAGCAGGCACCGCCCGACCACCAGCTGTATTTCCGCGGCCCGGTGCTGTCCCGTTTCGATGGCTTCGAATGGCGGCAGTCCAGTGCCGTGCGCCGCGGTCCGCCAGCACGCGCGATGGACCTGCGGACCACGGGTGAAAGCCTGGGCTATGAACTGCTCGTCGAGCCCTTGCGCCTGCCCCTGCTGCCGCTGCTGGAGGCCACGCCGGATCGGCCGGACGACGCACCCCGCGCCACCGGCTGGCGGTTCACGCCGACGAGCGACCTGCAGTGGCAGGCCGACCGCCTGATCGCCGAGCGCATTCGCGTCCAGGCCCGGGCCTGGACACGGCATGCCCTGCAACCCGCGGCCCAGCTGCCGGACCATGCCGAGCAAACCGCCCTGCCCCCGGCCGGCAACCCGCGTGCGCTGGCATGGGCAAGTTCGCTGCGCGCACGGCCCGATCTGGCGGACGCCGACGCCTCCGCGCTGGCGCTGGCCCTGCTCGCGCACATCCGCAACGACGGTTTCAGCTACACGCTGGCACCGGGCGAGTACGGCCGCGATGCGGTCGACGAGTTCTGGTTCGACCGCAAGCTGGGCTTCTGCGAACACTTCGCCGCCAGCTTCGTCGTGATGATGCGCGCGATGGGCGTGCCGGCCCGGGTGGTCACCGGCTACCAGGGCGCGGAGCCGGCGGACGCCGACGGCTGGATGGTCGTGCGCCAGAGCAACGCCCACGCCTGGGCGGAGTTCTGGCAGGCGGGCGTCGGCTGGCGCCGGGTGGACCCGACCGCGGCGGTGGCGCCCTGGCGCGTGAACAACAGCCGCCCGCTGGCGCCACGGCCCGGCTTCATGGCCGGCGCGCTCGGCACGGTCAGTCCCGCGCTGGCCGAGCAGCTGCGGCGGGCCTGGGAACTGATCGACAACCGCTGGAACCAGTGGGTGATGAGCTATTCGCGTACCCAGCAGTTCGACCTGCTGCGCGCCCTGGGCGTCGGCACGCCGAGCTGGGAAGACCTGGGCGTGCTGCTGGTCGGCCTGATCAGCGCGGTGGCGCTGGCCGGTGCCGGCTGGGCCTGGTGGGACCGCCATCGCCAGGACCCCTGGCTGCGGTTGCATGCCGGCGTTTGCGAGGCTTTGCGCAGCCTGGGCCTGGACGCCCGGCCGCACCACCCGCCGCGCACGCTGGCCGCCCAGCTGCTTGCCCGCTACGGCGACGCGGCCCGGGCTGCCGCGGCCGCACTGGAGGCGCTGGACCAGCTGCGCTACGGCCCGGCCAACCGGCGCCTGCCCGCCGCCGGCTGGCTGCGCCGTTTCAAGCGTGACGTGGCCCGGTTGCGCCACCGGCCGGCGCTGGCGCAGCCGGGATAATTCGCAAATGACGTTGACTCTTTTCCGCGCGTGCCGCTCGCGCCGCGCCGCGCTGGCGCTGCTGCTGGGCGCCGCCCTCGCCTTCCCGCTGCACGCCAAGCCGCCGAAGAAGGCGCGCACCAAGCCCGCGGCCGTGCACCGCGATGCCGCCCCCGACATCGTCACCTACGGCCGGCGCGAGGACGTGCAGCGCTTCGCCGCCGAAACCTCGACCGATCTGGGGCTGGACCGCGACTGGGTCGAATCGGTGCTGGCCCAGGCGCGCTACCTGCCCGTGGTGGCACGCCTCGTGATGCCGCCGCCGGCGGGCAGCGCCAAGAACTGGGCGGCCTACCGCGGCCGCTTCGTCGAGCCCGAGCGCATGCGCGCCGGCGCCAGGTTCTGGCGCACCCATCAGCACGCACTGGACGCGGCCCATGCGCGTTATGGGGTACCACCTGAAGTGATCGTCGGCATCATCGGGGTCGAGACCTACTACGGCCGGCTCACCGGCGGGTTCCGGGTGCTCGACGCGCTGGCGACGCTGTCCTTCGACTTTCCCGCCGGCCGCAAGGACCGCAGTGCCTACTTCCGCAGCGAGCTGCAGCAGTTCCTGCTGCTGGCGGATGCCGAGGGCTTCGCGCCCGCCAGCGTGAAGGGCTCGTTCGCCGGGGCCATCGGCCTCGGGCAGTTCATGCCCGGCAGCATCCTGCGCTTCTCGGTCGACGGCGACGGCGACGGCCACGTCGACATGGCCGGCAACGCCACGGACGTGATCTTCAGCATCGCCAACTACCTGGCCGTGCACGGCTGGCAGCCCGGCCTGCCCACGCACCACGCGGTGAAGCCACCGGTCGACGCCCGCGATCGCGCGGCCCTGCTGGCACCGGACATCCTGCCCAGCTTCAGCGCGGCGCAGATGCTGGCGCGCGGCGCCGAGCTGGACGAAGCCGGCCGGCTGCACGAGGGGCCGCTGGCGCTGGTGGAGCTGCAGAACGGCGACGCCGCCCCCAGCTTCATCGCCGGCACGCAGAACTTCTATGCCGTGACGCGCTACAACTGGTCGAGCTACTACGCGCTGGCGGTGATCGAGCTCGGCCGCGCGGTGGCGGCGCTGGTCAGGCCGACGCCGGCCGAACGAACAGCTTCTTCCCCACGCTGACGAGCGCCAGCACGATGGCGCCGGCGACGATGCCGGCCAGGCCGCCGACCAGCGGCTCGACCAGCCAGCCCATGCCACCCGCGGCCTGGGTCCACGCGTCCACGGCATGGTGCAGCGGGCCGATGCCGTGCACCAGGATGCCGCCGCCGACGAGGAACATCGCCGCGGTGCCGGCGATGGCGAGGAACTTCATCAGGGCCGGTGCCGCCACGAGCAGCGCCGCACCGATCTTGCGCTGCAGCGCGCCCGCCTGGCGGCTGAGCCAGAGCCCGGCGTCGTCCATCTTCACGATGCCAGCCACCAGGCCGTAGACGCCCACCGTCATCAGCAGCGAGATGCCGGCCAGCACGATGGCCTTCGTGGCCAGCGGCTGGGTGGCCACGGTGCCGAGCGTGATGACGATGATCTCGGCCGACAGGATGAAGTCGGTGCGCACCGCGCCCTTGATCTTGTCCCGCTCGAAGGCGACCATGTCCGCCGCCGGATCGGCCAGCGTCTTCACCAGCTCCGCGTGGTGCGCGTCGTCTTCCGCCTGGCTGTGCAGGAACTTGTGCGCCAGCTTCTCCACGCCCTCGAAGCACAGGAACAGGCCGCCGATCATCAGCAGCGGCAGGATGGCCCAAGGCGCGAACACGCTGATGATGAGCGCCACCGGCACCAGGATGGCCTTGTTGACCAGCGAGCCGATGGCCACCTTCCACACCACCGGCAGCTCGCGTTCGGCGCGGATGCCGGCCACCTGCTGCGCATTCAGCGCCAGGTCGTCGCCCAGCACGCCGGCGGTCTTCTTGGCGGCGACCTTGGTCATGACGGCTACGTCGTCGAGCACGAGCGCGATGTCGTCGAGCAGGGCTAGCAGGCTGGCGGCGGCCATGGTGGGTCCTTCCTGGGGTACGCGGTTGAAACGGAGGGCGATGGTACGTGCGCGCGGTTTCAGGCGCGCAGCGGTCGCGCGCCCGGGCGGCTTCAGCCCACCGGCTCGACCGTCACCGCCACCCTCGGCGGCGTGCTGCCGCCGCCGCGGATGACGCCGCGCAGCGGCGCCACGTCGGCATAGTCGCGGCCGAAGGCCAGCGTCACGTGGTCGGCGCCGGCGTGCATGTCGTTCGTCGGGTCCAGGGCCACCCAGCCGTTCAGCGGGCACCACACCGCCACCCAGGCATGCGAGGCGTCGGCCCCCACCAGCCGCGGCTGGCCTGGTGGCGGCTGCGTCAGCAGGTAGCCGCTGACGTAGCGCGCGGCCAGCCCGCGCGAGCGCAAGGCGCCGATCATCAGGTGCGCGAAGTCCTGGCAGACGCCGCGGCCGTGCGCCAGCGCCTGCAGCGCGTCGGTCGCCACGTCGGTGCTGTTCGACTCGTAGCGCATGCGCTCGTGCACCCGGTGCATCAGCGCCTGGGCCACTTCCAGCACGGGTTGGCCGGGCTCGAACAGGCCTTCGGCAAAGGCCTGCAGCAACGGATGCACCGGCGCGAACGCGGAGCCGAGCACGAACTCGACCGCATCGGGCTGCGTCGATCCAGCGTGATAACGCAAGGCCTGTGCGGCCTCCTGCCAGGGCGGGCTGGACGTGGCGTCCGGCTCCGGCGCGTCGAGCATGCGAACGCGGAAGCTCGACACCACGGACAGGTGCTCGTGCACCGTGGCGTGGTTGAAGCCGTGGCGCCAGTTGCCGAAGGCGTCGCGGCTTTCCTGCACCGCGGCGCGGCCGCCCTCGGGCTCGGGCGAGATCTCCAGCTGCCAGTCCAGTACCTGCTGCCGCTCGGTGTCGCGCGGGCGCAGGTGGGCGCTGTGGTGGGCCACCTCGACCGGATCGTCGTAGGCGTAGTGCGTTTCGTGGCGCACGGCGAGGACCCGGCTCACAACCACACGCTCCTTTCGGACGATACGACGTGCACGAACAGCTGGCGGTCGATCTCGTCGGACAGCATGCGCGCGGCCTCGCTGCAGGTGCCCAGGGCCTCGATCAGCGCGCTGTGGCGGCCGGCGGCGTCGGGCGCGGCCATCGCCTCCAGGCCCCATGATTCCGGCGCCGGCAGCGCGGCAACGACGCGCTGGGCCCAGGCCGGGTGCTGGCGCGCCAGCTTGGCGCAGCGGTCACGCATCGTGCGGGCGACCCAGGCCAGCGAACGCGGGTTGTCGGTGTCGAAGACCAGCAGGTGCAGCAGCGGCAGCACCTCGCGCCGGGCCTGGAACTGCGCCCGGTAGGTGATCACGCTGTCGAAAAGCCCCAGCACCACCGCGAAGCCGTCGTCGGCCTCGTGCACGCCGTGCTCGAAGGCGGTGGCCAGCGCATGCGACAGCATGTCCAGCCGCTCGATCTGCCGTCCCACCGACAGCAGGCGCCAGCCGTCGTCGCGGGTCATGCGGTCGGTCTGGGCGCCGGTGATGGCCGCCAGGTGCGTGGTGGCGCGGGCCAGCACCCCCAGCACGTCGGGCGCGGTGGCATGGCCTTCGGCCTCGTCCAGCACGGCGGCCAGGTGGTGCTCGAAATGGTCGCCCACCTCGTGGATCAGCTTCCAGTGCTCGGGCGACAGCCGCTCGCGCAGCGCCTTCGCGCAGCCGCGCAGCGCGCGCAGGTTGAAGGCGACGCTGGTCAGTCCGTGGGCATCGCCCAGGCCCTGCACCAGCGCCCGCTCGAAGAGGCGCATCGACTGCTGCGGCGTCGGCACGCCGGCCGGCACCAGGCCATGGCGCCGCGCCAGCGCATCCAGCATCTGCAACACCGGCTCGCTGGCCTCGGGCAGCGCTTCCAGCATCACGCGGGTCAGGCGGGTGCAGTTCTCGGCCCGCTCGGTGTAGCGGCCCAGCCAGAACAGGTCTTCCGCCGCGCGGCTGCTGACGGTGCGGTGCCAGCCCTGCAGCTCGGCCGCCGTCAAGGCCTTGGGCAGCAGCGAGCTGCTGTCGACCACGCCGCGCGCGATGACCCAGGTGTCGACGCTGGCAGCGCCGCGCTGCATCGACAGCAGCGGATCGTGCATCGCCTCGTCGCGCCCGGCCACGCGCGTCAGCGCGCCCGGCAGCACGTGCCAGCCGCCGCTGCCGTCGGCCAGCGCGTAGACGCGCATCACCGCCGCACGCGGCCACAGCTGGCCATCGGCCCACACCGGCGTCTCGGACGGGCGTTGCGGCGTCAGCAGCGTGTAGGCGGCGGGGTCGGCGTCGATGCGGGCGATGAGCGCGGCGCGCGCGGCCTCGCCCAGCTGCGACACCACCTGCACCATGGGGCCCCCGGCTTCGCCCGGCCGCCCCGGGGCGCCTTGGCGCACGGTGTCCGACGCTGGCGCGCTGGGCGTGCGGCTCGGGAAGGTCGGTGCGACGAGGAACTGGTCCAGCCGTTCGCGCTGTTCGGCCCACACCGCCTCTTCGCCGCACCACCAGGTGGTGGGGGCGGGCAGCAGCAGGTCCTCGCCCAGCAGGCGCTGCGCGACCGCGGGCCAGAAGGCCGACAGGCCGGGGCTCTCGAGAAAGCCGGCGCCGGGTGCGTTGGCCATCACCAGCTCGCCGGCACGCAGGCACTGCAGCAGGCCCGGCACGCCGAGCGCGGAGTCGGGGCGCAGTTCCAGCGGGTCGAGGAATTCGTCGTCGACACGCCGCAGCAGCACGTGCACCCGCTCCAGCCCGTGCAGGGTCTTCAGGTACAGCCGCGTGCCGCGCACCGTCAGGTCCGAGCCCTCGACGAGCGTGATGCCGAGGTAGCGCGCCAGGAACACCTGCTCGAAGTAGGTTTCGTTCAGCGGCCCGGGCGTCAGCAGCACGATGCGCGAGCGTTCGCCGGCCGGGCTGGCGCGCATCAGCCCGTCCAGCAGCGAGCGGAAGGTGGACGCCAGGCGCTGCACGCGCAGCGCCACGAACTCGTCATGGAACTGCGGGCCGATGATCAGCCGGTTCTCGAGCAGGTAGCCCAGGCCCGAGGGCGCCTGCAGCCGCTGCGCCAGCACGGTGAAGCCGCCGTTGGGGGTGCGCGCCAGGTCGAAGGCGGCGATGTGCAGGTGCGTGCCGCCGCGCGGCCACAGGCCGTGCACCGGCCGCAGGTACTGCGGGTGCGCGAACACCAGCGAGGGCGGCAGCAGCGCATCGCGCAGCAGCGTCTGCGGGCCGTAGATGTCGGCCAGCGCCAGTTCCAGCAGCTTGGCGCGCTGCTGCACGCCGCGCTCGATCGCCGCCCAGTCGTCGGCACGGACGATGAAGGGCAGCAGCTCCAGCGGCCAGGGCCGGTCGGCATCGCCGCGCTCGGCGTAGATGTTGTAGGTGGCGCCGTCCTCGCGCACCCGCTGCTGCACGCGCAGCTGGCGCGCGCGCAGGTCGGCCCAGCCGTCGTGTCCCAGGCTGCTGAAGAACTGCCGCCACAGCGGCGACAGCCCGCCGGCCGGGGCCGGCGCGCCGGGCGACAGCATGGCCCTCAGTTCGTCGAACTGCCCCGGCGTGCCGCGGTGCGCGACGGCCGCGGCCACGGCGGCGGCATCGGGCAGGTCGTCGTCGGCGAGCAGGCTGCTTTGCATGGGCCGTGAATCATGCCCTGGGAAGGCCGGCGCTAGCTCGTCCGGCCGCCCCCGTCCCCCGGGCGAAGGCCCGGGAGCGTGACCGGCACCACACGGCACCGGCCGGGCGGGCCGGTCCGCGCGCCGGAGAGCCCGCCCTCACCGCCCCACCGTGCGCAGGTCCAGCGTGAACGGGAACTCCAGGCTGCGCTCGGGCTCGCCCACCTTCATCACGCCGGGCGTGTGGCCGATGGTGAAGAAGCGCGCCAGGCGCCGGCTTTCGGCCTCGTAGGCGTTGACCGGGAAGCTGGCGTAGTTGCGCCCGCCCGGGTGGGCGACGTGGTACTGGGCGCCCCCCAGCGAGCGCTGCATCCAGCGGTCGACCAGGTCGATCACCAGCGGCGCGTGCACGCCGATGGTCGGGTGCAGCGCCGACGGCGGCTGCCACGCGCGGTAGCGCACGCCGCACACGTACTCGCCGACGCGGCCGGTGGGCTGCAGCGGCACCGCCACGCCATTGACCGTGACGGCATGGCGCGGATCGACCAGGCCGCTGACCTTGATCTCGAGCCGCTCCAGCGACGAATCGACGTAACGCACCGTGGTGCCCTGCGCGCCCTCCTCGCCCATCACGTGCCAGGGCTCCAGCGCGTTGCGCAGCGCCATGTGCACGCCGCGGGCGCTCAGTTCGCCCACCTTGGGGAAGCGGAACTCGAAGTGCGGCGCGAACCACTCGGCCTTGAAGGCGTGGCCGGCCTGGGCCATTTCCTCGAGCACGTCCTCGAGGTCCATCCACACGAAGCTGGGCAGCAGGAAGCGGTCGTGCAGCTCGGTGCCCCAGCGGACCAGGTCGGCGCGGTAGGGCTCGTTCCAGAAGCGCGCCACCAGCGCCCGCAGCAGCAGCTGCTGCACGATGCTCATGCGCGCGTGGGGCGGCATCTCGAAGGCGCGCAGCTCCAGCAGACCCAGGCGGCCGGTGGCGGAGTCGGGCGAGTACAGCTTGTCGATGCAGAACTCGCTGCGGTGGGTGTTGCCGGCGACGTCGACCAGGATGTTGCGCAGCGTGCGGTCGACCAGCCACGGCGGCATGTTCTGGCCGTACACCGCCTTGTTCCGCTCGATCTCGCCGAGCGCGATCTCCAGCTCGTACAACTGGTCGTTGCGTGCCTCGTCGACCCGCGGCGCCTGGCTGGTCGGGCCGATGAAGAGGCCCGAGAACAGGTAGCTCAAGGACGGGTGGTTGTGCCAGTAGGCCAGCAGCGAGCCCAGCAGGTCGGGCCGGCGCAGGAAGGGCGAATCGGACGGCCGCGCGCCCCCCAGCACGAAATGGTTGCCGCCACCGGTGCCGGTGTGGCGGCCGTCGAGCATGAACTTCTCGGTCGACAGGCGCGATTGCCACGCGGCGTCGTACAGGAACTCGGTGTGCTCGACCAGTTCCTTCCAGTCGTGGGCGGGATGGATGTTGACCTCGATGACGCCCGGGTCGGGCGTGACCTGCAGCAGCTTCAGGCGCGGGTCGCGTGGCGGCGGGTAGCCTTCCAGGACGATCTTCACGCCCTGCGCCGCGGCGGTGGCCTCGACCGCCGCCAGCAGGTCCAGGTAGTCCTCCAGCCGCTGCAGCGGCGGCATGAAGACGTAGAGCACGCCGGTGCGCGTGCCCCGGCTTTCCGCCTTGGGGCCGCTGGAGCGGCGCGGATCGCGCGCTTCGACGACCAGCGCGGTGCGGGTGATCCAGTGCGCGGACTCGAAGCGCTGCGGCGCCCGCGTGAGGCCCTGCGCTCGCGCGTCGGCCGACGATGGCCCACTGGCGGCGCCAGCGGCCGATGGTGCCGGCCCAGCCGCCCGGCCGCCCGCGACGCCGAGCGCCTGCCCCACCGCGGGCCACGCCCCACCCTGGACGCCCACCGTGCCGCCCTCGGCAAAGCCACCGCCGATCACGTGCGCCGCGTACTGCGACTTCAGCGCCGCGGCGGCCGGCAACTGGTCGCGCGGGGCGAAGGGGTCGGGTTCGATGTGGTACGGGTAGTCGGAACCCTTGACCCAGGGCAGTGAATCGAGCGGCAGCCGGTAGCCCATCGGCGAATCGCCGGGGAACAGGTACATGCGCTCGTCGCGGAAGAACCAGGGGCCGGTGATCCACCGGGGGCCTTGCAGCGGAGGGCCGGCCGGGCGTCGGGCCGCCCCGAGACCGGCCACCCCCTCGGGGGGCGCGAGCGAAGCGAGCTCGGGGCTCCATTCCGCGGGCTTGATGGGCAGTGCATAACCCACTTCATGAGCGAGTCCCTGCTCGAACACGCGGCGCAGGCGCATGCGTTCCAGCTCGTCGTCGAGCCGGGCGTCGAAGGGGTCAACGTTGACCGGCAACCGGCGTTCGCGCCACAGGTAGTACCAGGTGTCCTCGTAGCCGGCCTGCACGTGCTCGGCGCTCAGCCCCAGGCGCTGCGTCAGCGCCTGCATGAAGGCCTTCGCGTCCTGGGAGGTGTACTGGTGCGGGTCGCGCTCGTCGGCGAACAGCGAGGGGTCGTGCCAGCAGGGTTCGCCGTCCGCGCGCCAGTAGATGCTCAGCGCCCAGCGCGGCAGTTGCTCGCCGGGATACCACTTGCCCTGGCCGAAGTGCAGGAAGCCGCCCCGGCCGTAGTGCGCGCGCAGCCGCTGGGTCAGGTCCTGCGCGATCATGCGCTTGGTCGGCCCCAGCGCGTCGGTGTTCCATTCGGCGCCGTCGCGGTCGTCCACCGAGACGAAGGTCGGCTCGCCGCCCATGGTCAGGCGCACGTCGCCGGCCACCAGCTGCTCGTCCACCGCTTCGCCCAGGGCCAGCACCTCGGCCCATTGCTCTTCGGTGTAGGGCTTGGTGACGCGCGGCGATTCCCAGATGCGGGTGACCGCCATCGAATGGCCGAACTCGACCTCGCACTCGTCCACCGCGCCCGAGACCGGCGCCGCGCTGGACGGCTGCGGCGTGCAGGCCAGCGGGATGTGGCCCTCGCCGGCCAGCAGGCCCGAGGTGGGATCGAAGCCGATCCAGCCGGCGCCGGGCAGGTAGACCTCGCACCAGGCGTGCAGGTCGGTGAAGTCGATCTCGCTGCCGCTGGGCCCGTCCAGGGCCTTCACGTCGGGCTTCAGCTGGATCAGGTAGCCGGAGACGAAGCGCGCCGCCAGGCCCAGGTGGCGCAAGGTCTGCACCAGCAGCCAGCCGGTGTCGCGGCAGGAGCCGCTGGCCTTGGTCAGCGTTTCCTCGAGCGTCTGCACGCCGGGCTCCATGCGGATCAGGTAGGCGATCTCGCGCTGCAGGCGCTGGTTGAGGCCCACCAGGAAGTCGATCGTGCGCTGCTCGCCGCGGTCGATGCTGGCCAGGAACGCAGCGAAGGCCGGCGTGGCCGCTTCTTTCACGAGGTAGGGGGCCAGTTCCGCCTTCAGCGCCTCGTCGTAGGTGAAGGGAAACGTCTCGGCCCCGGGTTCGAGGAAGAAGTCGAAGGGGTTGTGCACCGCCATCTCGGCCACGAGATCGACGGTGACGCGGAACTCGGTGGTCTTCTCGGGGAAGACCAGGCGCGCCAGGTAGTTGGAGAACGGGTCCTGCTGCCAATTGATGAAGTGGCCCTCGGGCTCGATCTTCAGCGAGTACGACAGGATGTTGGTGCGGCAGTGCGGCGCCGGGCGAAGCCGCACGATCTGAGGCGACAGCGAGACCCGGCGGTCGTACTTGTAGTGGGTGACGTGGTTCAGTGCGACGTGGATCGACACGGAAGGCCTTTGGTTTTGTGTGAAGCGATGAGGAGCCGCGGAAGCGAATGCCTTGGCGTCCGTTCCGCCCGCGCGGTCCGGGGATCAGGCCGGCACGAGGAAGTCGCGCGAGATGCCCGCCCCGATGTCGTTCACCCGGTCCAGGAACTGCGTGAGGAACGCGTGCAGCCCGGTCGCCAGGATCTCGTCGATGCGCCCGAACTGCAGGTCGCTGCGCAGGCGGCCGGCGCGCCGCTGGGTTTCGCTGCTCTGCTCGTTGGCCACGTGCTCCAGGTTGGCGACGACCTCGTTCATGCAAGCGGCCAAAGAACGCGGCATGTCCGGCCTCAGGATCAGCAGCTCGGCCACCTTGTCGGGCCGGATCACGTTGCGGTAGACGCGGCGGTAGATCTCGAAGCCGGACACCGAACGCAGGATCGCCGACCAGTGGTAGAAGTCCACCTCCGGCGCCTCGTCATGGCCCCACGCACCGAAGTAGTCGCCGGCCAGCGCGTGGAACTTCACGTCCAGCAGGCGAGCGGTGTTGTCGGCCCGCTCCAGGAAGGTGCCGATGCGGATGAAGTGCAGCGCCTCGTCCTGCAGCATCGTGCCCACCGACACGCCGCGCGACAGGTGCGAACGGAACTTCACCCACTCGAACAACGCGGCGGGGTCGCGCTCGAACGCGCCCTCGCGCAGCATGCGGTTGAACTCGAGCCAGGTCTGGTTGGTCGTCTCCCACAGCTCGGTGGTCAGCGTGCCGCGCACCGCGCGGGCGTTCTCGCGCGCGGCGGACAGGCAGGAGACGATGGACGACAGGTTCTGCCCGTCGCGCACCATGAAGTGCATGACGTTCCTGGCGTCGACGGTGTCGTGCTTCTTCTCGAAAGCCTGCGTCAGCTCGGAGATGCCCAGCACGCCCTGCCAGCCCTGCTCGGCACGGTCGGCCGACTGCGGCAGTAGAGACGTCTGGTAGTTCACGTCCAACATCCGGGCGGTGTTTTCGGCCCGCTCCATGTAGCGCGCCATCCAGAACAAGTGATCAGCAGTACGCGACAGCATCACGCCCTCCACCAGGCCGAAAACCCCGCACGCGCTGACGCGCGCGGCCGTGCTTGGGCTTCGCCACAAGCGCTTCGCGCTTGACCGGCCCGCTCCATGTAGCGCGCCATCCAGAACAAGTGATCAGCAGTACGCGACAGCATCACGCCCTCCACCAGGCCGAAAACCCCGCACGCGCTGACGCGCGCGGCCGTGCTTGGGCTTCGCCACAAGCGCTTCGCGCTTGACCGGCCCGCTCCATGTAGCGAGCCATCCAGAACAAGTGATCAGCAGTTCGCGACAACATTCCTGGTTCTCCCCCTGATCAGCCTCGACGTTGCGACTGGGACTGCCCGCCCTGGGACTGGGACTGCGACTGGGACTGGCTCTGCGGCTGGCCCAGCGGGTCCAGCGCCCCTGGCATCGTGTCGCGCCCCGGCTCGTCTTCCAGCACCCAGGTGTCCTTGGTACCACCACCCTGCGACGAATTGACGACCAGCGAGCCTTCCTTCAGTGCCACGCGGGTCAGGCCGCCCGGCACCATCTGCACCGTCTGGCCCGACAGCACGAAGGGCCGCAGGTCGATGTGGCGCGGCGCGATGCCGCGTTCGACGAAGGTGGGGCAGGTGGACAGCGCCAGCGTGGGCTGCGCGATGTAGTTGCTGGGGTTGCCGAGCAGCTGGGCGCGGAACTCCTCGATCTCCGCCTTGGTGGCGGCGGGGCCGACCAGCATGCCGTAGCCGCCCGCGCCATGCACTTCCTTCACCACCAGCTCGCCCAGGTGGTCCAGCACGTACTGCAGGTCCTGCCGGTCGCGGCACAGGTAGGTCGGCACGTTCTCGAGAATGGGCTTCTCGCCGAGGTAGAACTCGACCATCTTCGGCACGTAGGGGTAGATCGACTTGTCGTCCGCGATCCCGGTGCCGATGGCGTTGCTGAGCGTGACGTTTCCCTTGCGGTAGACGTCCAGCAGGCCGGCGCAGCCCAGCGTGGAGTTGGGGCGGAAGGCCAGCGGGTCCAGGAAGTCGTCGTCGACGCGGCGGTAGATCACGTCCACCCGCTTCGGCCCCTGCGTGGTCCGCATGTAGACGAAGTTGTCCTTGACGAAGAGGTCCTGCCCCTCGACCAGCTCCACGCCCATCTGCTGCGCGAGGAAGGCGTGCTCGAAATAGGCGCTGTTGTACATGCCGGGGGTCAGCACCACCACCGTGGGTTCGTTGACCGAGGCCGGCGCCACGTCGCGCAGCGTCTCCAGCAGCAGGTCGGGGTAATGCGCCACCGGCGCGATGCGGTGCGAAGCGAACAGCTCGGGGAAGAGCCGCATCATCATCTTGCGGTTCTCGAGCATGTAGCTCACGCCCGAGGGCACGCGCAGGTTGTCTTCCAGCACGTAGTAGGTGCCGCTGCCATCGGGCCGCGCCGCTCGCACGATGTCGATGCCGGAGATGTGCGAGTACAGCCCGCGCGGCACGTCCACGCCCATCATCTCGGGCCGGAACTGCGCGTTCTTCAGCACCTGCTCGGCGGGCACGATGCCGGCCTTCAGGATCTCCTGCCCGTGGTAGACGTCGTGGATGAAGCGGTTCAGCGCGGTCACCCGCTGCACCAGCCCCGCCTGCATGGTCTGCCACTCGTCGTGCGGGATGATGCGCGGGATCAGGTCGAAGGGAATCAGCCGCTCGGTGCCGGAGCCGTCCTCGTCCTTCGCGCCGTACACGGCGAAGGTGATGCCGACGCGGCGGAAGATCAGTTCGGCCTCCTCGCGGCGCGCGGCCATCAGCTCGCGCGGTTGCTGGGCCAGCCAGCGATCGAAGCCGCGGTAGTGCGGGCGGACCGCCACCGCGCTGGCATGCATCTCGTCGAAGCTCGGGGTCATTGTTTGCCTTCTCCTGATGCTGGGATAGCAACGTTCGCACCACCTCGCGACATGCCCTGCGACGGCATGGCCCCGTCCCCGGTGGCCGACGCTGGACCCGTTTCGGTGCCCGCCGCACCAGAAGCCGGCAGGTGCCAATGCCAATACCGCCGACGCACGTCGCGGGTGCATGTTCCCGCACCATCGTGCCACATCCATGCGCCGCATCGATCGGTGCGAACCACGGGTATGCCCAGGGCCTGATAACGCGCCATCACGTCGGGCGCCGGGTGGCCGAAGCGGCTGCGGTAGCCGGCCTGCACCACGGCCACCTGCGGCCGCACGGCGCGCAGGAAAGCCTCGGTCGACGAGGTGCGGCTGCCGTGGTGCGGCACCACCAGCACGTCGCTCTCCAGGCTGCCCGGCGGGCTGCGTTGCAGCAGCGCGGCTTCCTGCTCGGCCTCGATGTCGCCGGGCAGCAAGGCGGTGCGGCCGCGCTGGTCGACCACGCGCAGCACGCAGGAGATGGCGTTGGGCTTGCGCGCCCGCTGCTCTTCACCCGGCACGGGATGCAGCACGTCGAAGCGCACGCCGTCCCACTGCCAGGACTGGCCCGCCACGCAACGCTCGGACAGCCGCGCCCGGCCGTGCAGCGGATGCCCGGCCTCCAGCGAGCTGAGCAGACGGCGCGGCGGCAGCGCCGCCATCACCGACGCGGCACCGCCGACGTGGTCGACGTCGCGGTGGCTCAGCAGCAGCAGGTCGAGCCCGGTCTCGCCGCGGGCCTGCATCAAGGGCACCAGCACCCGGTGGCCGGCGTCGTTCTCGGCCGAGTACTGCGGGCCGGCATCCACCAGCAGCAGGTGGTGCCGGGTGCGCACCAGCACCGCGGTGCCTTGGCCCACGTCCGCGGCCAGCAGCTCGAAGTGGCCGTGCGGCGGTCGCTCGATCGGCGGCGCCAGCAAGGGCAGCGCCATCGGCAGCGCCAGCCACCTCACCCGCCAGGGCAGGGGCAGCAGCAACAGCAGCGCCGCCGCGAGGCCGCTGGCGACGCCCCAGCCCGGCGCCACGCCCACCGACCACACCGCGCCCGGCCAGGCCGCGAGCACCGAGAGTCCATGGCCCGCCACCTGCACCAGCGCCGCAGCCGCCCACCACAGCGGCGCGGCCAGCACGCCCAGCAGCGCCAGCGGCGTGATGAGCAGCGTGACCAGCGGAATGGCCGCCAGGTTGGCGACGAAGCCGACCAGTGACAGCTGCTGGAAGCACAGCAGCGACAGCGGCGCCAGCCCGACCGTGGCCACCGCCTGCGCGCGCAGCATGCCGCCGGCCGCGGCGCGCCAACCGGTCGCCGGCGGGCCGCGCCGCGGCGCCTCGGACGCCAGCAGCAGGCCCACCGCGGCGAACGAGAGCCAGAAGCCCGGCTGCAGCAGCGACCACGGGTCCAGCGCCGTCACCGCCACCGCGGCCACCGTCAGCACCAGCAGCCAGGGCCAGCGCCAGCCCGCGCTGCGCAGCAGCACGCCCACCGCCAGCATCACCACCGTGCGCTGTGCCGGCACGCCCCAGCCGGCCAGCAGCGCGTACCCGAAAGAGGCCAGCAGGCCGCCCCAGGCACCGGCCAGGCGCGCCGGCACGCGCAGCGAGGCACCCGGCCAGCGACGCCACGCCCAGCCGATGGCATGGCCCGCGAGCCAGGCGAACATGGTCACGTGCAGGCCAATATAGGTCACTTTTGATTAGAATGGACAGTCGAAGCCCCATGGGCCTTTCCATGTCCAAGATCGCCTTCAGCTACGTCCGATTCAGCACCAAAGGCCAGTTCTCCGGTGACAGCCTGACGCGGCAGCTCACCAAGGCCCGCGACTACGCCGCGCGCCACGACCTCCAGCTCGATGAGAGCAGCTACCTCGACCTCGGCATGTCCGCGTTCCGGGGTAAGAACGCCAAGGAAGGGATGCTTGGCGCGTTCCTCTTGGCGGTCGACGAGGGGCGGGTTCCGAAGGACTGCATCCTGCTTGTCGAGAGCCTGGACCGCATCTCACGCGCGAACATCATGGACGCGCTTCCGCTGTTCATGAGCATCATCAACCGTGGCGTGACGGTGGTGACGCTCGCAGATGGTGAGCGGGTCTACACCCGTGAAGCGATCATCAAAGACAACGGGATGTCGCTCTTCGGCTCGATGATGGTGCTCATCCGAGCGCACGAGGAGTCGGCCACCAAGAGCATGCGCGTCAAGAGCGCCAAGGCCAACGCCCTCAAGGCGGGCAAGAAGCACGGCAAGTGCCCCGCGTGGCTGCAGCCGAACGACGACAGGCAGAGCTTCACCATCATCGAGGAGCAGGCCAACATCGTGCGCGAGGTATTCCGCATGCGCCGTGAGTCCATTGGTTCGCTGCGGATCGCGAAGCACCTGAATGCCACCTACGGCTGGAAGTACGGCGCACCGCAGGTCGCGCGCCTCCTCAAGAACCCCACCGTGATCGGCACCAGGGTGTCACAGGCAGGCTACGAGCCGCTCCTCGACTTCTACCCACCCATCATCAGCAAGGAAGAGTTCTACGACGTGCAGCGGCTGATGTCGGGTGCCATCGGCACCAAGCGCGGCCGCCGAGCCGAGGACGAGCCAAACCTCTTCACGGGCCTGCTGTTCTGCGCGCACTGCGGAGCGCGCATGCAGTTCTTCAGAGCGACAAAGAATGTCTCACAGCGGTACCTCCGGTGCGACAACGCCATCAAGGCCGTTGGGTGCGAGTCAGCCGACGGTGGGTACGTCAACTACGACGCGCTTGAGAAGGAGGTGATCGGTTGGCTGCTGCTCGACCAAGACGAGGATGTCGTCACGCTGTTGGACAAGAAGCCCACGCAGAAGGTCACGACAAGCGCCGAGCTGCAGAGCCTGAAGGAGCAGCAGGCTCGTTTGATTGACCTCGTGAGCGAAGGACTGATGAACCCCCGCCTGGTTCGCGAGAAGCTGAACGCCCTTGAGATGCAGATCAGTCACCACGAAGCAACGCTCGTTGCCGAGCCTGAGGCGGATGAGCGGCTGTTCGCTGAGAAGGCCTGGGCGCTGGTCGAGCGGCATGAAGATGCACGACTGGCAGTGGAGGCAGGCGAGGACCCGCAGGAGCTGTACGCCGTGCGACGGGAGCTGAAGACCGCGTTCCAGCGCTCACTTGAGCGCATCAACGTCTTCCCTGAGAAGCGCGTGAAGAACATCCACCGCTGCAAGTTCTCGGTTCGCTTCCGTGGGTACGACGGCGAGCCAGCGCGCAAGTACGAGCGCCCTGCCCTGAATCACGTGAAAGGCGTCTTCAATGGTGCAACCAAGTAGGCGCCTGTCGGGCTCGGTTCCGGCATGGCTGCGAAGGGCCAACGGCGGCCTTGAGGTCATCAAGGAGAAGGCGGACGTCGTACTCCAGATCTTCGAGCTGGCGACCAACGGGATGAGCACCGCACGCATCAGGGATTGGCTCAATGACAACAACGTCCCCACGATGGCCGGCAAAGGCGAGAACGGCTGGAGCGAAGGCGTGGTGTCAATGCTGCTGCGAAATCAGGCGGTCATCGGGCACGTCGAGCGAAGCGACGGCACGCTCGACAAGGGGCGCTACCCACCGATCCTTGATGAAACGCTGTTCGACAAGGCGCGGGACGGGATTGCCTCACGTCGCGGTAAGGGCGGCCAGCCAGGCAAGAATGTTCGCAACCTCTTCAGCGCCCTCGTGTTCTGCGGGGCCTGCGGCTCCAAGCACCGCTACGTGGACGGCTGCGTGCGCTGCCTGCGTGGCTACGCAAAGCGGGCAGAGTGCGGTGCGAAGCCGCTACCCTACTTGCCGCTTGAAACGAAGATCCTCGACCTCTGCTCCACCGGCAGGCTGCTCGATCCGCGGCCGGTGAAGGCCGACAAGACCGTGGGGCTGCGACGCAAGCTGCTCGATGTCGAGGAGCGGCTGAAGAGGATCTACGACGACATCACACGCAAGCCACTGGACAGGCTGTCAGGGCTGCTCATCGTCGTCAGGAAACTTGAGGCGGAGAAGGCAGAGCTGGAGAAGCAGATCGAACAGCTACGACCGAAGGAGTTCGACGCCGAGTTCATCTTGGAACTGCGGCTTGAAATCATGGCGGCGCGTCGAACCGTGCAGCACGACGCTGACACGTTGGAAAAGCGACTGGCGCTTCAAGCGCGCATGCGGCAGCTCTTCACGCGGATCGTCGTGACAGATGAGGTGGATGAGAAGAAGAACGTGCGCTACGTCGAGCTGTACGGGCCGTTCGTGCCTGCGCTGCTAAAGGCGCACAGGCTGCCTCGGGTGGGCAGGGAGACGGATGCCACCGGGACCACGGCGACCGACGTTGGGATGAAGGTCGGTGTGGTGCTACCGGTGAGTTGACTAGGCGTCGGGCTTGGTGACGGTGAAAGTCACCTCCATCTTCTCAAGGTCGTAGAGGGCCACGATGGTGCCGTAGATGGGCGGTGGTTCGACCCACTGACGCTCCTGCTTTGGGCTCCACGAACGAATCTCCCACGCCTTGTGGGTGTGGGTGTCCACAGTCCTACGAAACCAAGGGCTCTTGCGCCCCGACAGCTCGCGTCCAAGCTGGGTTACGTACTCGTAGCTGAGCTGGTACAGCTTCTTCTTCTGGGTGTTGAAGGCGACCCTGCTGAGACGCTGGTCAGCGCTTTCGGGTGGAACGACGCGCATTCCTGGCAGGCGCTTCAGCGCCTCCCGTTCCTTACTGCGCGCCGTCATCGCCGCCCCCACGCGCCTCAAGCTCGCGCTGCTTCAGGCGCTCAACGATGTTGTGCAAGCGACCTTCCGAACCAAGCGGCTCCATGTCTGGTTCGCTCATGTATTCGACAAACTGATCGTGAGCTGCGCGCAGCAGTGAATGCTGGTCCTCGTAGAAGTCCCTGACCGCGTAGCGCTCCAGCGGGGTCAGCTCGTCGTAGTGATCGACGAACAGCAGCTCAGGTGGTGGGTCAAAGTCGTGCGGGTTGTAGTGGTGCTTCGCTAGCTCCTTCGTTCCCTTTGACAGGTAGAACGTGACCATCTGGTCGTGGTCGTACGCCTGCAGACATAGGACATTGGGGTCGTCGAACAGCGCCTTGAACTCAGGGGTGTCGGTGGCGCGGTGCTTGTTGCTGCGGTTCGAGTGGAAGTCCACTGAGACCCGGCCCCAGAACTGGGCAACGGTGTCGACGCACCCGATGGAGTCGTTCGACAGCGTGTTGAATCGAACGCGATGGAAGATCCAGTTGTGGTCCTCGTCGCGCTTCCAGTGCAGGTGGCCGTCTTCGTCTAGCGTTACGAGGTCGAGGGGGAAGAAATGGTACGTGTCAGTCCAACCGTAGCTCATCCTGAACTCCTGTCAACGCCGCAACATCGCGGCAATCGCAGTGTTCAGGAGCGCCCCTCCTCATACCACCTAGCACTCGGCCTCAACCGCTAGGCATTAGAGTCTGGCGGCGTACGCCTTGGTCACGTCGTCGGCCATCCGGCCCATATACGTCAGCGTCTGCCGCTCGCTGGAGTGGTTCAGCACCTCCATCAGCGTCGCCATCGACGTGCCCAGGTAGTCGTGGTGCAGCCGCACGAACGACTTGCGCGCGGTGTGGGAGGCGAACGAGCCTTCCAAGCCAGCGGCCTCGCACCATGCCTTCACCATCCGACCCCACGAGGCGGTCGTGAGCGCTCCACGCTGGCCGGCGTAGATGTGCGGGGAGTCGCACTCCCGGCGCCAGAGGCGAAGGGCGCTGCTGGCCGCTTCGTTCAGCGGGATCACGCGTCGCTTCTTCGTCTTGCCTTCCAGCAGGGTGAGCGTGAGCGTGATGCCGTCGTCGCTCGTGTCGTCCCAGGTCAGCTTCACGAGGTCGCCTGCGCGGAGAGCCGAGCCGATGGCCACCTCGAACAGCGCCCGGTCCCGCGTGGTCTGGAGCTGCTGCCTGACCTTCGCCAGGGCCTCCGGTGACTTGATCGGGTCGGTGGTGATGGTCCTACCTTTGTTCGGGGATTCGTGACCGGTGGTGAACATACTCGGCTCCAAAAATACTTGACGAGTTTGATTCTATTCTGGTGGTGGAGTTTGTACACAGCGGGAGCGCGAGTATGTGCGCACGTCAAAACGGTGTAACGACGTGGGCCACGTATGTACTTCTCGACCCGTCTAGATATTATGACCATACTGGATGAGTATCCAGTTCAACCAAGGAGATTCTCAGTATGGCAACCGCTCAAACCCCGAAGACCCCCGCTACCCCCAAGGCCGAGAAGAAGCCCGCCCCCACCCCGGTCCAGCGCGTCACCGACCTCCTGAAGAAGGCCGCCCTTCAAGGCAAGGTCACGGCCGACGAACTCGATGTGGTCGCGAACCTCGCTGGTTCGCTCAAGGTTTTCATCAAGTCGTGAGCGCGCGGAGGCTGCTTCAGGCCTCCTTCTTCTGGCGCAACGACAAGCCGGGTGGGATAGGACTGACGTTCCGCCCACCTGGCTTCACGCCTGACGAGCTGACCGAGATGTTCAGCGGCGCCACGGTGCGGGACTACTTCCGCGACAGCGACGCAAACCTCGGCACCCAGCTCGTCGAGACGTACCTGACCCAGCTTGAGTGGCTGGCAGGCGAGGCCAAGAAGGGGCCGCTTCCACTTCCTCGCGCGATCTTGGTCGCGCTCAACATCATGTGGCTCGCTGAGCGCGGGTTCATACCCAACGACGAGTTCAACGGGCCGATGTTCGTGTGGTCTGAATAGGCGAAGGCCAGCGGGGACGCCCGCACAACAAGGCGACTTCTGGAAACCGTTTCGGCGCCAACATCTCGTTAACGGAACCGACCTCCACAGGGGCCTTTCATGAGGGCCCCTTTTTCATGTGCTCCTAAATATCTGCAGGTCAACGCGCCCCGCCTGATGAGTAGATATTCAAGAGCAACAGAACACGACACCGTGACCACCGCCACCTACGCCCTCTTCCACCTCGACCCGCAGGGGGAGCCCGTCCCGTTCTACGTCGGTGAATCGACCGACCCTGGCCGGCGCTTTCGGCAGCACCAGCGCGACTGTCGAGACCCGCTCACGGAGAAGGAGGCCTACGTCTACCTTCGCGACCTGTCGTTCCCAGAGTTTCACTACGAGGTGATGCACGGCATGACCGAGGCCGAGGCCGTCGAGCGGCTGACCAAGGCGGGCTTCACGCTCTACAACGGCAACCGCGGGATCGCGGTGACGACGAAGGTGAAGCGCAAGGAGAGCGAGTGGAGCCGCATCAACCGCGAGGCGATGGAGCGCGTCGAGCGAGCCGAGCGCCGAACGGTGCTGCACAACAGCGCTCAGCAGCTCACGAAGTCCGAGATCGTGCGTCAGCGGATCAACGGCGCCGAGCTGGATGTCGACGTGCTCGATGGGTTGACGTGGACCGAGTGCCCGATTGAGCTGATCCCGCGGCAGCGCAAGCTGCCAAAGAAGCCCGAGGAGTGCCGCGCCGAGTACGTGAAGTACGGCGACATCAACATCTACGTCGGCTGGCGGAACAACGGCAAGAACGCCACGCACTACGCGCGCGACACCGCGAACTACAAGGAGTCGACGCGGCAGCTCACGTGGTCCGACAAGCCGCGCACCCGACGCGAGGTGCTCCAGCACCTCGTTTGGTGCTCAAAGCGCGACGGGTTCTGGTTGAGCTACTGAAACTTTGCGGGGTCGAGGAGGCAGTGCCGAGTGGCGTAGTCCTCGATCTCTGCCAGCGGCATGCTCGGCGGCATCATGAAGACGAACTCTGCGAGCTTCTCCTTGCGCCGCAGGAAGGTCTTCCCTTGAGCCTCAGTGATCTTGCCTTCCCGCACCTTCTCGGCGAGGTATTCCTCGTTCTTGGCGAGATACGTCGCCAGCGTGCTCATGCCAACATCTGCGATTCGGCCTTTTTGCATCACTGCCGCAAGTTGACCAGTCAAACCACAGAACTTGGCGTTCTGAGCGTGCGCGCTACCAGCGAGAACCAGGGCGGCGATAATCAGAATCGGTTTCATGCACATACTCCATAGTTGGTATGTGCATATTAAGTTGACGGCTCCATCAAGTACATAGCGGGCGCCAACCAATACTCACCGTGAGTACCAGTTAACACCCGGCTCATACTCCTGGCGAGTTCTCCTCGATATACAGCGTCAGGTCGTCGATCATCTCGGTGAGGTGATCCCGCACCGGCTCCTGAATGAGGTCGCCCATCAGAGCGATGGTGCGGTTTAGCTCCTCCAGTCCGGCGTACGCGGCTTCGATGACGTGCTCCTGCTTCTTCGCTACGTCGAGCAGGTACTCAAGGTCGGTGGTCTTGCGGGTGGTGATGGTCGGCATGCGTCGTCTCCTCAGCTCACCTACTACTTAGAGCTGAGCGACACCGCGCTCCCGCAGTAGTGCGCCTTGTTCGTCGCGACGGTCCACTCCGTCCAGGCACCGAGAGCCAGCGTGGCGACGGTCGCGAGCGCGACGGCGATGAGGGCGCGCTTCATGGCTGCTCCTGGTAGACGGTCGTCCAGAACAGGGTGCCGGGCTGGTCCAGCACGCTCGTCACGGAGCGGACGATGCCGGCAAAGACGGCGCAGTCGGTGACGTGCGCGGCGATACGGTAGGTGCGGACGACGCCCTCGTTCAAGATGGGTGCGTTCCAGGTGATGTGGTCGTTCATGGTTGTCTCCTGTGCTTTCGACCGGTTATTTACGGGAAAGCCCAGAAAGCCAACTACTTGGTCAGCCGTTTCATCTTCGAGTACCACTCGTAGTAAAGGGCCTGAGATTCCGCGTTGATGAAGTAGTGCATCTTGCGCACGCCACCCTGCTGCACCTTCTTCTTGCTCAGGCGTAGGGCCTTTGCGCCAAGGGTGGCGTCCCACACCTGCTTGTGGTGCTTGGGGTTGTTGGCGTCGGCGATGCGAATGCGTCGCTCGAAGTACAGCGAGATGTCGTACTTGTGCTCTTCAAAGGCGGCGGCGAGCTTGGCTAGCTGTTCAGCGGTCACCTGCACGTCTTCAAATCGCGCCGCTTCATGTAGCTGCTCAATGTCGATGCCTGCTGCTGCGGTCAGGACATCAACGAGCTGTTTGACCTTTGCGCTGTGCTTGATGTCGGTAAACGTCGTGCTGTTCAGCTCGGCGCTGTCGCGGTCCCGCTCAAGCCGCTGTTCATGCGACAGCAGGAAGTAGTTGAAGGCGTGGCGTACGGACTTGAGAAGCTGCTCTTTCACTGCCTGTCGCAGTGCATCCACTGTGACATCAATTCCTGCCTCCTCAAGCCGCTCGACGTAGCGGAAGCGTTCAAGGGCCAGCCTGTCGTCGTGGGTGAGTGGCTTGCCATCTTGCTGTGTGTTGAGCTGCTCATACTCTTCCCAGGTCAGCTCACGCGCCTCGAACAGGACCTTGCCATGATCGGCGTGAAGATCAGCGTGATCTTCAATCAGCTCCTTGCCAAGATCGCGTTTGGTCTTGTCGAGTTCGTGTTCGACGAAGGTCCAGCCGTCGTTTGCGCGGTACTCGCGGAACTGACGTGGCTTGTGCGTAGACCAGCTTGAGGCAAGTGCGCGGATGTGGCTGATGAAGCCAATCCAATGTGCTGCGCTCTTGCTTTGAACGTCGTATTTGACGAACTCATCTCGTAGGATCTTGTCGACCTCGCAGTCGATGTGGAACGACTGCGAGGTTGGCTGCACTTCGGCCGCGTTGCCCTGAATGAAGACGTGATGTGGGACGTTTTGACGAACACGACAAAGTGCCTGGTCGTGGTCGAAGAACGTCCCTGGGTTGTGAGAGAAATCGCCATACACACGGTTGAAGTGCTCTACCTCGATAGAGAACCCAGTGTTCAATGTTGGCGAGGTGACGATGACCTCGTAGCGAGGTGCCTCGTCCTGCGGGTTCAGGATGAGTGCCTGCACTGCCGGTGTTTCGGCGGTGGCAGAGGTCACTAGCAGCACAGCCGGGTGCTGCTTGCCTACCTCAAGGCCGTCGCGTTCGTTGAGAACAGTCGAGAACACTGCCGCGACTGTGGTCGCACGCGCTTTCGAGTTGGTCGCCCAGAAGAGCCTGTCACCGGACGACAGTTGCTGGACGGCATCTACGAGCAGTTGGTGTCGGTCCTCGTAGAGATGGGTCGTGCGGCCCACACCATAGCGGTGGGTGTTGTCGATGCCGAGGTGATCATCCGCGTGTGTGAAGTGGTTGCGATAGTCAGCTCGCAGCGCGCGGAATGAAGCCAAGCTCAGTGATGACAGGTCAGCATCGAGCAGCACTACCAAGCGAGCACGAGAGATGTAGTGCTGCAGCTTCAGGTAGATGTCGTTGCGGTCGCCTTCGCGAATGTGGTCGGCGTCCAGCGCCTGCAGCACCTGCTCGCTCTCGTCGATGATGACGGTGTCGTAGGCATCGCCGTGCATAGGCTCACGAATACCAAGGCTGTTCAAACAGACGACACAGTACTTGCTCAGCTCTCCTTCGGTCAGGTCTTGGTAGTTGTCGATGCCAAGGTTGGCTGAGGTCGCACGAAGTAGGTTGATGCGGTGACCGATGAGCAGCGTCGAGCGGTTGTGCCTCTTGTTGTCGGCGATCAGTGGGTGAAGGGTCTTGGTCTTGCCAGTTCCCTTCGGCGAGCGAATGGCGAGGAGGCCCTGCTTTGGAGCGAGACGAACGATGTCGTCAGAGTGGTCCTTGAGGTCGGCCTCGTTGATGGTGATGACCACTGGCCTGTCGTCAAGCAGGTGCTGCGGTGGAAGCGGCAGCGGAATACTGACGATCTCACGAGGCTCGGTCGCTGCCTCTTCTTTGCGCTTGCGGCGTTGCAGCGGGGGGAGAGCACCTGCTTCTTCCTCAAGCTCTTCCAGCGCCTCCCCCGTGACGGCGCGCTTCGCCTTCAGCACGGGAATGAACTGCTTGCCGCCGGCGTTGTCGAAGTAGCAGATGCCGGTCTCGTACTTGTAGACGTAGCAGCCGGGCTTCCGATCCGTAGGGTCGTTCAGTCGGTAGCACGAGACGCTCTTGTTCGGCACCATGAGGTCGAAGAGGTCGCCGGCTTGGATCTCACCGTACTGCACGGTGTTGATGATCTGTGTTGCTGGGACGCGCTCGCCAGTTGCCTCATACGTCACCTTGCGGGCGGCAGGGATCGGGTCCAGCGGCAGCGCGAGGATGTCGAAGCGTCGCTGCGTCTTGTCTGTTGGGTCGGAGGCCTCGAAGCGGAACGGCAGCTCGGGGTGCTTGATGGGTACGTAGAACGGTTGGCTGAACGTGAAGCCGGCCGGGTCAGCGAATGGGAACAGCTCCTTCAGCGCCTTCAGCCGCTCCTTGATGTCCTTCTTCGTCACCTGCCGCTCAAGAGGCAGCAGCACGCGGAACTTCTCGACACCGCCGTGCTTGGCAGGGTTCAGGTGATTGAAGGACGTGTAGAGCAGAAACTGCAGTCCCCTGACCTCCTGCAGGGCCTCTTCGACGGAGCAGCTTGGCAGCGCGTCTCGGCCCTTTGGCGCCGGATCGTTGTCGATGTCGAGGACCAGGAAGTGGATGGCGACGACGTTCTCATCGCACCGCGAGTAGGCGGGGGTAAGCGTGCCGTGAAGGTTGAAGCCTTGGGTCTTGGCCCCGTCCTCAAGGGTCCGCATCTCGGCCGGAACGAAGAGGGGAAACGGGGTGTTGCGACGATCCTCACGGACGAGAGGTGTCGAGAAGGCCTCGATCAGCTCGGGCCATGTGTAGGTGTGGTGCTGTACGCGCTTGGTCTTGACGCTGTCGCAGAGCGTAAGGTGGAAGCGACGGGCTGGTGGCTTGAGAGCGGTCATTGCGCTGAGGGTCCCTTGGTAGCTCGGAGGGGGTGGTGGGGAGCTACCACCCACCACCCACGCCGGCTCATGACTTCCAGCGCTTCCCCGTTGAAGGCCTGACGGCCATCTTGTTGACCCTCTATTTAGGCGTTTTGCTGGGTTTCTTGGGTTTTCGGCAGCGTCTTACGCAGGTTGAGTGCTGATGTCGCGCTCGATCAGCCTCTTGAGCTTGACGATCTCCCGTTCAATCGCCTTGTTGGCGTTTGACATCAGCTGGATGACCGATGGCTCGTACGACGGGCGCATGATCCTGGAGCTGTCGTTCAGCAGAATGCGGCAGGCTTCGCGGGACTGGGCATGTGCCAGGATCGTCTTGAGGATGGTCTGCGCCATGCAGTCAAGGTCGATATCCCAGAAATGGTGGTACGGCGGTAGTGGGTGGCCATGGTTTCTAGTGGCCTCATACTCGTCGAAGAGGCACTCAAGGGTGGTTTTGAACCTCTCCCCATTCTTGATACGTTCGACTAGGGCTTGTGGGTTGGGCTGCATAGTGGTCTCCAAACTAGCTGGTTGGTCTGGGGTAACTTCCCCGGGTTTCCTAGCTAATTTATATCGACCACCTGATTCCACACATTCGCTGATGGTTAGAACCTCACCGGCTGACCCTTTGGGCCCTTGAGTCACGTCAAGTGTCCCAACTTGACGAGGTAGTGAATATTGATTATTGACTGCTTCGTCAAGTTGGGACACTTGTTGGGACACTTGTGGTCGTTGAAGCTCTGTCTCAGTCCGTGTCCCAACTTGACGAGGTAGTGAATATTGATTATTGACTGCTTCGTCAAGTTGGGACACTTGACGTGACTCAAGGGGGCCGTGCCCTGCCTCAGCAGCGCGATCCACGGGAGTGCCGCCGTCCGCCGCCCCCGGCTCCCCAGGCTCCACGGCTCCCAGGACGCTCGCGAGCTGCTCGGCCTTCTCCTGGTGCCACCGAGCCCAGCGGGCCTCAAGGCCCCTGGAGGTCTTCTTTCGCCACCAGTCGGGCTTTGGCCGACCACGGTGGTAGTTGCCAATGCGCTCCGCCGCTGCCGCCTTCTGCTCATCTGTCCAAACGTAGCCACGTCGCGGCATATAACCCCCGGAGATATTGAACTCACGGGGTATTTACCAGGGAGATATCTTGTCCCAGGCCCTCCGACCCTGAATTTGCCACCCGACGAATTTCCAGGGGCCCCGCGGGCGTGTAACAAAAGGGCACCGGCGACCTCTGGGACCTCGGCAGAGGCCTCCTGGGCCTAGCCCGTGTAACAGCCGCCCGGAGCCTCCCAGGGCCTCCCGGTTCTCGGTACCACGGGCAATCCCCATAGACCGGTCAGCCAGCCTGTTACAGCCCGAACCAGCAGACACACCCCCAGGACCGATCTATGGGGACCCTTCGTTACAACTCGTAACTCTCCAATCCAGGGGGCAAACAGCGACCGGTCTATGGGCAATCTCCATAGACCGGACCCAGGATCACGCTGTACCCCGCTGTAACTCGGTACCCCGGTTTCATCGTTTCTCTCCCCGGTCGTCAAGGTCTGAGAGAAACGTGACGGTTTCGAGCCCGGAGACACCCGGGCCATCGGGTGTGCTGCCCTACACCCTGCGCGGTCGGGAGTGACTGGGCCTCAACCGTGCGACCGGTGACTACCCCATCAGCTCTCCCCAGGGGTCACCCGGTCTCTTCCCGTTAGGTGACCCGTTAGGCGTTTCTCTCACCGGGGTGACGCCAGCCACACGCCGGGCGCTGACTGGTGGGCCGGCGTCGGGCAGCCAAGTGCGCTGAACCTGCGTCGTCGGTTCCCGGCCCGCGCTAAATAGCCGTGAGAACAGCAGGAGGGAGCCACATGGAACCCAAGCCCAAGAACGAGCGAATCAGCGAGGCCATACGTCGCCGGTGGGCTGACCCCGCCTTCAAGCAGCGCTACAGCGAGCGCCACGCCGAGCGCATGAAGGACCCCGAGTACGCCGCAGCCCGTCAGGCTCAGTGCGCCGCCGCCGGACGCCGGTCGTGGGACGACCCCGAGACGAGGGCCCAGCGCGCCGCTCAGACGGGTCAGCTCCTGCGCGCCATGTGGCAGGACCCGACACACCGACCCCGCCTCCTCGCCAACCTGAGGAACCGCGTCCTTACACCGGAGGCCCGTGCCCTTCGCAGCGCCAAGACGCAAGCGAGCTGGACCGATCCCGTCTACCGCGAGGCCATCACCACCAAGGTCAGCACGTCAATGCTGGCGCAGTGGGCTGGACGCAGCGACGAAGAGCGCGAGCAGGTGGCGAAGCGCATGGGCAGTGGGCAGGCCGCGTCATGGGCCGACCCAGTGAAGGGGCCGCTGCGGCGCGCTCGCTTCCTCGCCTCGTACGACAAGAAGCCATCGACCCTGCCCTACCTGGAGCCAGGGAAGTGGGAGGCCATGAGCCGCGATGAGCGCGTCGAGTGGCAGCTAGGAATTACCAACCAGTCCAAGGAGACCGAATGAAGCCCATCTATGCCCGTCGCGCCAATCACGGCGGCCCTGTCTACACGGCTGTCCCGAACGGCGTCGTCCCATCTGCCCCTGCGCCTACCACCGCGCACGAGATTCCAACAGGCTGGTCGTATAACTGGCCCGCTACGGAGACCGGTCAGGTGGTCTGGCAAACCGATCCACGGTACTCACTAGGCTCCAAGCAGACGGAGTGGGACACCCCCTACATGGCGTGCACACGTCATGAGGATGCGGCGCAAGCCGAGTGGAACCGTCGCATGGACAACTGGCTGAAGACGGCTCCGCAGGGCCTTGCCGCAATGGCGACTGCCATCGCTCGACTTGGCTGCGCATTGAACACCAAGGCCGACAGCGCCTCGTAAATACCAAGCTGCTCCACTTGGTTTCATGAGCGTCCATTGCACATGGTCGACAGCGCCTTCGGAGGAGCAGCGGGGAAACCAGTCCCTCGAAGAACCGGAGCGCTGTGAATCCGGGTAAGTGTGGAATGTGCTGCGAAGGTCAACTGCCGCAAGGCTAAGAACCACCGCCTTCACGAGAGGGGTCCCAACGGACCCCTCTGTCGTTTGACCTGCCCTGCCTTCTCTAAATACGCGGCCCCAATGAACAGAGAGGCCGCCGGATGGCACGAATCACCACACGTCCCGATGAGGACATCACCCCCGACAACCCAGCCCTACGTGACCTAGAGCCCAATACCGAGTGGCGCTCGCGCATTCGCGACTACAGCTCGATTGGAGATGATGCCAACGCCAGGATCGAGGCGTTCCGCGACAAGGTCTACGCCCTGGTCCTCGCCACTGGAGCGAAGAACGCCCAGGTAGCGAAGTACTTCGCCCTGCCTGAGGCCCTCGTGAAGAGCCAGCTCGGCCCCGTCATCGAGATGGCCACCGCTGAGCTGCAGCTCGCGATCCAGGCCAAGCAGATCCACACCGCGCTGACTAGCAAGCAGCCGATCTCGCACATCTGGGCAGGCAAGCAGTTCGCTGGTCAAACCGACGCACCGGCCGCCGCGACGACTGGCGATGACGGCAGCGTCGAGGTACGCATCAACGTTGTTCGCAAGGGCGATGACGTGGTGAGCGCCGAGGACGCTCCTTCGGCCGGTGAGGGCGTGGACCTTTGATCCTCGACCTTCAGCTCCTTCCGCACCAAGCCGACTTCGTCACCGACACCACCACGCGCAACCTAGCGCTCGTCGGTGGCTACGGCTGCGGCAAGACGTACTCGATGGCAGCGAAGCTGACGACGCTCGCGCTGCTGAACCCGGGTTACGAGGGCATCGCGCTGAGCCCCACGTACGGCATGGCGCAGAAGGTGCTCGTCCCGGCCATCGACGACCAGCTCCGCGCCACGCGGCTCCGCTACCACCTCAACAAGTCAGACCTGACCTTCGACATCCACGTTCCTGGCTCCGCGAAGCCGACGCGCCTGCACGTCATGGCCGCTGAGTCATACCGCCGCACGGCCGGTATCAACGCGGCGTTCTTCGGCGTGGACGAGGCCGACCTTATCGAGCCGGACACAGCCCGAGCAGCGTGGCGGATGCTCTCGTCCCGTCTCCGCAAGGGCCGCGTCTACCAGGGCTGCAGCACCTCGACGCCCGAGGGCTTCAAGTTCCTCTGGAGCTACTTCGTCGACGAGGTGGAGAAGGACCCGTCGCTGCGCGAGTCGCGTCGCGTCATCCACGCCTCGACCTACGACAACCCGTTCCTGCCGCAGGACTACATCGCCGAGCTGGAGCAGCAGTACCCGCCGCACCTCATCGACGCCTACCTCCGTGGGCAGTTCGTCAACCTGCTTGGCACGACTGTCTACTACTGCTACGACCGCGACCTCAACGGAACGTCGAAGACCGTCGCCGACTACCCCAACAGCGTGCTCCATGTGGGCATGGACTTCAACGTGGGCCGGATGTCGGCCGTCGTTTCGGTGGTGGACAACGGCGCGGTCTACGTGCTCGATGAGCTGTACGGCGCTCGCAACACCGAGGAGCTGATCCAGAAGCTCAAGGCGCGCTACCCACGCCGCCCCACTGGCTCGTTCTACATCTACCCCGACTCGTCGGGCAAGAACGCCTCGGCCAACGCGCCGCGCTCGTCCATCGCGCTTCTTCAGGACGCGGGCTTTGAGGTGCGCTTCCGAAACGCCAACCCCCGCATCCCCGACCGCGTCGCGTCCGTGAACCTTCGCTTCAAGGACATGCACGGCGTGCGACGGGCGTTCGTGAATCACCGGACGTGCCCGCAGCTCGTCAAGGGCCTCATGAACCAGGCCTACGACCGGGAAGGCAAGCCCGACAAGTCAGGCGACATCGACCACTGCCTCGACGCGCTGGGCTACTTCATCTACTTCAACTACCCCGCACAGGGTCGTGGAGCCAGCTACACGGTGGTTGGCTGACCCAACGACCTGCGCGACCACCCCACCACCTAAATACGTCCTACCAGACCGTTTAGGTGGATTGACGCATGCAGCTTCTCACCCTTCCTTTCCAGCGCGGCCACGCCAGCCCTCCCATTGCCGAGGGCCTCTCCAAGGAGCAGTGGGTCGCCCTTCTGCACACCGAGCGGGCCAAGTGGGCGTGCAAGTCGCTCAACTACCTCGACGGCAAGCAGCACGAGGAGGTGGTGAAGTTCCTGTCGGACCCCGAGTGCGGCCGCAAGGACTGGCGCGCTCGCGGCTTCGTGCCTCGCTACCGCAACATCACCGCTGCCGTCGTTGAGAAGAGCGGGACGCTCTACCGCGACAAGGCGCCGACGCTGGAGGTGTGGACCGGAGACACCGAGAAGCCCGACGACGGCCTGACGCAGCGACTCTCGGACGAGCTGCACAAGCTGGAGTGGGTCGAGTTCTTCTCGAACCTGGACCGCGTCGTTCGCCTTCTGAAGACCGCTCTCGTGCTGGTGCAGTGGGACCCGGCCGAGCGAATGCTGGTGCTTGACGTGCTGCACCGTGGCAACTGCGAGGTGGTGCTGAACCCGGCCACCCGCCAGATCAGCTCGCTCATCCACCGCACGAGCGACGACCCCGAGCACACCACGTACCGCATCTGGACGCCCGACGAGGTCATTGACCTTCAGCACCAGGGCACCGAGGTCACCGTCATCAACGTCGAGCCGAACACGCTCGGCGTCGTCCCGGCCGCCGTCTTCTACGACACCGCGTCCCCTCGCTCCGGCTTCTGGGTCGAGGCCCCGCAGGACCTCGTTTCCTTCAACGAGCTGCTGAACATCCACCTCACGGACAGTGAGCGCGCGATCCAGTGGGCGAAGAACCCGACCCTCTTCACGAACGGTCGCTTCCGCTCCAGTGGTGATGACCGCATGGAGGTCGCCGAGGTCTACGGCTCGCCGCTGCCTCGCCTTGCCGCCGCCACCCCGTCGCTCACCGGCGGACCCGGTCAGGCAGTGCTGATCGACTCCACTGGCGTCGAGTCGCTCTTCATCGACTACAAGGGACCGAACCCGGACCTGAAGAGCCTTGACGAGGTCGTCATGGGGTGGGCGCATGCCTTTGCGTCCGACTGGTCCGTCCGCATGGATGTGGCCGGTGAAGGCCGTGCCTCTTCGGGCTTCCAGCTCGTCGTCGAGGAGCTGCCGAACATCGACCTTCGGCGCCAGCGCACGAAGGCGGCACAGGCGGGCTTCAAGCGTCTCTTCCGCGTGCTGCGAACCGTCCTCGCTCCGGTGATGTCCTTCCCCGAGCAGGCCGAGCTGTACGTCACCTTCCCCGAGCCCGTCATCGCGACCGACCCGATGGAGCGCGAGCAGCTTTGGACCGAGCGCATCAAGCAGGGTCGCGCCACCGTCATCGACTACTTCGTCGAGGTGCTTGAGCTGACCCCCGAGGAGGCGGCCAAGAAGCACGCCGAGATCGTGGCCTTCAACGCGGCCAACGCCACGTCAGCGCAGCCTCAGACCGATGAGACGGAAGGCGCTGAACCTGACGCTGCGGATCAAGCGGATTCACTAAATACCGGCACCTAAACACGACGGGCGGATGCCCACAGGTGCTGAATGACTGCGGATGCAGAGCTGAATGAAAACACGGGTGCGGATGCACCAGAGCAGGTAGAGCCAGGTTTCAAGTCCCTCGAAGAGGCGGTAGCGGCGCACAACGCGCTGAAGGCCGACCACGACAAGGCGCTGAAGAACCTTGAGCAGAGCCGCAAGGAAGAGACGTTCAACAAGACAGAGCGCAAGCGCCTTGAAAAGGAGCTAGCCGCTGCATTGAAGAGCGACGGCCTTTCGGACCTGCAGGCAAAGCTTGAAGCAGCCGAGGCGCGTGCTAACGCCCTTGAGCAGAAGGCCAACAACAAGCTGATCGACGACGCCCTCACGAAGGCGTTGACGGACGCGAAGGCGAAGGCCGTTTCCACGGTGATGAAGCTCATCAACCGAGGAGACATCAAGGTCGGTGACGACGGCGTGGTGGACACCAAGTCGATCGAGGCACAGATCGCAACGCTGCAGAAGGAAGACCCGTTCCTGTTTGAGGCGGTGGAGACACCGAGCGTCAAGCGTGGAGCGGAGGGCGCGGTCGTTGGCGGCTACGAGAAGGAAGTCGCTGCAGCCAAGTCCATTCAAGACCTCGAAGCGGTCATGCGCAAGTACGGCAAAGCCTAAGCGCGACCAGCACAACTAGATCAGGGAGGCAGCATGCCATTCACCACCAACCTCACGGGTACCACCCAAGTCGACGACAGCATCCTCACCGCTTATGACGCGGCGATGCTCATTGCCTACGGTCAAGAGAACGTCATGGACGCTCTCGTTCAGAAGCGCGTTGACATCGGCGCCAAGTCCATCGAGCTGCCGAAGTACAGCCGCCTGGGCCTCGCGACTACGCCGCTGACTGAGACCGACGACGTTACGTCCGAGGCTCTGGTCGACACCAAGATCACCTTCACTCCGGTTGAGTACGGCAACGTCGTCACCAAGACGAACCTTGCCAGCCTGCAGACCGGTGGTCGCGTTGATCTCGCTGCCGCTCAGCTCATCGGCATCAACTGGTCGCAGACCATGGACAAGCTCGCGGTGCTGGCGCTCGACGCCTCGACCAACGGCTATGTCATCGGTGGCACCGCTGAAGGTTCCGTCACCTCGGGTCAGGTTGCTTCGCGCACGTTCCTGAACTACTTCTACAACAAGATGGCTCGCGCCAACGTGCCGACCATCGGTGGCATGTACGTCGCGGTGATGCACGACGACGTGATCCACGACCTCCGTGCCGACACCAACACTGGCGGCTGGATGGACGTTGCGAAGTACGCTCAGCCTGACACCGTCTTCCGCAACGAAGTCGGCATGTACGGTGGCTTCCGCATCATCCGCAACAACCACGCTACCTTCGCTGACCAGTCGGGCGCCGGTACTGTTGACCTCTACAACAGCTACTTCATGGGCTTCAACGGTCTCGGCAAGGCGACCTCGCAGCCTGGCTCGCTCCGTGTCACGGGTCCGTTCGACAAGCTCGGCCGCTTCGTGAACATGGGCTGGTACGAAGTCACCCAGTACAAGATCGTCGAGCAGGACGCTGTCTGGGTTGGCAAGTGCGCTTCGAGCGTCGGCGCCAACGCCTAAGCAGCTCCCTAGCTGATTACACAAAGGCCGGTTCGTCCGGCCTTTGTTCTTTCTGCGACCCCTAAATACGTCCACACCAACGAGGGACGCACATGCCAACTCTCATCATTGAAGACGGCACGAAGCCAGCCAACGCGAACACCTACGTCTCGCTGGCCGAAGTCGATGCCTATCACGAGGCCTACGGCAACCTGGACTGGGCAGGCGATGACGCCACCAAGGAGCAGGCCATCATCAACGCCTGCCGCTCGCTTGAGCTGCTCTACGGCGCCCGCTTTGCCTCGGCACCGTCATCCAACACGCAGCCTCTTCTCTTCCCACGCTACGCCTTCGCTGACCGCTACAGCCGGTACCGCACCGGCATCCCGAAGGAGCTGAAGGACGCCCAGTGCGAGATCGCGCTGAAGGCCCTGAACGGCGAGGACATCCTTCCAGTCGAGGACGAGTCAGACACCGTGTTGTCCGATGACGTGACGATCGGGCCGCTCTCGTTCTCAAAATCCTTCGCGCCTCGCCAGCAGACAAACGAGGTCGACGGCTTCCGTCGTATCGAGCTGATCCTCCTCCCGATCCTGCGGGATGAGTACGCGACGCCTCGCTTCGCGCTGTGAGGTACCCATGAAGCAAATCAACTACAGCAAGTACGCCGACATGGTGTCCAAGGCCCTTACTGCCGCTGGTGCCAAGCTCGTGCTGAGCCGCTACGACGAGACCCAGGACCGCGATGTTGATGTCGCCAAGTCCTACGGCGTCGTCATCGAGAAGAAGCAGGAGACGGACACCACGGGAGCGGCGTCGACTACCAAGGCATCCTTCCAAGTGCTTGTGCCACCGTCAATCAAGACCCCTCCCGTCCCTGGCGACCACCTGACCATCCAGTCGAAGCGCTGGTACATCGAGGCCGTTAAGGAGGAGAAGCCAGCAGGTGTCGTCCTGCTCTATACGGTGGACGTGCTGTGAGCGTCAAGATGGAGCTTCGCGGCTTTGAACAGGTGCCGCTCGTCAAGGAAAGCCTGCGCAAGTTCATCGTGAACTGGGCGCGCATCTTCAAGCGCCGCGTTCAGGAGAAGACGCCTGTTCGCTCGGGCCTGCTGCGTCGCTCGTGGTCCGTTCGCTCCGTGACCACCAAGGGCATCGACATCGTCAACCAGACCCCGTATGCCGGCTACATCGAGTACGGCACACCCAAGATCGCGCCTGTAGCCATGCTGGCTCGCACCATCGAGGAAGCCGAGCAGATCAGCCGTCAGGCCGCAGAGGAGGCAGGACTCGTATGAGCATCGAGAACATCCACAAGGCGCTCGACGCGCAGCTTGAAACCGTCACGGACCTTCCCGATCTTGAGAAGGAGAACCGTCGCCTTGAGGCCTCAGCTATCCGCATTAGTTGGTGCCGCGCGACCCTGCTGCCCATTGAGTCCGATGTCATCAGCCTCGGCTCAGGCGGCACGCTGAGGGCGCAAGGCCTCTACCAAGTCGACCTGTTCTACGCCGCCGACCGTGGAGCGACGAAGGCCAACCAAATGGCCGACCTTGTTGTCGCGGCCCTTGACCGCAAGCACCTCACGCAGGGCGGAACGGTCGTGAAGACGACGAAGGCATGGCGCGACATCGGCTCGCGCCAAGACCAGTACTACGTCGTCAGCGTCTTTGCGCGCTGGTACTCAACCTAGCGAGCCCCTTCACTAAATACGTTCACGAACTTCTCGTGAACGTCTGTGTTCCTCCCGTGAGCACTGGCGTCTCCGTACGTCCTTCAAGGGAGAGAACACATGGCAATTCAGCAGTCCGGCTCCACCGCAACCCTCGGCTTCGGTGTTGAGTCCACCTTCAACACCCCGGCGACGAGCATCCAGCTCATCGAGTACGTCAACTTCACCCTGACGCCCACTCCCGAGACGATTCGCGATCCGAGCCGCAACCCCAACCGTGCCGCAACCTACGTGCGTCGCGGCAACAGCTTCTCGACGGGCAACCTCGAAGCGGTTCTGCGTCCCGATGTTCTCGACGACATCCTGGCAGTTGCACTTCACGGCGAGTGGACGACGAACGTCCTCAAGCAAGGCACGACTCGCAGCTCACTGACCTTTGAGCAGGGCTTCCCCGACTTCACCACCGACATGTACCGCTCGTTCTCGGGCGTTGTGGCCGACTCCATTGAGTTCAGCCTGACGACCGACGAGCTGGCCCGAGTGACCATCACTCTGCGCGGTGCGTCAGATACCGCCATCGGCAGCACGCCACTCGATGCAACGCCAACCGCGGTCGTTGCGAAGAACGGCTACTACCACGTTGGTGGCTCGTTCAACGAAGGTGGTTCGCCAATCGCGTACTTCAGCACGCTGAACTTCACGCTCACGAACAACCAGGAAGGCGTCTCCGCGCTGGGCACTGACGGCTACCGCCACATCACTCCAGGCACCGCGACCCTGACAGGCACCGCGACGGCTCTGTTTGAGTCGGAGACCCTCTACAACAAGTTCAAGAACGACACGGCCTCGTCCATCTCGTTCACGCTGACCGAGGGTTCCGAGTCGCACACCTTCCTGATCCCGAAGATCAAGTACACGGGCGCGCCGATCCAGGTCAACACGGACCAGGGCCTGCTGGTGGAGCTGGAGTTCGAGGCCTTCCTTGAGGCGACCGAGAACACCCTCCTGAAGATCACGCGGAGCGCCTAATGAACCCATTCCTGCCGCAAGCCGCGAAGCTGGAGCTGGTGCACCCTGTTGATGGACCAACGGGGTGCTTCTTGACCCTCGTTGGTCTTGAGTCCAAGCAGGCACAGGCACAGGCTCGCCGCTCGACTCTCGACAGCAAGAGCCTCGCTGACATCGCGCGTCAGAACGTCGACGCCGCGACCATGCAGAAGATCAACGACGAGCAGACCCGCGTCATTGCGGCCTGTGTCGTTGGCTGGGACGCGAAGTTCGAGGAGCACTTCGGACCTTGGACCGCCGAGCGCGGCCTTGAGGTCTTCACCATGCCTGAGATGACGTGGGCGACCGAGCAGGTCGTCGAGTTCATCAAGGACCGCCGCAACTTTTTTCGATCAGCTGCTGGCGGGCCTCGTGGCGTGGACTCGCTGGCTGGTGCGCGCGAACCGGCAGGTGCAGGGAACGAAGGTTGACGCTCACCTGGACGCGTTCGCAAAGCTGAAAGGCCAGACGCGCACCAGCGTTGAGCCCGAGCTTCCTCCAGGTGGTCGCCAGCTCGCTGAGCTGTTCATGGAGCTGCACTCAACGCGACAGGTCGGGATGGCTCCGTGCGCCATCACGTTTCAGGAGATCAAGGCCTTCACCGAGCTGATGGACGTGCAGCTTGAGCCGTGGGAAGTCGATTGCATCAAGGTCATGGACATGACGCTGCTTGAGGAGCTTGGGGAAGTGGAGAAGAAGCAATGAAGATCTTTGAGCTGCTGTTCAGCGTCAACTCAAGCCAGCTCGACAAGCCAGCGAAGCAGCTTGACAAGATTGGCGACGAGGCGAAGGAAGCGAAGCGCGAGGTCAACGGCCTTGGCGACGCACTTGACGCCTTTTCGGGTCTAGACGGTCCCATCGGCAACGTCGCCGGCCAGATCAAGAACCTCCGTGAGAACGCCAACACGGCGCTTGGTGGTATCCAAGCCCTGACGAGTGGCCTTGGTGGCGTCGCTGCCTCGGTTGGTCTCGTGACTGGCGCCGTCCTTGGACTTGCTGGTGCTGGCGGCATCGTTGCTGCCTTCAACTTCGCTGGTCCGCTCGACGACATCGGCGACCTCGCAGCGAAGCTGGGTCTCTCAGCCGATCAAGCCTCGATCCTTGGTGACCGTCTCGCCGCTGCCGGCACCAGCATCGACGTTTACTTCAACTCCATCGACAAGGTCAGCAAGGCGCTTACCAAGGCCGACGAGGAAGGCTCGAAGGCAAACGAGGCGCTTGGCAAGCTGAACATCAACGTCAAGGACGGCGCTGACCCCATCAAGACGCTGAACACCCTTGTTGACGAGTACAGCGACAAACTGGAGAAGGGAAAGGTCTCGGCTGACGAGCTTGCATCGCTGCAGCTCGTGCTTGGCAAAAACTACCGTGAGGTCATCGTTGCCAACAAGGAGGCGCGTGACGCTCAAGAGGAGGTGAACCGCCTTTACGAGATGGGCATCGGCATCTCACAGCAGGGCTCCGAAGCCGCTGGTGAGTTCGAGAAGGCCCAGCTCGGCATCAGCCACATCTTCAAGGTGGTGGGCAGCCAGCTCGTGCGAGACATCCTCCCGACGTTCACGGCACTCATCAACCAGTTCCGCGAGAGCTACGAGCAAGGTGGCCTCGTGAAGCAGATCTTCTCGGGCATCGCGCTCGCTGCAGATGTGCTGATGATCCCGATCAAGGTCCTCATCAACGGCTTCATCGTCCTTGAGACGACGATCATGGCGGTGGGCAAGGGCCTCGCTGGCGTGTTCGCGGCAATCGCAACTCGCTCGCTTGATCCCCTGAAGGAGATGAATGCAGAGGTCGAGAAGCTGTGGATGAACGCAGCGGACAAGGTCGAGAAGATCGACCTCTTCGGCCAGCGCAACAACAGCGACACCGTTGCCGCCCCTCGCTCCATCGAAGTCGGCTCCAGCGCTCCTTCCAAGCCGAAGGACAAGGAGGACACGAAGGACAAGACAAGCGCCGTCGACCCCTTCTACGTCTCGATGCAGGGCGTCACCGATCTTGCAAAGGTCGAGCAGTACAGGCGCCAGATTGAGCAGCGCGACGCGGCTGCTGCTGAGCGCGAAACGCAGCGCCTGCTTGGCCTGAAGGCTCGCTACACCGAGCTTCTCGATCCGCTCAACAAGTACACCAAGATGCTCGATGAGGTGCGGCTGCTTCGCGAGAAGGGCCTGATCACCGCTGAGCAGCAGCTCGACATGGAGCTGGAGATTGAGACCCAGCGTCAGAAGGCGCTTGAGGGAACCAAGAAGCAGCACGAAGAGACCTTCGACATCATGCAGCGCGTCGGCATGACGGCGTTCCAAGGACTTGAGGACGCCATCGTCTCGCTCGCCACGAAGGGCAAGTTCTCGTTCAAGGCCTTCGCGCAGTCGATCTTGCAGGACCTGATCCGCATCACCGCGCAGCTCTACATCATCAAGCCGCTGATGGCGTACCTGGGCTTCCCAGTCGCTTCAGCGAAGGGCAACGTCATCTCGAACGGCTCGGTCGTTCCCTCTGCCAAGGGCAACGTCTTCAGCAATGGCGGTGTGACCGCCTTCGCCAACGGTGGTGTTGTCTCGCAGCCGACGTTCTTCCCGATGCGTCGTGGCACCGGCCTCATGGGTGAAGCCGGCCCTGAGGGCATCCTGCCTCTCAAGCGCAACAGCAGCGGCCAGCTCGGCGTCATCGCCTCGGGCATGGGCGGCACGACCAACAACCAGTTCAACATCAACGTCACCGTTCAAGGCGGACAGACCAACGAAGAGACGGGCGCCGTCACCGCACGCGCCGTTCGTCAGGAAGCTGAGCGAATTGCTCAGAAGGTCTACAGCGAGAACCGCAAGCGTGAGCGCTTGGCCGTGGCGTAAGGAGACGACATGCCAGCAGCACTCCCGCTCACCGACATGATCTCGCAGGCCAGCACGGGCACCTACAAGAACAAGGTGCGAATCGCCCAGTTCGGCGATGGCTACGTGCAGGCAGTCGCGGACGGTCTCAACTCGACGATGGGCATGTGGCAGCTCACGTACGAGAACCTCTCCTCCTCTGAGCGAAGCACCCTAAAGGCGGTGCTCGACGCGGTCGGTAGCTGGGACTACGTCACATGGCAGTCGCCTCTCGACGCTAGCTCGAAAAAGTGGCTCGTCACCGAGGACGGCATCGCTTGGACAGCGAAGTCCGGTGACCTCTACACCGCCACATTCACTCTGAGGCAGATCCCATGACCGCACCAAGCGCCGACCTCCAAAGCCTCAACCAAGGCAGCGGCTTCATCACGCTGTGGAAGGTTGATCTTTCCCCAATCGGTGGATCGACCTACTACCTCACCAATGAGGGAGGCAACCCGTCGTTTGGTGGTCAAACCTACACGAGCTTTCCAATCGACGGCACTGGATTCGATCAGGTACTGACTGGCAACCAACCGAAGCCAACACTGTCCGTGAGCGACGTTGACAAGCTCTTCTTCGCTTCGCTTGTGACCCTCGGCGATGCCGTAGGCGGCATGGTGACCCGCTACCGCACGTTCGCGAAGTACCTAGACGGCGGCTCCTCGCCCGATGGCTCGCGCTACATGAAGGACGTGTACCTCATCGAGCAGAAGACGGCTCACGTCCCCGGCAAGCTGATCACGTGGCAGCTCTCGACGATCTCAGACCGCCTCGGCATGTACCTCCCTCGTCGGCAGTTCCTGCAGGACAAGGGCTTCCCAGGTCTCGGCCTGTTCCGCACATGAAGCTGAAGAAGTCCACCGTCTCCAAGTTCGAGAAGGACGTTCTTGCCCGGTTCCCTCAGGAGGCCTGTGGCTTGGTGGTTGATGGCAACTACATCCCGGTCCCGAACTCATCCCCAGAGCCCACCAGTACCTTCCGGATTGACCCCCTGCACCTTGTCAAGGCAAGTGCGATGGGTGAGGTGCAGGCCGTGCTTCACAGCCACCCCTACGACAAGGCCAAGCGCCAGAAGTACCCACCTGAGTGGGCATCGCAGGAGGACATGGTGCACTGGCTGGCGAACCCCATTCCGTGGGGCATCGTCGCGACGGATGGCGAGGGCATCTCGCCCTTCTACTGGCTCGAAGATGACCGAGCGAAGCCGCTGGTTGGCCGCGAGTGGGTTCACGCCACCGCCGACTGCTACGCCCTCGTGCGCGACTGGTTCTGGCAAGAGCGCGGCGTCGACCTTCCCAACTACGCGCGTGGCCTGGGCTGGTGGGACAGGGACGGCCCCGGAATGATCGAGGAGAACTTCCGCGCCGCTGGCTTCACGCCCATCACCGCCGACAAGGTGACCGTTGGCGACTGCCTGCTGATGCGCTATGGCACCCGCATCCCTGCTCACTGCGGTGTCGTCGTTAGCACGAACGAGGTTCTTCACCACCTCTACAACCGCCTGTCTGGAACGAGCAGCCTTGCCAAGCTCGCGTCTGTGACGGTGCGCTACCTCCGCTACACGGGAGCCCAACCATGATGCGAACCGTCCACCTCATCGGTGCCTACGGCGACCGAATGATCGACCTCGACGCCGACAGCCCAGTGATGCTGTTCCGTGGCCTGCAAAGTCAGGTTCCGGGCTTCAAGCGCGCCATGCTTGAGCACCCCAACGCCTGCGTTGTGCTATCGAACGACGACCGCACGGAGTTCGAGTGCCTAACCGAGGACACGGCCAAGTTCACGTTGGGCAAGTGGACGCGCATTCACATCGTGCCGGTAACCGAAGGCAGCTACGGCTTCGCCGAAGTCGCGGCATACATCGCATCGACGTACGGCATCAGCGCCGTCTACGCCTACGCCATCACTGCTGTGATCTACATCGCCGCTTACGCCGCGATCAGCCAGATGCTGGCTCCATCACCAGAGACTGGCGGCACAAAGGCTGACGAGAACAAGTCCAACCTCTTCGACGGCGTCGAGAACATCACCCGTCCAGGCGGACCCGTTCCCATCGTGTACGGCAAGCACATGGTCGGCTCGACCGTGCTCGCGTCCGACCTTTCAACGACAGAGATTCCATACGTACCGCCTGAGCCAGACGTGACAAGTCCGCCTGAGGAAGAGTGGCAATTTGGACACGGAGGTTCATGAGCATGAAAGCAATCAAGGGAGCATTCGGCGGCGGCGGTGGAGGTGGTGGCACGGAAGCGCCAAACACGCTGCGCGCATCGACCACGCTCAAGGTACTTGACGCCCTTTGCGAGGGACCCGTCGAAGGCCTCATCGGCGGTGCGAAGGGCATCTACCTCGACTGGACTCAGCTCCAAGCGTCGAACGATGAGTACAACTTCCCTCGGGTAGCGTGGGACTTCCGCAGCGGGCTGCCAGTTCAGGACTACATCCCAGGCTATCCGTCAGCGTCCTCTCCAGTAGGCATCAATACGGTGGTTACGACAACCACGCCAGTGGTCCGCACATCACCATCGACCGCTGACTCCTCTGACGTGACGATCAACACGCCACAGGGCATGCTTGAGTTCGATGGTGGTGACCAGAAAGGCTCGTCGGTCACGTACACCATTGAGACGAAGCTGACTAGCTCGGGCACCTGGGCAAACCTGCAGACCTTCACCATCGAGGGTAAGACGGGCAACCCTTACGAGCGCACGCACAGCATTCCGCGCCCTGCTGGCACAGGCGACTGGGACATTCGCGTAAGCCGCGTGACCCCCGACGCCACCACCAATTCAGTTCGCAATCAGATTAGCTGGCTTCGCCGCACCGACAAGGCAGAGATCCAAGAGGAGTACGAGAACACTGTCATCACGGCGATGTCCGTTGATGCTGAAGCGATGGGCGGCCGGATTCCGCTGCGGGGCTACCTGCTCAAGGGCCTCATCGTCAAGATTCCGTCTAACTTCAACGGTGAAACGCGCGTCTACACGGGCACATGGGACGGCACCTTTACCACTGGCTGGACCGACTGCCCTGCTTGGTGCCTGTACGACCTCATCACGAACGCGCGCTACGGCGCGGGTGAGTTCATCACCGAATCGCTGGTCGACAAGTACAGCTTCTACGACGCCTCGGTCTACTGCGCTGAGCAGGTGGACGACGGCAACGGCGGCACCGAGCCACGCTTCTCGCTGAACTGCATCATCAAGGACCGCGACGAGGCACAGAAGTGGTTTGCCACCCTCGCCGGCACGATGCGCTCGAACCTCATCTGGGTTGACGGTCTACTCACCGTCGTGCAGGACCGCCCCGAGGACGCTGTCAAGCTCATCACCAAGGCCAACGTCATCGACGGCTTGTTCGAGTACAGCGGCACGTCCATCTTCAACCGACACACCGCGTACAACGTGACGTGGAACGATCGCGCCGACCGTCACTTCCAAAAGGTCACGTCGCTCGACGCCACCACAGCGGCTGATATCGCCCCCTCCTACGTCACAGCCCTGTCGTCCGCTCAGGACCGCTACGGTTACGTGCCCGCTGACATCGCGGCCTACGGCGCGACCACCCAGGGTCAGGCCATTCGCCACGCGCTGTGGGCGCTGGACACCGAGCTGACGCAGACCGACGCCGTTCGGTTCAAGATGTCGCTCAACGGCTTCGCGCTGCGTCCTGGCGACATCGTCAACATCTACCAGGAAGACTACGCTGAGGTCGCTGGCTCCGGTCGCATCGTCTCTGGCTCAGGCACGTCCTACGTGCTAGACCGCGCGGTGACCCACGGCGGCGCGAATGAGCTGTCGGTTCTGCTGGCTGATGGGGTGACCATCGAGACGCGAGCCGTCACCGGCGGCTCGGGCGTCAACGTGACCATTGCGTCGCCCTTCAGCCAGTCGGTTCCTGCTGGTGCTGACTTCCACTTCATCACGACCGTCGAGGCCCGTCCCTTCAAGATCATCTCGATCAAGGAGGACGAGAACCTCACCGTCGCAGTTGAAGCGCTGTTCCACGACCCGGCGAAGTACGACCGCGTCGAGGAAGGCATCTTCATCCCGCCTCCCACCTACACCAACACCGTCAGCGGAACTGTCGGACCCCCGAGCAACCTCGTCATCACCGAGCTGGGTCGCCCAGCCGACAACAGCGTCTACCGCAACCTCCTGCTTTCGTGGGACCCACCGACCGTGGGTGTCGCCGCGTACTACACGATCCACTACCGCAAGGACGGCGGCAACTGGGAAATCGCCACGCCTATCAGGTCGCCCGTGCTAGAGGTGCCCAACCTCGCCCCAGGCACCTACGACCTGAAGATCTACTCGGTCTCAATCCAGGGCAACCAGTCCGCCACATCGCTCGACGACACATACACCATTGACGTTGCAGGCGGCTCGTCCGACCTTGAGGCTCCAACGAACCTTCAGCACGACATCACCGCGTCGACGACAGCGTTCGAGGGCAACGAGATTCCGCTGCGCTGGACCAACCCTGCTACGCAGGCCGACATGCTCACCGCAGCTCTGATGGACTTCGAGGTGCGCGTCATCGACCCCGACGACGACACCATCCTTCGCACTGCCTACTTCCCTGCGGTGGCCGCTGGCGCCGTGCAGCGCGGCATCTACGACTACGCGTCGAACGTTGCCGATGGCGGTCCACGTCGCTCAGTGAAGTTTGAGGTTCGCTGCCGCGACACGAACTACAAGCTGTCCGCGCCTGCGACCGTCACGATGACGAACCCAGCACCTGCAGTGCCGGACAACATCACGACCTTTGCGATTCCAGAGGGCATCGCGCTTTCGTACGACCCCGTGTCCGATGCGGACAAGGCTGGCTACGTCGTTTGGGCAGACACAACCCCAGGCTTCACACCGTCTGCCAGCAACCGGCTCGTGCTTGGCAACGTCACGCAGCACACCTTCACTGCGCTTCCGGCTTCGACGACCTACTACTTCCGCGTTGCTGCTTACGACACGTTCACCAGCGACGCTGCTCTTGAGACGGGCACAGGCCTGAATCTCTCTGTTGAGGACAGCGTCACCACGCTCAGTGCGACCTCGTCTACCAACACGGGCTACGTGGTCGCCTACAAGCGATCAGCGACCGCTCCGACCGACAACCCAGGCGACGTGACGTTCACCTTTGGCACGGGGATCACAACCCCTGCCACCGATGCGCTTGCCAACGGGTGGACAAAGACGATCCCAGCATCCGACGGCAATCCGCTCTACATCATCGGTGCGGTAGCTGGCGGAACTGGTGCCACAGACACGGTGCTGGCCGCAGAGTGGGACGACCCGATCCTGATGGTCAACGACGGCCTGGACGGCATCAACTACACAACGGTTCACCTGTACCGGCGCACCGCTACCAACTCGGCACCGTCGCTTACGGGTACGACACCCGCGAACGACCTCACATACACATTCTCGACCGGAGCAATGACCGGCACGCCGCCATCTGGCTGGTCGCTCACCATTCCTGGCTCAGGTGGTGCATACCTCTGGCGAGTCGATGCTCTTGCGTCGAGCAGCACTGCGACTGACGTGATTCCGTACACCCGCTGGTCGACGCCGTACCTGTTTGCCTCAGACGGCGCGAATGCAGTCTCGTACTGGCTGCAGACCTCGGCCGCTGCCGTACAGAAGTCGCTCTCGAACGTCTTCACACCAACGACGCTTTCGGTCACTGGCCGCACGTCCAGCGGTTCGTCCGTGTCGAACTACGCGGGCCGGTTCATCATCGCCACATCTACGGATGGTTCGTCATGGACCGACCGCTACACGTCGGCGTCCAACGAAAGTTCCTACGTCTGGACCATCACCCCCAGCTCGACGAACTTCATCCGTGTTCGGCTCTACGAAGCAGGTGGAGTGACGAACCTGCTGGACGAGGAAATCGTTCCGACGGTGAGCGAGGGTGCGGTTGGTGCTGATGGCAAGGCAGCTATCACGGTTGTCGTACAGAACGACAAGGTTACGCTGCCAGCCGACAGCGCCGGTACGGTGTCCAGCTACTCAAACTCGGGCGCCTCAATCAGCGTCTATGAAGGTGGGACGGCGCTGATCTACAACTCGTCGATCCCGGTTGGCGCTCCAGGCAAGTTCACAGTGGGCACACCGACGGTCACGAACGGCACCATTACCGTTCCGTCCCCCTCATACAGCGGCCTCAGCACAAACACGGCAACGGTCGGCAACTCATCAAGCATGACGACAGACACCGCAACGATTCGGTGGCCGATCACCATCTACCGTCTCGACGGCAGCATCGACTCGGTCACCTACTACGCGACGCAGTCAGTGGGAAAGGCCAAGCAAGGAGCGACTGGTTCAACGGGCTCAACGGGCAACACCGGAGACAGCGTCCGCTACGCCTACGCGCTCTTCACTGGTTCTCCCGGTTCCGTCACATGGGATGTCGGCTCTACGCGAACGGTATCAGGTGACACCCTTCCGGGTAGCTCAACGGTGTCCAACCCAGACGCTGCTTCGATCTGGACCGCTACACCACCAACTCCGTCGGCTGGTCAATCGGTGTGGGTCGCGTTTGGCAAGTACCGCATCGCCACGAACGACACGGTGTGGGACAGCCCCATCCTCAACACCCTGAGGGTGAACCAGCTCTCGGCGATCACGGCCGACATGGGCACGCTTACTGCCGGAACCATTGACACATCGGGGTGGATTCGAGCGCAGGGCAACACCTCGCTCAGCGTCCCGTTCTTCGGAGGCTCTGTCACACGCACTGCCGCGGTCATCTCCAATACCTCGCTCGGTGCTCAAGTAGGCCTGTACGGCAACTCAACATCCACGAGCGGCTTTGGGGTTATGGGTGCCAATGCAACCGGCTACTCAGGGGGGTCATACGGCGTAGGCGTCTACGGCGAGGGTGGCATCGGCGTCCAGGGCTACGCTCTGAACACGTCATCGATTGGTGTCTTTGGAACGATGGGCTCGTCGCTCACCATCGGCAAGGCGGGCTACTTCGGTCTGAACGGCAATTCGAACAGCGGCGCCATCGGAGTTGAGATTGATGCGTCGAACCAGAACCAGAAGGCGCTGACGACTCAGGGCGGCAAGATCGAGTTCAACGGCGACGGCTCGACGCAGGAGATGCGGCTCAAGACCTCCGTGCGCGGAAGCTCGGTGGGCTACGGCGTGATGCACGCGATGTCGTCGACCAACTACCAGATCAACCTGACCAGCTCTGGAAACGCAGGTGGTTCGGCAAGCGTCACCTCGCTGGACATCACGATGTCTACAGGCAACGTGGCAGTGCGTGGTCTCTCGCTGACCAACATGACGGTCGGCACGGGTGCCGCGACAGCGACGTTCTCTGGAACCAACAAGCCCGGCGCCAACACGTCCAACACCTGGGTCACGATGGTCATCAACGGTACGACCTACTACATCCCTGCTTGGACATGATGCGCTGAAGCCGCCCCGTCCCTAAATACGGTCACAACTTCTGGAGTGACCGTTATGGTGCCCAGCACGTCTTCTGAGGGGGTCCGCTCGTGACCCCCGGCATCTACAACTGGACCATCTACCAAGGCGCGAGCGACGGCCTGACCTTCACGGTCGAGGACGGCGGCTCTCCCCTTGACCTGACTGGCTACACGGCCCGCTGCATGGTTCGCAAGAACTACGACAGCGCGAACCCGCTGCTGAGCCTGCTGTCCACGGGTGTCGATCCCCACATCACCCTCACGCCGCTCATCGGCAAGGTCGAGATTCGCGTCGACCCGAGTCAGACCTCGGCCCTCCCCTTCAAGGGCGAGGAACTTGAGTGCGTCTACGACGTTGAGCTGGTAGCCGGCGACGGCACCGTCACTCGCGTCCTGATGGGCGACGCAACCATCAGCAGGGAGGCGACGCGATGAGCACGACCGTCACGATCCTTGAGGACAAGGTCCTCACCGTCGAGGTCGCAGGCGGCTTTCCTCTCGGCAACGGCGTGCCCTCGGGTGGCACGACTGGACAGGTGCTGGCGAAGAACTCGTCCACGAACTACGACGTGGAGTGGATAAACGTCGCGGGCGGCGGTGGCGCTGAGGACATCGAGATCGCGTTCGACTACGGCGATGCCTCACCGAAGGCGCTTGGCACCGTCCCAGCGAACAAGGTCATCTACAGCGTCAAGGTCATCTTGACCACCCCATTCAACGGTACCGGCTACAGCCTCACGGTTGGAGACGCCGCTGACAACGATCGGCTTGTGGAGGCAACGGACACGGCTCCGGGCACGGCTGGCTCGTACGAAACCAACCCGGCCTCGAAGTACGTCGCTGACACCGAGGTGCTTCTCTACATCACTCCAGGCACCAGCTCGCAAGGCTCAGGCGTCGTGGTGATCAGCTACCAGTCCTAAAACCAAACCAGGGAGACAACCATGTCTGTATTCCAAAAGATCGCCGGTACCCAAGTAGGCTCATTCCTTCTGGGCCTCGCAGGCGTCCGCCTCAAGAACTCGGGTGGCAACCTCGTCGTTCGCAACAACGCCGACAGCGCCGACGCTGAGCTGACCGCCTCGAAGGTCAACATCTCCGGCAACGACCTCGTCATCAACTCGGACAGCGCAGGCGCTGGTGCCGACTGGAAGGTCACGCTCACGCGTCCTTCCTCGGGCATGACCGCCGACGTGACGCTGACCCTGCCTGTCGATGATGGCAGCGCTGGTCAGGTTCTCTCGACCGATGGCAACGGCGTTCTGTCGTGGGCCTCGGCCGGCACGACCGCTCACCTCACCGCCAACGACACCACGTCGTTCGCCTTCGGCTCC
>CAMLJY010000015.1 GCA_946480465.1 uncultured Burkholderiales bacterium
TGCGCCGGCCGTAGCGGTGGCCCAGGCCCATGCGGTACACGCTCTTGGCGCGGCCGACGTTCGAGGTGCCGTAGCGGCCGATCGGGATGGTCTCGTCGGTGGGCAGGCCGCAGGGCATGCTGGCGACCCACAGCAGCTCGTCGCCGATGGCGCGGTAGGCGAACTGGTGGATCTCGGTCAGCTCGGCGATGCAGCTGTCGACGTCGGCATGCACGCCGGTGATGAATTCCAGCTGCGATTCGCTGAAGTCGGTGGTGATGTGGGGATGGGTCAGCGCCGAGCCCAGCGGCGCCGGGTGCGGGGTGAGGGCCAGTTCGCCGCCATCGTCGGCGCGCAGGCTCTCTTTTTCGATGCCGCGGCGCATGCCGCGCAGCCGCTCGGGTGACAACTGGCGCAGGCGGTCGATCAGGCTGCTGCTCATCGCTTGTCCCCGGGTTGGTCTTGGAAGGGGGCGAACGGTAGCACGCAGCCGATGACGGCCATGATGACGCCGATCAGTGCCCCGCCGCGGCCTGGGGTGCTGGCGCGAGCCGCTTCCGCGGCCCGGCAAATTCGGCTAAGCCGGCCGGCCGCGGCGGGTCGGCTGCGGCGCCGCCGGGACCACTCACGAACAGGGTCTGTCGGGCCGGCACAGGGCGGGGATGGACACCGGCACGGCGTCTGGCACGGCGTCTGGCACGGCGTCTGGCACGGCGTCTGGCACGGCGTCTGGCCCCGTGTCCGGCGTCGCGAGCTGGGGCGGTGCCGCCGCCGCGGGCAAGGCCGCCGACACGGCCGCCTGGCGCGCCCGCCAGGCCTTCATCTCGCCGCGCCAGCGGTCCAGCGCCTGGGCGTGCAGGTCGAAGACGCAGGGCTCGCAGCCGTTGCCGCAGCACTCGTAGTCCTCGGGCCGGGGCGGCTCCAGGGGAGGCGGGTCGCTGGGATCGGGGATGTCGCTCACGCGGCGGCGAAGGTCGAAGTCTGGGCGGCCCGGGATTGTCGCGCGGGCACGGGGGTTGCCGCCCTGCGGCCATGCCGCGCGGCGGCGCGGGCCCCTTCGCGGAGATCGAACGATGGCTGACCTCTCTCATTCCAACGGCAACTTCTATTCGCAGCCTCTGCCGGCCCAGGTGCGGCGCTGGGACGCGACGGCTCGGGCGCTGCTGCTGGACGACCTGGGCAAGCTGCTGCTGCGCGTGAGCCTGGGCGCGATGCTGATGCTGCACGGCATCGCCAAGCTGGCCAACGGCGTCGACGGCATCGCCGGCATGTTGCAGCAGCGCGGCCTGCCGGGTGCGCTGGCCTATGCCGTCTTCATCGGCGAACTGCTGGCGCCGCTGGCGATGATCCTGGGCGTGTGGACGCGGCCGGCGGCCCTGCTGGCAGCCATCAACATGGGCGTGGCCATCACGCTGGCCCACGCGGCCGACCTGTTCAGGCTGGGTCCGCAGGGCGGCTGGGCCATCGAACTGCAGGGCCTGTTCCTGTTCGGCGCGCTGGCGGTGATGCTGCTGGGCGGTGGCCGCTTCAGCGTGGGCGGGCTGCGCGGCCGCTTCAACTGAACCGGTCGGGCGCAGCCCACGCCACCGGGAGGCTGCACAGGCGATGAGCCCGCCGGCGGCGGCGGGCGGGCCCCGCCTGGCCGTGCCCGCCCTGCGCAACGCAGGGCGACGAAACGCCGGCCGGATGGGATGAACCGCGGAAAGCGCGGTCCGGAGCCGGGGTGCTTCGCGATTAAGCTAGCTCCCCTTGCGCCGCCCGGATTCAGCGCGCGGCGCCGTCCGGGCCACGAGCCCATTCTTCCCACCGCTTCGCCCAGAACCAGGAGTTCTCCCGATGCCGCGCTGCCGCCTCGTCGCCTTGTCCCTGCTCGCCCTGCTGGCTGCCTGCGGCAAGCCCGGGGGTGATGGCGGCGCGGCCAAGTCGCCGGCGGCGCAGGCAGCGGCCAAGGCGGCGTCCGCCCCCGCGTTGCTGCTGGCGCCGGAAGACCTGCGCACCGTGGGCACCGGCGCCGTCACGCATGGTCCGGTCATCACCGGCTCCATCCAGCCCGAGCGCCGGGCCGACCTGCGCGCCGAGGTCTCCGCCGTGGTCATGCAGGTGCTGAAGGAAAACGGCGAAGCGGTGAAGCGCGGCGACCTGCTGGTGCGGCTGGACGATGCCTCGATCCGCGACACGCTGGCCTCGGCCGAGGAATCGCTGCGCGCGGCAGGCCAGTCGCTGGAACAGGCCGAGCGCACCTACCAGCGGCTGAAGACGCTGCAGGCGCAGGGCATGACCTCGATGCAGGCGATGGAAGACGCGGAGGTGCGGCGCAATAACGCCCAAAGCGATCAGGTGGCGGCCAAGGCCCGCGTCGCCAGCGCACGCCAGCAGTTGCAGCGCACCGAGGTGCGCGCGCCCTTCGACGGCGTGCTGAGCGACCGCAAGGTCTCCGCCGGCGACACCGCCGCGGTGGGCAAGGAACTGGCCAAGGTGATCGATCCCGCGAGCATGCGCTTCGAGGGCATGGTCTCGGCGGATCGCATGCACGAGATCAAGGTCGGCCAGCCGGTGCGCTTCCACGTCAACGGCTTTCCGAACACCGAGTTCGAGGGCCGCATCAAACGCGTGGATGCCTCGGCCGACCCGATGACGCGGCAGCTGGAGGTGCTGGTGTCCTTCGGCGACAAGCAGCTGCCGCCGCGCGTGGCCGGCCTGTATGCCGAGGGCCGCATCGAAGCCGGCAGCCGCCAGGCGCTGATGGTGCCGGAAGCCTCGGTGGTGCGCACCGGTGACGCCACGCACGTCTGGCGCGTGCAGGGCGACCGGCTGCAGAAGGTGGTGGTGAAGCTGGGCGAGCGCGATGCGCGGCGCGGCGAATACCCGGTGCTGCAGGGCCTGGCGGACGGCGACCGCATCCTGCGCAACCCGGGCAACGCCCTGGTCGATGGCCAGCGGCTGGAGTTCGCGCCCTCGCCCCGGCCCGCCATGGCCGCCACCGCGCCGGTGGCAGCGCCTGCCGCATCGGCCGCGCCGGTCGCCGCATCGGCCACGCGCTGAGCATCACGCCGCGCCACGCAGGAGGCCCGCCATGTTCCTCTCTGACTTCAGCATCAAGCGCCCGGTCGCGACCATCGTCATCATCATCGCGCTGATGGCGCTGGGCCTGCTGGCCTTGTCCAAGCTGCGCGTCAACCAGATCCCGGACGTCGAGCAGCCGGTGCTCGTCGTCAACATCGCCTACCCCGGCGCATCGCCGGACACGGTGGAGCGCGAGATCGTCAACCGCATCGAGAAGGCGCTGCAGAGCATCTCGGGCGTGGACGACGTGCGCTCGACCGCCAGCGAGAGCAACGCCCGCATCGTGCTGATCTTCAAGTTCGAGAAGAACATGATCGAGGCGGCCGACGAGGTGCGCAACGCCATCGGCACCGTGCGCCACAAGCTGCCGGTGGAGATGCGCGAGCCGGTGCTGCAGCGGCTGGATCCGGCGCAGCAGCCGATCATGCAGCTGGCGCTGTCGTCGTCCACGCTGTCGCACGCGGAGATCTCGCGCATCGCGGAAGACCAGCTGGCCGACCGCTTCCGCGCCATCGGCGGCGTGGCGGTGGTCAACGTCAACGGCGCGCTCAGGCGCGAGCTGTCGGTGCTGCTGAGGGCGGAGAAGCTGCGCGAGTTCAACATCTCGGTGACCGAGGTGGTCAACGCGGTGCGGGCGCAGAACGCCACCGCGCCGGTGGGCAAGGTGCGCGGCGCGCTGGAGGACCAGAGCATCCGGCTGGTGGGCCGCCTCGAATCGCCGGCGGAGTTCCAGCAGATCGTGGTGCGCCGCCGCGGCGACGAGATCGTGCGCCTGGGCCAGCTGGCCACGGTGCAGGACGGCTTCGCCGAGCTCACCGGCTTTTCGGTGCGCAACGGGCAGCCGAACGTGGGCCTGTCCGTCACCCGCTCGCGCGATGCCAGCACGGTGGGCGTGGCCGACGAGATCCGCAAGCTGGTCGCCACGATCAACACCGAGCTGCCCAAGGGCACCACGCTGGAGGTGACGCAGGACGGCGGCAAGGACGCGCAGAACAGCCTCAACAACGTGGTGCATGCGCTGGTCTTCGGCGCGGGGCTGACGATCTTCGTCGTCTACATCTTCCTGAACTCGTGGCGCTCGACGCTGATCACCGCGTTGAGCCTGCCCACCTCGGTGGTGGCCGCCTTCATCGCGGTGTGGCTGTGCGGCTTCTCGCTGAACTTCATGAGCCTGCTCGGACTGTCGCTGGCCATCGGCGTGCTGATCGACGATGCGATCGTCGTGCGCGAGAACATCGTGCGGCACATGGAGATGGGCGAGGACCGGCGCACCGCCGCGCTGAACGGCACCGCCGAGATCGGCCTGGCGGTGGCGGCCACCACCTTCTCGATCGTCGCGGTGTTCGTGCCGGTGGCCTTCATGCCGGGCGTGTCCGGCGAATGGTTCCGCCCCTTCGGGCTGACGGTGGTGGCCTCGGTGCTGGTCAGCCTCTTCATCAGCTTCACGCTCGACCCGATGCTGTCGGCCTACTGGGGCGACCCGCCGGGGCACCACGACGCGGAGAAGCGCGGCATCAGCCTGTGGCTGCAGCACTTCAACCACTGGTTCGACCACCAGGCCGACCGCTACGGCCGCGTCATCGCCTGGGCGCTGCACCACCGGGCGTGGATGTTCTTCTTCGCCATCGCGAGCCTGGTCGCCGCGATCGGGTTGCACGCCAAGTTCGGCGGCTCCAGCTTCCTGCCGGCATCGGACTTCGGCACCATCGCGATCGAGGTGCGCACGCCCTCGTCCAGCAGCCTGGAATACGTGCGCCGCAAGATGGAAAGCGCCGCGGCGCTGGCACGCACCCTGCCCGAGACCAAGGCCACCAACAGCATCGTCAACGCCGGCGGCGGCCGCATCTACGTGGACATCGGCAAGAGCACGCACCGCGTGCGCTCGGCCGCCGGCATCGCCGCCGAGCTGCGCGAGAAGGTCAAGCGCCTGGTGGGGGCCGAGTACGTGGTGCTGGAAGACATGAACATGGGCGCGCAGAAGCCGGTGCAGATCCGCTTCTCGGGCACCGATTCGCGCAAGCTGCTGCAGCTGACCAACGAGTTCATGGACAAGCTGCGCCAGGTGCCGGGCGCGGTGGACGTGGGCCTGTCGGAGCAGGACCCGCAGGACGAGCTGAAGATCGAGCTGGACCGCGGCCTCGCCAATGCCATGGGCATCAGCGCCAACGACGCGGCGCAGGCGCTGCGCGTGGCCTTTGCCGGCGTGGAGGTGGGCGACTGGGTCGACCCCAGCGGCGAAACGCGCGACGTGGCGGTGCGCCTGGACCCGGCCGACCGCGTGGACGCCAGCAACATCGAACGGCTGCCGATCGCGGTCTCCGGCAGCAACGGCATGATGGTGCCGCTGGAGCAGATCGCGAAGATCTCGATGGGCAAGGGCCCGTCGCAGATTCAGCATGCGGACGGCAAGAAGATGATCGCCGTCTCGTCCAATGCCCAGGGCCGCTCACCCGGCGAGCTGACCGCCGACGCGCTGAAGCTGGCACGCAGCATGGAATTCCCGCCCGGCTACGGGCTGGAGCTGGCCGGCGCGTCCAAGGACCAGCAGGAGGTGTTCACCAACATGGGCATCGCATTGGCGAGCGGCGTGGCGCTGATGTACTTCGTGCTGGTCATCCAGTTCGGCAGCTTCACCGCGCCGCTGCCGGTGATGATCTCGCTGCCGCTGTCGCTGATCGGCGTGGTGCTGGCACTGCTCCTGACCAGGAACACGCTGAACCTGATGAGCTTCATCGGCGTCATCATGCTGATGGGCCTGGTGGCCAAGAACGCCATCCTGCTGCTGGACGCCGCGCGCGTGCTGGAAGCCGAGGGCATGGACCGGGAAGACGCGCTGATGACCGCCGGCCGCAAGCGCCTGCGGCCCATCCTGATGACCACCTTCGCGCTCATCGCCGGCATGCTGCCGGTGGCCATCGGCGTCGGCGAAGGCGGAGAGTTCTATCGCCCGATGGCCGTGGCCATCATCGGCGGCACCATCACGTCGACGATGCTGACGCTGCTGGTGATCCCGAGCTTCTACGACTCCATCGAGATCAAGCGCGACAGCATGGTGGCCAAGTTCCGCGCCCGCTCGGCCCGCTTCACCGCCTTCGGCGGCTTCGTCATCACCTTCGCCGAGGCCCTGCTGTTCCTGGCCGGCCTGCGCTTCGCCTGGCGGCTGCTGACGCACCCGCTGCGCTGGTGGCGGCAGGCCGCGGCACGCCGTTTGCCCGCGGCTTGACGGACCCGGGTCAAGCCGGGGCCGAAGGTCCGCCTGCGTGCCCGGGCCGGGCGCGCATGCAGAATCGTCCGACACCCGTTCGACACAACCGCAGGACCGCCCCTCGAGGGCGGTTCGCACCGTCTGGAGACCTGCCGTGACCCACCCGAAGCTTTCCCGGCGCGCCCTCGGCGCGGCGGCGCTCGCGATGCTGCTGCCGCTGGCCGCGAACGCCCAGACCACCCTGCCCCCCGCCACCGCGATGGTGCGCATGCACACCACGCACGGGCCGATCGACGTCGAGCTGTACGGCGCGCATGCCGCGGGCACGGTCAACAACTTCATGAGCTACGTGCGGTCCGGCGCCTACACCGGCACCGTGTTCCACCGCAGCGTCAAGGACTTCGTGATCCAGGCCGGCAACATCGCCTGGCCGGCGGGCGGGGAAGCCGCGGACTACGTGGTCACCGCCGCGCCGGTCGTCAACGAGTACAGCGAACTGCGGCCCAACGTGCGCGGCACGATCGCGATGGCCAAGCTGCCCAACCAGCCCAACAGCGCCACCTCGCAGTGGTTCTTCAACCTGGCGGACAACACCGCCGTCCTCGGGCCGGCCCAGAACGGCGGCTTCACGGTCTTCGGCAAGGCCACGGCGCCCAGCCTGGCGACGCTGGACAAGATCGCGGCCCTGCCCACCGTGAACGCGGGCAGCGAGTTCACGCAGTTCCCGGTGGTGAACTACAGCTCGGGCCGCATCCTGCGCACCAACATGGCGCTGGTCGAGCGCATCGAGGAACTGCCGGCCCGGGCCAGCATCGGCGCCGCCGACCGCGTCTTCAACTACCTGGAAGCGGCCTATCCGCAGTACGCGCCGCCGGGGGGCGCGACCACCGGCGTCGCGCTGGGTTATGCCTACCGGTACTACGCGGCCACCGGCGCCTACGCCGGCACCAAGGACGGCATGGTGTATTACCTGGTCCCCGCGATCAGCCCCGAGATCCAGCCGCTGGGCTCGCTGGCGGAGTGGCTGGCGATCGCCGAGGTGCACGGCTATTGAGCGCGGCGCCGCGCGCGGCGGCGGGTGAACTTTTGCGAACGGCCGAGACAGCCGCGCGGCGACGTCCCACAGTACGGCCTGCCGGCGCGGCCGAAGGAACGGCACCGTGCCGCGCTAACTTGCGCCATACGCAGGAGCCCGCCCATGCCACTGTCCGCCTTCCATTCCGGCACCGCTGACGCCACCACCCCTGCCGCCGCCGCAAGCCCGGCGGCGGTGCCCACGCTGAGCTTCCGCGCGCTGCCGGACATCGCCCCGCTGCCCGCTGATCCGCTGCCGGCCGCGCTGCCGAGCTTCCTGGCCCAGGCGCAGATGCGCCCGCTGCCGGTGACGGTGGACGCGCCCGCCGACATCGACGGCGGCTGGCCGCAGCCGGAGCACCACGGCCTCATCACCGGCCGCTGCCGGCTCGGCGAGGCACCGCAAGGCTGGCGGCGCGACGACATCGTGGGCGCGGTGCTGAAGGTGAGCTTCGAGGATTGGCAAGGCGGCATGCCGCTCGCCACCAGCCGGCAGGTCGGCGACTACCGGCGCCTGACCAGCGGACCCAGCGGCGAAGGCAACCACACCGCGGTCGTCTACCAGCGCGACGAGACCGAGAGCCTGACCGGCGAAGCCCACCCCGCCACGCTGGCGCTGAACGGCCAGCGCGCGATCGGCGCGGCGCCGCGCCTGTCCTCGCTGCAGACGCAGGGCATCACGGTCGACCGCACCGAGACCCGGCCCGCGGCCGACGGCGCGCTGTGCTTCGAGACCTGGCAGACGCGCAAGCTGCTGCGCCGCGAACACCACGCCGGCATGTTCGAGCTGTGCATCGCGCTGAACGCCGAGGCGCTGGAACGGCTGCGCCGCGATGGCGAGGCGGTGTTCTTCACCGGTGCCGACGACCCGACCTACCCGCTGGCGCTGCGCCGCGCGACGCTGTCGGTCACCTACGGCCAGCGGCGGGCCAGCGAGGGCAGCGATGGCGGGGACACCGCGATCGTCGGCGGCCTGGCCAGCATGGCCGGCCGCTGGCGCGTGCCGGACCGCACGGCCGGTTGACCCGGCTGCCGCCCCGCGGCCGCCGCGGGGGGGCCGGCGCCCGACCGCGCGCGGCGGGATGCGTCACAAGCGCTTCAGCCCAGGTCCTTCTGCTGCTCGATGACGCGCGAGACGATGCCGTAGGCCACCGCCTCCTCGGCATTCATCCAGTGGTCGCGTTCCATGTCGGCCAGCACCTGCTCCACCTTGCGGCCGGTCTGGCGCGCGATGACGCGGGCGATGCGCTCGCGCGTGCGCAGGATCTCCTTGGCCTGGATCGCGATGTCGGTGGCCTGGCCGCCGGCGCCGCCGGCGGGCTGGTGGATCATGAAGCGGGTGTTCGGCAGGCAGACCCGGCGTTCCTTGGGCGGCGCAAGGAAGATGTGCGCGCCCGCGCTGGCGACCCAGCCCGTGCCCACCGTCGTGACCGGGGCGCGCACGAAGCGGATCATGTCGTGGATGGCGTCACCCGACTCGACGTGGCCGCCCGGCGAGGACACCAGCATCGTGATCGGCGCGTCCGAGTCCTCGGACAAGGCCAGCAGCCGGCGGCACACGGCCTGGGCCAGCTTGTCGTCGATCTCGCCGAACACCAGCACGTGGCGCGAGCGGAAGATCAGCTGTTCCTCCAGCCGGCCCATGGGCTCGGGCTTGGCGTTGGAGAGGTCTTCCTGTTCGGGTTGGCGGGGCATGCTGCTCTCCTGAAAAGTGATGCGGCTGATTGTTGCGCAGCGCCGCGGCCGGGCGTGCCCGCGGCGGGAGAAGCTCAGAGCCTGTGACGTATTCCGGCGCGTCCGAGCGGGTGTCCCAGGCGGTGCCGATCTAGACGCGAAGCCGAAGATGTGGCCGTTCCCCCATCAAGGCTTTGCAACGACGAGCGGCGCCGTCTGGGGCGCACGAGCGGGCGTGGCGGAATGCTTCACAGGCTCTCAGGCCGGTTTCCGGGCCGTGGCCTTCTTTGCGGTCGCCTTCGTGGCCGCCTTCGTGGCCGCCTTGGGCGGCAGGGTCAGCGTGTGGTCCAGCGCCCGGGCGAGCCAGGCCGACAGCGCCGCAGGATCGAGGCCGTCTTCTTCGCGGACGCGTACATAACCCGTCATCACGCGGCCCGGCATCGGCGCGAACGGCTGCGCCCTGCCCTGCGCGACCGCTTCCGCCGCGCCTTCCTTGCCGAGGCGCACGACCACTTCGTCCTGGAACAGGCCGCACACCATGTGGCCGTTCACGAACGCCGCGGGGTAACCAAACATCGGCTTGCGAACGAGGCCCGGGTGCGCCGGCAACGCGGCGCCGAAGCGGGCGATCAGCGCCGGCGGCGACTTCTTCCAGGTGCTTGGGGGCATGGCGGCTCCACGGATGAAGAGGTGTCCCGATGCTGCTCCAGCGCGAGCAGAAGGCTGGTGCGGTGCTCCTTGGCAACCGTCTGCCACGGCAGCGACGACAGCGCGCCTTCGAGCGCCCACAGCAGGTTCAGCGTGACGCCGGGCTCATGCCGCTTCACCTGCGCATACGCCGCGACCGCGCCCAGGCGGCGCAGCTGCGCCAGGGACCCGATGCCCGCGGCCACCAGGACCCGGGCCGACTTCGGGCCCAGGTTGGCCAGGCGCGCCAGTTCGGCCTCAGCCTCGGCCGTGGGCGCCGGCTGGGGCCGCCACGGTTCGTGGGCCGATCGCGGCTTCAAGCGCGTCACCGACCTGGCTGCACCGAGCGCATCGGTCACGACCCGGCGCGGGCAGCGGCCCGTGCCTTGACGACCTGGCGCCACGTGTCGTCGTCGGGTTCCAGCTCGGGAAAGGCACGAACCGCGGGATTGACGGTCTCGTCCAGGACCGCGGACATGGCGCGGCCGAAGGCATGCTTGATCGCCTCCGCCTTTTCGGCCGGGAGATCGACCAGCGCCTCGCGAAGCGCGTCGTCCAGCGCCGCGACGGCATCGATGCCGCCGTCACGCATCGCGCGGGCGCAGTTCAGTGTTGGAGGATGGGGCATGGCAGCGTGATTCTGGCCTGGCGCGGTGCATGGACAGCTTGCCTCAACCCGGCACCCCCAGCGCCGCGAAATGCACGACCCACTCGCGCGACGCGTCCAGCGCCACCAGCGCGGCGGCCTCATCGTCGTAGAACGCGCCGACGGCGCAGGCGCCGAGGCCGCGCGCGCCGGCTTCGAGGTAGACGCGCTCGCCGACGAGGCCCGCCTCGAGGTAGGCATGGCGGTAGCCGCGCGCGGCGCCGCTGGCATCGGCGGCGAAAGCCGCTCGGTCGATGCTGAGCACCAGCACCGCGGCCGCGTCACCGATCACGTCCTGGTCCAGCGCGGCCGCGCGCGCCGCGGCGCGCAGGCCGGTGCCGGGCCGCCGCGGCAGCAGCGCGTGGTCGTGCGGACGGTAGCGGTAGGCGCCGGGCGCGAGGCCGTCCACGGCATGCACCACCACGTCGGTCCGCACCGCGGGAGACAACAGGCCCGGCCGATCGAGCGCCAGCGCCTGCAGCACGGCCGCCAGCGCCGGCCGCGGCAGCGGCGTGGATCCGAAGCGGCGCACCGAGCGTCGCCGCGCGATGACCGAGAGTGGCTCGGCCATCGCGGGCGACACACGCGGCAGCGGCAGCGCGCCGCCCGGGGCCTGGACGGGCGGGGCCGAGCCGGCCAGCGCCGGCACCGGCGCCAGGCGCAGCGAGCTGGCGCGGTGCACCGCGGCCGTCGCGCCCAGCGCCGGCGGATGCGACGCCGCCGACAGGCCGCGCCACTCCCATGCTCCTGCCCCGCGTGGCGCCCGCGCGGCATCGGCCATCGCCGCCGCGTCCTGCGAACCCGGCGGCGGCGACCGCCATCCGGATGCAGGTGCCGCTGCCCCAGTCGATGCCGATGCGCCTGCGCCTGCGCTTTCCGATCTCGAGGGCGATGAAGATCGCGGCCACGGCGCAAGGGGCGGCATCGCATCCATGCCGCCCAGCCGCAGCACCGCCAGCACGCCCTCCTCGGACTCGTCGCCGATGCTCAGCGCGGCGGCGACCCGTGCTTCATCGAAGCGCGCCAGCAGCGCCGCCGGCCAGCGCAGTGCCGCCGCCGCCACGCGCAGGTTTTCCAGCGCATGGCCGAGGTCGGCCAGCACGTAGCGGTAGCAGCGGTCGCGGTACTTGTGGCCGGTGCGGCGGAAGACCGCGGTGGCGACCAGCCAGGCCTCGGCCTCGCCGTCGAGTCCGGCCGGCACCTGCGCATCGGCCACGCGCAGCAACGCGTGCGCCTCCGGCCGGTAATGCCAGGCCCCGGGCGCCAGGCCAGGCACGCGGCGCGCGATGACGTACAGCTCGGTCGAGAACAAGGCACCCGAGGACGGCGAGGCGCGCAGCGCCAGCCCGGCGCGCCGCGCGGTGATGCCCGCGCCGTGCCACAGCAGCGTGCCGAGCGCCGCCAGGCCGGGCGCCGCGGCGGCGCGGTCGGACACCGGCAGGGGCATGCGGGCCGCGCCCGCGGGCCAGGGCTTGTACGGCGGCGGGGAAGGCCCCCAGGCCACGGGCGGCGCCTGCTGCCACAGTCGGCCCCGCGCATGCGAGGACATGGCGTGATAGCGCTCGACCAGCGCCAACCCGGCATCGGCCGCGCCGGGCCCGGCGGGCGCGGACAAAGGGGCGCCCCCGGCAGCATCCCAGGCCACGTCGCCCTGCCCCTGGCGGCGCCCGAACCAGAAGCCCAGGCCGCCCGCCGCCACCGCACCGGCCACCGCCGCGAGCACCGGACGGCGCCGCCCGGCCCGCAGCACCGCGGCAGCCCCGGCCGCCGGCCGCCGCCGGAGCGCCCGCCACGCGGCGCGCAGGTTGAACGCCAGGTGCACCGCCACCAGCAGCACGGTGGCGTAGCCGAACAGGTAGTGCCAGTCGAACACCGGCAGCTGCTGCGCCGCGACCCAGAACAGCCCGAGCGCCGCGGTACCGGCCAGGTAGGCCAGCAGCAGCAGGCTCAGCAGCGCATTCAGCACCGGCCGCGGCGGCAGCCGGCCGCGCCACCAGGCCAGCGCCAACGCGGCCGCGGCCAGCAGCAGCGGCGTCGCGACCCACAGCAGTTTCGGCATGCGCGCGGTCCCCCTGACGCCGATTCTGGCCATCCCCGGCGGGCACCGCGCTTGCCCAGGATGGGCCGTCGGCAGCGTGCCGGCTTCCAATGGACATCGGAGATCAGACATGGCAAACCAGAACCGCGATCAGCAACAGCAAGGCCAGCAGGGTCAAGGCCAGCAGGGCCAGAACCAGAACCAGCGTGACCAGCAGCAGGACCAGGCCAACCAGCGCCAGGGCCAGCAGGGCCAGGGTCAGCAGCCGGGCCAGGGCCAGCAGGAGCAGCAGAACCGCGGGCAGGCGCAGCGCGGCCAGAACGAAGGCAGCAGCGGCCAGAACCGCGGCAGCCAGGACCGCGAGCAAGGCAACCGCGGCCAGCGCGACGAAAGCCGCGAAGAGCGCCGCTGAAGCCCTTTGCGGCGTGCCGCCCGCGCAGCCCGCGCGGGCACGCGCCCGAAGCCCGGTTCCGCGCCGCGGCCTGCCGCGGCTTTATTTCGTTATTTTCGACAGCGGCACGGCCGAGTCCGCACTCAGGGGCCGGGGCGTCCGCGCCATCGCGTCTCTTTCCGTGGCGGCGTTCGGCAATCCGCATTCCCCAGGCGCGCAGGACTGGCCCGGGAACGCCGATTGCCTGGTTCTTCTGAAATCCCTGACCTGCAGGTGCCCCAGCCATGAACCCCGATCCGCTGCGCGTCCTGGTGGTCGACGACAACATCGACTTCGCCATGTCCTTCGGCCAGCTGCTGGAACTGCTGGGCTGCAAGGTGGAGGTGGCGCACGATGCGCGCTCGGCGCTGCTGAAGGCGGTGCCCGAGCGCCCGCACCTGGTCTTCCTGGACCTGAACCTCGGCCGCGAGAACGGCAGCCAGGTGATGGCGGTGCTGCGCCGCATGCTGCACGACGACGAGGGCCTCACCATCATCTGCCTGACCGGCGAGATCCGCCCGGACATCGAGCTGGAATGCCGCAAGGCCGGCTTCGACCTGTTCATGCACAAGCCGATGCCGACGGAATTGCTGCGGGAAGTGCTGGCGGCCTGCCGGCAGCGGGTGGAGGCGGCGGCACGGCACCGTGCCGCGGCCAGCCTGGAAGGCGCCGAACCGCTGCCGCGCGCCATCGGCTGAGCGCGCAAGCGCGCGTCGGCTGAGCGCGCAAGCGCGCGTCGGTCGAGCGCGCAGCCGCGCGATTCGCCCGGGCGCCGGCGGCCCCGTTCGCCGCCGCGGGCATGTCGAATGCCGCGATGGCGGGCTCGGGCCCGGCCCTTGCAGCCGGCCCTTTCTTCCATCCTGACAGGAGCTTCCTCATGATCGACTCGACCTTCGCCCGCCTGGGCGCCGCCTTGCTCGCCGGCACCTGCCTGCTCGCCGGTTGCGAGCGGCGCGACGACGCCGCACAGCAGAACACCGGCACCACGACGGCCAGCACCTCGGGAGGCGATGCGGCCAATACGGGCACGACCACGGGCACCACGGGAAGCGCCACGGGCACGACCGGCAGCACGGACAGCAGCACCACCACCGGCACCGGCATCGCCAGCGGCAACCCGGTGGGCGCGGGTACCGGTGACAGCTCGACCCGCTCGAACGCGCCGGCCGGCGCCATGCCGGACACCAGCGCCTCCGCGCCGGCCGCCGGCAGCACCGCGCCCGCGGCCAGCCGCTGACGTCAGCCGATGCAGGCGCACGCCATGGACCCGAGCGACCTCGTCAACCGGCTGATGGACATCGAGCGCGCCGGCGAGCAGCGCTGCGAGGCCAGCGCGACCGTGCTGCACCAGGGCCCGCTGCAGGCGCAGCTGCTGCTGCAGGCCGCCGAGCACCGGGCGGCGGCCGAGGCGCTGAACGACGCGGTGGTGCGCCTGCGCGGCACGCCGCAATCGGGCGAGGCAGACGTGGTGCTGCGCGATCCGGCCGGCCCCGGTTTCCCGATCAATGCCGGCCACGAACGGGCGGCGCTGGACAGCTGCATCGCCGAGGCCGAAGGCGCGCTGGACAGCTACCGCCAGGCGCTGCAGCACGGCGGCCTGCCCGACTGGCTGCAGCACCAGCTGGCGGCCTGCCTGGCCTCCGCGCAGGACCAGCTCGAGCGCCTGCTGCGGGCGCGCCGCACGCTGGACGCCGCGGCCGCGCCGGTCACCACCTAGCAACTGAAAGACGCATACACCGCCCCAGCCGGCTTGCGCAGCACGGCGGTGGCCGCGTCTTTGCGACGATAGCAGGCACATCGGTTGCCGGGGCCCGCGTCACGACCAGCCCATCGAGGACGCCATGCCGACCCGCAAGACCGCCACCGCGCCCGCCGCCGGAACCCTCCGCGGCAGCCTGCGCAAGCCCAGCGCCCGCAGCATCCCGCCGGCCACCGTGGGCACGGTGGCGAGCACGGTCTCCGGCCCCTCCAGCACGCAGTTGGGCGAACACGAGGCGCGCGCGCTGGACACACCGGAACGGCAGCGGCTGGCGCTGCGCCAAGCCGGGGCGCAGGCCTTCGGCGCGGCGATGCCGGCCAATCCGCTGAAGGCCGCGGAGCACGGCATCGCCGCCGGGCGCGAGCCGCAGGCCGGCCTGCCGCTGCAGCCGATCGATCCGGTGGTGGGCAGCAGCACCGTGCAGGAGCACCTGGCCTCGCCCAAGGTCGGCCGCCAGGCGCTGCCGGGCCACAACCCCACCAACGACGCGCTCGACCGGGTGCGCGTGGACGACAGCGGCCGCGAGCTGACGACCAACCAGGGCGTGCGCATCGGCGACAACCAGAACTCGCTGAAGGCCGGCCTGCGCGGGCCGTCGCTGCTGGAAGACTTCATCCTGCGCGAGAAGATCACCCACTTCGACCACGAGCGCATCCCCGAGCGGGTGGTGCATGCCCGCGGCTCGGCCGCCCACGGGTACTTCGAGTGCTACGAACCGCTGGACGGCATCACCCTGGCCGCGCCCTTCCAGGCCGCCGGCAAGCGCACGCCGGTCTTCGTGCGCTTCTCCACCGTGGCCGGCGAGCGCGGATCGACCGACACCGCGCGCGACGTGCGCGGATTTGCCGTCAAGTTCTACACCGATGCCGGCAACTGGGATCTGGTGGGCAACAACATCCCGGTCTTCTTCATCCAGGACGCGATGAAGTTTCCGGACCTGGTGCATGCGCTGAAGCCGGAGCCGCACCACCAGATGCCGCAGGCCTCCAGCGCGCACGACACCTTCTGGGACTTCGTCTCGCTGATGCCCGAGTCGGCCCACATGCTGATGTGGTTGATGAGCGACCGCGCCATCCCGCGCAGCTACCGCATGATGCAGGGCTTCGGCGTGCACAGCTTCCGGCTGGTCAATGCCGCCGGGCAATCCAGGCTGTGCAAGTTCCACTGGACGCCGCGGCTGGGCACGCACTCGCTGGTGTGGGACGAGGCGGTGAAGATCAGCGGCGCCGACCCGGACTTCCACCGCCGCGACCTCTGGGAAGCCATCGAGGCCGGCGCCTTCCCCGAGTACGAGCTGGGCCTGCAGCTCTTCACCGACGAGGACGCGGACCGCTTTCCGTTCGACGTGCTGGATGCGACCAAGATCGTCCCCGAGGAGATGGTGCCGGTGCGGCCGGTGGGCCGCCTGGTGTTGAACCGCAACCCCGACAACTTCTTCGCCGAGACCGAGCAGGTCGCCTTCTGCACCGCACACGTCGTCCCCGGCATCGACTTCACGCCCGACCCGCTGCTGCAAGGCCGCATCCACTCCTACGTCGACACGCAGTTGACGCGCCTGGGCGGCCCCAACTTCCACGAGATCCCGATCAACGCCGCGATCACGCAGGTGCACAACAACCAGCGCGACGGCCTGCACCGCCAGGCCATCGCGCGCGGCCGCGTCAACTACGAGCCGAACTCGCTCGCCGGCGGCTGCCCCTTCCAGGCCGGGCGCGCCGGCTTCGTCTCCTTCCCTGAAGCCGTGCGGCAGGAAAAGCTGCGCGCCAAGCCGGAAAAGTTCGCCGACCACTACTCGCAGGCCACCCTCTTCTACCGCTCGCAGACGCCCACCGAGCAGGCCCACATCGCCGCCGCCTTCCGCTTCGAGCTGACCAGGGTGCAGGTGCCGGCGGTGCGCGAGCGGGTGCTGTCGCTGCTGGCCAACGTCGACGGCGCGCTGGCGCGGCAGGTGGCCGACGGCCTCGGCCTGCCGGTGCCGGCGCCGCAGGAGCGGGCGCTGGCGAAGCGGCCGCCGAAGCTGCCCGTGGAGCGATCGCCGGCGCTGTCGCTGCTGTCACGGCCGGGCGAGCCGGACATCCGCGGCCGCCGCGTCGCACTGCTGGTGGCCGAGGGCGCCGACGCCGACCCCCTGCGTGCCGTGCACGCCGCGCTGGCCCAGGCCGGTGCCGTGCCGCGCTGGGTGGGTGCACGCCTGGGCGCGGTGACGGCCGCCGACGGCTCGCCGCTGCACGTGGAGATCTCGCTCGAGGCCGGCCCTTCGGTGCTGTGGGACGCGGCGGTGCTGCCCGGCGGCGAGGCATCCACGGCGCTGAGCCAGCAGGGCCAGGCGCTGGAATTCATCAAGGACCAGTACCGGCACTGCAAGACCATCCTCGCCTTCGGCCGCGGCGGCTCGCTGCTGGAAGCCGCCGGCATCCCCTACGCCCTGCCGGACGGCAGCGCGGACCCGGGCCTGCTGCTCGACCCCGCGGACGCGCCCACGGCCTTCGCCGGCGCGCTGGCGCGGCACCGGCACTACGCCCGGGAAACCGATCCGCCGCGCGTCTGACGCGCCTTTTGCGCATCATCACCCGGCGGCGGCTCGTTGCCCAGCACGGTGATCTCGCCGTCGCTTTCCATGCGAGCCACCTTCACCTGGTCCAGCCGCTCGTAGCCATGCTCGCGCAGCTTGGACATCAGCTCGTCCATCGTCACCAGTTCGCGCCGCATGGCGCGCCGGTTCGCGCGCCCGCCCTCCACCAGCACCAGTGGCCTGGGCTCGATCAGGCGCCGCAGCGCCGGCCAGCGGTAGCTGGACCAGTCCAGCGCGTAGTTCCACCCGGCGATGGTGGCCACCAGCAGGCAGCCGTCGGCGACCGAGTCGTAGCCGCCGGCCATCGCGTTCTGCGAGGCATCGGCGATCAGCACCAGCAGCAGCACGTCGGCGATCGCGATCGAGCCGACGTCGCGCCGCAGCACGAAGCGGAACAGCAGGAACAGGAACCAGTACATCGCGGTGCCGCGCACCACCAGTTCGAGCGGATCGCTGCTGAACCGGAACAGGTCGGCGATCACGCTCGCAGCGCCCTCACTCGACCAGTGCCATCGGCTTCAGGCGCTGGAAGTAGCCGATGGTGCGCATCAGCCCGTCGGCCAGGCTGACCTGCGGGCGCCAGCCCAGCAGCTCGCTGGCCAGCGAAATGTCCGGGCAGCGCTGGCGCGGGTCGTCGACGGCCGGCGGCACGCGCTGCAGCGGCGAGGCCGAGCCGGTCAGCGCCAGCACCTGCTCGGCGATGTCGATGACGCGCAGCTCGTGCGGGTTGCCGATGTTCAGGGGCCCCGGCACCGGACGCGGCGACAGCATCATGCGCAGCAGCGCCTCCACCGTGTCGTCGACGTAGCACAGCGAGCGCGTCTGCATGCCGTCGCCCTGCACCGTCAGCGGTTCGCCGGCCAGCGCCTGCACGATGAAGGTCGACACCACGCGGCCGTCCAGCGGCTGCATGCGCGGGCCGTAGGTGTTGAAGATGCGCGCGATGCGCGTGTCCACGCCGTGCTGGCGCCGGAAGTCGACGAACAGGGTTTCAGCGCAGCGCTTGCCTTCGTCGTAGCAGGCGCGCGGGCCGATCGGGTTGACGTGGCCCCAGTAGCTTTCGCGCTGGGGATGCTGCTGCGGGTCGCCGTAGACCTCGCTGGTGGAGGCCTGCAGGATCGGCACCCTCAGCCGCCGCGCCAGGTGCAGCAGGTTCAGCGCGCCCAGCACGCTGGTGCAGGTGGTGCGCACCGGGTCGGCCTGGTAGTGCACCGGCGACGCCGGGCAGGCCAGGTTGAAGATCATGTCGCACTCCACCGCCAGCGGCTGGGCCACGTCGTGCCGCATCAGCTCGAAGCGCGGGTGCCGCTGCAAATGCGCGATGTTGCGCTTGCTGCCGGTGAGGAAGTTGTCGACGCACAGCACGTCGAAACCGCGGTTGACCAGCTGGGTGCACAGGTGCGAGCCGATGAAGCCCGCGCCGCCGGTCACGAGGACGCGGTTGTCGAAGAGTCTGGCCATGGGTGGGGCGCGGCAAGTGGCGTGCCGACGGGTGTTGCGGGCCGGGGGATGGCCTCGCTTGCCCGCGCTGACTCGCCGCCACGGCCGGTCCGCTGGTGGCCCACTGCCACCCGGCCGGGTCTAGCCGCTCTTGGTTAATGCGGTTCGCTGCCGTGCGGCCGGGTCTCGCCCTCGCGCTCTTGCTTGATGCGGTTGACTGCCACCCGGCCGGGTCTCGCCCCGGCAGGCGAGGTCCTTTTGGTAGACGCCAAAAGGACCCAAAAACGTCTTCCAAACGTCGATCCGTGCCTCCGCAGGCCAAGACCTGCGACACGGTGTGTTCACCTCTCCGGCGTCTTCAATACCCCGAACCGTCGGTCACCAGATTGGCACGTAAACCACTCTGGCATCCGTACGCCTGCGCGCGGTCGAACCTTGGCAAGTCCAAGATTGACTATCACGTAAACGACGTGGCACGCTTTCGCATGCCAGAGCGTTTTCACTGCCAATCTGGTGACCGACGGTTCGGGGTATCAGGAATGCCAGGGTGAGGAGCCACAACTGTGGCGGATGCATTCAGCCTGCGGATGCACGGATGGACGTTCAGGCCCTCTTTCTTGGTTACTTCTTTCTGGGCCAGCAGAAAGAAGTGACTCGCCCGCCGGGGCGAGTCCCGGCCGCCCGGCAGTCAACCACATGACCCAAGAGCGCGAAGGCGAAACCCAGCCCAGGGTGACAAGGCCCCGCCCTTACCCGCCGCGCAACTTCCCCCGCCGCCCCCGCGAATCCGGATGCTCGCGCCTTCCCTTGTCCGGGTGCTTCTTCGGCGGATCAGGCCGGTGCCCCGGATCGGTGGGCGGCGAAGGATGCGGATCGTGCTCGTCCTCGCCGGGCGCTCCGGCGGCCAGTTGGAAGGTGTGGAAGTCCAGCATGATGATTCCGATCGGTTCAGTGGCGCGCACGACGCGTCACGCGTGTTTGCGGCGCCGTTCCACCGCATCGATGCGCAGCAGCTGGCGGTACTTGGTGACGGTGCGTCGCGCCACCTTCAGGCCCTGGCGCGCCAGCTGGCGCGCGATCTCGGCATCGGACAGCGGGTCGTGCGGCTGCTCCGCCGCGATCATGTCCTTGATCAGGCCGCGGATCGCGGTGCCGGAGCAGGCGTGGCCGCTGGGGCACACCAGCGCGCGCGAGAAGAAGTACTTCAGCTCGAAGACGCCCAGCGGCGTCGTCATGAACTTGTTGTTCGTCACGCGCGAGACGGTGGACTCGTGCAGCCCCACCTCGTCGGCGATCTCGCGCAGGCCCAGCGGTTTCATCGCCATCGGACCGAACTCCAGGAAGTGCTGCTGCCGCCGCACGATGGCCTGCGCCACCAGCACGATGGTGGCGAAGCGCTGCTCCACGTTGCGCAGCGTCCAGCGCGCTTCCTGCAGGTGAGCGGCCAGCTCGCCGTGGTCGCTGCAGCGGTGGCGCTGGAACAGCTCGGCATAGGCCTCGTTCAGCCGCACCTTGGGCACGATGGCCGGGTTGAGCTGCACCGTCCACTCGCCGCGCACCTTCTTCACGATGACGTCGGGCACCACGTACTGCACCTGCGACGCACCGCAGCGCCAGCCCGGCCGCGGGTCGAGCCGGCGGATGCGCTCGCAGGTGGCCTCCACCTCGGCCACCGGCCGGTTCAGCGCGCGCGCCAGGCCGTTGATGTCGCGCGCGGCCAGGGCCTGCAGGTGGTCGGTGACGATGGCGTCGGCAAGCGCGCGCACGTGCTCGTCCTCGATCAGCGGCAGCTGCAGCTTCAGGCACTCGGCCACGTCGCGCGCGGCGACACCCGCCGGCTCCAGCGCCTGCACGTGGCGCAGCGCGATCTGCATCTCGTCGACGGTGGCCGGCGGATCCAGCTCGGCGAACCGGGCCAGCTCGTCCAGCGGGGTGCGCAGGTAGCCGTCGTCGTCGAGCGACTCGACGATGGTCTTGGCCAGCGCCCGGTCGCGCTCACCCAGCGGCAGCAGGTCGACCTGCGAGTGCAGCTGCGTCGCCAGCGAGGGCTCGGCGGCCAGCAGCTCCATCACGCTCATCTCGCCGTCCTCGGCACGGCGCAGGCGGTTGCTGCCGTCGCCCTGCCAGGCCTCGCGCTCGTCCTCGCCGGCGCTCATCACGCTGGCTTCCATGCTGCCGTCGTCGGCACCTTCGCCGGCCGGCGCCACCGCCGTCTCCGCCAGCGCCAGGCCGCCATCGGACGCCAGCGGGCTGACGGGCGTGTCCGCCACCGGCACGCCGGCCACCGCCACGGGCTGGCCGTCGGCACCGTCCGACAGGAGCGCCTCGTCCTCGAGGAAGGGATTGCGGCCGAGCACCTCGTGCACGACCTGCGCGAAATCGAGAGAAGACATCTGCAGCAGCCGCACGGCGTGCTGCAGGCGTGGAGACAGCGCCTGCTGCTGGCGGTGCTCGACGCGAAGATCCAAAGCAGTCATCAGGTATTCCCCTGGAGTGCCGTACGGCACGCTGTCACGCCCGAGGGACAGCAGCGTGAACACGGCCCGAATGCAATGCCCGTGCCGGAACGCGGCCTGCGATGCATCGTGTCACCACTGCAATCTATGGGCCCCGTCGGCAGGTGCGCGGCCGGGGCGTGGTGGGCGGCGATGGCCGCGCCACCGGACCGTGAAAGGGTCCGCCGCTTGCCGCCAACGGTGTTTCGTTGTCCCGCGGCAACGGGCGCCCGCGCGAAGGGAGCGGAAAGCGCGGCCCGCACGGCAGTTCTTGCCGCAAGCCATGCCGAAGCCTCCCGCCGGCCGCCCGGCCGCGGCGCTCAGTGCCGCGTGGGCCTGCCGCCGGACGGCTGCCCGCCGCCCGCATTGCCGCGCGCACCCGTGCCGTTGACCTGGCCGCTGCGGCCAGGCTGGGCGCGCTGGTGCAGCAGCGCATCCTCTTCGCGCGCGTGGGCCTTGCCCTCGGCCTCGGCGCGTTCCATCTCGCGTGCCTCGCCTGCATCGGCCGGACGGGCGCTGCGGGCGGCATCGTCGACGCGGCCCGATCGGGCGAAGTCGGTCGTCTCCTCGTTGTAGCGGCGCGCCGCGGTGCGGTTGCCTTCGCCCTGCATCGCCGGATCGGCCTGCCCGCCGTCGGGCGCGGCGCGCGGCGTGGTGTCGTCCGCGCGGCTGGTGTCCCGGGGATCGCGCGACTTCTGGGATTTCTGCTGGTTCATGCCGTGGCTCCTGGATGGCTTGGGTTCTGTCGATGCACTGAACCTTAGGGCCGGCCTCGCGCGCCAAACGCCGGAGCGGCACGCGATCGCTTGTCGGCCTGTTCCGACACCTTCGTCGGCAGGCACAGGGCTTGCCGACCCGGGCCCCCGAAGCCGCCCAACGCGCCATCCGCATGCCCGTTCCGACCACGCCCAACCCCGAGCCCGGACCGCCGCCCGCGCCCGCCCCCAGCCCCGATCCCTACCGCAAGCCCGTCGAGGATCCGCCGGAGATCCAGCCGCCCGCGCCGGTGCGCGAGCCGCCGGTGGCGCCGCCGACGCTGGCGTGGATGAGCGCGCAGATCGCCTACCCGAAGGTCGGACCGTCCACCAGCAGCCGGCGCAGCCGCTCGGCGTCCAGCGGCTTGACCAGGTGGGCATCGAAACCGGCCTGCAGCGCACGCTTGATGTCCGTGCCCTGGCCATAGCCGGTCAGCGCCACCAGCATGCCGGCATAGCCGGCGCCCCGGCTGCGCTTGGCGACGTCGAAGCCGTTCATGCCCGGCAGGCCGATGTCGACCACGGCGGCGTCGGGCCGGCCGGCCAGCAGCGCGTCCAGGCCGGTGGGGCCGTCGGCCGCCAGCTCGACCGAATGGCCGTCCAGCTCCAGCAGCGCGCGCAGCGAATTCGCGGCATCGGCGTTGTCCTCGATCACCAGCACGCGGCGGCGCTTGGGCTCGGGCAGCACGCCCTTGGGCGGCGCCTCGGCTTGGGCCGGCACGGCCGCGAGCCACACGCTGAAGGCGCTGCCCGCGGGTGATGACTCGGCAGCGACGCGGCCACCGTGCTGCTCCACCAGGCGGCGCACCAGCGTCAGGCCGATCCCCAGGCCGCCGGCGCGGCGGTCCAGCGTGCGCTCGCCCTGCACGAAGAGGTCGAAGATCTTCGGCAGCAGGTCGGGCGGGATGCCGTCGCCCTCGTCGCGCAGCTGCAGCAGCGCTTCGTCGCCCTGCTCGCCGCGCACCGGGCGCACGATGACCTCGATGCCACGGCCCGGCGGCGTGTACTTCAGCGCATTGGTCAGCAGGTTGCTCGCCACCTGCGCGATCCGGGTGGCGTCGGCCTTGACCCACACCGGCTGCAGGTCCACGCGCAGCTCGTGGCCGCTTGCTTCGCCGGTTATCTTCAGGCCATCGAGCAGGCGCCGCACCAGCGCCGCCAGGTCGAAGGGCCGCTTGGTCAGCAGCACCTTCCCGGAGACGACGCGGCCGACGTCGAGCAGGTCGTCCATCAGGTGGGTCAGGTGGCGCGTCTGCCGGCCGATGACCTCGCGCGCGCTGGCCGCCAGCGGCGAGCCGGGCTCGGCCTGGTTCAGCACCTCGATCGCCGAGGCGATGCCCGACAGCGGGTTGCGCAGCTCGTGGCCGAACATCGCGAGGAACTCGTCCTTGGCGCGGCTGGCCGCCTCGGCGGCGCGGCGCGCGCGCTGCTCGCGTTCGTTGAGCGCGCGGTGTGCCTCCTCGGCCGCCTTCTGGTCGCTCACGTCCACCGTCACGCCCACGACCTGCAGCGGCCGGCCCTGCGCGTCGTAGCTGGCCTGCAGGCGCGAGGACAGCCAGCGCGGGGACGCCGGCTCGGCCTCGTCAGAAGGCACGCGGAACTCGATGCGCTCCTGCGTCTGGCCGCTCGCCAGCATCTGTCGCAGCGTGCTCTCGACCGCCGGGCGGTCTTCCTCGTGGATGCGCTGCAGCCAGTCGTCCAGCGTGCCGTCGAAAGGCCGCGGCGCCAGACCGAACAGGCGCGCCTGGCCGGGGGTCCACGAGGCGCGCGCGATGTCGAAGCGGTAGACGAAGAAGCCGACGTGGCCGGCCTCCTGCGCCAGCTCCATCAGCCGCATGCTCTCGTGCAGGCGGCGGTCGACGTCGGCGATCTGCGCCTCGGCGGCCTTGCGGCCGGTGATGTCGGTCAGCGCCGCGATGGCGCCGCGCGCCGCGCCCTGCGCATCCAGCAGCGGCACCGCCTGCGCGATCACGTAGCGCGGCACCTCGGCATCAGCCGCCACCAGCTCCAGCTCGATCGGCGGCACCGGCTCGCCGCTGGCGGCCGCGCGCTGCAGCGGCCAGTCGGCCGGCTGCATCGGGGTGCCCCGGTGCAGCACCTGCACCGGACCGGGTCCGTCGCCGGGGGCGCGCGGCGGGCCGAGCAGGCGCTGCATTTCGGCGTTATGCAGCACCTCGCGGCAGTCCGGGTCGCGGGCCAGCGCCAGGCCGATCGGGCTGCTGGCGAACAGGGCCTGCAGCTCGTCGGCCTGCGCCTGCAGCTGCGCGCGCGAGCTTTGCTGTTCCGCCGCGGCGCGCTGCATCGCCTGCTGCAGCAGCGCGATCTCGCGCACGGGCAGGCGCTGCGGCGGCGGCTGCGGCAGCGCGCCGCCGCGCGCCGAGCTGCCCAGCGCCAGCGCCCGCAGCGGCTGCGTGATGCGCCGCGCCACCCCCAGCGCCATTGCCACGCCCAGCAGCAGGCAGCCGGCCGCGGTGGCGATGGAGGCCAGGACGGTGTTGCGCTGCGCGGCATCGATGGCCTCGGTGGCCTGCCCGACGGCAACGCCCCAGTCCGACAGCGGCAGCCGCTGCCAGGCCACCTGGGCGGTGCCGCCGGCCAGGTCTTCGCGTGCCGCCCCGGTGATGGCGCTGGACCAGCCCGGCAGCTGCAGCGCCAGCGCTTCGCCGGCCGGGGTGGCGGCGATCAGGCGCCGGTCGCCATCCACCAGCGCGCTGAAGCCCTCCGGCGGCGCGCCGGCGCGCTGCAGCAGCTCGCGCCAGTGGCGCGCGTCGATCCACGCCGCCAGCACGTAGCGCAGCTCGCCGTCGATCAGCACCGGCTGCTGCACCAGCGTGCCCGGGGCATCGGCGCGGGGCTCGTTCAGCAGCGACGAGACGACCGCGGCACGGCTTTGCAGCACACGGGCCAGCCCCTGCGGATCGCCGGCGGGTTCGGCCGGCTCGCCGGCGCTGTCGTACAGGGGCCGGCCTTGCGCGTCCATCAGCACCAGCCGGCTCCAGCTCGGCCGCAGCCGCGGCCAGGCGGGACTGCCCGGCGGCGGCTCGCCGCGTTCGCCCCAGCGGTGCAGCACCTCGGCCTGGCCGATGGCCTGCAGGGCCTCGATCGTGAAAGCCAGCTCGCGCTCGATCGCCAGCGTCAGCGCGCCGGCATGGCGCTGCAGGTCCTGCTGCAGCTTCTGCTCGGCGGCACGCACGCCGTCGAGGATCAGGATCGACATCAGCGCCGCGATCGGCACGGTGGCCAGCAGCAGCAGCGCGACGAGGTAGGTGCTGAGGGACACCCCGCGCCAGCGGTGGGGCGGCGGCGCGGCGGGTTCGGTGGGGAGATCGGCGAGGGGGGTCACCTGCGAAGGCTCGCGGGGGATGGCGGGGATGTCAAGTCGGTGCCCGGGCTGCGGGTTAATGGCTTGCCCGCTTGTCGCGACCGCTTGCGCGTGGTGGATCACTGCCACTGTTGCCGTGGTGGGTCTCTCCCACTGCCACCCGGCTGGGTCTAGCCTTCGCGCTCTTGCTTGATGCGGTTGACTGCCACCCGGCCGGGTCTCGCCCCGGCAGGCGAGGTCCTTTTGGTAGACGCCAAAAGGACCCAAAAACGTCTTCCAAACGTCGATCCGTGCCTCCGCAGGCCAAGACCTGCGACACGGTGTGTTCACCTCTCCGGCGTCTTCAATACCCCGAACCGTCGGTCACCAGATTGGCACGTAAACCACTCTGGCATCCGTACGCCTGCGCGCGGTCGAACCTTGGCAAGTCCAAGATTGACTATCACGTAAACGACGTGGCACGCTTTCGCATGCCAGAGCGTTTTCACTGCCAATCTGGTGACCGACGGTTCGGGGTATCAGGAATGCCAGGGTGAGGAGCCACAACTGTGGCGGATGCATTCAGCCTGCGGATGCACGGATGGACGTTCTGGCCCTCTTTCTTGGTTACTTCTTTCTGGGCCAGCAGAAAGAAGTGACTCGCCCGCCGGGGCGAGTCCCGGCCGCCCGGCAGTCAACCGCATGACCCAAGAGCGCGAACGCGAAACCCCGCCGCGTGGAAGTCAGCCGCCCGAGCCAATACGCCCCGAATCGGGCAAGCCCAAAGCGGCAAAGCGGCAAATCAGCCAATCCGCCCCAGCCCGGGCCGCCCCAGGACCGGCCTAAATGGCCCCCACACTCCCCGTCACCGGCAACACAATCCCCGTGACGTACGCCGAACAACTCGGCGCCGCCAGGAACACGTACGCCGGCGACAGCTCGTCCGGCTGCGCCACGCGCTTGAAGTCGGTCTGCCGCCCGAACTCACCGAGCTTCGATTCGGGCTTGTCCGCCGGGTTCAGCGGCGTCCACACCGGCCCCGGCGCGACCGCGTTGACGCGGATGCCCTTGTCGATCAGGTTGCTGGCCAGCGATTTCGTGAACGCATGGATCGCGCCCTTGGTGGCCGCGTAGTCCAGCAGGTGCTTGCTGCCTTCAAGGCCCACGACCGAGCCGGTGTTGATGATGCTGGCGCCAGGCTTCAAATGCGGCAGCGCCGCCTGCACCATGTGGAAGTAGCCGAAGACGTTGGTGCGCAGCGTCTCGTCCAGGCGCTCGTCATCCAGGTCGGCAATGGACTCGGCGTGCTCCTGGAACGCGGCGTTGTTGACCAGCACGTCGAGCCGGCCGAATTCCTTGACCGTGCGCTCGGCCGCCTGACGGCAGAAAGACGCGTCCTTGACGTCGCCGGGCAGCAGCAGGCAGCGCCGGCCCTCGGCCTCGACGCAGCGCCGCGTCTCCTCGGCATCCTCGTGCTCGTTGAGGTAGACGATGGCCACGTCCGCCCCCTCGCGCGCGAACAGCAGGGCCACGGCGCGGCCGATGCCGGAATCGCCGCCGGTGATCAGCGCCACCTGGTCGAGCAGCTTGCGGCTGCCTTCGTAGCCGGGCGCGTGGAAGCGCGGCATCGGGTCCATCTCGGCCTCGAGGCCGGGCTTGGCGAGCTGGGCCTCGCCGTCGCGCAGCTCCTGGCGGTTCTGGATGCGGCGCTGGCGGTCGGCGGTTTCCTCGGCCTGGCGCTCGGTGCGTCGGTCAGCGGTGGCGTGGTCTGGCGTCATGGTGGGATGCTCCGGTGGCGGTCGGGCACTGGGCGGCAAGCCCTGTGCCCAATCCCATCGGCCTATTGGGCTACGGGCCTATTGGGCTATGGGCCTATTGGGCTATGGGCCTATTGGCCTACGGGCCTATTCGCCCCATTCAGCCCCCACCAGCCCACCCGCGCCGGCCGATTCACCGCACCGGACACTTCAGCGCACCGGCCGCTTCAGCGCCCCTTGCGCGCGCCGGCGCCGGCCGCATCCGCCGGTTCCTGCAGCTCGTCGGCCGAGTATTCCTTCAGCCGGTTGTACAGGGTCTTCAGGCTCACCCCCAGCGCGGCCGCAGTGCGTTCCTTGTGGTGGTTGCAGTGCTGCAGCGTGGCCAGGATCAGCGCCCGCTCCGCATCCGCCAGCGAGGTGCCCACCGTCAGCGTGATCGAGGGCACCGCGGGTTCGGCAGGGCGCGGCGCGGCCGCGTAGGCCGGCGGCGGCGGCGACTGCACGGCCGGCGGCGCGGCCGCGGCCAGGGACGGCACCGGCGCGGACATGGCCGGTGCCTCGGCGCGGCGCGTGCCGTCGCTGGGCAGCCATTCGTCGCTGATGCGCTCGCCTTCGGCCATCACGTAGGCCCGCTGCACGACGTTGCGCAACTCGCGCACGTTGCCCGGCCAGCGGTAGGCCTGCAGCTTGGCCAGCGCGGCCTCGGTGAAGCGCTTGGGCGAGCCTTCTCGTTCACCGACGAGCCCGAGGAAATGCTCGGCCAGCAGCGGCACGTCCTCGATGCGCTCGCGCAGCGGCGGCAATTCGATCGGGAAGACGTTGAGGCGGTACAGCAGGTCCTCGCGCAGCTTGCCCTGCGCCACCGCCTGCTGCGGATCGCGGTTGGTGGCGGCGATCACGCGCACGTCGGCTTCCTGCGTGGTCGTCGAGCCCACGCGCTGGTAGGTGCCGGTCTCCAGCACGCGCAGCAGCTTGACCTGCAGGTCCAGCGGCATCTCGGTGATCTCGTCCAGGAACAGCGTGCCGCCGTGGGCCCGCTCGAAGAAGCCCTGGTGCTGGCGGTCGGCGCCGGTGAAGCTGCCCTTCTCGTGGCCGAAGATCTCGCTCTCGATCAGGTTGGGCGACACCGCGCCGCAGTTGATCGCGAGAAAGGGCCGCTTGCGGCGGCGGCTGAGGTCGTGCACGGTCTGCGCGACCACCTCCTTGCCGGTGCCGCTCTCGCCGGTGACCAGCACCGTGACGCCGGTGCCGGCCACGCGCGAGATCTGCTGGTACACCCGCATCATCGGCGCGGAGCGGCCCCACAGGCCGCCGAAATGCCCCTTTTTCGCGAGTTGCGCGGCCAGCGTGTCGACCTCGGCCCGCAGCGTTGCCGGCGGCGTCACGCGCGACAGGATGCCCTGCAGCTGCTTCAGGTGCACCGGCTTGACCAGGTAGTCCGCAGCCCCCAGGCGCAGCGCCTGGATAGAGGTCTCGAGACTGGCGTGGCCGGTGATCAGCACGATCTCGGAGCGCGAGATCAGCTCGGTGTCGGCGAACAGCTCCATGCCGTTGCCATCGGGAAGCTGAAGGTCCAGCAGCACGATGTCGGGCGGGTGCAGCACGATCTGCCGGCGTGCCTCCGCCAGGGTGTGGGCGCTGGCGACGGTGAACTTCTCGCCTGCGATCAAGGCCGCCAGCATCGCGGCGGCGTCCACGTCGTCATCGACGATCAACGCATGACTCATGATTGTTTGCGCTCCCTCTGGGCATCTGCTGCCGTGAAGGCGGCACGCGCCACCGGCACGCCCGCCGGCATGGATGCCCGCGCTGTGTGAAAGGACCGGATTGTGGCGCCGTGGAGACGCCAAATTGTGTCGCCGCCGCGCGGCACGCCGGCGCAAGCTGTAACTGTCTCCTGCCGCCGCTTCGACCGCCATCGGGGCGCGCCCGCGGTTGCCGCGAAGCGCATGACACGCAAAAGACGCGGCAGGCATGGCCCTTGCCTCGGCCTTGCGGCATGGCGATCGCGCTCGACCCCGGCGAAGCGCCGCCCGGCCCGGGCGCCGAGGCGGCCGCCGAGGTGCCGCCGGGCCTGGTGTGGGTCAACGACCGGATGCCCGGCATCCGCCGCCGGCGCCGCGGCAAGGGCTTCGTCTACCTCGATGCGCAGGGCCGGCCGGTGCGCGACGAAGCCACGCTGCAGCGCATCCGCCGCCTGGCCGTGCCGCCGGCCTACCGCGCGGTGTGGATCTGCCCCTGGCCGCACGGCCACCTGCAGGCCACCGGGCGCGATGCGCGTGGCCGCAAGCAGTACCGCTACCACCCGCAGTGGCAGGCCGAGCGCGGCGCGACCAAGTTCGACCGCCTCGCCGCCGTGGGCCAGGCGCTGGCCCGCATCCGCCGCCGCGTGGCCGCGGACCTGGCCGATGCCGCGCAGCCCACGCGCAGCGTGGTGCTGGCCACGCTGGCGCGGCTGCTGGACACCACCTGCGTGCGCATCGGCAATGCCGAGTACGCGCGCAGCAACGGCTCCTTCGGTCTCACCACGCTGCGCAACTCGCACGCCGGCGTCAGCGGCAGCCGGGTACGGCTGCGCTTCAAGGGCAAGGGTGGCATCGAGCATTGCCTCAGCATCGACGACCCGCGGGTCGCCCGGGTCGTGCGGCGCTGCCGCGAGCTGCCGGGGCAGGACCTGTTCCAGTACGTCGACGAGGACGGCACGCTGCGCGGCATCGGGTCGGCCGACGTCAACGCCTACCTCGCGGAAGCCGCAGGCGAGCGCATCACCGCCAAGGAATTCCGCACCTGGCATGCCAGCGTGCAGGCGCTGGGCCTGCTGCTCGAAGACACCGAAGACACCGGCCCGGGCGCCCCGGCCGGGAGAGCAGGCAACGGCACGCGCGGCGCCGCCGGCTCCAGCGCCACGCAGCGCCTGCAGGCCGTGGTCTGCGCGGTGGCGCGCCGGCTGGGCAACACGCCCACGGTCTGCCGCAAGGCCTACATCCACCCGGCCGTGCTGGCGCTGGGCCAGTTGCTGGCCGACCCCGAAGCCGGCGCGGAGCTGCGGCGCCAGCCCTGGGCCGTGCGTCCGCCGCGCGCGCCCGCCGCGCTGCAGCGGCCCGAGCGCCAGCTGCTGGCGCTGCTCGAGCGCCTGGCGCGCCAGGAACGCCAGGCGCGCCGGCCGCGGCGCGTCCCCCGCCGAGGGGACGCGCCGGGCACCGCGCTTGCCCACGCCGGCGGGTAGGGCCGGAACTTCCGGCCGCCGAGAACCGAGGACCCCGCGATGGACAAGGACGACGTGATCGATGTGCTCAACACGTTGATCGAGGTGAGCAAAGACGGCGAATTCGCGTTCGCCACCTGTGCCGAGTACGCGCGCTCGCCGGCGCTGCGCACGCTGCTGCAGCGGCGTGCCGACGATTGCCGGCAGGCTGCCCGCGAGCTGCAGGCCGCCGCGCAGCGGCACGGCGGACGGGCCGAGGTGGACGGCCGCCTGGCCGGCGCGCTGCACCGCGGGTGGGTGGCGGCACGCAGCCGGCTGTCCGGCTACCGCGACGAGGCGATCCTCGAGGAATGCGAGCGCGGCGAGGACCTGGCCCTGCGCCACTACGCCGATGCGATCGCCAACCCGCTGCCGGCCGACGTGCACGCCCTGGTGCAGCGCCATCTGGAAGGCGTGAGCCGCACGCACGACCAGATCCGCCGCCTGCGCGACGAACTGCCCGCCTAGCCCCGGCCAGCGCATGCCGCCCCCAGCCGCGAGCGCCGCCGTGGCGCGCACGGGGCCGCGCCGCGCCATCCCCAGCCCTGCCCCCAGCCCAGCGAGGTGATCGAGGTGGAACCGATCCTGGTCATCGGCGACAGCATGCTGGACCGCTACTGGGCCGGCGTGGTCGAGCGCATCTCGCCCGAGGCCCCGGTGCCGGTGCTGCGCCTGCTGCATGAATCCTGCCGCGCCGGCGGAGCGGCCAACGTGGCGCTGAACCTGGCGCGGCTGGATTGCCGCGTGACGCTGGCCACGCTGATCGGCGAGGACGAGGCCGGCGGCCAGCTCGCCGGCCTGCTGCGCGGCGAGCTGGACCTGCAGGCCGTGCGCGCCGCCGGCGTGACGACGACGCAGAAGATCCGCTCGGTGTGCCGCCAGGAGCACCTGCTGCGCATCGACATCGAGGCCGAGCCGCCCGAGACCAGCGTGCAGGCGCTGACCGACCTGAGCGTCGACCTCTTCGGCCGCCACCGCTGGGTGCTGCTGTCGGACTACGCCAAGGGCTGCCTGCGCCACTGCCAGGCGCTGATCGTGCGTGCCAAGGCCGCCGGCTGCCGCGTGCTGGTCGATCCCAAGGGCCGCGACTTCACGCGTTACCGCGGCGCCTGGATGCTCAAGCCCAACGAGCCCGAGACGATCGCCGTCGCCGGTGCCTGGCAGGACGAAGCGGACTTCCACGCCCGCGCCGATCGGCTGCGCGCCGGCCTGGACGTCGAGCACCTGCTCGTCACGCGCGGCGAGCGGGGCATGACGCTCTTTTCCGCCGGCGCGCCGCCCTTCCACGTCGATGCCGAACTGCGCGAGGTCTACGACGTCTGCGGCGCGGGCGACACGGTGCTCGCCACGCTGGGCTGCCTGCTGGCGCGCGGCGAGTCGCTGCACGATGCGGTGCGCCTGGCGAACCGCGCGGCCGGCATCGTCGTGGGCCGCTTCGGCACGGCCAGCGTCTCGCCCGCCGAGCTGGGGCTGCACTAGGCGCCTGCGCGACGGAGATCGGGCCCCGATCTCTGCCGCGCAGGCTGCTGGCCGCGCCGCGGGCGGTCGCGGCGGATGCTGGACGCCGCCGGTCATGCCGGCGCCCGCAGGCGCTGCCCGCCGCGCTGCAGCGGCCCGGTCAGCAGGGCCAGGCCCAGTTGCTCGCCGCGGCGCAGGTTGCCGACCACCGTGGCATCGGGCGCGATGCGGTCCGCGGCACCGACCGTGTAGATGCCCTGGTAGTGGCCGGGCGCCACCTCGGACAGGCCCAGCACGCGGCGCGCACCGTCGATGCGCAGCGATGCCTCGGCCCCCGGCGTGCCGCGCAGCTCGAAGCGCAGCTGCGCGCCCGGTGCCAGCGTGTGCACCGGTGCCACGTCCAGCGCGCTGATGCGCGGCGCCCGCGGGTCGGCCGGTGCGTTGAACGGAAAGAAGCGCGCGTCCGTCCCCGCCGAGACCAGGGCCGACGGCGCCAGCGCCGCGCCGGCCAGCAAGGCCAGCCACAGCGCCCGCGCGATGCGCCCCGCTCTGCGCGCCGGTGACTTCCGTCGGTCCATGGCCATCTCCAGGTGAACTGGCTGCAACCTTATGTGGCGCCGCTGCAGCGCTGTATCGGCAGCCCGCGGCGCGCATCGTCGGCCGGCACCGCGCGGCACTGTCGGTGGCGTCCGACAGTGCAGGACCACGGCGGCATGGCCGGGCCGCGGGCCGCCGGAGGTGGCGCCGTCCTACAGCCGCCCGCGCACCCGGCTGATGCCGCGCGGCCGCGGCCCGCCCGTAGATTCGGCGCCGACAAGACCATGATGTCGGAGACCGGCCGATGAAACCACCCGCGCCAGCCCGCGGGCCGGGGACCGCCCGGGCCGGCCCGCCCGCCGCGGCGATCGGGCTGGCCGCCTGCCTTCTGGCCGCGCTGGGCGCGTGCGCCATGGCGCCGCCGGCGCCGCGCGCCGACCTGCCGCTCGCTTTGCACGGCAGCAGGACGCCCTCGGTCCGCACCGTCGCGCAGGAGATGGAGGTGATCGGTCACCGCGGCCGCCTGAGCGCGCCCGAGCGCGAACGCCTGCTCGCCCGCATCGCGGCGCAAGGCAACGCCAGCCTGGTGCAGCGCCACCTGCTCGCGATGTCGGCCTTCGGCGAGGTCGACCTCTATGCCGGCAATGCCGCCCGGCTGCTGATCGACGGCCCGCAGACCTTCGCGGCGATGTTCGGTGCCATCGAGAAGGCCCGCTCGACGGTGCTGCTGGAGAGCTACATCATCGAAGACGCGGCCATCGCGCAGCGCCTGGCGGCCCTGCTCGCGCGCAAGGCGGCCGAAGGCGTGCGCATCGCCGTGCTGTACGACGCGGTGGGCTCGATCGGCACCGACAAGGCTTATTTCGACTCCCTGCGGCGCGCCGGCATCTCGGTGTGCGCCTTCAATCCGCTGAACCCGGTCAAGGCCGGCCGCACCGGCTACTGGGACATCACGCACCGCGACCACCGCAAGATCCTGTCGGTCGACCGCCTGGTCGCCTACACCGGCGGCATCAACATCAGCGCGGTCTACTCCTCCGGTTCCTTCGGCCGCCGCATCGAGGACGAGAAGCAGGTCGCCAAGGACGGGTGGCGCGACACGCAGATCGAACTGCGCGGCCCGGCCGCCATCGCCCTCGACGAGCTGGTGCGGCACGCCTGGCTGCAGCAGCGCTGCCGCGACCCCATGCCGCCGCCGCCCGCGCCGCGCGCGGCGGGACCGGCAGGACCGCACGTCGTGCGCATCGTCCCGTCCAGCCCGGACGATCCGTACAACCGCATCTACGCGATGCTGCTGACCGCGATCGACGCGGCGCAGCGCAGCGTGCACCTGACGATGGCCTACTTCGCCCCCGGCGCCGAGATGGTCGATGCGCTGTGCGATGCCGCGCGGCGCCGCGTCGCGGTGCGCCTGGTGCTGCCTTCGGTGAGCGACTTTTCGCCGGTGCTGCATGCCGGCCGCAGCTACTACGACCGGCTGCTCGGCTGCGGCATCCAGCTCTTCGAGCTGCAGGACGCGGTGCTGCACTCGAAGACCGCGGTCATCGACGGCGTGGTCTCCACCGTCGGTTCCAGCAACCTCGACTGGCGCAGCTTCGTCGGCAACAACGAGGTGAACGCGGTCGTCATCGGTGACGACTTCGGCGACGCGATGGAACGCATGTTCCAGCGCGACCTCGAGGCCTCGGAGCCGGTCACCGCCGAATCATGGGCGCGCCGGCCGCTGCTGCAGCGCGCCAAGCAGGTGCTGGCGCGGCTGTTCGAGCGCTGGTGGTGAAAGCAGCCCTTGCAGCAAGGCGCGTGCCCGCACCCGCATGCGCCGCCGTCCTACAGGCTTTGGCTCGCTTCTCCGATTCGGCGCGATGCCCCCGATTCCTAGACTGGCCTGCATGCACCGGGCCTCGGCCCGAGCCGCCCACCCGGTGCTGCCTTTCCCCAACACGCCCAGGAGGCACTCATGTTTGCACGTACCCTCGTCGTTGCGGCTGCCACGTCCCTTGCCGCCCTCACGATGCTGCCGGGCTGCGCGGTGACGCGTGGCCAGTCCACCGTCGGCGAATACGTCGACGACGCCACCATCACGACCAAGATCAAGGCCAAGTTCGCCGAGGCCAAGACGGTCGGCATGACCTCCATCAACGTCCAGACGCTGAACGGCGAGGTCATCCTGTCCGGCTTCGCGAAGAACGCCACCGAGAAGGTGGATGCCGAGCGCCTGGCCCGCGACACCAACGGCGTGAAGGCGGTGCGCAACGAGATCGTCGTGCGCCCCTGACGCGTGATCGACGCGTCCGCCGCCACCCGCGCCGCGCCGCCACGGAGCCCTCGTGAAGACGCGGCGGCGCTGGCTCTGGGCCATTCCGGCCACCCTGCTGGCGGCCGCTGCCGCGGTGGCGCTGTGCGAGTGGCGCGGCTGGCCCTTTCTCGAGGTGCCGGCTGAACGCTGGCTCGGCCAGCGCCTGGACCGGGCGGTCGATTTCGAGGACGGCGGCAGCGGCCGCCGTTTCCACCTGCGCCTGATCGGCCCGCTGCGCTTCGAGAGCGCCGCGCTGCGCATCGCCAACCCGCCGTGGGCCCGGCAGCAGCCGATGCTGCACGCGCACGGCGCGCAGCTGCGGCTGCGCTGGGCCGACCTGCTCGCGCTGCGCCGCGGCGAGCCGCTGCGCATCGAATCCCTGTCGGCCGACCGGCTGCGGCTGAACCTGGAGCGCCTGCCCGATGGCCGCTCCAGTTGGCAGTTTGGCAACCCGAACCCGAAGGCCGAGCAGCCCGGGCGCAGCGGCTTCGAGGGCCTGCGCTTCGGCCGCCTCGCGGTGCGCGAAGGCCGGGTGCTGATGGACGACAAGCCGCTGCAGCTGGCCTTCGATGCGCGGCTGTCACTGGAAGAAAGCTCGCTTCCGGGACGGCAGGGGCGGCGCCCGGCGCCGGCTTCCGCGGCCGGGGCTTCGGCCGCGGCGGGGTCCGCGTCCGCGCCGGCCGGTGCCCCGCGCGCCACCGGCATCGCCGGCCGCGCCGAGGGCCGCTACCGCGGCCACCCGATGACGGCCACGGTGCGCACCGGGCCGGCACTGGCCGGGCTCACCGCCGAGGTGGAAGCCGCCGCGGTGCCGATGCTGCTGAAGCTGCAGGCCGGTCCGGCGCGCCTGCATTTCGATGGCCAGGTCAGCGACATCTTCGGCAGCCAGCGTTTCGAAGGCCGTTATGAGATCGCCGGCCCGTCGCTGGCGGCCGTCGGCGACCCGCTGGGCATCACGCTGCCGACGACCAAGGCGTTCTCCATGCTGGGCCGCATCCGGCGCGAGGGCACGCACTGGGAAACCGCGGTGCAGCGCGCGCAGGTGGGCCGCAGCCGGCTGGCGGGCGAGTTCAGCTTCGATGCGCCGCGCGGCGCCAAGCCCCGCCTGTCGGGCCGGCTGCGCGGGCCGCAGCTGTACCTGGACGACCTGGGGCCGGCCATCGGCGTCAGCCCCCGGCCGCGGCCACCCACCGCGCCGCGGCCGCGCGGTGGGCGCGTGCTGCCGGACCGCCCCTTCGACCTGCCCTCGCTCAGCGCGATGAATGCCGACGTCAGCGTCGCGCTGGACCGCCTGGAACCCGGCGGCGAACGCCTGCGGCCGTTGGCGCCGCTGCGCGCGCGCGTGCTGCTGGACGATGGCGTGCTGCGCATCGAGGACATCCTGGCCCGCTGGTCGCAAGGGCAACTGCAGGGCCGGCTGAAGGTGGACGGCCGGAACCCGGTGGCGCGCTGGGAAGCCCACCTCGCCGGCAGCGGCGTGGTGATCGAACAATGGCTGAAGCTGGAGCGCCCGCCGGGCCGGCCGCCCTACGTCACCGGCCACCTGGGCGCGCGGCTGGACATCGCCGGCCAGGGCCGCTCGACCGCGGAGTTCCTGGCCTCGGCCGACGGCCGCGCGCTGCTGCACTGGACGCGCGGCACCCTTTCCCACCTGGTGGTCGAGGGCTCGGGCATCGACGTCGCGCAGGCGCTGGGCGTGCTGGTGCGCGGCGACCAGCCGCTGCCCGTCACCTGCGGCGCCGCCGACCTGCGCATCAAGGACGGCCAGGTCACGCCGCAGGTGCTGCTGGTCGACACGCGCGACTCGACGATCTGGGCCGAGGGCTCGCTGTCGCTGGCCGACGAGAAGCTGGCGCTGGTGGCACGCGTGGAGCCCAAGGACTTCAGCCCGCTGGCGCTGCGCAGCCCGCTGCACCTGGACGGCACGCTGGGCGAGCCGAAGGTGTCGATCGAGAAGGGGCCGCTCGCGCGGCGGCTGGGTTCGTCCGCGCTGCTGGCCATGCTGCACCCGCTGGCCGCGATCCTGCCGCTGATGGATGCGGGCGACGAGGATGCGCGAGGCGCGATCGCCGCCTGCCGCTCGGTGGCCGGGCGCGCCCGCAAGGCCCTGCCGCCGCCGCCCAGGCGCAAGAGCGGCCCGCTGCCGCCCCCGCCCCGCCAGCCGGCGCCCGCGCCGGACCTGGCGCCGGCCCAGGCTGGCACGCCACGGCGCGGCTGAATGGCGCGCCGGGCAGGGCAGGCCGCGTCTGCCGCGTCTGCCGGGCCGCACGGGCCCGCGCGGGGCCGGCGCTGCCGCCGCGCCTACTGGATCAGCCCGTTCTTCAGCGCGTAGTAGGTGAGGTCGCTGTTCGACGACAGCTTCAGCTTCTCCATCACCCGGGTGCGGTAGGTGCTGACGGTCTTGATCGACAGCGACATGCTGTCGGCCATGTGGCCGATGGTCTCGCCCTTCGCGAGGCGCAGGAAGACCTGGAGTTCCCTTTCCGACAGCAATTCGTGCGGCAGCTTGTTCTGGTCGCCGCCCAGGCTGTCGGCCAGCAGTTCGGCCACGGCCGGGGTGATGTACTTGCGGCCGCGGTACACGGTGCGGATCGCGGTGGCGATCTCGTTCGGGTCGCATTCCTTGTTCAGGTAGCCGCTGGCGCCCTGGCGCAGCAGCGTGGTGGCGTAGTGCGCTTCCGGAAAGCCGCTGAGGATCAGCACCGGCAGGTCCGGCTCGCGCGCCTTGATGGCCGCCAGCGCGTCGACGCCGCCATGGTCGGGCATCGACAGGTCCATCAGGATCACGTCCACCTCGCCCTGGCGCACGATGTCCAGGGCCTCGCGGCCATTGCTCGCTTCGCCGGTGACGCGCAGGTCGGTTTGCTCGGACAGGAACTGGCGCAATCCGGTGCGCACGATGGCATGGTCGTCGACGATCGCTACGCGGATCATGAGGATCCCTCGGTGATTGACTCCAGCGAGCAGTCTAGCGAGGACCGTGCCAGCCGACCGTAGGCCGCTTCCTACAGGGCCGCATCGGTGGCGCCGACAGCCGCAAGCGGCCTGGGCCTGCTATTTGCATAGGTGTGCCTGCCTACGATCGATCCATCGTGGCAACGGTCGCCGCGACCTTGCCAGCCGAAGGCGCGAAGGCTCCGGAGCCTTCCACGCCTTTCCAACAGGAGATCGTGATGTTGCACTACGCCATCGTGTTTTTCGTCATCGCGCTGATCGCCGCGCTGTTCGGCTTCGGCGGCATCGCAGCCGGCGCCGCCGGCATCGCGAAGATCCTCTTCTTCGTCTTCGTGATCATGGCCGTCGCCACCTTCGTGATGAGCCTGATCCGCAAGAGCTAGCGGCGCGGCTCGGGCGCCGCATCCACCTTTCCCCACAAGGAGAAGCAGATGAATTCAAGAACCACGCAGTCCACCGCCAACGACCTCGCCGACCAGGCCGCGAGCAAGGCGGACCTGGCGCTGAGCAGCAGCCGCCGAGTCGCCAACGACGCGCTGGACTCCCTGCAGTCCGGCGTCGACACGCTGCGCGAAACCGTGCCCAACGCCTTCAGCCGCGCCGCGGCCCAGGTGGAGGAGATCACCCGCCGCAGCCTCGACCGGGCGAAGGAAGCCTCGATGGGCATGCGCGACACGATGCACCGGGCCGGCGACCGCACGGTCGGCTACATCAAGGACGAGCCGGTGAAGTCGGTGCTGATCGCCGCCGCCACCGGCGCCGCGGTGGCGCTGCTGGTGGGCTGGGCGATGCGCTCGCGCAGCTCGCGCCACCTGCACTGAGCCCTTCGCCGGCGCCGCCGCGTTCCGCGCACGCCGCGGCGGCGCGGCCCGTCGCCGGGCGATCCGGCCGGCGGCGCGCGCCGGCCTTCGCGCAGCGGCTTCGCTACAGGCGCAAGCCGCGCTGCTTCCTGACCCGCTGCAACGCCCTGGGGTTCACATGGTCCATCCGATGCTCAAGACGCTGGCCACGCGGCCGGAACTCATGGCCGAGCACTTCGGCGCCTATGCCGAGCTGGCCGCCGCCGAGGCTTCCGAGGCAGCCCTGCTGTGGCGCGGCCGCGTGCTGTGGGCGGTCGCCACCGGCGCCTTCGTGCTGATGGCGCTGATGCTGGGCGGCATCTCGCTGCTGCTGCTGGGCGCGCTGCCGCGCGAGGCCATGCCCGCACCCTGGCTGCTGGCCCTGGTGCCGCTGCTGGCGCTGGCCCTGGCGGCGGGCTGCTGGGTGACGCTGCGCAACCGTCCCGCGGCCGAACCCTTTGCGCAACTGCGGCAGCAGATGGCCCTGGACGCGGCCCTGCTGGCCGAGGCGGGCGAATGATGGGCAGCGACCGCGTGAATGCGGCGCTGGCGCGGCTGGCCGCCTCGCGCGAGCAGCTGCGCCATGAACTGCTGCCGCCGCCGGACGACCGGCATCACGGCGGCGCGGCCGGTCCGCTGCCGCGGCGCCTGCAGGCGCTGTGGCGCTGGGCGCGGCAGCGCTTCGCCGGCTCGCCGGTGCTGGGCTTGGCGATGCAGGCGGTGCAGGGCTGGTGGCAGGCGCACCCCTGGCGCGGCGCCGGCGAGCTGGTGGCACAGGAGCTTCACGCTGGCATCGCGCCGCTGATCCGCCGCCACCCGCTGGCGGCCATGCTGGCCGCAGCCGGGCTCGGCGCCGCGCTGATGATCGGCAAGCCCTGGCGCTGGGGCCTGGTGCGGCGCGGGCTGCGGCCGCTGCCGCGGCATGCCGGCCGCTGGCTGCTGCGGCAGCTGGCCCAGCCCTCGGTGCAGGCGATGCTGGCCGGGCTGATCGTCTCCGCCGGCCTCGGCCGCGCGGCCCAGCAGGCCGCCGAGTCGGTCGGCGATGCCGACGCCTTCGCCGGCCGCGACCGCACGCCCGAGCCCACGCCGCCCTGGCCCGACCTGCCGGCCGCCGAGCCGGCGGGCGCTGCCGATGGAGGCGCCAGCCTGCACGGCGGCGCGGACGGTGCCCAGGGCAAGGGCGTGGACGGCGACGGCCCGCGGCCCCGGGCCGCCATCGACTAGGCCCCCGATGCCCGGCGCGCCGCTGCCCGCTGCCCCGGCGCCGCCGGCGACGGGACCGGCGGGCGCGCTGGCGGCCGTGCACCGTGCCACCGCGGCGATCGGCCGCGCGACCCATGCCGCGCTGGACGACGCGCGCACGACGCTGGCATTCATCGGCGCGCTGCTGCAGGCCGCCGGCCGCGTGCTGGTCGGCCTGCTGCGCCGGCGTGGCCGCGGTGTGCGCAGCCACCTGCGCGGCGCCGACCTGCTGGCCCAGCTGGAACAGTCCGGTCCGCGCAGCCTGCCGATCGTTTCGCTCGTCAGCGGCTTGGTCGGCGTGATCCTGGCGTACATGGGCGCGGTGCAGCTGCAGCGCTTCGGCGCGCAAAGCTTCATCGCCGACCTGGTGACCATCGGCGCGGTGCGCGAGGTGGCGGCGCTGATGACCGGCGTGATCCTCTCGGGCCGCATCGGCGCGGCCTTCGCGGCGCAGCTGGGCAGCATGCAGGCCAACGAAGAGATCGATGCGCTGCGCGCGCTCGGCGTCGACCCGATGGAATACCTGGTGCTGCCCCGCGTGCTGGGCCTGCTGCTGGTGGCCCCGCTGCTCACCGCCTATGCGGCGCTGGTGGCGGTGGCGGCCGGCGGCGCGGTGGCCAGCGTGGTGTTCGGCGTGCCGATCGAGCAGTACGGCCACAAGGCCTTGCAGGTGCTGACGCTGCCGCACGTGCTGGTGGGCCTGGGCAAGGGCACGGTGTACGGCCTGCTGGTCGCGCTCGCCGGCTGCCGCCAGGGCCTGCACGCCGGCCGCAGCGCGCAGGCGGTGGGCCAGGCGGTCACCGCGTCGGTGGTGCAGGCCATCGTCTGGATCGTCGTCGCCGCGTCGGCGCTGACGGTGGCGCTGCAGCGCCTGGGCTGGTGAGGCGATGGCCTTCGACGACGCCGCGCCGTTCGCCGCCGGGCCCGCCGCCACGCGGCGCGAGGCGCCGTCCGACGTGCTGCCCGACGTGCTGGTGCGCGTCGAGCACCTGAGCCTGGCCTTCGGCGAGCGGCTGATCCAGCGCGACCTGCACTTCGAGATCCGCCGCGGCGAGGTGCTGGCCATCATCGGCGGCAGCGGCTGCGGCAAGAGCACGCTGCTGCGCCACCTGATCGGCCTGCAGGCGCCCGCGGCGGGCAGCGTGCGCTACGTCGCCACCGGACCGACCGGCGAGCCGCTGGGCCTGGCGCTGCACGGTGCCGATCCCGCCACCGAGGGCCGGCTGCGCCGCCGCTTCGGCACCATGTTCCAGGCCGGCGCCTTGTGGAGTTCGATGTCGATCGGCGAAAACGTGATGCTGCCGCTGGAGCTGTTCACGCCCCTAACCGAAGAAGAACGCGTCCAGCGCGCGCACGAGCGGCTGGCGCAGGTGGGCCTGGCCGCGCAGTTCGATGCCGAGCCCGCCGCGCTCAGCGGCGGCATGAAGAAGCGCGCCGCCATCGCGCGGGCGCTGGCGCTGGACCCGCCGCTGCTGTACCTGGACGAACCTTCAGCCGGCCTCGATCCGGTCACCTCGGCCCAGCTGGACGAGCTGATGCTGGCCCTGCGCGAGGAGCACGGCCGCAGCATCGTGCTGGTGAGCCACGAGCTGGACAGCATCTTCGCGGTGGCCGACCGCGCGCTGTTCCTCGATGCCGGGCAGAAGACCATGACCGCGCTGGGCCCGCCGCGCGAACTGGCCGAGCACGGGCCGGACGAGGTGCGCCATTTCCTGCAGGGAGGCCGCGGCCGGGGCAGAAACGCCGGGCCGCACGGGGTTTCCGGGCCCCGGTGGGGCGGCGGGCCGGGTGCTGCCCGGCCCGGGGGGGCGTGATGCCGCCGCGCCGGCGCGCCAGCCCGACGCTGATCGGCGCCTTCGTCGTCGGCGGCCTGGCGCTGGTCATCGCCGCCGTCATCGCTGCCGGCGGTGGCCGCTTCTTCACCCACAAGGAGTACGCAGTGATGCATTTCAGCGGCTCGATCTACGGGCTGCAGGTCGGCGCGCCGGTGGTCTTCCGCGGCGTGCGGCTGGGCAGCGTGACCTCGATCGGCCTGGTCTACGACCCGGCCGCCGACCGCTTCTCCATCCCCGTGCTGGCGGAGCTGGAGCCGCACATCATCCGCGGCATGGGCGACCGCCGGTCGGACGACGAGGCGCGCCGCGGCGAGACCCTGCAGGCGCTGGTGCGGCGCGGCCTGCGCGCGCAGCTGTCGCTGCAGAGCCTGCTGACCGGCCAGCTCTACGTCGACCTGGACCTCCGGCCCGAGCGGCCCGGGCAGCTGCGCGGCGGCGACCACCGCAGCGCGATCGAGATCCCGACCACGCCCACCGCCATCCAGGCCCTGCGCGGCCAGCTCGAAGGGCTGGACCTGCGCAAGCTGGTGGACGACGTGGCGGCCATCGCCGCGTCGGCGCGTTCCGTGCTGTCCGGCCCGCAGCTGAAGCAGGCGCTGGACAACGTGCTGCAGATCACCGCGCAGGTGCAGCAGCTGAGCGAGCGCCTGAACCGCCGCGTCGACCCGCTGGCCGACGCCGCGGCCGCGACGCTCGCCGACACCCGCCGCGCGATCGACGGGGTGAACGGCGTGGTCGAGAAGGCCGGCGGCGCGGTCGACAAGGTGGGCGGCGCCGCCGAACGCATCGGCCGCACCGCCGAGCGTGCCGGCACGATGCTGGCCCCCGATGCGCCGCTGGTGCGCGACCTGCAGCGCGCCGCCGCCGAACTGGCCGCCACCGCGGCGGCGCTGCGCCAGCACGCCGCCGACGACAGCGGCCTGCTGCAGCACGCCGACCGCACGCTGCAGGACCTGTCGCGCGCGGCCCGCGCGGTGCGCGAGCTGGCCGACATGCTCGAGCGCCACCCCGAAGCGCTGCTGCGTGGCCGCCGGCGCGAGCGCGAACCCGAACCCGAGCCCGCCGCGCAAGGTGCGGCCGCCCCGGCGCCCGGCACCGAGGCGCCGCCGGCCCCCACGGCCAGATAACCCACACACGACGCGTCCCACCACATCGCCATGACCCTTGCCCCGACCCTCCGCAAAGCCGCCGCCGCCGTCGGCGCCGCATCGATCGCGCTGCTGCTGGCCGGCTGCGTCAGCCGCGCGCCGCAGCCCGCGCCCACGCTCTACCGGCTGCCGATCGCCTCGCCGGTCGACGTCGGGCCCATCCACGTGCCCTCGGGCTGGACCTGGCAGATCGTCGGCGCGCCGCGCGTGCCCGAGTACCTGGACCGCGATGCGCTGCTGATGCCGCAGGGCGACGCCGGCCTGCGCCCGCTGCCCGGCCACCGCTGGGCCGAGCCGCTGCGCGAGGCGGTGCCACGCCTGCTGCGCCAGGACCTGGCCGCGCTGCTCGGCGCCGACCGCGTCTGGAGCACGCCGGTGCCCCCGGGCGTCAGCATCACACGGCAGCTGCGGCTGGAGCTGCAGGCGCTGGAAACCACGCCCGACCGCCGCGCGGTGCGCCTGCGGGCGCGCTGGACGCTCATCGATCCCTCGGGCCAGACGCCGCCCTCGGCCCAGCAGGCCGATCTCACCGTGCCCAGCGCCGGCACCGAGCCGGACCAGCTCGTCACCGCCCATCGCCTCGCGCTGTGGCGCCTGGCCGAGCGCATCGCGGGCGTGCCGGCCAGCGGCTGAGAGCACCACCGGCCCGCTGTAGGCCCGGGCCTACGGCGCGAACCGGTCCTGGCCGGTGGCGGGGTCCACGCGCGCTGCGGAGACTGGTGGCAGAGGCCTTTGCCGAAGGGCCGCAGTCGGAGACCGCCATGAGCCACCCCTCCCTCCCATCGCCGTCCCGCCCCTTCGCGGCCACCGTGATGACCGCCCTGCTGGCCGTGGCCGGACTGGGCGCGCAAGCCGCCAACTTCTCGAAAACCTCGTACGACAGCGCCAGGGCCGACATCAAGGCCACCTACCAGGCCGAGCGCGAGAACTGCGGTGCATTGGCCGGCAATGCCCGCGACATCTGCGTCGAGCAGGCCAAGGGACGCGAGGCGGTGGCGCTGGCGCAGCTGCAATACAACTACACCGGCAAGGCCGCGGACGAGCAGAAGCTGTACACCGCCCGCGCCGAGGCCCGCTTCGAGCTGGCCAAGGAGCGCTGCGACGACCTGGGCGGCGACGCCAAGGACGTCTGCCTGCGGCAGGCGCGCACCGAGCACGAGAAGGCCCAGGCCGAGATCCGGCTGGCGAAGAAGGTGACCTCGGCGATCGACGAGGCGGACGAAGCGCGGATGAAGGCCGATCGCCGGCTGGCGGTGGAGAAGTGCGGGCAGCTGGCGGGGGATGCGAAGGAGGCTTGCCTGGCTTCGGCGAAATCGCGGTTTGGGGAGAGGTAGACGCGGGTCGGTTTCGGGCCCTGGCGGGCGACCTCACCGGAGCCTTTGCGGCTTGCTGCCGCTACCCGCCGGCTGGGTCTCGCCTTTGCGCTCTCGTGAAGTGCCGTTCACTGCCATCCGGCCGGGATTCGCCCTCGTGCTCGGCCGTCTGCGGTGGACTGCCATCCGGCCGGGTCTCGCTCTCGCCCTCTCGCTTTGGCCTCTGCGGTTGACTGCCACGCGGCCGGGATTCGCCCTCGTGCTCGGCCGTCTGCGGTTGACTGCCATCCGGCCGGGTCTCGCCCTCGCCCTCTCGCTTTGGCCTCTGCGGTTGACTGCCACGCGGCCGGGATTCGCCCTCGTGCTCGGCCGTCTGCGGCGGACTGCCACGCGGCCGGGTCTCGCCCCGGCGGGCGACCTACTTTCTTTGCTGGTGCAAAGAAAGTAGGCAAAGAAAGCACCTGAAACGTCGATCCGTGCCTCCGCACGCCATCGCTTCCAGCACGGTGTGTTCACCTCTCCGGCGTCTTCAATACCCCGAACCGTCGGTCACCAGATTGGCAGTGAACACCCTCTGGCATACGAACGAGTGCCGCGTCTTTTGCGTGCCATGCGGTCCCGCTCAGGGCGCGACACGCCGCATGCTTTCGCATGCCAGGGCGGCTTACGTGCCAATCTGCTGACCGACGGTTCGGGGTATTAGGAATGCCAGGGTGCCGAGCCACAACTGTGGCGGATGCACTGAGTGTGCGGATGCACGGATGGACGTTCAGGCCCTCTTTCTTGGTTACTTCTTTCTGGGCCAGCAGAAAGAAGTGACTCGCCCGCCGGGGCGAGACCCGGCCGCGTGGCAGTCAACCGCAGACCGCAATGCGCGAGGCCGAGGGCAAGACCCGCCCGCGTGGCAGTGAACCGCAGAGGCCAAAGCGAGAGGGCGAGGGCGAGACCCGGCCGGATGGCAGTGAACCGAAATGAGCAAGAGCGCGAAGGCGAAACCCAGCCGCGCGGCGGTCAACCGCAGACCGCCAATCGCAAGATCGAATCCCCGCCGGCCGCCGGCAAACAAGCAGCAGCACGAACAAGCCGCGCCGCTAACGCGTCATGAGTGCGGCCACTCCACCCCCTCCCCCACCGGCACCTCCGGCACCTCCGGCAAGGGCGGCAACGGCAGCGCCGCCACCACCGGCGCCGGCGGCAGCGTCGCCGCCGGGGATGAAGGCGGCACGGCCGGCCGCGGCGGCGGCGCCAGCGGCCGCTCCGGCACCGACCGCTCGCCGGGCACGAAGAACGGCAAGGGCACCGCCGGCCGGGCCGGCTCCGGGCGTGGTGGCAGCGGCAGCGGCACCGGCACCGACCGCCGCTCGCTCCACTGCATCTCCATCAGCCGCTCCGCCGGCCCGGGCGTTCCGGTCGCCTCGGGCAAGGGCCCCAGCGCCCCGTCCGGCACCGGCACCAGCGTCGCCAGTTCCGGCAATTCCTCTTCTTCCGGCATCGGCGGCGGCTCCGGCGGCGGTGGCGGGCTCGGGAAGCGTTCCTTCAGGTCGATCAGCCGCGCGTCGCCCGCGGCCTTCATGAAGTCGCCGACGATCAGCAGCGCATTGCGCCCGCCCTGGCCCCACTGGTTGCTGCGCATCGTCACCCGCTGGTCGTTGAAGCCGACCCAGGCGCCCATGACGATGTCCGGCCGCATGGCCATGAACCAGCCGTCGGCATTGCGCTGCGAGGTGCCGGTCTTGCCCGCCACGTCGGCCTTGATGCCGAACCTGCTGCGCAGCTGCCCGCCGGTGCCGTAGTTGATGGTGTCGCGCAGCATGTCGACCAGCTCGACCATGTGCGGCTCGGGCAGCACGCGCTGCGGTGCCGAGGTGAAGCGCGCCACCTCGTGCCCGTTGCGGTCGGTGATGTGGGTGATGACGCGCGGCTCGCGCCGCACGCCCAGCGCGGCCATGGTGCCGTAGGCGCCGGCCAGCTCCATCAGCGTGACCGGGCTGGTGCCCAGCGCGAGCGACGGCACGGCCTGCAGCTCGGCCTTCACGATGCCGAGCGAGCGGGCATAGCTGATCACGCTCTGCGGACCGATCTCCATCATCAGCTGCGCGGTGATGGTGTTCTTCGAGCGCGCCAGGCCCTGGCGCAGCGTCAGCGGTTCGTAGGTCGCGCCGCTCATGTCGGTGGGCGACCAGGTCGTGCCGTCGCCCATGGCCACCTGCGGCGGCTCGTCGAAGTAGCTGCGGTCCTGGGGCATGCCGCCGAGCAGGGCCGCGCCGTAGACGAACGGCTTGAAGGTGGAGCCGGGCTGGCGCAGCGCCTGGCCCACGTGGTCGAACTGGTCCACCGCCGCATCCCGGCTGCCGACATAGGCCAGCACCTCGCCGGATCGGGGATCGAGCGCGATGAAGCCCGCCTCCAGCCGCGTCTTCGCGAGCCGCGCGGCGCGCATCGCGGCGCGGTCGGCCAGCGCGATGCGCAGCGCCTGCTCGCCGGGCAGGCCGCGCTCGCGCGCCTGCCTGTAGGCCGGCGTCTCGCGCGCCACCTCGGCCAGCAGCGCCGGCTGCTGCTGCCAGTAGTAGGCGAAGGCCTCGTCCGCCTTCAGCGCCCCGCGGGCCGGCGGGCCGCTGCGCAGGCCGGCGCGGCTCCACTCGCTGCCGGCCACCGCTTGCAGCAGGTCGCCCTGGCGCTGCACGGCCTGCTCGGCCAGCGCCTGCAAACGCGTGTCCAGCGTGGTGTGCACGGTCAGGCCCTCGCTGTGCGGGTCGATGTTGCGCGACTCCGCCCACTGCATCAGCTCGGCCCGCACCAGCCGGGTGAAATGCGGGCCGGCGGCCGGCCCCAGGTCCTGCCGCGCCACGCGGGTGGGCAGCGGCTGCCCGGCGGCGCGCCGGCGCGCGGCGGCGTCGATCGCGCCCTCGCGCTCCATCAGCGCCAGCACCAGGTTGCGGCGCTGCTTCGCGCGTTCGGGCGCGCCCAGCGGGTCGTAGCGCTTCGGGCCCTTGAGCATCGCGACCAGCAGCGCGGCCTCGTGCAGGTCGACCTGGGACGCTGACTTTCCGAAATAGGTGCGGGCAGCCATCTCGACGCCGGTGACGCGGTACGGGAAGTGCACGTGGTTCATGTACAGCGCCAGGATCTCGTCCTTGCCGTAGGCGCGCTCGATCTTCAGCGCCAGCGTCAGTTCGCGCAGCTTGCGCAGCAGCGAACGTTCGTTGCCGATGCGCTGGGGAAACAGGTTGCGCGCCAGCTGCTGCGTCAGCGTGGAAGCGCCTTGCACGTCGCCGGCCAGGCTTTCCCAGGCCGCCACGCACAGGCGCCGGGTGTCGACGCCCCAGTGCTCGTAGAAGCGCCGGTCCTCGGTGGCCAGCAGCGCCTGCACCAGCGCGGGCGACACCTCCCGCAGCGTCACCGGCTGCTGGATGCGCTCGCCCAGCGTTTCCAGCAGCACGCCGTCGGCGGAGACGATGCGGGTCGGCCGCACCGCGGCCTGCGTGGCGACGCTCAGGGCATCGGGCGTGGTGCGCACCAGCCACCAGGCGCCCAGGCCGCCCAGCAGCAGCAGCGGCAGCAGGATCACGACCATCCAGCCGCCGATGCGCAGCACGGCAAAGCGCAGCGCGGCCCGGCGGGCTTCGTCGCCCAGCCAGGCGCGCCAGCGCGGCGTCGCGTCCGTGGCGTCCTTTGCGTCCGTGGCGGCAACGGCCCGGTCATCGGCCGCGCGGACCTGGGCAGGCTCCGGCGATGCGCCGGCGGCAGCCACGTCGTCGGCGGGGGGCGTGGGAGGCTGGGTCACGATGGGGCTCCTGGCGGCACGAACCGCGGTGCACGCCGCGGTTCTTGGACTGCGCCCGATGTTCCGTGCCCCGCCCGCGGAAGTCGTTCGGGCGATACCGCGGCCGCATGTGGGCTGGCTCCTACAGCGCCTCCCGCAGGGCCGCGCGGCCACGCCGCGGCCAGGGGTTTCATCCGCGGAACGATGATCGCGCAGGCTCGATCCACCACCGGAGAATCGCGCCACCAGGAGAACCCCGATGACCTACAGCTCCCAGGAACCGACCCGCGCCGAGGTCGATGCGCTGCCCGGCGCCACCGTGCTCGAGTTCGGCGCCAACTGGTGCGGCATCTGCGCCGCCGCCCAGCCGGCCATCACCGCCGCGCTGCAATCGCAGCCGGGCCTGCGCCACCTGAAGATCGAAGACGGCCCCGGCCGGCCGCTGGGCCGCTCGTTCAAGATCAAGCTCTGGCCGACGCTGGTCTTCCTGCTCGACGGCCGCGAGCTGGAACGGGTGGTGCGCCCGGGTGATCGCGCCGAGATCACCGAGGCCCTGCAGCGCCAGGCCGCGCACGCCGGCTGAGAGCGACGCACCGCCCAAGAAGGAAGCGATAGGAAGCGAAGGCAGCGGTAGGCAGCGGCAGGCAGCGCTGCCGGACCCGCGAACCGGCACCGGGATGGCGCGCCACCGCGGCCGGCCCGGCGGCGCGCCGCGCTGGTATCACGTCAAATACGCGTCCATGGACACCGCACCCGGCGCTGCACCGGCCGGCTGCAAGATCACCGGTGCGCGAACCGCACGGACGACGCGGGCCGCCGCGGGAAACCCGGGTGGTGACGATTGGCTACAGGCGTCGGACGAGGCCGACAAGCGGACGGCGCCCGCGCTTGCAGCGCAGCGGCGCACCGCGGCACAGACTGGGCCACGCCCACCCGGAGAACGTCCCGTGCCGTCCCGCCTGCCTGTCCCCGCGGCCGTGAAGCGCCCGCGCCGGTCCGCCCGGGGACTGGCCTGGTCCTGTGGCGTGGCCGCCGCGGTGCTGGCGCTGGCCGGCTGCGGCGAGTCGGCCAAGCTGCCTTTCGAGGCCGGCACCGGCCCCGATCCGCAGCTGCCCAAGCCCAGGCACACGCTGGTGCCGACGGTGAAGGTCGCCGAGGCCATCGGCTGGACCGGCAACGCCACGCCGCAGGCGGCCGCGGGCACGCAGGTCAGCGCCTTCGCGAAGGACCTGCAGCACCCGCGCTGGCTGCACGTGCTGCCCAACGGCGACGTGCTGGTGGCCGAATCGAACGCGCCGCCCAAGGGCGAGGACGCGCCCGGCGGCATCAGGGCCTGGTTCATGAAGAAGATGATGGCCAAGGCCGGCGCCGGCGTGCCCAGCGCCAACCGCATCACGCTGCTGCGCGATGCCGATGGCGACGGCGTGGCCGAGGCGCGCTCGGTGCTGCTGTCCAACCTGTACTCGCCCTTCGGCATGGCGCTGGTCGGCAGCGACCTCTACGTCGCGAACGCCGACGCGATCCTGCGCTTTCCCTATACCGAAGGCGCCACGTCCATCAGCGGGCCGGGCCAGAAGCTGACCGACCTGCCGGGCGGGCCGCTGAACCACCACTGGACCAAGAACATCATCGCCAGCCGCGACGGCACCAGGCTGTACGCCACCGTCGGCTCCAACAGCAACGTGGCCGAGCACGGCATGCAGATGGAAGAAGGCCGCGCCGCGATCTGGGAGGTGGACCTGAAGAGCGGCGCCAAGCGCCTCTTCGCCACCGGCCTGCGCAACCCCAACGGCCTGGCCTGGGAGCCCGGCACCGGCATGCTGTGGACGGTGGTGAACGAACGCGACGAACTGGGCAGCGACCTGGTGCCGGACTACCTGACCTCGGTGCGCGACGGCGGCTTCTACGGCTGGCCGTACAGCTACTTCGGCCCGATCGTCGACGAGCGCGCCGTGCCGCCGCGGCCGGACCTGGTGGCCCAGGCGATCAAGCCCGACTATGCGCTGGGCACGCACGTGGCGCCCCTGGGCCTGGCCATCACCGAAGGGCCGGCGGCGGTGTCGGCCGCCTTCCAGAACGGCATGTTCATCGGCCTGCATGGCTCGTGGAACCGCGACCCGCCCAGCGGCTACAAGGTCGTCTTCGTCCCCTTCGCCAACGGCCGGCCCAACGGCGCGCCGCTGGACGTGCTGACCGGCTTCCTCGACGGCGCAGGCAAGGCCCGGGGCCGGCCGGTCGGCGTGGCGCTGGACCGCAAGGGCGGGCTGCTGGTGGCCGACGACGTCGGCAACACCGTGTGGCGCGTGTCCGCGCAGCGCTGAAGCCTTTGCATCGATCCCCACATCGCGCCCGCCATGAACCCCACCCCGATCGCCGCCTTCGGCGCGCTGCCGGTGCCCAGCGCCGCCCTGCCGCCCACCCTCGCCTTGCCGGGCCTGGACGAGCCGGCCACACGGCGCGCGCTGGCCGAGCGCGAACTCTTCAGCCGCCTGCTGGAAAGCAGCGGCGAGTTCGCGGCCGTCTGCGGCCCCGACGGGCGCCTGTCCTTCGTCAACCCCGGCTGGCTGCCCAAGGTGGGGCTGGTGACGCGCGCGCAGGCGCTGGAGCTGCCCTTGTCCGAGCACGTGGCCGAGCCGGACCGCGGCGAGGCGCTGGCCCAGGTGCTGGCCGAGGCGCGCGAGCGCGCGCAAGCCCGGGCCGAACTGCGCTTTCGCCACTTCGCCGGCGGCGCCGCGCCCTGGGTGCTGCTGAACGTGCACCTGCTGCGCGACGAACAGGGCCAGCCGGCCGGCTTCGGCCTGGTCGGCGTCGACATCACCGAGCGCAAACGGGTCGAGCTGGCCCTGGCCACCGAGAAGGCCATCCTCGAGAAGATCGCGCTGCGCGCCCCGTTGCACGAGGTGCTGGAGCAGCTGGCCCACAGCGTCGAGGCGCAGAGCGACAGCGGCATGCTGTGCTCGGTGCTATTGGCCGATGCGAGCGGCCGCCGCCTGCTGCACGGCGCCGCGCCCAGCCTGCCGGCGGCCTACAACACCGCCATCCACGGCATCGAGATCGGCCCCGGCGTCGGCTCCTGCGGCAGCGCGGCCTTCGAGCGGCGGCCGGTCTTCGTCACCGACGTCGCGAGCGACCCGCGCTGGGCCGCCTTCCTGCCGCTGGCGCAGGAGCACGGCCTGGGTGCCTGCTGCTCGATGCCGGTGCTGGCCAGCGACGGCCGGCTGCTGGGCACGGTGGCGATGTACTACCGCCATGCGCACACGCCCGGCACCGCCGACGTGGCGCTGATCCGCAATGCCGGGCACCTCGCGGCCATCGCGATCGAGCGCGTCCGCGACGAGCGCGAGCGCCGCGGCAGCGAGGCGCGCTTCCGCACGCTGGCCGATGCGATCCCGCACATCGTCTGGACCGCCGACGCCGAGGGCGGCTGGGACTACGCCAACGAGCGCTGGTCCGCCTACACCGGCGACCTGTGCACGTCCGACGCGGGCGAGCCCGGCCGCATCGACTGGCTGGCCCAGGTGCACCCCGAGGACCACGACGGCGCCGCACGCCAGTGGCGCGAGAGCCTGGCCGCGGGCCAGCCCTGCCTGATCGAACTGCGCCTGCGCGCCAAGAGCGGCGAGCCCCGCTGGCACCAGCTGCGCGCGCTGCCGCTGGCCGACGAAGGCGGCGCGGCGCAGCGCTGGATCGGCACCTGCACCGACATCGAGGACGACCGCCGCCTGGCGCAGGAACGCGAGGAACTGCTGGCGGCCGAGCGCAACGCGCGCGGCGAGATCGAGCGCGCGATGCGCCTGCGCGACGACTTCGTCGCGACGCTGAGCCATGAGCTGCGCACGCCGCTGACCTCGATCATCGGCTGGACTGCGGTGCTGCGGCGCGCGCCGCCGGACGGGCCCACGCTGCAGCGCGCCATCGACGTCATCGACCGCAACGCGCGGCTGCAGACGCAGATGGTGGAGGACCTGCTGGACATGAGCCGCATCCTCTCCGGCAAGCTGCGGCTGGAGGTGCAGCGCCTGGACCTGGCGCCGGTGATCGAGGCGGCGATCGACACCGTGCGCCCCGCCGCCGAGGCCAAGGGCGTGAAGCTGCTGCCGGTGTTCGGCTCCGCCGGCATCGTGCGCGGCGACCCGGCACGGCTGCAGCAGGTGGTGTGGAACCTGCTGAGCAATGCCATCAAGTTCACGCCGCGCGGCGGCCGGGTGCAGCTGGTCCACCGGCGGGTCGACAGCCACGTCGAGGTCAGCGTGATCGACACCGGCCAGGGCATTGCGCCGGAGTTCCTGCCCCACGTGTTCGACCGCTTCCGCCAGGCAGACAGCTCGATAACGCGCCAGAAGGGCGGCCTCGGGCTGGGCCTGTCGATCGTGCGCAGCATCGTCGAGATGCACGGTGGCACCGTGGGGGCGCACAGCACGGGCGAGGGCCAGGGCGCCACGTTCAGCGTGCGCCTGCCGCTGGCGGTGCTGCACGAGCCCGCACCTGCGTCCGACACCGGGGAGCCCGGCACCGCGCCGGCGGCCGAGCGCGGGCCCGGCCTGCACCTGCTGTCCGGCCTGTCGCTGCTGGTGCTGGACGACGACACCGACTCGCGCGACCTGGTCGCGCGCGTGCTCAGCGACGAAGGCGCGCAGGTGCACGCCGCGGCGTCCGCGGCCGAGGCGCTGGACCTGCTGCAGGCGCAGGCCGCCGCCGGCACGCCGGTGAACGCGCTGCTGAGCGACATCGGCCTGCCCGGCGAGGACGGCTACAGCTTCATCCGCAAGGTGCGCCGCCTGGGCACGCCCAGCGCCCGGGTCACCGCCATCGCGCTGACCGCGCTGGCCCGCAGCGAAGACCGCCGCCGTGCACTGATGGCCGGCTTCCAGACCCACGTGGCCAAGCCGGTGGACCCGGCCGAGCTGGTGGCCGTGGTGGCCACGCTGTGCGGGCGCACCGGCATCGAATCACCGGCCGAACACTGACGCCGCCGCACGGCAGGCGTCATGCGGACGCGGCGGCCGGCGCCCCGGCCTCGCGCGCGTCCCGCCAGGCCTGCACGGCCGGCGCGATCTGCTCCAGCCCGCGGAACGGCAACACCCCCGCCGGCGTGCGCCGGTGCAGCGCGGCGCAGGCGCCACCGGCCCACAGCGCGGTGCCGGGGGACAACTGGGCGCGCAGGTCCTTCAGGCCCTGCAGCGCCCGTTCAGCCTGGGTGGCGGACGACAGCGACAGCGCGACGACGTCGGCCTGCTGGCTGCGCGCCGCCTGGGCGATGTCGGGCACCGGCACCTGGGTGCCCAGGGACACGGTGGCGCACCCTTCCGTGGCCAGCAGGGCCTGCGCCATCAGCAGGCCCAGCGCGTGCTGCTCGCCGGGCAGCGTGGCCAGCAACACGCGCGGCGGCCGGCCGCCCGGCGGCAGCGACGCGAAAGCCGCGCGCAGCACCAGCTGAACCACCTCGGCATAGAGGTGCTCGCCGGCCACGCTGACCTCCCCGCGCGCCCAGGCCTCGCCCACCTCCGTCGTCAAGGGCGCCAGCACCTGCAGCACCAGCGCGCGCAGCCCAAGCGCCCCCAGCGCCTGCGACAGCGCGGCGCGCAGCGCCTCGGTCTGCTGGCCCGCGACCAGCCCCGCCAGTTCGCCCACGCGCCGATCGGCCGGCGCCGCCGCCATCGCCGCGGCCGCCCCGGCCCGGCCCGGACGCGACAGCAGCACCGCCAGTTCGTCCCCGCTCATCCGCATCAGGCCGCCAGGGCGGTGGCCCTGGTCGAGCAGGCGCTTGAGCACGCGCAGCCGCAGCACCTGCTCGTGCGGGTACATCCGTTCGCCCTGCGCGTCGCGCTCGGGCGCGGGAAAGCCATAGCGGCGCTCCCACACCCGCAGGGTGTCCTTGGGCAGGCCGGTGTCCCGCTCCACCGCGGCGATGGTCATCGGCGGCGGATCGGACGATGGGGAAGGAATCATCATTTAGTCTAGGACAAATATTCCACTCAATTACAAAGATTCCCCGCAATTCCGGCTGTTACGATCATTTTGTCCAGGACAAATAAGACACAGGACCGTTGGGGTTGGTGCGCGCCAGGACGCAGGGAGCCTTCGAGATCGACACGCACCGAGAAAGGGGCGACATGATGAAGAGCTTGAGCGACGTGAGGATAGGCGCCCGGCTGAGCCTGGGTTTCGGGATGCTGCTGGCGCTGCTGGTGGCGGTGGCGCTGCTGGCGCTGCAGCGCATGGACGACCAGCAGCGCCACATCGACGAGATCACGCAGGTGAACAACGCCGAGGTGCGCCTGGCGGTGGCGATGCGGATCGCGCTGAACCAGATCGCGACCAGCGCGCGCAACGTCGTGCTGCTGGCCGACGAAGGCGCCCGCCGCCGCGAGTTGGAGAGCCTGCAGAAGTCCCGTGCCGACTACAACGCGGCGGAGGAGAAGCTGGCGCAGTTCGTGCAGCGGCCGGGCAAGGACGCCAAGGCCAGGGAACTGTTCGCGCAGAGCCAGCAGCTGAAGGCGGATGCGCGGCCCCTGATGGACCGCGTGCTGGAACTGGCCGAGCGCAACGACGCTGCCGCCGCCACCCAGCTGCTGCTGGAGAAGGCCCATCCGGTGCAGAAGTCCTGGATGCTGGCGATGGGCGAACTGGCCGACCTGGAAGACGAGCTGAGCGACCGCGCGGCGGCCGAGGCATCCGCCGCCTACGCCCGGGCGCGCACGCTGCTGCTGGCGCTGGTGCTGTCGGCCGTGCTCGCGGGGATGGCCGCCGCGTGGCTGATCACGCGATCGATCACGCGGCCGCTCGCGCAGGCGGTGCACGTCGCCCGCACCGTGGCGGCGGGCGACCTGAGCACGGAGATCGCTGTCGACCGTGCCGACGAGACCGGCCAACTGCTGGCCGCCCTGAAGGAAATGAACGACAGCCTGCGCCGCGTCGTGGGCCAGGTGCGCGCCAGCAGCGACAGCATCGCCACCGCCTCGGGCCAGATCGCGACGGGCAATGCCGACCTGAGCCAGCGCACCGAGGAACAGGCCAGCAACCTGCAGCAGACCGCCGCTTCGATGGAACAGCTGACCGGCACGGTGACGCAGAACGCCGAGACCGCGCGCCAGGCCGCGCAGCTCGCGGCCTCGGCCAGCGCGGTCGCCACCAAGGGCGGCGCGGTGGTCGAACAGGTCGTCGCGACGATGGACCAGATCACCGCGTCCAGCCGCCGCATCGCCGACATCATCGGCGTCATCGACGGCATCGCGTTCCAGACCAACATCCTCGCGCTCAACGCCGCGGTGGAGGCGGCGCGTGCCGGGGAGCACGGCAAGGGCTTCGCGGTCGTGGCGTCCGAAGTACGCGGCCTCGCACAGCGCAGCGCCGAGGCCGCCAAGGAAATCAAGGACCTGATCGGCGACAGCGTGGACAAGGTGGAGCTGGGCAGCCGCCTGGTGGCCGATGCCGGCAGCACGATGCAGGACATCGTCGGCCAGGTGCAGCGGGTGACGGCGCTGATCGACGTCATCAGCACCGCGACGCAGGAGCAGAGCACCGGCATCGCGCAGGTCGGCACGGCGATGAGCCAGCTGGACCAGGTGACGCAGCAGAACGCGGCCCTGGTGGAAGAAAGCGCCGCCGCGGCCGAAAGCCTGAGCCAGCAGGTGCGGGACCTGGTGCGCGCGGTCGGCGCATTCCGGCTGGCGGCGGATGCCGCCGCGGCGGCCTCGGCCACACCCGCGATGGCGCCGCCCAGCGGCGGCTCCGTCGAAGGCGGCTGGCGGGCGTCCTGAAGCGCGGCAGCCGGCCCGCGCCTGAAGGCGATACGCCGCCCGGGCACGGGCCTTGCCGCCATCTGGCCCGAGCAACAGCATGGGAGCCCTCGATGCAAGACGACAGACGCCCTCTCTGGGTCCTGGTGGCCGACGAAAGCCGGGCCCGCATCCTGAACTGGCCGGGCCGGGGCCATGACCTGGAGCCGGTCGAGGAACTGACCGACGCGGCGGCGCGGGCCGACCGCGCCGATCTGCGGCGCGACGCCTATGGGCGGCGCGCGGGGGGCGACCAGCGCATGGGCGGCAACGTGACCTCGTCGGCCAGCGACGACGAGCTGCACCGGGAAGCAGCCGGCTTCGCGCGGCGCGTGGCGCAGTGGCTGGCCGATGCGCACCTGAAGGGCCGCTTCGAGGCGCTGCGCATCGTCGCCGCGCCGCGCTTCCTGGGCCTGCTGCGCAAGGCGCTGACGCCGCAGGTGGCGCAGGTCGTCACCGACGAGGCGCCGCAGGACCTGGTGAAGCTGAACCAGCGCGAACTGACGGTGCGGCTGTTCTCGGCCGAGGCCGCGGCGGGCCCACTTTGATGGAGGCGGTGGCCCGGCCGCCGTCACGCAGACGCGGCCGGACGCTGCCATCCGGTGGCAGCGGCGGCTCGGCACCGGCCCGTTTCATGGCCCACGCATGACGCCGGCCACCTCGGCCCCCGTCTTGGTGATTTCCATGACCCTGACCCAGTCGACACCATCGGCGTGCAAGAAGGTGCAGGCCTTGTGGCCCTTCTGCTTGGTGCAGCACTTGCGCATCTTCTCGTTCAGGCCCCGCGTGGTTCTCCATTTGCGGTCCGTGATGGCATCGCTGCCGATGCCGCCAGCCACGTAGTACTTGTAGCCCGCCGCCTTGCCGCAAGCGTAGGTGGGTGCCTGGGACCCATGGGTGCAGTTGGTCGAGCAGTAGTTGTAGCGCCAGGTCGTCTTGGCGAGCACGTCTGGCACGGCAGCGGATTGGAGAAGAACAAGGGCCAGCAACTTCGTTGCCAGCGGCCATCTCAGGCTTCGGAGCAATCGAGAACTCATGGGGATCTCCCTTCGTTTCATTGATGCCGGGCGGGCCGTCAAGCCTGAGGTGCGCCCAGCAGCCAAAAGGCACGTCCACGCGGGACCCGCCGGCTCAGCGGTCCCGCCCGGCTCGCACCGGCGGCTCCTCGGCCTTGGCCTTCACCGCGGGCCCCGCCACGGGCGCGGTGAACCCGCGGCCGGAGCCCAGCAGGCCGCCGAGCACGGCCCCGCCGATCGCACAGGCCAGGCTGCCGACCGGCCCCGCCGCGATGCCGATCAAAGCCCCGAGCAGCGCACCGCCGATGGCGCCGAGCACCGTGCCGAAGGGGTGGGTGCCCACCTGTTCCAGCGTCCGTGGCGGCGCGTCGTCGCGGTGGCCGAAGAGGCGTTTCTTCATGGCGTCATTCATGAGCGTTCTCCTGCAGGTCGAATGACGATCGAGGTGCAATCGATGTTCCTGCGCCCCCCGCCGCCCAGGCGTACCGGCTGCCCGGGCGCGGCGCTTGCCGGCGGCGGTGATCGCCGGCCAGGGGAGGCCGGCTCGGTCTCTTCGCCGTCGTCGCCGCGGCCGGCCGGCCAGACGGCGGACGCCGCGGCCTGACACCACAGCCCCCAGGAGCCCCGCCATGCCCCGCGACACCACCCCGAACCGCCCGACCGGGCCCGCCCCGAAGGACCGCGAGCACACCAACCCCGACGCCACCCGGACCGAGCCGGAACCGCTGGTGCGCGACGACCATGAACGCGACGATCCGGACGAGCGGGCGGGGCTGCGGCGGCCGCACGGCGGCACGCCGAACGTGCCGCGCACTTGATTGGTTATCCCTGGCGTGCCATCAGGCATCCGCCATCGTCGGCGCGCCCGACTCGGAAGCCGCCTGTTGCAAGCGCGCGAAGTACTCGGATCGCCCGGTCTTGAACAGCTGGAACCAGGCCTCCAGCGTCGCTTCGTCGTACAGGTCCAGCTCGGCGAAGATCTCGCGCGCGAACTCCAGCGGCGCCATGCCCGCGGCGGTGATGAGCCGGCCGGGGTCGCGCACCGCCGGCTGCTCGGCGTAGCGGTCGGCCCCCGCGTAGTCGGGCTCGCTCTGCAGGTAGGCCAGCGCATTGCTCGTGTGCGGGCAGCCGTTCAGCCAGCCGCGCCGGGCCAGCCCGGCGGTGGCGCCGCAGATGGCCGCCACCGGGATGCCGCGCTCGATGAATTCGCCGGCCCGGTCCAGCGCCTCGGCATGGCCGTCGGGCACGTCCCAGCCTTCGCCGCCCGGCAGGACCAGCATCGCGCTGTCCGCGCCCTTCAGCTGTGCCAGCGACAGGTCCGGCAGCAGCGCCAGGCCCCCCATCGAATGCACCAGGCCGCTGCCGGCGGCCACGGTTCGCACCTCGTAGCGGCCGGGTTCGCGCTGGTAGGCGGGCGACTGGATGCCGGCCGTGGCGTAGGCCGGCTCCCAATCGGCAAAACCCGGAAAGATGTACAGGTGGACGATGTGTTGCATGGCGGGGGCTGCGAGCAGGTGGCGCCGCGAAGGGCATGGACCCGGGCCGGGCAAGGGGCATTCCCGCCGCTGGCGGCCGCGTTCTCCTTCCCGCCGAATCCCGCCGAAGCGCGCGGGCACACCGTTTGCCGAAGGTGACAGCCACCCACAACCACACGGGAACCGATCGACCATGGACAAGCAGCATCCGCCGACCAGCTTCGGTGTCTTCAAGCCCGTCGGCCACGTGCTGATCCAGTTCGCCAACCTGCGCGACGTGGAAGGCGCGGCGGATGCGCTGCACCGCATCGGCGTGCCGGTGGAGGACATGGCGCTGTACACGCCGCGCCAGATGATGGCGCAGATCGACAAGGAGATGGCCGCGGCCAGCGGCCTCGCGGCGATCGGGCAGGAGATGAACCTGAGCAAGGCGCACCGCGTGGCGGCCGAGCTGGGCCACCACTTCCTGACGGTGCGCGCGGAGAACCTGGAGCAGGCGCAGCGCGTGGCCGACACGGTGAAGCCCTGGAACGCCGAGCGGGCGCAGCATTACGGCCGCTTCATCATCGAGGAGCTGATCCAGCACCCGGACGACCTGCCGCAGGTCGGCGAATCGCCGGACCGCGGGCTCGACGCGCAGACGCCCTCCGGCACCGAGGAAGAGCGCAGCGTGCGCCACGGCGCGCCCACGCATGACCTCCGGCGCTGACACCACGCTGGCGCGGCCCGCGGCGGCCGGCGCCGAGGCGGACACCGGCGACGCCGCGGCCGACGCCCACGAGCAGGTCGGGGGCGTCCGCGTCACCCATCCCCAACGCACGATCGACGCGGCCAGCGGGCTGCGCAAGATCGACCTGGTGCGCTACTACGAGGCAGTGGCGCCGCTGATGCTGCCGCACCTGAAGGGCCGCCCGGTGGCCCTGGTGCGCGCGCCCGAGGGCGTGGGCGGCGAGCGTTTCTTCCAGCGCCACGCCGGCGGCCTGCAGATCCCCGGCCTGCACGTGCTGGACGCGCGGCTGTGGCCCGGCCACGAACCGCTGATCGAGATCGCCAGCCTGGACGCGCTGGTGGGCGCGGCGCAGATGAACGTCGTCGAGTTCCACGGCTGGAACGCCGCCAGCCGCCGCGTCGACCTGCCCAACCGCATGGTCTTCGACCTCGACCCGGGCGAAGGCGTGACCTGGGCCCAGGTGGCCGAGGGCGCGCGCATGGTGCACGCGGTGCTGCACAGCCTCGGGCTGCGCAGCTGGCTCAAGACCAGCGGCAGCAAGGGGCTGCACGTGGTGGTGCCGGTCGCCGCGCGCTGGCCGGCCGAGCAGGTCAAGGCCTTCTCGCGCACGCTGGTGCGCAAGCTGGTCGACGTGCGCGACGACCTTTTCGTCGGCACCAGCGGGCCGCAGAACCGCGTCGGCCGCATCTTCATCGACTACCTGCGCAACGGCCTGGGCGCCACCACGGTGCTGCCCTTCTCGGCGCGGCTGCGGCCGCGGCTGCCCGTGTCGATGACGGTGGCTTGGGACGACCTGGACCACATCCGCGCCAGCGAGCAGTGGACCGTGGCCGACGCGGCCGGCTACCTGCGCGACCGCCACCCCGACCCGTGGGCCGGCTTCCTGGCCACGCGCCAGGGCCTGAGCGGGGCGATGAAGCGCATCGGTTTCGAGGGCGCGGCGGAGCCCGGCGAGGACGGTGTACCCGGATGAGCCCGGGCAGCGGTCTCCCCGGAGGGCGGTGGGCCGGACCGCGCGGCACGGCCGCCCTGTCCATCGGGCACCGCCCAGGCGATGCGACGGGCCCGGCCTCGGCGCAGCCATGATCGAAGGCCGCGACGAGTCCGGCGCTGCCGACGCCGATCGCCTGGCGCACGAACTGAGCGTCCACCCGATCGAGCCGGAGAGGCAGAACGAACAGCTGCGCCGTATCCAGGCCGAGCTGGAGGCCTCGCGCGAGCGCTGCCGCGACCTCTACGAGCACGCTCCGGTCGGTTACGTCACGATCGGCTTCGACAGCCGCGTCGTCGAGGCCAACGGCCTGGCGCTGCGCCTGCTCGGGCTGACGCCGCCCGCGCTGCAGACGCAGCGCCTGCTCGACCGCATCGCGCCCGACGACCACGCCGTCTTCCTGCAATGCCTGTCGGCGCTGACGCACGGCAGCGGCGTCCAGCGGGTTGACTTGCGCCTGGCGACCCCGGACAGCCCGCCGCGCTGGGTGTCGATGCAGATGGTGCTCGTCGAAGCCGACCGCGAAACACCGCACTGCCGCGCCGCGCTGATCGACGTGACCGACCGCGTGCAGATGCAGCAGCGCATCACGCATCTGGCCGGCATCGTCGCCTCGTCGGACGACGCGATCGTCGGTGTCGACCTGGACCGGCGCATCACCTCCTGGAACGGCGGCGCCGAGCGCCTGTTCGGCTTCACGGCCGACGAGATGGTCGGCGCGGCGCTCGACGAACTGGTGCCCCCCGAGCGCCGTGGCGAGGAAGCCGCGCTGCACCGGCGCCTGCGCGCCGGCGAGCGCCTGAAGCACGTGGAGACGGAGCGCCGCCATCGTGACGGCCACCTCATCCCGGTGTCGATGAGCATCGCGCCGCTGTTCGACGAGGCGGGCCGGCCCTGCGGCAGCTCGCTGATCGCACGCGACATCACCGAGCACAAGCGCGGGGAGCGGGCGCTGCACCAGCGGCTGCGGCAGCTGAACCTGCTGTCGCAGACCGGCCAGGCGCTGATCATGGGGCCGCAGGACGGACACGGCCCGGCGCGCGACACCTTGTGCGACCGCGTGCGCCAGGCCGTTGGCAGCGAGATCTACCTGAACTACGAGGCCGACCCCGCATCCGGCCTGCTGCAACTGCGCTCCAGCCATGGGCTGGGCGATGCCTGCCGTGGCCTGCTGGCGCAGGTGCCGCTGGAAGGCTCGCTGTGCGGCATGGTGGCGCGGCGCCGCACGCCGCTGGTGGTGGAGCGGCTGCAGGCAAGCCAGCTGGCCGAGGCGGCGGCGCTGAAGGCCGAGGGTGTGCGCTGTTATGCAGGCTTCCCGCTGACGGCGGGCGGCGAGGTCTGCGGCGTTGCCGCCTTCGCGTCCACCACGCGCGAGCACTTCCGCGACGGTGACCTTCAGGTGATCCAGACGGTGTGCGACCAGGTTTCGGCGGTGCTGGAACGCACGCGGCTGCTGAACCACCTGCATGCCAGCGAGCAATCGCTGCGCGAGGCGGACCGGCGCAAGGACAACTTCATCGCCACGCTGGCGCACGAGCTGCGCAACCCGCTGGCACCCATCCGCAACGCGGTGGCGGTGCTGCGGCACAGCGCGCTGGGCGGGCAGCAGCTGAACCTGTGCCGCGACATCATCGAGCGGCAGGTGGTGCAGATGTCGCACCTGCTGGAAGACCTGCTGGACGTCAGCCGCGTCACGCGCAACCGCATCCAGCTGCGCCGCGAGCGCTTCGCGCTGCAGCGCGCGGTGGAGCAGGCCCTGGAAACCACGCGCCCGCTCATCGACGCCCGCCACCACCGCCTGACACTGCGGATGCCGGCCCAGCCGCTGATGGTGCATGCCGACCTGACGCGGCTCACCCAGGTGGTCGCCAACCTGCTCAACAACGCCGCCAAGTACACCGATCCCGGCGGCGGCGTGACCGTGATCGTGGAACGCGATGGCGGCGAGGCGCTGCTGGCGGTGCACGACACCGGCGTCGGCATCGCGCCTGCGCAGCTCGGCCATGTGTTCGACATGTTCGCCCAGCTCGAGCCATCGCTGGAACGCTCGCACGGCGGCCTCGGCATCGGCCTGTCGCTCGCCCGCGGGCTGGTCGAGCTGCATGGCGGCCACATCGAGGCGCACAGCGAGGGACTGGGCCGCGGCAGCCACTTCACGGTGCGGCTGCCCGCGCTGCCAGCCACCGAAGAGCCCGTTCCCGCAGCGCAGGCCGCTCCGGGGCGCCCGTTGGCGCCGCACCGCATCCTGGTGGTCGACGACAACGTCGACGCGTGCCAGACGCTCGCTGCCTTGCTGCAGCTGAAGGGGCAGGAAGTACAGACGGCCTTCGGCGGCCGCGAAGGGCTGGCGCGGGCCGCGCAGTGGCGGCCTGGCATCGCGGTGGTCGACATCGGCATGCCCGACCTCAACGGCTACGAGCTGTGCCGCCGATTGCGCGCCGAACCCTGGGGCAGCGGGATGCTGCTGATCGCCTGCACCGGCTGGGGCCAGCAGGAAGACCGCGAGCGGGCGCGTGCCGCCGGCTTCGATGCCCACCTGGTGAAGCCGGTCGAGCCCGGCGCGCTGCTGCGCCTGCTGGAGCGGGCGCCGGCGGAGCCCGATGCACGCCCCTCCTGAACCGCAGCACGGCTGCTGATCGAACCCGGGCGCATGCGCGTCACCCGTGCCCGGCGCGAGAACCTCCGCCCGGCGATCGACCGGATGTTCCGCTCCGCCCGCCCTTGCCCTGCCCGGGGCGGCGGACCAAGCTGGATCTCAGCAGCTCGGTCAGGTCAACGACGTTGGCCGAATCGTCCGGCGCCTCTTCCTGCGGCTGCACCTGCGCCGTCTCGCCGGCATCGCGGCGCTTCTTCAGCAGCGCCCTGATGGCCTCGCCGAAGGTGTCGGCATAGCGCTCGGGCGCCCAGCGCGCGGTCATGTCCTTCACGAGCTTCGCCGCCATCTGCAGCTCGGCCGGCTTCGGCTTCGATGGGCCGCTCACTTTGCCGGGCAATTCCAGCTCGGTCCAGGGGCGGATCTCGTCCGCCCAGCGCAGCGTGGACAGCATCAGCGCCGGGCCGGCCGGCACCAGCGCGGCCAGGTGCTCCTTCAGCCGCAGCACCACGCGCGCGACGCCGATGACGCCCTGCGCCTCCATCGCCTCGCGCAGCAGCGCATACACCTTCTCGCTGCCGCGGCCCGAGGGCTCCAGGTAGTACGGCCGCTCCAGGTGCACGAAAGGCACCTCGTCGGCCTTGACGAAACAGTCGATCTCGATGGTCTGCAGGGTCCTCGGGTAGGCGGCGGCGATCTCGTCCTCGGACAGCACCACGTACTCGTCCTCGCCCACCTCGACCCCGCGCACCACGTCGTCCTTGTCGATCTTGCGGCCGGTGCGCTTGTTGATGCGCTGGTAGCCCACCGGGTCCAGCGTGCGCTTGTCGAGCCAGTCGAAGTTGACCTCGGATTCCGAGGTGGCCGGGTACAGCGCCACCGGCACGTGCACGAGGCCGAAGCTGATGGCGCCTTTCCAGATCGATCGGGGCACGGCAACTCCTGCGGCGAGACGGCCCGTCCAGGCAAGGGCCATGCCCAGCGGCGGCCGCAAGGCACGTCCGTTGCCTGAGGCGGAGCACACAGCCCCACTCCCGAGGACGACACCATGCACGACAGCACTTCCCGCGGCCACGGCGCCAGCCGGTGGCTGGTGCTCACGCTCGCCGGCCTGCTGGCAATGACCTGGATGGACCTGCGGCGCTGCCATGCGCGCCGGCGCTCCGAGCGCACGCAGCCGACCAAGCCCGAGCCGCTGCAGACCTGGGAAGGTGAAGGCGGCGGCATTCCCGCGGTGCGCGGCCAGCGCACGTCCGAAGCCCCCGCAGGGGCCGGCCCGTTGCTGACGACACCGCTGGCGGACTGATGCCGACGACGCCGCCGGCGGACTCTGCCCGGACCCTACCCCTATCGCCCATCGCGGGCGGCCACAGTTTGCGGAACGCTACAGCGGTTGCGCCAGGCCGCGGCCTCTATCAAGCCAATGACGCAGCCACCTCGGGTCCGGCTCGGCGGCGGTCACGACCGCCTTGCGGCAAGACTTGCACGCACCCCGCCCGCGCCGCCGGCCCGCCGGGCCTCGTGGCCACGCTCGCACGGCGGTGCCGAGCCCTGGGCCACGGGGGACCATGGGACACGTCAACGGCATGCGAGGCAAGGCCTGAACCGCCCTGCGACTGAATTGCAAACACGCACGGCACTGCATTTGCCCTTGGCTTGCCGGCCCGACGGGGGCGCGCCTCGTGCACGCCACCACGGTGCTGACACGCTGCAGCCTTTGCTGCATACGCTTACTTTCCACATCAGGAGTCCACAATGAAATTGACCCATGCAGCCATCGCCGCCGCGCTGGCGGCCTTGGCGGGCGTCGCTTCCGCCGATGACCAGAACATCAACGTCACCCTCGTGGCGGATCCCGACTCCACCAATGCCTTCAGCGCGGCGTGGGGCATCACCCACCTGGCGGCAGGCGCCTTCACCGACACCATCACCTTCAACGACGGCGTCGGCGGCACCTTCGCCTCCAGCCTGGTGACGGTGGGCTTCATGGACCAGACGAACATCGACTTCACGTCGGTCTCCGTGAATGGCCAGACCTTCGCGCTCGGCACCAACGGACCGATCGAGACGCCCTACTTCGAGCCCGCCCTCGTCGGCGGCCCGCTGGTGATGACGGTCACCGGCATCGCCGCCCCCGCGCTGGCCGCCGGCACCGCCATCACGGCCAGCTATGCCGGAACCGCCAACGTCACCGCCGTGCCGGAACCGGAGTCCTACGCGCTGATGCTGGCGGGCCTGGGCGTGGTCGGCCTGCTGGCACGCCGCCGCCGCGCGGAAGGGCGCCATTGAACGACGGCCCGCCCCCGCGCCGGGCCGGGCCGCAACCGCGGCACGGCCCGGCGCCTGCGGGCGCCGTGGCGCAGCCCATCAGCGTCTTCGGCGCCGGCTACGTCGGCCTCGTGACCGCGGCCTGCCTCGCCGCGCTGGGCCACCGCGTCTGGTGCGTGGACAGCGACCCGGCCCGCATCCACGCACTGCGCAAGGCGCGCATTCCCTTCCACGAGGCGGACCTGCCCCGGCTCGTCGCCGCACAGCTGCAGGCCGGCCGCCTGCGCTTCGGCACCGAGGCCGCCCCCGCGATCGCGCACGGCCGGCTGCACTTCATCGCCGTGGGCACACCGCCGCAGCCAGACGGCTCGGCCGACCTGCAGCACGTGCTGGCGGTGGCCCGCGCACTGGTGCGGCACCTGCAGCAGCCCGCGGTGGTCGTGCTGAAGAGCACGGTGCCGGTGGGCACCGGCGACCGCGTGCGGGCGCTGCTACACCGCGGCCTGCGCGCGCGCGGCCTCGGCGGCTCGGCGCACGCCCCGGCGCTGCCGGTGGCGGTGTGCGCCAACCCCGAGTTCCTGCGCGAAGGCCAGGCCGTGCGCGACTTCATGCAGCCCGACCGCGTGGTGATCGGCGGCGACGATCCTGCCGCGCTGCAGCTGCTGCAGCAGCTGTACGCCCCGCTGGTCGACGGACGCCGGCCGCTGCTGGTGATGGACCGGCGCAGCGCCGAATTCACGAAGTACGCGGCCAACGCGATGCTGGCGGCCCGGCTGAGCACGGTGAACGAGCTGGCGCTGCTGGCCGAGGCGCTGGGCGCCGACTTCGAGACCGCGCGCGCCGGCCTGGGCAGCGACGCGCGGCTGGGCCCCGCCTTCCTCGCCGCCGGCTGCGGCTTCGGCGGCTCCTGCCTTCCAAAAGACGTGGCCGCGCTGCTGCATGCCGGACTGCGCCTGGGCCTGCCGCTGCCGCTGCTGCATGCGGTGGACGAGGTCAACCGGCGGCAGAAACTGCTGCTGGTCGACCGGCTGTCGCGTCACTTCGGCGGCCGGCTCGCAGGCCGGCGCATCGCGCTGTGGGGCCTGGCCTTCAAGCCCGGCACCGACGACCTGCGCGAGGCGCCGAGCGTGGCGATCATCGAGCGGCTGCTGGCCGCCGGCTGCCGCGTGGCGGCACACGACCCGCTGGCCCTGCCGGCCGCGCGGCGCCTGCTGGGCGAATCGCCCGGCCTGGCCTGGGCGCCGGAGCCGCTGGCGGCGCTGCATGGCGCCGACGCGCTGCTGATCGCGACCGACTGGCCGGCCTACGCCGCCATGCCGCCCGAGGCGCTGCGCGCGCACCTGCGCACGCCGCTGGTCTTCGACGGCCGCAACCTGTTCGACCCCGCGCGCATGGCCGCGCAGGGCATCGCCTATCACGCGATCGGACGGGCACCGTTGGCGGCGGCCAGCGCGGCGCCTGCGGCCATTGCCTCGCCGCCGGTCACGGTGCCGTTGATCGCCGGCGGCGCGGCCGACGGTGCCGCGGCGTCGGCACGGGCACGCGCCACGGCCGTGCCCACCGCCTCGCGGCCGCTGCCGCCGTCGACGCCCGCTTCATGACGCGCCCGCAGCCGCCGGTGCACCGCCAGCGCCACGGCCGCGGTGGCTGGCGTGCCCCGTCAGCCCGCCTCGTCGTCCGGCAGCACGTAGCGGGTGCCGGGGCCACGGCCCTGCTGCAGCAGCAGGCCGCTTGCGGCGAGCCGGCCCAGGTGCTTGGACGCGGTGGCCAGCGCCACGCCGCACAGCCGTGCATAAGCGCTCTTGTTGATCGCGCCCGCCGCCAGCAGGTGCTGCAGCAGCTGCGCCGCCTGACCGCTGTCCAGCACGTCCGCACTGCCCTCGCGCCAGCGCGCGGCCAAGCGCTGCTCGCGGCTGAGTCGGCGCTCGAAAACCGCCCGCAGCGCCTGCAGCGCGGGGCCGAACTGCGCGGCCAGGCCGTGGCGCTCGATCAGCTGCACCGCGGCCTCGCGCTCCTTGACCGCGATCTCCAGGTAGGCGCGAGCCACCTCCAGCTGGGCCGCCACCTGGCGCTCGGGCGGCAGCGGCACCGCCAGCAGCGCGCGCTGGCGCTGCACGCGCGCCATCTCCTCGAAATGCGCGGCCAGCTCGGCGGGCAGCAGGCGGTCGTAGCCGGGCTCGTCGCGCGGGCCCAGGACCTCGCGCTTGAGCTGGCGGGTGGCCTCGTGCGCGGCGGCATCGGTGCCTTCGGGCCAGCAGGCCAGGGCCGCGCCCACGTGGGCATCGCCCAGGCGCTCGTCCTCGGCATCGCCCAGCGCCTGGAAGCGCTTGTAATGCGCCTCGGCCAGGTTGTAGTGGCCGCGGCCGACGAAGACGCGCAGCGCCGCGCGCCGGCTGAGGTCCAGCGCCCGGCCGTAGTGCTCGATCGCCTGGTCGTAGCGGCCTTGCCAGAAGCAGGCCGCGCCCAGGTTCATCAGCGTGCCGGCCACCGTCTCCGGCGGGACGGCGAAACGCTCGGCCATCGCCAGCACGCGCTGGGCGCAGTCGATCGCCCGCGCGAAGTCCTTGGCATCGCCATAGACCAGGCTCAGGTTGGCGTAGGTCTTCAGGACGGCCTCGCGATCGCCCAGGCGCTCGTAGACCTGCAGCGCGCGGTGCTTGTGCTCCAGCGCCCGCGGCAGGTCGCCGCTGCGGCGCCAGTACTCGCCCCAGGCCTGGTCCAGCTCGGCCACCAGCTGCGCGGCCTGCGCGGGGTCGGGCGCGTCGTCCACCAGCGCCGGCGGCACGGGGGCCGCATCACGCGTTGGCGCGGGGGACGCATCACGCGTTGGTGCGGGCGACGCATCACGCGTTGGTGCGGGCGACGCATCACGCGTTGGCGCCCGCGCCGCATCACCCGCGGATGCGGCACGCGGCACCGCGGCCGGCTGCAGCAGCGGCGCGCGCAGCGCCTCGGCCTGGTCCAGCGCGGCGCGGGAACGGGGGTCGTTGCGCAGCACGTACAGCCAGCCCAGGCGCACCAGGGTGCCGACGCAGGCCCGCAGCAGCCCCGGCCCGGCCGCGGCGGGATCGTCGGTCAGGCCGGCGCGGCGCAGGAAATCGGCCGCCTCCTGATAACACGCAAACGCCTTGTCCTGGTCGCGCGGCTCGTGGAACTTGCCGAGCGCCGCATGCACGATGCCGAGCATCAGCGCATCGTCGGCGTCGGCGGCGATGCGCAGCGCCTCGCCGATGGCATCGGCCTCGCGCTGCTCGTCGCCGCGGGCGCGCAGCAGCGTGGCGCGGGCCAGCGCCAGTTCGGCGCGCCAGCGTGCATCCAGCGGCAGCATCGCCAGGCGCTTCAGCAGCGCGTCGGTGTCGGGATGCCCGGCCAGGTCGGCGCGGTGGCGCTGCAGCGTGCGGATGAAGCCGTCCGCATCGCCCGCGCACAGCAGGTGCCACAGCGCGGCGCGCGGCCCCTGCGCATCGCGCGGGCGGCTGCCGCCGGCATGCACCGCATGCGCCTGCAGCGCCGCCGCGGCCTGGCGGCGGTGCCAGGCCACGCGCGCGGCGCCATCGGCATGCGCCCGCAGCGCTCCCAGCTCGTGCTGCAGGCGCGCGTCGCGGGCCAGCGCCGCATCGGCCTGCAGCGGCGGGCCGAACAGCGCATCGGCCAGGCGGCGCCGGCCCTTCTCGACGTAGCGGTAGAAGGTGCTGGGCGCCACGCCCCAGAGCCCGCACAGCTGGTCCACCGCCGGCTCGTCGGCACGCGCGCGGTAGCGCTCGGGAAAGGACGGCACCGGCTCGAAGCCGGCGTGGCACATCAGCGCCAGCAGCGGCCGCCACGGCGTGCGGGCGATCCAGTCCTGCCGCTCGATGCCGGCCAGGCCCAGCGCGCGGTCCGGGCGCAGGCTGGCCAGCGCCGCGCGCAGCAGCAGGCGCCAGGCGGCGGGGTGGGCGGGATCGGCCGGCAGCGCGTCGCCAGCCACCGCCTGCACCGGGCCCAGCAGCTCCCGCGCGAAGGCCTCGGTCAGGCGCGGCCGGCGGCGCAGCAGCTCGTGCAGCGCGCCGGCCTTGTGCGCCGCCAGCGCCGCGGCCAGCAGCGCATCGGCCAGCGCACGACGGCGCGGCAGCAGCGGGGGCGGCATGCCGCGCCGCGGCGCCTGCAAGTCAGGGGGACTCACGTCCAGGGCCTCGACCATCGTCCACCTATCGTCTACGTTGACTGGAGAAGCGCACCCGAAAGTGTGCATGTGAATGCAACCGGGGCGGCAGTACGGTCGCCGCCTGCGGTCGAGCCGCCGGGCCGGCCGCGTCCACTGTCGTATGGAGATTTCGATGCCCAACCTCACCTTCACCAGCCCCCCGGGCGGCCTGCCGGCGGGCACGACGCCGGTCGGCGTGACGCTCGCCGTCTACGCGCCCTTCGGCAGCGACGCCGCGCTGACCTGCTACCCCGACGCCTCGCCCCAGCCGGTGCAGCAGCACCCGCTGGTGCAGAACCTGCTGCAGGTGTGCGAGACCGGGGTGCACGTCACCGCGCTGATCGACCTGCACGGCGACGACACCTACCTGATCGACATCCCGGCGCTGAAGCCCCTGTCGATGCAGATCGCCAGCCGCTGGAAGCAGGACATGAACTCTCCGCGCACGCTGGCCGGCTTCCTGCGGCGCGCCCGCCAGCTGCGCCCGGAAACCACGCTGGTGCTGGGCCTGGAAGGCCATGGCGCGGGCTTCCTGCCTGAACTGGACCGCAGCCAGCTGAGCAGCCGCCACGTCACCGGCAACGGCAGCGCGCAATGGCGGATCACCGGCGAGCAGGGCACGCCGCAGAACCCCGACGGCTCGCCGCTGCTGCCCATGGGCTGCCCGCTGCTGCCGATGGGTTGCCCGCTGCTGCCGGTGAACCACCTGCCGCTGTCCACCTGGGGCCTGGGCCAGGCGCTGAAGGACGCGCAGGGCACGGGGCGCAAGCTGGGCGTGCTGCACTTCAACAACTGCTTCAACATGGCGGTGGAAGTGCTGCACACGGTGGCGCCGCATGCGGACGTGGCCACCGGTTACATGAACTACAACTTCTTCACGGCCGGCGAAACCTATGCGCCGGCCTTCGCCAAGCTGCTGGCCGCCGGCACCGCCAGCACCGCGCAGTTCGCGCAGTGGCTGGCCGAGGCCAACCGCGACCTGCTGGCCTCGAAGTCGCACCACCCCACCGTGGGCGGCGTGGTGCAGCTGGCGCGCATGGCCGGCATCGCCACCGCGGTGGACACGCTGGCCAAGGCGCTCACCACGGCCCTGGCCGGCGCCGGCGCGGCGCAGCGGCCGGGGCTGGTCAGCGCCATCCGCAGCGCGCTGATCAAGGCGCAGCAGTACGACACCGTGGGCAATGCCAGGCTCGACGCGCCGGACGAACTGACCGACCTGTGCAGCCTGGCCGAGCAGCTGAAGGTGTTTCCTTCCCACCCGCCGGTGCAGGCCGCGGCGCAGGCGCTGCAGGGCGCGCTGGCCGGCATCAAGGCCTACGGCGCCACCGGCACGCCCTGGACGGAACCCACCATCACCTGGGACTTCTCGCGCCCGGCGCTGGCGATGAACATCCTCTGCCCCGACCCGCTGCGCCGCGGCCTGTGGGACTGGCGCTCGCCCTATTACCTGCAGAAGGCGCCCAGCGCCGCGCAGCCGCAGGTGATCGACTTCCTGAAGAACACCGCCTGGGTCGACTTCCTCATCGAGTACCACCGCGACGCGCCCTTCAAGGGCCTGCTGCCGGCGGCGATTCCCGCGTTCCCGGTCTTCAACCGGCGGCACACGTTGCCGCCGACCTGAGCCGAGGACGCGGCGCCTGCCGCCCACCTGCGCGGCCCCGCCGGCCCCAAGCCGGCGGGGCCGCGTCTTTTGCGTGATGGCACCGCGGGCTTGGCCGGCGCCGCGCGTGAATTCCGCACAGCCGCACGCGTGCGGCCGCCGCCGATCGTCGACGCATCGTCGCCGCCTTCCGCCACACCGAACGCCACGGACGCGTCGCGTTGCGAGGGCCCGCACGCTGCAATGGCCGCTCCCTCAACCACCCCTGACAGGAGTTCACCATGCCCATCATCATCAACGGCACCAACAACCCCGACGTCCTCACCGCCGGCTCGAACGCGGACCACCACATCTTCGGCCTGGCCGGCAACGACACGCTGACCGCACTGGGCGGCAACGACCGGCTCAACGGCGGCACCGGCAGCGACGTGATGAACGGCGGCCTCGGCAACGACACCTTCGTGGTCGACGCGGCCGGCGACGTCGTCAACGACACCGGCGGCATCGACACGGTCGAGTCCGGCATCAGCTACACGCTGGGCGCCGCCATCGAGCGGCTGGTGCTGACCGGCGCGGCGGCCATCAACGGCACCGGCAATGCGTCGAACAACACGCTGACCGGCAACGGCGCGAACAACGTGCTGAACGGCGGCGCGGGCGCCGACCTGATGCGCGGCGGCCAGGGCAACGACGCCTACTTCGTCGACAACGCCGGCGACACGGTGAGCGAACTGGCCGGCGCCGGCACCGACTGGGTCTATTCCAGCGTGACCTACACGCTGGCCAACAACGTCGAGAACCTGGTGCTCACCGGCGCCGCGGCGATCAACGGCACCGGCAACGACCTGGACAACCTGATCTACGGCAACGGCGCCAACAACGTGCTGAACGGCGACGGCGGCAGCGACACGATGCGCGGCGGCAACGGCAACGACAGCTACTACGTCGACGTGTCGACCGATGCAGCGATCGAGAACGCCGGCCAGGGCACCGACACGGTGTATTCGCGCGCCGCGGACTTCACGCTCGGCGCCAACGTCGAGAACCTGGACCTGCTGTCGCAATCCTTCGTCCTGCTGCCCGGCGGCGGCATCGGGCTGCTGCCCGGCGGCGTCAACGGCAGCGGCAACGGGCTGGCCAACGTGATCGAGGGCAACTCGGGCGCCAACGTGCTGCGCGGCATGGGCGGCAACGACACCCTCTTCGGCGAGGGCGGCAACGACACGCTGGACGGCGGCACCGGCAACGACACGATGACCGGCGGCACCGGCGACGACACCTACGTCGTCGACTCCGCCCTGGACAACGTGGTGGAGCTGGCCGGCGAGGGCACGGACACGGTGCAGGTCTCGGTCAGCCACTCGATGGACCTGAACGTCGAGAACCTGGTGATGACCGGCGCGGCCAACCTCACCGCCATCGGCAACAACCTGGCCAACAAGATGACCGGCAACGCCGGCGCCAACTTCATCAGCGGCGGCGCCGGCGCCGACACGCTGCAAGGCGGGCTGGGCAATGACGTGTACGAGGTGGACAACGTGGGCGACGTGCTGATCGAGGCCGCCGGCGGCGGCACCGACCGGGTGAACGCCTTCGTCAGCTGGACGCTGGGGGCCGAGCTCGAGAACCTGTCGCTGCTGGGTGGCGCCAACCTCAGCGGCACCGGCAACGCCGCCGCCAACGTGATCGTCGGCAACGTGGGGAACAACGTGCTGCAGGGCCTGGGCGGCAACGACACGCTGTGGGGCGGCGCCGGCAACGACACGCTGCAAGGCGGCACCGGCTCGGACGACATCCACGGCCAGGCCGGCAACGACACGCTGCGCGCGGTCGACAACGTGGCCTTCGTCGACGACGGTGCCGAGGACCGCTTCCATTTCGACGGCGCGCTGAACGCCGCGAGCAACGTCGACCTGATCGACAAGGCCAGCTTCACCGCCGGCGGTGCCGAGGGAACCGACGACGAGATCGTGCTGGAGAACGGCATCTTCACCGCGCTGCTGTCGGCGGGCGGCACCAACACCGGTACGCTGGGCGCGGCCTACTACTTCGAGGGCCTGTCGCACGGCACCGGGCAGTTCGATCCGATCGGCATCTACAACGACACCGCGACCGGACAGCTCTACTACAACCCGACCTTCGGCACGGCGAACGACAGCGTGCTGTTCGCGGTGGTGAACCTGGCCGGCGTGGCCGGCGGCTCGGCGGTGCTGTCCGCCGAGGAGTTCACGCTGGCCTGATCAGCCCGCCGGCCAGGGGGTGGTGCCGAATCCGATGCGGAGCAATGCATGCAGCGGATCGGCATCGCCCGGCCGGATCGACATGGTTGCCGGCGTCGCGCTGCCGCCACCCTGCGCGGGGCGCACCAGCGCACGCAGCGCATTGCGCCCTTCCACCCGCAACTGCACCTGCAGCAGCAGGCGCTGCTCGACGTCCTCGCGGTCGTCCTGCAGCGTCAGCGTGGCCTCGGTCCAGTCCGGCTCGCCGAGGATGCGCGGCAGCAGCCCGGTGGGGCCGAAGTACAGCACGCCCAGGCAGCGCAGCGCCTGCACCGCGGGAGAGCGCTTGGCGTCGTGCACCATCGGCAGCAGCCGGGTCTCGGTGTCGTGGTCACGCGGGCCGCGGCAGCGGGCCATCAGCTGGCTGCGGTCGCCCCAGGGACGCAATTCGACCAGCCGGCGCTCGTCCGGGCTGCGCAGGTACTTGACGAGGATGTCGGCATGCACCGCGACGGGCGCCTCGGCGCGCACGGGACGCGGCGCCAGGGCCGGCATGCGAAGCGCGGCCGAAGCCGCTGCGTCACTGGAGACGAAGACAGACTGAACCATGGAATCCTCCCGAAAACCGATGTTGGGCAAACCGCGTGCCCGCTGTTTTTGGGCGGCATTCTCGCCGCAGTGGAGGCTTTTACAGCGGACCGGAAGTTGTTGCGGAACGTTTACGGAGGCACGCCGCTTGCCTTCCCCCGCCATCGCCTGAAGATGGATTCGCCCCATGCATTCCCTGCTCGTCTATTCGCACCTGCGCTGGGCCTTCGTGCGCCAGCGCCCGCAGCACCTGATGTCGCGCCTGGCCGGCTGGTACGACGTCAAGTTCATCGAGGAGCCGGTTCACACCGGCGGCAGCGCCCGCCTCGAGGTGCGCCACGTCGCCCCCGGCGTGACGGTGCTGGTGCCCCACACGCCGGTGCCCGAAGCCGGCTTCAACGACCGCCAGCTGCCCTGCCTCAAGGCGCTGCTGTCGGGCAGCGCCGCGCGCGAGCACGGCCTGAACCGGGCGCTGGCCTGGCTGTACACGCCGATGGCGCTGCCGCTGGCCGAAACGCTGGAACCGCCGCTGGTGGTCTACGACTGCATGGACGAGCTGGCCAACTTCCGGGGCGCACCGCCGCAGCTGCGCGAGCGCGAGGCGGAACTGCTGCGGCGCGCCGACCTGGTGTTCACCGGCGGCCCTTCCCTCTACGAATCGCGCCGCCATCGCCACCCCCGGGTGCACTGCCTGCCCAGCGCGGTGGATGCGGCGCACTTCGCCCCGTCCGGCCTCGATCCGGCGGACCTGCAGGCCGACCAGGCCGAGGCGCTGCAGGGCGCGCTGCCGCGGCCGCGCCTGGGCTTCTTCGGGGTGATCGACGAGCGCCTGGACCTCGAACTGCTGGCCGGCCTGGCCGATGCCCGGCCCGAGTGGCAGATCGTGATGGCCGGGCCGGTGGCCAAGATCGATGCGGCCGTGCTGCCGCAGCGGCCCAACATCCACTGGCTGGGCATGCAGCCCTATGCCCGCCTGCCCTACCTGCTGGCCGGGTGGGACGTGGCGTTGATGCCCTTTGCGCTGAACGACGCCACCGCCTTCATCAGCCCGACCAAGACGCTGGAGTACCTGGCCGGGGAGAAGCCGGTGGTCAGCACGCCGGTGCGCGACGTCGCCATGCTGTATGGCCACGTGGTGCGGCTGGCCAGCGGGGTGCTGGACTTCGTCGGCGCCTGCGAGGACACGCTGGCCGAGACCCGGCGCCAGCGCAGCAAGCGGGTGATGGAGATGCTGACCACCGTGTCCACCAGTTCGTGGGACCGCTCGGCCGCCACCGTGCACGCGCTGATCGAGCAGCTGCGCGCGAAACGCGAGCCGGCACGCCACGACGATGACCTGCCGGCGCTGGCCGCCGCGCTGCACGCCGCGCCCGCGGCCCGCGGACCGCAGGCGCGGCCGCTGCGCTGAGCCCGCACTGGAGACCCGGCCCGCGGCTCGCGCGGGCCGCTCCTCATCCGCTTGGGTGGCGCGCTCTGCATCCCGCGCGCTTCCCGCCGCCATCCCGACCGCGGGTAGCGGCTACATGCGCTCCCGCTTGTGCCGCGGCAGCTCGGCGTCGAGGTCCTCGTGGTCTTCCGGCACGTCGGGCGGCGGCGGCAGGTCGGGCCGCTGGCCGGGGTCGGGCACGGGCGGCGGCTGCGGGCCCGGATCGGGGTCGGGCCCGGGGCGGTGGTTCAGGGCGCCCATGGTCGCCGTCCTCGCGCGCAGCGCGCCGGTGCGCCGCTCAGCGGTGTGAGGTCAAGCGCCCCACGACCAGGCCCACGGCAAGCGCGATCGCCACCGCGGACAGGGGGCTCTCGCGCACGCGGGTGCGGGCCGTCTCGGCCCATTCCTGCTCCATCTCCATCAGGTGGTCGTAGCCGGAGCGCAGGCGCTCGGCGGCGTGGCCCACGGTGCCGGCGGCACGGTCCACGGCCTGGTGCGTGGCCTGCACGGCCTTGTCCATCGTGCGTTCCGCGGTGGCGGTGGCGCCGCCACCGGAACTGCCGAACGACGAACCGGACGAAGACGCGCCCGACGGCGACGCGCCGCCGTAGCCGCTGCCGGCCGAGCTGGCGGCCGAGCCCGCGCCCAGGCCCGACGCGCTGCCGATGCTGGTGCCCGCGCCAGGTGTCGAGGCCATGCCCGTGCCGGTGCCCGCGGCCGTGCTGCCGGGGGTGGTGGACGAGGTGGACTGGGTCGGAAACTGGTTGGCCATGATCGGGTCTCCCGTGGGCTGTGGGTGGAAGAGGAGGTCCGCACGCTTGGGCAAACGGCGTGCCGGCCGGCAGCAGGCGAAGTCCGGTCCCGCGGGGCGATCGCCGGCCGCCCGGCCAGGGCGGCGCGGTCTCCGCCCTTCGGCCCGTCAGGCCTGCCGCCGGTCAGGCCTGCGGCAAGCTTTGCGCGGCCGGCGCCGGCAGGCCGCACACCTGGCGCAGCAGGCGGTCCCAGTCGGCGGCGAAACGCTCGATGCCGAAGCGGGCCAGCGCCGCCTCGCGCGCGGCACGGCCCCAGCGCTGCGCGAGCGCGGGGTCGGCGATCAGTGCGCGCATTGCCTGCACCAGCCGATCCACCCGGGTGTCGACGCAGCCGCTCACGCCGTCCTGGATCACCGTGGGCATCTCCGTCGTCGCCAGGCCGACGATGGGCATGCCCAGCATCATGGCCTCGATCAGCGCCAGCCCCAGGCTGGTGTAGCGGACCGGGTGGAAATAGAAGCGGAACTGCGCCATCAGCGCCGGCAGCGCCGGGTTCGGCGTCTCGCCGATGCCGCCCATCGTCTCGCTGCCCATGCCGGTCAAAGTGAGCGGCACCCGCCTCGCGCAGTGCTGGTAGACGTCGGTGCCCAGCCGGCGGCCGCGGCGCTCGAGGTTGTTGACGACGACGATGCCCTCCGGCCGCTCGCCGGTCCAGCGCAGGTCCGGGTCGGGCAGCGCGACGCCGTGCTCGATCACCGTCGTCGGCGTCCCGTCCGCATCCCACATCAGCGCATTAAAGGGCGTCACCTGCACGATGTGCGCGCCGCTGCCGGCGGCGGGGTGGCGCGTGGCGGTGGGATGCTGCTGCGGCGGGTCGTGCTCGAGGTAGACGGCCGGCAGCGCGCGCTGACCGGGGCTCAGCCACTCGTGGCGGTCCTGCTCCCAGTGCGTGCGCGACTGGTACAGCACGCAGTCGAAGCGGTGGCGCGCCAGCTCCGACGCCGGCACCTCGTGCAGGTTGCCGCGCCAGGGCAGCGCGCCGACGCGCCCGGCATGGCCCGGCGGGTGGCCGGGCAGCGTGACCAGGAAGAAGTCGTGCGGCGCATGGCTGAGGTAGTGCAGGTAGTTGCCGTGCACGTGCCAGGTCAGTACCTTCAGGCGCGGCGCGCCCTCTTCCGTGCCCACTTCGCCCGCAGCGGTCACGCCGGCACCCCCAGGCGCTGCCGCACCGCGTGGTCCACCGCCTGCAGCGGCAGCGTGGTGGCGCATTCATGGCCGCTGGGACAGCGGTCGTGGTGGCAGGGGCGGCACGGCGCCGGCTGCCACAGCGTGGCATGGCGCAGCACGTCCTGCGGCGCAAAGCGCGAGGCATCGGCGCCGCAGCTGATGACCACGCTGGGCGTGGCCAGCGCTGCCGCGATGTGCGAGACCCCGGTGTCGTTGCACACCAGCAGCGCCGCCCGCTCGACCAGCGCCCCCAGGCTCCACAGGTCGGTGCGGCCGGCCAGGTCCACCGCCGGATGCTTCATCAGGCCGCGCACTTCGGACGTCAGCGGCTGTTCCGATTCGCCGCCGGTCAGCACCACCCGGTAGCCGCGTGCGGCGATGCGGTCGGCCACCGACGCGAAGGACGCCGGCATCCAGCGCCGCGACGCCAGCCGGGCGCCGGGGTGCACCACGACGCAGGGCGGCCCGTCGTCCACCGCCGGCCACTGGCGCTTCAGCGCCGCGCGGTCCTCGGGCCGCAGCGGAAACTGCAGCTGCGTGCCCTGGCGCGGCAGGCCCAGGCGGTCGGTCAGCGCCAGCAGGCGCTCCACCTCGTGGCCTTGCTCGGGCCAGCGCACGCGGTCGGCGGCGGCGCTGATCACGCCGTCGTCGGCGCCGCCGGGCGTGAAACCGACCAGCCGCCGCGGCGCGCACGCCGCCAGCAGCGGGTTCACGACGTGGCCGCTGCCGTGCAGCTGCAGCAGCAGGTCGAAGCGCTCGGACTGCATCGCATGCAGGAAGCCGGGCAGCGCGACGTGCGTGGTCGGCGCCTCGGGCAGGCCGGGCCAGCCCGGGAACTCGATGAAGCGGCTGACCATCGGCAGCCGCTCGGCCAGCGGCCGCGCCCAGCGCAGGCCGATCAGCACCAGCTCGGCGCCGGGCCAGGCCGCGGCCACGGCGCGCAGCGCGGGCACGGCGCACAGCATGTCGCCCAGCATCAGGGCCCGGAAGATGCCGATGCGCTTCGGTGCCGCACCCGCGGCAGCCGTGGTCGTCGAGGAGATGTTCATAGGTAAGCCACCCGGTAGCGCCAGGCGCCGACGAGGCGCCAGAACAAGGCGAGGTAGGGAATCGCGACCGAGGTGAGCAGCATCTCGGCCACGTGCGAAGGGTGCAGCGACGCGCCGCGCAGCCGCCGCGCCGCGAACAGGCCGATGCCGGCCGCCGCCGCCAGGCCGCAGGCGGCCGCGGCCCGCGGCGCATCGGCCGCCAGCGCCACCGGGGCCGCCAGCGTGGCCGCTGCAATAGCGACATAGAGCCACGGCGGCCGCCGGCGGATGCGCTCGCGGAACAGGCGCCGGTGCTTCTTGTACAGCAGCGCATCGAACTGCACGTTGGCCTGCTGGCCGAGCGACACGCCCCAGCGCACGCGGCGCACCGGGTGCACCACGCGCGCCGCCGGCGCCAGCACCACCGCGCCCAGCGCCAGCAGCGAGAAATGCAGGTCCGAATCCTCGCGCCAGGCGCGGGTGAAGCGTTCGTCGAAACCGCCCACCTGCTGCAGCGCCGTGCGCCGCACGAAGGCATTGGCGGTGGCGAACTCGGCGCGCTCCAGGCCCTGCGTCATGCGCGCATGATCGGTCGGCCGCTCGCCCACCGGCACCACCACCTGGCCGGCGGCGGCGACCACCGGCATGCCGTGGTCGGCGGCCAGCGCCTTCAGGCCCTCGGCCAGCCAGGCCGGCTCGGGCAGGGTGTCGTCGTCGGTGAAGGCGATCACCGGTGCCCGGCTGGCGCGCCAGCCGGCATTGCGCGCGCCGGCAGGCCCCTGCGTCAGGCCCGGCTGCAGGTAGCGCAGCAGCGGCCCGCGGGGCCCGGCACGGGCGGCCAACTCGGCCACCACGCTGCGCGTGGGCTCGCTGCGGCCGTCGTCGACGACGAGAACCTCGTAGCGCTCGGGCGCCAGCGTCTGCTTCAGCAGCGCCTCCAGGCAGCGGCGCAGCAGCTGCGGCCGCAGCTTGGTGGCGATGACCACCGAGACGTCCGTCATCGCGGTTTCTCCAGCAGCAGCCCGCCGATCAGCAGCGCATCGATCGGCGTGCCGTGGAAGGCTTCCAGCGCGTCCTTCGCGGTGCACACCACCGGCTCGCCGCGCACGTTGAACGAGGTGTTGATCAGCACCGGCACGCCGGTGCGCTGGCCGAAGGCCTTCAGCAGCGCGTGAAAGCGCGGGTTGGTGTCGCGCGAGACCGTCTGCACCCGGGCACTGAGGTCGGTGTGGCAGGCGGCGGGAATGCGCCTGGCCTGCGGCGGCAGCACGTCGAACACGAACAACATGAAGGGTGAGCGGCCACCGTTGGCGCCGGCCGGCGCAAACCAGTCGGCAAGATCTTCCTCCGGCACCGCGGGGGCCACCGGGCGGAAATCCTCGCGGTCCTTCAGCTCGTTGATGCGGGCCTGCATGTCGGCGCGGATCGGCGAGGCCAGGATCGAGCGTGCGCCGAGCGCGCGCGGGCCGAATTCCATGCGGCCCTGGTGCCAGGCGAGCACCCGGCCTTCGGCCAGCAGGTCGGCGGCGCGGGCGACGGGGTCGGCCGGCTTCTCGTAGCGCTGGCCGGCCCAGCGCAGGAAGGCCTCGATCTCGGCATCGTCCTGCTGCGGGCCCAGGTAGGCATGGTCCATGCGCCACCGGCGCTCGGCGAGCCGTCCGGCCCCGTCGCCGCGCTGCCGCGCGTCGACCCACAGCGCCGCGCCCAGCGCGGTGCCGGCATCCCCCGCGGCGGGCTGCACCCAGACCGCATCGAACAGGCCGGCATCGCGCAGCTTCGCGTTCATCACGCAGTTCAGCGCCACGCCGCCGGCCAGGGCCAGGCAGCGTTCGCCGCTGGCATCGCGCAGCCAGCGCGCCAGCTGCAGCACGGTGGTCTCCAGCACCCGCTGCAGCGAGGCGGCCAGGTCCAGGTGCCCGGGGGCCAGCGGCGCGCCGCGCGCCCGCGGCGGACCGGCCAGCGCCACCAGGTCGATCGGCGCGATGCGGTAGTCGCCGTTCGGGCCGACCCGCACCTGCTCGAGCATGCGGGCCGCGAAGCGCGGGTGGCCCATCGCCGCCAGCGCCATCACCTTGTACTCGTCACTGGAATGCAGGAAGCCCAGGTGCGTGGTCACGCGCTCGTACAGCAGGCCCAGTGAATGCGGCACGCAGACCTCGCCCAGGGCCCGGTATTCACCCCCGGCATGCACGCCGTAGGTGGTGCTGGCCTGCTCGCCGCGGCCGTCCAGCGTCAGCACCGCACAACGCTCGAAAGGCGCGGCCAGGAAGGCACTGGCCTGGTGCGCCAGGTGATGGTCGACGAAGTGGAAGCGGAAGGGCCCGTCCGGCCGCACGCCGGCGAAGCGCGCCTTCAGGTGGTGCGGCGCGCCGTCAGCCAGCTGGCGCGGCGCGTTCAGCACGTAGGCGGCGAACAGCGGGTCCCAGGGGTTTTCCCAACGCGCATCGGGCGCGGCCGAGGGCTCGAGCGGCAGCGTGATGCTGCCGCCCTCTTCGCGTCCGGCCAGGAAGCGCTTCGGGTCGAAGCTGTAGGCCACGTGGTCCACGTCGGCCAGCTGCAGGCCGGCTTCGCGCAGGCAGTAGTCGATGGCGTGGTAGGGCAGCTCCCAGGCGCTGAACGGCAGCGGCCGCTTGGCGTGCTTGATGCGGTTGAAGCGCTCCTCCTCGGCCGCCGCGACCACCTCGCCGTCGATGACGAGGGCGGCCGAGGAATCGTGGAAGGCGGCGTTGAGGCCCAGCGTGGCGAGGGCGGACCGCCCGCTGCCGCGCCTCACGACACCAGCCGCGCCGTGGCGAGCGGCGCCCCGATCGACGAGGCCATCGAGGTCGCGATCGATGCCGCCACCGGCGACACGGCCGGCGGGGCCACCGGCACCGCCGCGGGCAGCCGGGCCGGCACGGGCAGTCCGCCTTGCAGGCGCCGCTGCGGCCGCGCCGCCGGCGCCAGCGTGCGGTACACCGCCAGCAGCTCGGCCGCGACCCGGTCCCAGGTGAAGAGCGTGCGCACCCGCTGCACCCCGCCGCGCCCCAGCGACCGCGCAATCTGCGGATGCGCCTGCAAACGCAGCAGCTGAGCGGCCAGGGCCTCGGGATCACGCGGGGGCACCAGACAGCCGCTGATCCCCGGCGCCACCGTGTGGCGGATGCCGCCGACGGCGCTGCCGATCACCGGCGTGCCGCAGGCCATGGCTTCCAGCGGGGTGATGCCGAAGGGCTCGTACCAGGGCGTGGTGACGAAGACGTCGGCGCCGACGTAGTAGCGCGGCAGCTGCGGCCGGGCGCGCTGGCCGGTGAAGCTGACGCGGTCGGCCACGCCCGCCTGCTGCGCGATGGCGCGCAGCCGCGCGATCTCGGGCGTGGCACGCTCGTCGGGCTCGGCGCTGTCGCCACCGACGACGACCAGGCGCGCGCGCAGCGTGCGCGGCAGCCGGGCCAGCGCGAGGATGGCGTTGTCGATGCCCTTGCGCGGCACCAGCCGGCCCAGCTGCAGGATGATGAATTCATGGTCCGCCCAGCCCAGCGCCCGCCGGGCCGCGGCCTTGTCGCCGGGCGCGAAGAGCTGCGTGTCGACGCCGCAGGGCACGGTGCTGATGCGCGACGGCCGGGCGCCGTACAGGCGCATCAGGTCGGCGCGGTCCTGCGGGCATTCGGCGATCAGCGCATCGGCCTGCTGCACCAGCGTGCGCTCGATGTCGATGCGCTCGGGCGGGAAGGCGTCGGCGCTGCCCTGGTGCTCGCGCCGCACCAGGCCCAGCGCATGGAAGGTGACGGCCAGCGGCAGGTTGAAGGCCCGCGACAGGCGCATGCCGACCAGGCCGGACATGAAGAAGTTGGCGTGCAGCAGGTCGCAGCCCTGCCGCGGATCGTCAGCGGCCAGCAGGCGCGTCGCGCGGCGCGCGAACTCCGGCATGTGCTCCAGCAGCTGTTCCTTCGGCACGAAGGCCGGCGGGCCGGCCTCCACGTGCAGCACGCGGACGCCGGGCTGCAGCTCGACCACCGGCGGCAGCTCGGGTGAATCACGCCGCGTCAGCACGTCGACGGCGTGGCCGCGCCGGCCCAGCGCGCGCGCGACCTGGTCGACGTAGGTGTTCTGTCCGCCCGCATCGACGCCGCCCAGCGTCGCGAGGGGCGAGGCGTGCTCGCTGATCAGCGCGATGCGCAGGGAATCGGGGGACATGCGGAAAGCCTCGGTGGGGTGGTGGGAAGCCCCGGAAGGCAAACGGCGTGCCGCTGGATTGGATCGAATCGGATCGGTTCTCCTCCGGCTCTCCTCCCGCTTCCCCCTCCTCCCGCTTCGACAGGCCCGGCCGCCGGAGCCGGCGGGCGCTGGCCGCGGCCTTGTCAGATTTGCCGCGGGCGGCACGGCGTGCGGTTTGGCTTACCGGGGGCGCCGGCGCGCGCCGGCCGCCAAGGGGGCGCGTGGCCCCGGGCTCCCGGGCATGGGGATTGCCCGTGGTGGTCGTGCCGATTTCCCGCTTCCCCGGCCACCCCGTCTGACGATTCGCCCGCCGACGCCGCACGACAGCCTAGCCCGGTCGATTGCGGAATTTCTGCGGGCACCATGTTTCGGATGATGTTTGCGCGTGGCGGGCAAGCGGCGAAGTCGGCACCCCACGCCCGGGCCGCTGCACGCGCTTTCACCCCTTCGAGCGCTTGAAGGAGCCTCTCCTGTATGCTGGCCTGCCTGGAGCGCTGTGTGACACCTCCAGGATCGTCAACCGCTTGAAGCGGCACCGGTAGCAGCGTTGCTCGTGTCTGGACAAGTCGAACTGGAGCAACGCCATCACTCCCACACCATCTTCTTCCCCGCACCGGTCTCGGCCTGCGGGCACCGGCCCGTTCTGCCGCCACGAACGGGCCGAGCTGCATCGCCAGGGCGCGAAGGCCGCGGCCCGCGGCGATGCGGAAACCTCGAACCCGCTGCTGCGGCGCTGCAACCTGCCTTCGCTCACCGGCGAGCTTCCCGCGCAGTGGACTGCCCGCTGCGCCGCATGGAAGCGCGGATTCGATGCCCAAGCCCATCCGCGCCGCTGAGGCCCGAACCACGTACATCCGCCCGCCCAACGGCGGCTCGCCGGGGCTGCGCTTCGGCGTCGTCCGGCTGACGACGCTGGATGCCGCGGGGCGGTCCCTCACGTCGGCCAGCGGCTTCTTCTTCGAGCGAGCGGAGCGCCTCTACATCGTCACCAGCCGCCACGTGGTCTTCGACGGCAGCATCGGCCATGCGCCCAGCAGCATCGAGGTCCCCGTGCACACCGACCGGCACGACATGACCCGGCACCTCACGCTGCGCGTGCCGCTCTACGAAGCCGGCCGCGCCACCTGGCGCCAGGCGGAGGACAGCGGGGGCGACATCGACGTGGCGGTGATCCCGCTGCCGGCGGAGCCTGCGGGCGAGCCGTTCTACGCCAGCCCCTTCACGGCCTCGCAGATCCCGGCGATGGGCGATGCGCCGGGCATCGGCGAGTCCCTGCTGATCCCCGGATTTCCGCTGGGTTTCTTCGACACGGTGTACCAGCTGCCGGTGGCGCGCCATGCCATCGTGGCCTCGGAATACGGCGTCCGTTTCCAGGGCAAGGGCTACTTCCTCACCGACAGCCGCACGCACAGCGGCAGCAGCGGGGCCCCGGTGCTGCAGCGGGTGCAGGAGCTGTCGGGACAGGCCGGCTGGCGGCTGGTGGGCGTGCACTCCAGCCGCATTGACATGGCCACGCGCAATCCCGCCGTGGACGAATCCCTGGGACTCAATTGCGCCTGGTATCCGGACGTGCTGCTGGCGCTGACCCAGGCCGCGGCTCCGCCGGCGGCGGCGGCCATTCGCTAACTCATTATCGACGCGTCCCTGGCGCAACCAGGATCCGGCCATGACGGGCATGAAGCGGCCCGCGTGCTCGGCGGCGGCACCCTGCTCCCAAGCATCACACCTTGAAAGGGGTGCTTCTCAGGCCACCGGCCGCGCGGCGGCGGCAGGCTGCTCGTCCTGCACCAGGCGGTCGCCGCCTCCCTGCTGCACCGGCTCCAGCGGCTGCGGCGTCTCGTCCACCCCCACCCGGTGCTCGTACACCATCTTCCCGCCCAGCCAGCCGGAGATGCCGATCCCGAGCACCCCGATCAGCGACAGCGCCAGCGGCGCCAGGCTCTGGTTGCCGTCCCAGCGCAGGCGCAGGTTCACGAGGTAGAGCACGACCACGAGCAGGTTGAGCGTCATGTGCACCATCGCCACCCGCTTGGGCGCATGGCGCAGCGACAGTGCATCGATCAGCCCCGGCACCGCCGCCACCAGCGCGCCGATGACGCCGCCGGCCATCGTCACGAAAGCCACGGTGGGCAGCCAGGCCGGCGGGTTCGGCGCGAGCAGCGCCCACAGGTCGCAGGCGAGCGAGCCGATCCACAGCCCGATCGGGATCGGCACCAGCATCGGGTGCAGCGGATGACGGGCAACGCTGGCAGGGGTGTGCATGTGATTCTCCTAACGTCAAACAGGCGTGTCCACGCGATGCTCGCCGAGTGGCAATCCATATGCCCCGCGCAGCTCGGGGCCGGCGCCGGGGCGGCCGAACAGGTCGTCGGCGCGGCGCCAGTCCGTGGCCGGGCCGGCACGGTCGGCCTCGCCCATGCCGCCCAGCGGCCACGGCGGCGATGCCAGGTCGCGGTCGTGCAGGTACAGGACCAGCAGCAGCGCCAGCATCGGCAGGTTCTTCAGCAGCGGCCCGAAGGGGTGCAGCCAGAACTCCGGCAGGTGCACCGCGATGACCGCCATGTACAGCCCCATCAGCAGCGCCTGCGCCGCCCACAGCCCGCAGCGCCAGCGCGCGCGCAGCGGCGGCCACAGCGTCAGCACGCCCAGCAGCAGATCCAGCAGGGCCGCGCCGTTGAGCATCAGCGGCTGGAACGCCGGCGCGATGCCGGCCCGGCCCAGCAGCTCGTAGCTGGCCTCGCGCGGGTAGATGCCCAGCGACAGCAGGCCCGTGACGATCCACACCAGGCCGAGCGCGATGCGCAGCAGCGGCAGCAGCCAGCCCATGCGGGCCTGCGCGCGCAGCGCGGCCAGCGGCTCGCCCAGCAGGAAGTCGCACGCCTCGCGCGGCGCATGGCCGAGCAGCAGCACGATCGCGGTGGACGGCCCGGTGCTGCCCTGGCGCAGCATGGTCAGCGCCGCGCGGTCCAGCAGCCCGCCGCGGCGCTCGCCGATGCGCGCGGCCAGGTCCACCAGCGGCGCCGGCACCGCCAGCGAGCGCGCGGGCGGCAGGCCGATCGCGAAACGCAGCTGCTGCAGGTAGTCGTGCAGCGTGATCGCCTCCGGCCCCACCAGCGGCACGCTGCGGCCGCCGGCGGGGGTGGTCGGCGGCGCCTCGACGAGGCGGCAGATCGCCTCGGCCACGTCGTCCACGTGCACCGGCTGCACCTTCTGATGGCCGCCGTCGGGCAGCAGCAGCAGCGGCGTCGCGGCCAGCGTCAGCAGCCGCGCGGCGCTCTCGCCGTCGGCGCCGAACACGAGCGAGGGCTGCACCACCACGCCATCGATCGGCAGCGCGCGCAGGTAGGCATCGGCCGCGTGCTTGCTGCGCTGGTACGCGGTGACGCGTTGCTCCACGCCCAGCGCCGACAGCTGCACCACGCGCTGCACGCCGGCCTCGACGCAGGCGCTGAAGAGCGCGCGCGGCGCCTCGTCGTGCAGCGCGGCGAAGCGCTGGTCGGCCGACTCGCGGAAGATGCCGACCGCGTTGACGACGACGTCCACGCCCTCCAGCAGCGGCCGCCACTGCGCCGGCTGCAGCGCGTGGCGGAAATCGATCGCCATCCAGCCGATGGCCTGCGGCGGCGGCCGCCGCCCGGCGCACCAGACCTCGTGCCCGCGCAACTGCAGCGCGGCGAGGATGCGGCTGCCGATGAAGCCGGTGGCCCCGGTGAGGAGGATTCGCATGGCAGAGCGCAGCAATCAGCGCGCCCTCAGCGCCGCAGCCGGTGCGCCAGCAGCAGGCCGGCCGCAAAGCCGGCGTAGGTCAGCACCACCGCCGGCCGCGACAGGCGGTGCTGGAAGCCGGGGCTCAGGCGGTCGGGCACCAGTTTGAAGTCCACCACCGCGGCCACGGTGGTGACGGCCGCGGCATCGGCCAGCGCGGCGGCGGTGCTGGTGCGGCCGCGGCGTTCGCGCCGCTCGCGCAGCAGGTCGAACAGGCCGGCCCACAGCATCGACGACATGCCATGCACCAGCGCACCGATGGCGGTGTGTCGCCAGCTCGTCTCGTCGTGCCGCAGCGCCGCGCGGCCATGCACCCATTGGCTGGGCGCATTGATCGGCGCGGCGGCGCTGCCAGTCTCGGCGCGGCCGCGCCAGGCCAGCACCAGGCCGGACAGCAGCGCCGCCGCCAGCCCGCCGGCCAGCAGCCGGTCGGCCCGCAGCAGCGGGTCGCGCACGGTGGGCGTGATCGCCGGGCCGGCGCGGCGGCGCGGCGCCGGGCGCCAGCGGGCAGCACGTTGCATCAACATCGTCGGGTCTCCTTCAGGTCGGGTGGAACGTCGGCGGGACGTCGGCGGGACGTCGGCGGGACGGGATGGCACGGAATGCTTCTTGCCCGGGAGCAAGCGGCAATCCCGCTCGCGCATGGACTACCTGATCGTCAAGTGGCTGCACGTGCTGTCGGCGACGCTGCTGTTCGGCACCGGCGTGGGCACCGCCTGGTACATGCTGTTCGCCAGCCTCAGCCGCGATGCGCGTGCCGCCGCGGTGGTGATGCGCCATGGCGTGCGCGCCGACTGGCTGTTCACCGCCAGCACCGTGGTGCTGCAGCCGCTGACCGGCTGGTACCTGGTCGAACGCCTGCAGCTGCCGCTGTCCACGCCGTGGCTGGCGTGGTCGATCGGCCTCTTCGCGCTGGCGGTGGCCTGCTGGCTGCCGGTGGTGTGGCTGCAGCTGCGGCTGCGCGACCTGGCGGGGCAGGCGGCCCTGCACGACACACCACTGCCGCCGCGCTACTTCCGGCTGCTGGCGGTGTGGACCGCACTGGGCGTGCCCGCCGCGCTGGCGTTGCTGGCGGTGTTCTTCCTGATGGTGGCCAAGCCGGTTTGAGAACGCCGCCCGCGCGCGCCGACGGCAGCGGCCCGCCGGCGCGGTGCCGGCGGGCCGCGGCGTCCGGGGCGGTCCGGCACGCCGGCCGGACCGCGCCCCGTTGGACGCGCATATTTCGGGTTACTTCGTCTTCGAGCTGCCGGACGAGGTCGATGAACCGCCGGTACCGCTGCTGCCGACCGAGCTGGTCGTGCTGCCGCCGGACGTGTCGCTCAGGCTGCCGGTCGCGCTCTGGCCCTGCGCACTGGCGCCCGTGCCGCTGCCGGTGCTGCTGCTGCCGCTGCCGGCCTGGCGCGTGTCGCTGCTGCCGGTGCCGGAGGCGCGGCTGCCCGACGACGAACCCTGCGTATCGCCCTGGCCGCCTTGACTGCCCTGGCCGCCCTGCCCGCCGCGGCGCCCTTCGCGCCACTGCGAGAACTCGTCCGAGAACTTCTTGAAGCGCTCGCCGCGCCAGGAGCGGTAATCGTCGTCGAGCGAGCGCATCTGCTCGCTGCGCCACTGGTGGTAGTCGGGGTCGAAGCTTTCCTGGCCGTAACCGCCCTGGCTGCCCTGGGCAAAGCCGCTCTGCTGGCCGTAGCCGCCGCCTTGCTCGCCGTAGCCGCCCTGGCCGAAGGACGAGGACTGCCCCCCCTGGCCGAAGCCCTGCGCATGCTGGCCATAGCCATAGTTGCTGCCGGGGCTGGACTGCTGGTGGCCGCCGAAAGACTGCTGGTCCTGCTGGCCGTAGTCGCCGCGGTAGCCGCCGCTGCGGTAGCCGCCCTGGGCGCCATAACCCCCCTGGTAGCCGCCCTGGCTGCCGTAGCTGCCCTGCCCGCCTTGGCTGCCATGGCCCTGGCCGCCGTAACCCTGGCTGCCGTAGCCGCCCTGGGCGCTCTGGCCCTGGCCGCCATAGCCCCCCTGGCCGCCGTAGCCGCCTTGCTGACCGTAGCCGCCCTGCTGGCCGGCCTGGCTGCCGCCGAAGCCCTGCGGGTAGCCGCCGCCTTGTGAGCCGAAGCCCTGGTGGGCCGAGTGGCCCTGGCCGTAGCTCTGGCCACCGCCGTAGCTGCCGTAGCCCTGGCTGCCCGGGTACGGGCTGGAAGGCGGGTAGCCGCCCTGGCCGCCGCCGTGCTGGCCGTACTCCTGGCCGCCCTGCCAGCCGGAAGCCGAGTGCTGGCCACCCTGGAAGCCACCGCCCTGGTATCCACCCCCTTGGTAGCCGCCCTGGGAACTGCCGCCTTGGTAGCCGCCCTGGAAGCTGCCGCCCTGGTAGCCCGGCTGATGGCCCTGCTGGCCGTAGCCCTGCACGCCCTGGCCGGCGGACTGGTAGCCGCCTTGCGATCCACCCTGGTAGCCGCCCTGCTGCTGCCGGTTGCCCTGGTTCTGCCACCCCTCGTCCGAGCCGCGGGAGCCGTAGCCCTGATCGCTGCCGGCATAACGTTCATAGTCCCCGTAGCCGCCTTGTGAGCGGCCGGCGTTGTCGCGATGTTGCATCTGTCGGTCCTTTCAGCATTCGTCCGTGGAATCGGGGCTGCGGCCGGCAATCTTTGCGGCCCGGCCGGCGCTGCCCGTGCAGCACAGTCCCGCTCGAAGAGACAGGCAAGCCTCGTACCCGGTCATGCGCCGGCGTGGCCGCGCATATTAGTCGTTATTCCACTCGGACGCAGATGCCTTCGCCCACCGGCGCCCGCCACCCCAGCGAGGACCGGTAACCCGGCCGCGCGCCCGGCGGGCACGCCGGCTGCCGCAGCGCCGGCATGCCCGGCCCGCCCGGGTCCGCGGACGCGGCCGCGCCCGCTTTTCCCACCCCTATCGAAGGAGCCACCATGGACAAAGACGATGTCGTCGACGTGCTGAACAACCTGATCGAGACCAGCAAGGACGGCGAATACGGCTTTCGCACCTCGGCCGAGCATGCGCAGGCCGACAGCCTGCGCACGCTGCTGCTGCGCCGTGCCGACCAGTGCCGCCAGGCGGTGATCGAGCTGGAGGCGATGGTGCGCCACTACGGCGGCACGCCGGACGAGCGCGGCAGCGTCAGCGGCGCGCTGCACCGCGGCTGGGTCGCCGTGAAGACCACGCTGACGACCTATGACGACAAGGCCATCCTCGAGGAATGCGAACGCGGCGAGGACGTGGCCAAGGCGCGCTACCGCAAGGCGCTGGAGAACCCACTGCCGCCCGACGTGCAGGCCCTGGTGCAGCGCCAGTACGAGGGGGTGCAGCGCAACCACGACGAGGTGAAGACCCTGCGCAACCAGGCACGCGCCGCGTCCTGACGGCCGGCGCGCCGCGCGCCGGGGGCTCGCCGCGCGCGGCATCCTTGCCGGAGACCCGGCTGGCCGCCGCGGTCGTGGCCGCGGTCCCGGTCCCGGTCCCTGTCGTGGTCGTGGTCGTGGTCAAGCGCCGGCACCGGCGCCGCGCAGCGGTGCGGTGGGCATGGCCGGCGCGGCCCCCGCAGCGACCGCAGCGACCGCAGCGACCGCAGCGACCGGCACCGACGGCCCCAGACGCGGCAGGCAGGCGGGCCCGCGGTCGAAGCGGCGCGGCAGCGCCAGGGCCTCGAGGAAGGCGCGCAGCAGGCGGCGCCGGCCCGGCTCGCTGCCACCGTCCACGCTGCGCAGCAACGCCGGATCACTGCGGCCATCGGGCAGCACCGGCGGCAGCCCCAGGCGCGCCAGCAGGCCGAGGTCGGGGCCCAGCTGCAGGATGGGCTTGCCGTGGCGGTACTGCTCCTGCACGAAGCGCACCGCCTCCGGCGAACGCGCCAGCGCGGCCTGCGCCGTGGCACCGGCCGGCAGCACCACCGCATCCCACAGCACCGAGGGCGAGGCCTGGACGCTGGCCTCGGCCAGCATCAGGCCGCCGCCCTCGGCGCGGAACGCACCGGGCTGCAGGCCGACGCGCTGCGGACGCGCGCCGGCCAGCCGCAGCGCCCGCTGCAGCGCGCGCAGGCTGGCGGGCTCGACACCTTCGGCCAGCAGCAGCGCCACCCGGCGCAGGCGGACGCTGCGTTCACCCGGCCGTGCCCACAGCGACAGCATCGGCGCGGGCGCCGGCTCATCCGACGGCAGTGGCGGCAGCGGCGGCAGCGGCGTCGCTGCAGGCGCGCCAGCCCTCGCCGCGGGCGCCGGCGGCCGCGCCGGCCGCAGCGGGTCCACTTCGTCACGGAGCACCGGCAGCACGATGGCGCCAGCCGCCGCGTGCCGCGACGGCGCGGGCCCGGCCAGCGCCGGGTCCACCTGGGCCAGCCGGCGGCGCAGGCGTTCTCGGGCGGCCGCATCGTGCAGCGCCGCGCCGGCTGCGCGGCAGGCTTCGGCCAGGTGCCGCTGCTCGGTGCCGCTCTGGCTGCGCCAGAACAGGCGGGCCTGCAGCAGGTCGTCATCGGGCCAGCGCGGCGTGGGCGGCGGGCAGGGCTCGAGGCCCGGCGCACCCGCCTCGTCATCGGGCTCGGCGCCAGATTGGACGTCGGCTTGGGCGTCGGCTTGGGCGTCGGATTGGACGTCGGATTGGGCGTCGCCTCGGGCATCGGCTTCGGCCGGGTCCGGCCCACCGGCTTCGGCCAGCGACTCCAGCACCAGGCGGCCGACGTTGCGCAGCGGGGCCCAGTCGTGCGGCAGCAGCGGCCCGGGGTCGTTCGGATCGATGCCGTGCAGCGCCGCCTGGCGCTCGCTGAAGACCTGCACTGCCAGCGTCCACGCGGGGCCGGACTGCGCCGCCAGCGCATCGCGCAGGTCGCGCCGCAGGAACTGCGGGTCGGCCGCGGCGAGCTGCTCGGCTTCGTCGGCCGCCAGCGCGTGGGTGCCGGCGGCCGGCAGCCAGTGGAAGCGCGCGAACACCGGCGTGCCGCCCGCCGCCGGCGACAGGCGCCAGGTGCGGGTGCCGAAGCCCTGCATCATCCGCCAGCTGCGCGGCAAGGCACGGTCGCTCATCAACCACAGCCAGGGCGCGATGGGCTCGCCGTCACGCCAGGGTTCGGGCCGCCGGCCATGCAGGCACAGCGGCAGGCTGCAGGCGGGCAGGCGCCAGGCCGCCCCGGCATCGGCCGCGCTCGCCTGGAACACGACGTCGAAGGCGAAGGCGCCGCGCACCGTGTCCGCGGGCGCCGGTTCGCCGCAGCGGCGGATCGACAGCATGACCGGCGTGCGGTGGCCGGCGGCCGCGAACCACGGCGCGCAGGTCAGCGCACGCAGCGAGGCATCGCAAACGAAATGGCCGTGCGCCGTGACACCGGGCCTGTGCCGCGGCACCGGGTCCTGCCCAGCAAAAGACGCGGCCACGGAAGGCCGGGCAGGCGCGGGGCGCGCAGCCGCTCCGGCCGCTCTGGGAAGCAGGGCGTAGGTCATGGACGGCCCAAGGCAAACCCTGTGCCCAGGGGGCGGCCCGGCGCGTCACGCAGCGCGGCACCCGCCGCATCGAATCGCGCCGGATGCAGCGAGGCCAATTGCTAGCAATTGAAAGACGCGTGACCGAAGACGGCCCCACCTGTCCCGCCCGGCGGTCACGGCGCGCCGCCACGGCCACGGCGGCGAGGCTTGCCGCAGGCTTTGCCGGATCGCCCACCGACCGGCACCGACCGGCACCGACCAGCACCGCCGGCAGGGCCCGGAAGCCCTGGACCGCGGGGCGCCTGTCGCGTCAGGCCGTGAAGTTCGCGGTTCCGCCCGGCTGGCGCAGCTCCCACAGGCGGGCGCAGACCCGGTGGGCGCGCGGCCCCACCTCGCCAACGACCTGGCGCAACTCGTCCTCCGTCACGTCGAGCACGCGCGACCAGTAGCGCGCCCGTTCCGGTGGCTCCAGCGTGATGCGCAGCGAATGGGGCGAGGCGGCCGGGGCAAGGTACAAAGCGTCCATGCCGGCGCGACGGCAATCCACGTGCCCGACGCGGGTACACCGATTGCTCCATCGCGCACCGGAATCGTTTCAAGGAGAACTCGAATGGACCCTTCCCTGCTCCAAGCCGCCCAGCGCGTGATGGCCTGGCACCTGCAACACACCATGCTGCCGCCCCAGCCGGCCGATGCCCCGAACGAGGACGAGGGGGCTGCGCCGGCCGAAGGCTCGGGCGAGGCCGACAGCGGCGCCTCGGCCCCGCATGCGCACGCCTGAGGCCCTGTGAGGCATTCCGCCTCGCCGCGCATCCGCCCGTCGTGCGGCCGCCCGTGCGCCCGGCGCCGGGCGCATCCCCAGCGGCCTTCCCCTACCGGCCGCGGCCGCTAACGCCACCACGGCGCGTCATTCCCAGCGGCGCGTCATCCCTTCTTCAGGCGGCCCAGCCGCCGCGCATTGGCCACCGCACGCCGGTGCACCGGCGTGAGCCCATGCTCCAGCGCCAGCGCCGAGTTGCGTGCCCAGCGCTGCCAGACCTCGGCCCGCGGCATCACCGCGGCCGGCCAGGCGCCGGGCGTCCAGGTGCGCATCCAGGCGGTGGGCATCCAGCGCGCCGGCGACCACCACCAGGCACTGAGCGACGCCGCCAGTGCCCACTGCGTGCGCCACAGCTGCATCAGGATCGCGAGCCAGGATTCGCCGAAGGCGGCGATCTTCTCGGCGCCCATGGCGTGGAACTCGTGCCGGTCGCGTGCGCCCGGCCAGGGGCCCGCGGCCGCCATGCGCGCCACGCGGTGGCCGACCACCTGCGGCACCGCCAGCGACAGTTCAGCGAGCTTCTGCGCCGCGGCCTGGCGGCGTCGGGGGGTGGGGGTCATCGCTGTCGTTTCCTCGTGAAGAAATGGGAGACAGGTCGTGCCGAAGCGGCCAACGGCCGGCACCCGGCGGCGCATCGAGTGGTCCAGCCGGGCCGGACCCCCAGGGCGAACAAGGCGAACAGGGCAAGGCAACACCCGTGCCCGGCCGCGTCACGGCGGCGATAGCACGCCGGGCTGATGGCCACGGCCCATCGCCGAAGGCGACGCCGCGCCGGCAGCCCGCCGTCACCGTGCGCCCCGGCTTGCACGGGCATGGCCGTTGCCGAACTCCCCGGCAAGTACATCCCCCGTCCTGCCGACGTCCGCCCGCACAGGTGCCGCATGAATCCAGCCCCCTCCGGCCGAGACACCCCGACCCGCCTCGACGATGAATCGCTGGTGGCGGTCTTCGATGCGCTGGACAGCCTGAACGCGTTGATCGAAGCCTGCAAGGACGGGGAGTTCGGCTGCCGCGTCGGTGCCGAGCATGCCCGCGCCCCGGCCCTGCGCCAGGCCCTCGCGGCCCGCGCCGACGACTACCGCGCCGCCGCCGACCGCGTGCGCGCGCACGTGCTGCACCTGGGCGCCACCCCCGAGGACGGCGGCAGCACCGCCGGCGCGATGCGGCGCGGCTGGATGGCCATCCGCGGCCGGCTCGCCGCCCTCGACGACGAGGCCATCCTGCAGGACTGGGAAGACGAGGAAGCCAGCACGCAAGCGGCGCTGCGCGAGGCGCTGGCGCGCCCGCTGCCGCCCGCCACACGCGGCTTGCTGGAGCAGCTGCAGGACCGCGCTAGCGCGAGCGCCGCTGCGCTTCGCCGCCAGGCCGAGGCGCTGCGCGCGCCGGCCTGAGGCCACGCTCGCCGCGCGCCCGCCCCTGCGCCGCACCGAGGACCACCCCCAGTTCGGCCGGGTCGACCGGCTTGGAGACGAAGTAGTCGAACCCGGCATCGAAGCAGCGCCGCCGGTCGGCCGCCTCGCGCGAGGCGCTGAAGCAGGCGAACAGCGTGTCCGGCGCGCACTCGGGCAGCGCGCGCGCTTCTCGCATCACCTCGCAGCCGTCCAGGCCGGGCATGCGCAGGTCGATGAGCACCACCGCGGGCCGGAACAGGCGCACCAGGCGCAGCGCCATGTCCCCACCGAAGGCCACGGCGGTCTTGGCCCCCATCAACTGCAGCAGGTAACCCAGCGAGGTCGCGGCGTCGACGTTGTCGTCGACCACCAGCACGCGCACCTCCGGGACGGCGCGGGCGTCTTCCATGTCTCGAAAAGCGGTCATTCCCAACTCGGCAAACCGCATGCCCGGCCTACCGTGCTACGGCGGGGCCGACGGGGCCGGCAGCGCCATCAGCGGCGAGGCAGCGGCCACCGTCCGTGAAGCATCCGGGGCGCCCGGGCGGGCGTCTCCGCGGGGCCGAAGGCTCTCAGGCCGCCGCCTGCTGGCGCACGCCACCGGCCTGCTGCAACGCCACCCGCTCGCGCGCGCGGTCGAGCACGCCGCGCAGCAGGTCCAGGGAGATCGGCTTCATCAGGAACAGCTCGAAGCCGGACTGGCGGCAGTGGGCCTCGGTCTGCGGATCGCCGTGGCCGGTGAGGCAGACGACGATGGGCTCGCGCCCGCGCGGGAAGGTCCAGCGCAGGGCCGACAGCACCTGGCAGCCGTTCTCCTGACCCAGGTGGAGGTCCAGGAACACCACCTGCGGCAGCAGCGTCCCCGAGGCCTTCAGTGCCGATGCGGCGTCGTAAGCCGGCGCCGCCTGGCAACCCAGGGCCTCGAGCAGGTGGCTCAATGAATCGGCCGAATCGACATGGTCGTCGACGACCAGCACACGAAGGGCGGACGCTTCCATCACGGGCAAGGGCAGAGCTTGGTCAACAGCGGGAGCAATCGACGTGCCCACCACGGGTGGTGCCACGCCGGCATCCCATCAGCGCCCGGTGCCGGCGCGCGCCTCGGCGAAGCGCCGGAAGGCATCCATCCACCGCTGCAGCACGCTGCGCAGCTTGTCGTCGTTCACTTCGCCGGCCGCGTCGATCTTTCCTTCGCTCAGGTGGATGAAGGCCTCGGGCTGGCCCAGGGTCGGCACGTCCAGGTAGGCCAGCACGTTGCGCAGGTGCTGCTGCGCCAGCGCGGTGCCGATGCTGCCGATGGATGCACCAATCACGCCCGCCGGCTTGCCCGCGAAGGAGTTCTTGCCGTAAGGACGCGAGGCGGTGTCGATCGCGTTCTTCAGCACGCCGGGGATCGACCGGTTGTACTCGGGCGTCACGAACATCAGCGCGTCCACCCCCTCGATGCGCTGCTTCAGCCGCGTGGCCTCGGGCGGCGGCGCGTCGTCGTTGTCCTGGTTGTACAGCGGCAGCTCGCGGATCTCGATCTGCTCGAACGACCAGTCGGAGGGCGCCAGCCGCGTCAGCGCACGCGCCAGGCGGCGGTTGATGGAGTCGGCGCGCAGGCTGCCGACGATGACTCCGACCTTCATGCGGGGCTCCTCGGGTTGGGCGGGCTGTCGAGCGCGGCACCGGGGTCTTCCTCACCCGCCGCGGACTCGGTGCCGGCCACGTCGGCGTTCGGCGGCGTGTGCACGTCGGGGTTGGGACCGGCCGCGCGCGGCGCCGCACGGGCGCGGCCCGCGGACTGGCGCCCGGCCGGCGCGCGCGCGCCGCGGTCCGGCGGCGCATCCTCGGTCGGGATGTCGGCCTCGTTGACGAAATCGGGCTCTTCCTTCGGCGGGCGGCGGCCGGCGGGCGCGGACGAGGCCTCGCGGGCCGTTCCCCGCCCGGCTTCGCGCCCTGGTTCACGCCCTGGCTCGCGCGCTGCTTCGCGCTGCTCGCGCGGCGCTTTCCGGGAGGATTCGCGGGAGGTGTCATCGGATGGCATGGGCACTCCTGGCTGCGGAAGCAACCCGCGCCCCGGCAACCGGGGTGCCTGCGTGACGGGATGGCCTGGAAGACTGCGCCCGTCGCATCACGGCCGCCGAAAGGCATACAGCGTCGCGCTCGGCGGCGCCGCCGAGGCCTCACCTCCCGCATTGCCGGCGCTCCCGACGAAGCGCGCCGCCACGGTCGGCCGCACGCGCTCGATCATCTCGGCCAGGGCCTGCGGGTCCACCGGCTTCAGCAAGTGCTCGTCGAAACCGGCCTCGCGGCCGCGCTGGCGGTCGGCCGGCTGGCCGTAGCCGGTGACGGCCACCAGCCAGGCGCGGCGCGCCTTCGGCAGCTCGCGCAGGCGGCGCGCCACCTCGTAGCCATCCAGCCCGGGCAGGCCGATGTCGAGCAGCACGATCTCGGGTTCGAAGACTTCGGCGCAGGCCAGGGCCTGGGCGCCGTCGGGCGCGGTCAGCACGTGGTGGCCGGACAGCTCCAGCATCGTCGCGGTGGTCTCGGCGACGTCGGCGTTGTCGTCGACGACGAGGATGCGGTGCCCGGCGCCGTCCGCCACCGGCGACGCCGTGCGCTGCGCGGCGTCGGGCAGCGCCTGGGCCTGCCAGGGCAGGTAGACGCGGAATTCCGAGCCCTGTCCGGCCCCGCCGCTGCGCGCCTCGACCCGTCCGCCGTGCAGGCGCACCAGCCGCTGCACCAGCGTCAGCCCGACGCCCAGGCCGCCCTGGCTGCGGTCCAGCGAGCGCTGGCCCTGCTCGAACAGGTCGAACACGCGCGGCAGCAGCTCCGACTCGATGCCGATGCCGTTGTCGCGCACGCTGACCACCGCCTGCCCGGCCTCGACCCACGCGCCCACCGACAGCTGGCCGCCCTCGGGCGTGTACTTCACCGCGTTGCTCAGCAGGTTGCTGATGACCTGCTGCAGCCGCGCCGCATCGCCTTGCACCCACAGCGGGCTCGCGGGCAGGGAGGGGTTCAGCATCTGGCGCCGGGCCGCGATGGCGGGGCGCTGCGCCTCGATGCACTCGGCCAGCAACGCGCCCAGGTCGAGCGGCTCGGGCTTCAACACGATCTTGCCCTGGCTGATGCGAGCCACGTCCAGCAGTTCGTCGACGAGCCGGGTCAGCTGGCGCACCTGGCGGTCGGTGATGTCGGTGGCCCACATCAGCTTGGCATCGTGCGGGGCCAGGCGGCGGATGACCTCGACGGCGTTGCGGATCGGCGCCAGCGGGTTGCGCAGCTCGTGCGACAGCATGGCCAGGAACTCGTCCTTGCGCCGGCCTTGTTCCTCCAGCCGGGCCTCGGCCTGGCGGCGCTCGGCGATCTCGGCCTGCAGGTTCTGGTGCAGCCGCGCGGCGGCGAAGGCGGTGGCCGCGCGCAGCGCGATCTCGTCGATCACCGCCTGGCCCAGCGCGGTCAGCGGCCCGCGCAGCAGCAGCGCGCCCAGCAGCCGTTCACCGTCGCGCAACGGGTAGGCGCGCAGCAGCGTGGATTCATCGGCCAGGTCGCCCGCCACCAGCGGTCCGGGCGGCGGTACCAGCGTCTCGCCCAGCTGCTGCAGCAGCGCCCGCTCGTCGGGCCCCAGGCAGTCCTCGCGCGCGGCGGGCGCGTCGGCCTCCTGCGCGCCGCGGCGCAGCAGGTGCTGCGGCCGGCGTTCGTCGTCGAACAGGGCGACGGCCGCGCGGCCGGCCACGTCGGGCACCACGCGCGACAGCAGCTCGTGCATGCCGATGCGCGGGTCCAGCACGCCCGACAGGGCATGGCTCAGGTCGGACAGGCAGGCCGATCGCCGGGTCGATTCCTCGGCCGCCTGCAGCGCCGCGGCCGAGGCCGCGAGCGCCACGCGTTCATCGGCCTGGCGGGCGATGCGCCGCTGCAGCACCGCCAGTTCCACGAACACTCGCACCTTGGAGCGCAGCACCTCCGGCACCACCGGCGACAGGATGTAGTCGACCGCGCCCAGCGAATAGCCGCGGCTGGTCTGGATCTCGTCGGCGTAGGCGGTGACGAAGATGATGGGCGTGTGCGCCGAGCGCTTGTAACGCCGGATCAGCGCGGCCGTCTCCAGCCCGTCGATGTCGGGCATGTTGACGTCGAGCAGGATCACCGCGAACTCGCGCGCCAGCACCTCGCGCAGCGCCTCGGTGCCCGAGCGCACGCAGACCAGGTTCTGATCCAGGTCCTCGAGCACGGCCTCGAAGATCATCAGCTTCTCGGGCAGGTCGTCGACGATCAGGATGTTGACCCGGTCGTCGGCCTGCGCCCCGGCGGCCTCGGCGGCCGCGGCCATCGGTGTGTTCAGCGGCACAGCCATCCCCTCAACACGGCCAGCAGGTGCTGCGGATCGACCGGCTTGGACAGGTAGTCCCAGGCCCCGGCCTCGATGCACTTCTGGCGGTCACCCTTCATGGCCTTGGCGGTCACGGCCACCATCGGCAGGTCGCGCCCGCGCGGCAGCTTGCGGATGCGCTGCATGGTTTCCATGCCGTCCATCTCCGGCATCATGATGTCCATCAGCACGATGTCGATGGACGGATCGGCCTCCACCTGGCGGATGGCCTCGCGGCCGTTGTCCGCCGAGACGATGACCATGCCCACCTCGTCCAGCACGGTGGCCAGCGCGAAGATGTTGCGCATGTCGTCGTCCACGATCAGCGCCTTCTTGCCCTTCAGGCTGTACCGGCGCTCGATCGCCTCCTCGATCTCGCGGCCGTCCCTGGCCGACATCTCGGCCGTGCTGCGGTGCAGCCAGAACGCGATCTCGGTGCGCAGGCCCTGCAGCGTGTCGGCCGCGCTGCAGCCGAAGCGGCCTTGCTCGCGCTGCCACGAGCCGGCGTGCGCCGACGCGCTGCCCGGCGGGCGCAGCAGCACCACCGGCAGCTGCAGCACGCTGTCGCGCTCGGCCAGGGCGTCCAGCACGTCCTCGGGGCCGAAGTCGGCGAAGGCCTCGTCGACCACCACGCCGTCGGCGTCGCGCAGGGCCTCGCGCGCCTGCGGCAGGTCGTCGGCCACCAACGGCTCGACGTCGTCGTCCAGGCTGTCCAGCAGCTCGCGGCGCTGCGCGGTGGGCGGCATCACCACCGCCAGGCGCTTCACCGGCCGGTCGGCATAACGTCCCAACTGCTCGACCGCGCGGTGCGCCACGTCGGCCGACTGCAGCGGCTTGGCCAGGAAGCCGATGGCGCCGGCGCGCAGCGCGCGGTCCCGCGCGTCGTCGGTGGACACCACGCACACAGGGATGTGGCGCGCCGCGAAGTCGGCCTTCAGCCGGTCCAGGATGCGCCAGCCTTCCATGTCGGGCAGGTGGATGTCGAGCGTGATGACGGTCGGGTGCAGCTCGCGCACCATCGTCAGCGCGCTGGCGCCGGTGCCGGTCACCAGGCCCTTGAAGCCGCAGTCGCGCGCGGTCTGCAGCATCACCTTCGCGAAGCTCGGTTCGTTCTCGACGATCAGCATCACGCGGTCGCCGCTGACGATCTCGTCGCGGTCGTCGCCGGCCTCGTTGGCGAAGACGCCCGAGACGCTGCCGGCATCGGCATCCGGCGGGCCGGACAGCGCCAGGGCCTCGGTGGGCACACGGCGGGGCAGCACGTCCAGATCGGCCGGCACGGTGTCCGCGCCTTCATCGGCCGGCAGCGGCCGCGCCGGCTCCGCCCGTCCATCCGCCCGTTCCGCCGCCCGGTCCACCGTGCGGTCCGCCCGCTGGCCATGGCGGCCGCCCCGCGCCGGGTTGTAGTTGACCGGCAGGTACAGCGTGAACACGCTGCCGCGCCCCGGCGAGCTGACGAGCCGGATCTCGCCGCCCAAGAGGCGCGACAGCTCGCGGCTGATGGCCAGGCCCAGGCCGGTGCCGCCGTACTTGCGGCTGGTGGAGCCATCGGCCTGCTGGAAGGCCTCGAAGATGATCTGCTGCTTGTCGGCCGAGATGCCGATGCCGGTGTCCGCCACCGCGAAGGCGATGACCTGGCTCGCGCGGTTCAGCTCCTCGTTGTCCGACGACCAGCCGCCGGTGGCGGTGGCGATGCTGAAAGTAACGCGGCCGATGTGCGTGAACTTGAAGGCGTTCGACAGCAGGTTCTTGATGATCTGCTGCAGGCGCTTGACGTCGGTCACCAGGCTCTTGGGCAGCGGCTGCTCCAGCTGCACCAGGAACTCGACGTGCTTGCTTTCCGCGAAGTGGCGGAAGCCGCGTTCGATGGAGCGGTGCAGCTCGTCGATGCGCATTTCGCTGACGTCCACCGCCACCGTGCCGGACTCGATCTTCGACAGGTCGAGGATGTCGTTGATCAGCATCAGCAGGTCGTTGCCCGAGGCGTGGATGGTCTTGGCGAACTCCACCTGCTTGGGCTGCAGGTTGCCGTCGGGGTTCTTGCACAGCTGGTCGGACAGGATCAGCAGCGAGTTCAGCGGCGTGCGCAGCTCGTGGCTCATGTTGGCCAGGAATTCGCTCTTGTACTTCGAGGTCAGCGCCAGCTGCTCGGCCTTTTCCTCGAGCGCCTGGCGGGCCTGCTCCACCTCGCGGTTCTTGCGCTCCACCTCCTGGTTCTGGTGCGCCAGCAGGCGCGCCTTGTCCTGCAGCTCCTGGTTGGTCTGCTGCAGTTCTTCCTGGCGCGAGCCGAGTTCCGCGGCCAGCGACTGCGACTGCTTCAGCAGGTCCTCGGTACGGCTGGTGGCCTCGATGGTGTTGATGACGATGCCGATCGACTCGGTCAGCTGGTCGAGGAAGGCCTCGTGCACCGGGTTGAAATGCTCCAGCGACGCCAGTTCCAGCACGCCGCGCACCTGGCCCTCGAAGACCACCGGCAGCACCAGCACGTCCATCGCCGCGTTTTCGCTCAGGCCCGAGGCGATGCGGAAGGCCTGCGAGGGCGTGTTGGTCAGGAGGATCCTGCGCTTGTCGATCGCACACTGGCCGACCAGGCCCTGGCCCAGGTCCACCTCCTTGCCGTGCGCGCCCTGGCCGCCGGAGGCATAGCTGGCCAAGAGCTTCAGGCGCTGGGTCTCGCCACTGGCGCTCATCACGTAGAACTCGGCCTGCTGCGCGCCCACCACCGGCGCCAGCTCGGACAGGATCAGCTGGCCCACCGTCACCAGGTCGCGCTGGCCCTGCAGCATGCGGCTGAACTTGGCCAGGTTGGTCTTCAGCCAGTCCTGCTCGGTGTTCTTCTGCGTCGTGTCCTTCAGGTTGCGGATCATCTCGTTGATGGTGTCCTTCAGGGCCGCCACTTCGCCCTGGGTCTCCACCGTGATCGAGCGCGTCAGGTCGCCCTGCGTCACCGCGGTGGCCACCTCGGCGATCGCGCGCACCTGCGTCGTCAGGTTGGCCGCCAGTTCGTTGACGTTCTCGGTCAGGCCCTTCCAGGTGCCGGCGGCACCCGGCACCTTGGCCTGGCCGCCCAGCTTGCCTTCCACGCCCACCTCGCGCGCCACGGTGGTGACCTGGTCGGCGAAGGTGGCCAGCGTGTCGATCATCGAGTTGATGGTCTCCGCCAGCGCGGCGATCTCGCCCTTGGCATCCACCGTCAGCTTCTGCTTCAGGTCGCCGTTGGCCACGGCCGTCACCACCTTGGCGATGCCGCGTACTTGGGACGTCAGGTTGCCGGCCATCGAGTTGACGTTGTCGGTCAGGTCCTTCCAGGTGCCGGACACGCCGCGCACCTGCGCCTGGCCGCCCAGCCGCCCTTCGGTGCCCACCTCGCGCGCCACGCGGGTCACTTCCGCGGCGAAGGAGGAAAGCTGGTCGACCATGGTGTTGATCGTGGCCTTCAGCTCCAGGATCTCGCCCTTCACGTCCACCGTGATCTTCTTGGACAGGTCACCCGCCTGCACCGCCTTCGTCACGTCGGCGATGTTGCGCACCTGGCTCGTCAGGTTCGAGGCCATCAGGTTCACGCTGTCGGTCAGGTCCTTCCAGGTGCCGGCCACGCCTTGCACGTCGGCCTGGCCGCCGAGCTTGCCTTCGGTGCCCACCTCGCGCGCCACGCGCGTCACTTCCGCGGCAAAGCTGCGCAGCTGGTCCACCATCGTGTTGATGGTGTTCTTCAGCTCCAGGATCTCGCCCTTCACGTCCACCGTGATCTTCTTGGACAGGTCGCCGGCGGCCACGGCCGTCGTCACCTCCGCGATGTTGCGCACTTGAGAGGTCAGGTTGCCGGCCATGAAGTTGACCGACTCCGTCAGGTCCTTCCAGGTGCCGGCCACGCCCTGCACGTCGGCCTGGCCGCCCAGCTTGCCTTCGGTGCCCACCTCGCGCGCCACCCGCGTCACTTCGGCCGCGAAGGACCGCAGCTGGTCCACCATGGTGTTCACGGTGTTCTTCAGCTCCAGGATCTCGCCCTTCACGTCCACCGTGATCTTCTTGGACAGGTCCCCCGCGGCCACCGCCTTCGTCACGTCGGCGATGTTGCGCACCTGGGACGTCAGGTTCGACGCCATCGAGTTCACCGACTCGGTCAAGTCCTTCCAGGTGCCGGCCACGCCCTTCACCTCGGCCTGGCCGCCCAGCGAGCCTTCGGTGCCCACTTCGCGCGCCACGCGCGTCACTTCCGACGCGAAGGAGGAAAGCTGGTCGACCATGGTGTTGATCGTGGCCTTCAGCTCCAGGATCTCGCCCTTGACGTCCACCGTGATCTTCTTGCCCAGGTCGCCCGCGGCCACCGCCTTGGTCACGTCGGCGATGTTGCGCACCTGGTCGGTCAGGTTGCCGGCCATCGAGTTGACCGAGTCGGTCAGGTCCTTCCAGGTGCCGGCCACGCCTTGCACGTCGGCCTGGCCGCCGAGCTTGCCCTCGGTGCCCACCTCGCGCGCCACGCGCGTCACTTCCGCGGCAAAGCTGCGCAGCTGGTCCACCATCGTGTTGATGGTGTTCTTCAGCTCCAGGATCTCGCCCTTCACGTCCACCGTGATCTTCTTGGACAGGTCGCCCGCGGCCACGGCCGTCGTCACCTCCGCGATGTTGCGCACTTGAGAGGTCAGGTTGCCGGCCATGAAGTTGACCGACTCCGTCAGGTCCTTCCAGGTGCCGGCCACGCCCTGCACGTCGGCCTGGCCGCCCAGCTTGCCTTCGGTGCCCACCTCGCGCGCCACCCGCGTCACTTCGGCCGCGAAGGACCGCAGCTGGTCCACCATGGTGTTCACGGTGTTCTTCAGCTCCAGGATCTCGCCCTTCACGTCCACCGTGATCTTCTTGGACAGGTCCCCCGCGGCCACCGCCTTCGTCACGTCGGCGATGTTGCGCACTTGAGACGTTAGGTTGCCGGCCATCGAGTTGACCGAATCGGTCAGGTCCTTCCAGGTGCCCGACACGCCTTCCACCCGCGCCTGGCCGCCGAGCGAGCCTTCGGTGCCCACCTCGCGCGCCACCCGCGTCACCTCGGACGCGAAGCTGCGCAGCTGGTCGACCATGGTGTTGATGGTGTTCTTCAGCGTCAGGAACTCGCCCTTGACGTCCACCTCGATCTTCTTCGACAGGTCGCCCTTGGCCACCGCCGTCGTCACGTCGGCGATGTTGCGCACCTGGTCGGTCAGGTTGCCGGCCATGGAGTTCACCGAGTCGGTCAGGTCCTTCCAGGTGCCGGCCACGCCCTTCACCGTCGCCTGGCCGCCCAGCTTGCCTTCGGTGCCCACCTCGCGCGCCACGCGCGTCACCTCGGCCGAGAAGTTGCCGAGCTGGTCGACCATCTTGTTGATGGTCTCGGCGGTGTGCAAGAACTCGCCTTCCAGCGGCCGGCCGTCCACCTGCAGCGCCATGCTCTTGCTGAGGTCGCCCTGGGCCACCGCGCCGATCACACGCGCCACCTCGGAGGTGGGGTGCACCAGGTCGTCGATCAGCGAGTTGATGCACTCGATGGACTGGCCCCAGAAGCCGCGGGTTTCGCGCAAGGAAGCCCGCTGCTTCAGCTTGCCCTGCCGTCCCACCACCTGGCGCAGGCGCGACAGCTCTTCGGCCATCGCCGCGTTCTGCTGCACCACGTCGTTGAATGCATCGGCCACGCGGCCGGCCACGCCGGCCCAGTGGTACGGCAGCCGCACGCTGGCATCGCCGTCGCGCAGCGCGATCAGCGCAGTCAGCACCGCATGCAGCTCTTCGACCGGTTGCCCCACCCGGTCCGGCATTTCAACGACGCTCATGGCTTTCTCCTGAGAAACGAAGGGCTGCTCCGGGGAAGGGCGGCACCGGTGCCGGCCCTGGGGAAGGCTCGAAGCAGCACACCGCACGTGCGGCGTGGAAATCGGCAGTAACAGCAGCTTCCATGCCACGCGCCCCGCGGCCACGCACACGGGCACGGCGCCTGCCGAACGCGCGCATCGGTCACGCAGCCCCGGGGTGAACCCGGGGGCGCGGTGCTGCGCCTGCGTGAGCAGCGGTAAGGGTTGCCGAAAGAACGGCGGGAAAAGCTGCGGCCTGTATCGCCGGCACCAGGTCGGCGGGTCCCCAGGCCGGCGGGGTCGCCTCAGCTGGCCCGGTCGTCCACCGCGGCCAGCTGCGCCCCCGCGCGGCCACCGGCGATCAGCTGGTTCAGCCGCTCGACGTCCACCGGCTTGGTCAGGTGGTCGTCGAAGCCGGCCTCGCGGGCATCCGCGCGGTCATGCGCCTGGCCCCAGCCGGTGATGGCCACCAGCAGCGGCCGCTCGCCACCGTCGCGGCTGCGGATCTGCTGCGCCACCTGGTTGCCGGTGCGCCGCGGCATGCCGATGTCCAGCAGGCAGACGTCGGGCGCGAAGGCGTCGTAGGCGGCCAGCGCCTCGTCGCCGTCGAAGGCCAGCCGGGTGTCGTGGCCCTGCAGCTGCAGCAGCCAGGACAGGCTTTGCGCCGCATCGCGGTTGTCGTCGGCGATCAGCACGCGCAGGCCCCGCGGCGCGCCGGCCTGGGCCGCGGGGCCGTCGACCGTGGCCGGCGCTTCAGCGGCGCCGACCGGCAGCCGCACGGTGAAGCGGCTGCCCGGCTCGCCCGGCTGGCTGTGCACCTCGATGCGGCCGCCGTGCAGCTCGACCAGGCCCTTGGTCAGCGCCAGCCCGATGCCCAGGCCGCCGCCGGGCCGGTCGCCGGCCGGTCGCAGCTGCGTGAACATCGTGAAGACCGAGCGCAGCGCCTCGGGTGCGATGCCGACGCCGTTGTCCACCACCTCGATGCACAGCTCGCGGCCGTCGCCGTCCCCGCCGGGGCCGACGGTGGCGGTCAAGCCGATGCGGCCGCCGGGGTCGGTGTACTTCGCCGCATTGGTCAGCAGGTTGGCCACCACCTGCGACAGGCGCAGCGCGTCCACCTCGATGCGCGGGTCGACCGGCGGCAGCGACAGCTCGAAGCGGTGCCGCCGCGCCTCGATCAGCGGCCAGGCGGTCTCCACGCCGGCATCGATCACCGCCTTCAGGCCGGTGAGCTGCTTGCGCAGCACCAGCACGCCGCGGGTGATGCGCGAGACGTCAAGCAGGTCGTCCAGCAGCAGCGCCATGTGGCGCACCTGGCGGTCGATGACCTCGTGCGCCCAGGCCTTCTGCTCGGCGCTGGCCTGGGGCTCGCGCGACAGCATCGCCGCCTGCCGGATCGGCGCCAGCGGGTTGCGCAGCTCGTGCGCCAGCGTGGCGAGGAATTCATCCTTGCGGCGATCGGCTTCCTTCAGCCGCTGCTCGCTGCGGTAGCGCTCGGTGAAGACGGCGGCCTTGCGGGCGCAGATGTCGGCCAGCGCCTCCTCGCGCGCGGTGGGCTCGCGCGGCTCGGCGAAGTACACGCAGATCGCGCCCAGCACGCGCCCGCTCAGGCCCACCAGCGGCGTGCCGTGCACGGCGCGGAAGCCCTGCGCCCGCGCGAAGTCGCGCCACGGCGCGAAGCGCGGATCGGTCTCGGTGTCGGCGATGACGGTGCGCCGCCCCTGGGCCACCGTGAGCCAGCAAGGGCCTTCGCCGCTGCGCACGGCGGCCAGGCGCTGCTGCGCCTCGGCATTGAAGCCGACGCTCGCTTCGAGCGTCAGCACCGCGCCTTCCGGATCCATCAGCGACAGCAGCCCGCGCGGCGCGCCGTGCAGTTCGAGCAGGGTGGCCAGGATCATGCGCAGCTGCGCGTTCAGGTCGCCGGTTTCCAGCAGGCGGCTGCTCAGGTCGTGCTGGCGGTGCAGGTCGTCCAGCTGCTGGCTCAGCGCGGCGCGCGCGGCCTCCAGCTCGGCGGCGGCCGCCTTGCGCTCGGTGATGTCCACGCAGGCGCCGCGCAGCCGCACCGCGCGTTCACCGTCCCAGGCGATGTCCACGCGCAGCAGCAGGCCGAGGCGGCGGCCGTCCGATGCGGTGAAGGCCAGCTCGCGTTCGTAGCTGCGGGCGCGCTCGCGGAACTTCTGCACCAGCACCGCGCGGCTCTCGGCCACCCGCTCCGGCGGCAGCGCGGCCAGCCACTCGGCAAGCGGCTGCGGCTCGCGCGAGACCGGCAGCCCCACCAGCCGCGCCAGCGAAGGCGAGGCGTAGGCCCGGCCCGTCGTGAGATCGAGGTCGAACACGCCGATGCCCGTGCCCTCGACGGCCAGCACCAGCCGCTCCTCCGCGGCGCGGGCGCGGCGCAGCGCGCTCAGCCAGCGCGCGACGACAGGCGTGAGCAGCAGCGCCACCGGCACGACCGCCCACGCGCCCAGGGCCGGCGCCAGCACCGCGTACAGCAGTGCCACGGCCAGGGCCAGGCCAGCGGCGGCCGCGCCGCGCTTGAGCAGGTCGAGAACGGCAGCGGCTCGCTTCATCGGCACGCGGTGCGTGAAAGCCGCAAGCTTATGCCGCCACGGCGCCGCTGCACGCGGCGCCGCTGTATCAGTTCGGCGCGGCGCACGGCACACCGCTTGCCGCCACCGCGTTTTCGGCCCCGGGGCCGCCCGATGGATTCCGCCCATGGCTTCGCCCGCCCGCCTGCACGTGCTCCAGGTGATCGGCAAGGCCATCGCCGGCGGCATGGAAGGCTGGGGGGAACGCCTCATCGAACGGCTGCCGGCGCAGCGCTTCCGCGTCACCGCGGGGTCACTGCGGGGTCACTGCGCCGTGCCCCTGCGAAGGCCCCTGCACCGACCGCCTGCGCGCGCTGCGCGCCAAGGTGCCGGCGGGGCCGATGCCGGAGGACCCGCCCTGGACATCGCCGCGCGCTGCGCCCGGCTGCCCGGCAACGAGGCGTTGCGCCCCGCCTGGGCAAACGCGCGCGCCGGTGCGCCGAGCAGCGCCTGTCCCTGCGCGACAGCGTCGAGCGCGTGGCCCGGCCGATGGACCGCCTGGCGCGCCCCGTTGATGACGCGCCAAGGACGCGGCAGGCTCGCCTAGAACCGGTGGACGTAGCCGATCGTCGTCATGTCGACGTCGCGCTTGCCGAGGCCGCGGAACCGGAAGTCATGCCGCTCCCATTCGAGCACCAGGCCGGAACTGCGGTTGAAATCCCAGCCCAGGCCGGCGCCGTACGAGGCGCCCCAGCCCGAACCCTTGCCAGTCGCAAGGCCCGAGGCGCCGGCGGCCGAGACGCGGGTGCGTCCGTAGGTGACGCCGGCCTTGGCGAAAGCGTTGAAGGCGCCGAAAGGGACGCGTCCGACCAGGCTGGCGTTCAGCCCCTGCGCCTCCGTTCGGCCGCCGCCGCGGTCGGCGCGGCCCATGTTGACGTAGCCCAGCTCCATGCCCAGGTGCTCGTTGAACATGCCGCCGGAGTAGACCTTGCCGGCCACGCGCGGGTCGTCGCAGCCGAAGCCGCCGCTGCCGCAGGGATTGCCGTAGTCGGACCGGCCGAGGTTGATGCCGGCGTAGCCGCGGCGTGTGCCGGGGATCCATGAATAACCGTCATTCGACGCAGCCGCGGCCGACGCGCTGCTGCCGCCGGCGGCGGCCGACGGCGTGCCGGTGGTGTTGGAACTGCGGGTGGCCGGCCCGCCGGCCGGGGTGGTGGTCTGGGCCTGCAGGGCCGGGCTGGCGGCGGCCGCGGCCAGCGCCGCGAGGGTGATCAGCGAGCGGCGACAGCGGCCGTTGGCGCAGGTATAGCGGGTCATGTGCGACGTCCTTTGGTTGGGGGTGGAACACCGTGGGGACGGCGGCAAGGGCCATGCCGTTCGGGGCCTTTTGGGGGCTGGCTTCATGTCGGCTTAACCGGCCGGGGGAACGGGGAGGACCGGACTCGCCTTGGCGTCTTGGCCTTGGCGTCTTGCCTCGGCGCTTGGCCGTGTGCGGTTGACTGCCACCCGGGCGGGTCCGGGTCTTGCCTCTTTAGCTTAGTGTCTGCACTTGACTACCACGCGGCCGGGGCCCGCCCTCGTGCTCGGCCGTCTGCGGTGGACTGCCACGCGGCCTGTTCTTGCCCTCGCCTTCGCCTTCGCCTTCGCCTTCGGCCTCGCGCTTTGCGGTCTGCGGTGGACTACCACGCGGCCGGGTCTCGCCCCGGCGGGCGAGTCACTTCTTTCTGCTGGCCCAGAAAGAAGTAACCAAGAAAGAGGGCCTGAACGTCGATCCGTGCCTCCGCACGCCATCGCTTCCAGCACGGTGTGTTCACCTCTCCGGCGTCTTC
>CAMLJY010000016.1 GCA_946480465.1 uncultured Burkholderiales bacterium
TGACGTAGTCGATGCCGTCGGGCGAGTGGTTGGTGTCGACCACGCCGATCACCGGGATACCGAGCTTCTTGGCTTCGGCGACGGCGATCTTGTGGTAGCCGACGTCGATGACGAACAGCGCATCAGGCAGTGCATTCATGTCCTGGATGCCGCCGATGTCCTTCTCGAGCTTGGCCAGCTCGCGTTCGAACATCAGGGCTTCCTTCTTGGTCAGCTGCTCCAGGCCGGTTTCCTTCTGGGCCTGCATGTCCTTCAGCTTCTTCAGCGAGCCCTTGACCGTCTTGAAGTTGGTCAGCATGCCGCCGAGCCAGCGCTGGTCGACGAAAGGCATGCCGGCACGCTGGGCTTCCAGGGCAATGACATCGCGGGCCTGGCGCTTGGTCCCCACCATCAGGATCGTGCCGCGCTTGCCGGTGAGCTGGCGCACGAACTTCATCGCTTCTTCGAACTTCGGAAGCGTCTTCTCGAGGTTGATGATGTGGATTTTGTTGCGATGGCCGTAGATGAAGGGGGCCATCTTGGGGTTCCAGAAGCGGGTTTGGTGTCCGAAATGGACGCCCGCTTCCAGCATTTCACGCATGGTGACTGGCATGGAGAAGCTCCGAAGGTTGGGTCTAGAATCCGGCGCGAATCGCGGGGCTTCAAATGCAACGCAGTGTTTGCATCCAATGGTCCCGCGACACCTTTCGTCAGCCGGTTCGCGATTGATTCACCTGGCGCCCGGTACGGATCAAGCCGTGGACATCCAGATAAACCCAAAGAGTATAGCAGCCGGCTCGATCACCGCGACCGAGGTCCTTCGAAGCGCAATCGAGGCGGGTGATTCGACCGCCTGCCGTCACGCATTCATCCGCCGCTTCGACGCCACGGCCCAGACCACGGCTCAGCTCGTGGACCGTGCACGCGAAGCGGGGCTGACCCTGCCTGCCCTCGCCGGCATGCCGATCTCGGTCAAGGACTTGTTCGATGTCGCCGGCCAGCCCACGACGGCAGCCTCGCGGTCGCTTGCGGGTACTCCGCTGGCCGCGCGCGACAGCACGGCGGTGGCGCGCCTGCGCGCGGCAGGCGCCGTGCTGGTAGGCCACACCAACATGAGCGAGTTTGCCTTCTCGGGCGTAGGCATCAATCCTCACCACGGCACGCCGTTGAACCCGCGGGCCAAGGCCGAGGCGGCGATCCCTGGTGGGTCGACGTCCGGTGGCGCAGTGTCCGTCGCGACCGGCGCGGCCTGGGCCGCACTGGGTTCGGACACGGGCGGCTCGGTCCGCATCCCCGCCGCGCTGCAGGGCCTGGTCGGCTTCAAGAACACGCAGCGGCTGACGCCGCTGGACGGCAGCATCCCGCTCTCACCCACGCTCGACACCAGCTGCGCCATCACCCGCAGCGTGCCCGATGCGGTGCTGATGCACGGCATCCTGGCTGCCCGCCTGCCGCAGCCGCTTCGGCGCCCGTTGCGCGCGCTGCGCCTGGGCGTACCGTCGACGCTGATGCTGGACGCACTGGATGCCGACGTGGCCGCGGCCTTCGAGGCCGCGCTGCGCGCCCTGGCCGCAGCTGGCGCGCAGATCGAGACGGTGGACATGCCCGTGCTGGCCGAACTGGCGAGACTGCAGGTCGGCGGAGGCTTCGCCGCGGCCGAGAGCTGGGCCTGGCACCGCCATCGATTGGCGACGCAGGAAGCTGACTACGACCCTCGCGTCGCGCTGCGCATCAAGCGCGGCGCGCAGATCAGCGCGGCCGACTACCTGGACCTGCAGCACGCTCGCCAGGACCTCATCACGCGCTTCGAGGAAGCCGCACTGGGCTTCGATGCCCTGCTCTCGCCCACCGTGCCCGTGGTGGCGCCCGCCCTGGCACCGCTGCTCGCGGACGACGCGCTCTTCTTCACCACCAACGCCTTGCTGCTGCGCAATCCGTCGGCGGTCAACCTGCTGGATGGCTGTGCGCTGTCGTTGCCTTGCCATGCGCCACGGTCGCTCCCGGTCGGGCTGATGGTGTGGGCACCGGCAATGCACGACGACGCGGTGCTGGGCGTCTCTCTCGCGATCGAGGCCGTGCTGGCCGGCGCGGGGGCTTGAGCGATGCGCGTTGCCGTGATCGGCGCCGGCATCATTGGCGTCACGACTGCCTACGAGCTTGCGGCCGACGGCCACGAGGTGACCGTGTTCGAGCGGCGCAGCAGCGTCGCCGAAGAAACCAGCTTCGCGAATGCCGGCGTCATAGCGCCAGGCTATGTCACACCCTGGGCGGCGCCCGGCATGCCCGGCAAGGTGATGCGGCACTTGTTAAGCCGGCATGCCCCGGTGCGTCTGGCGCGCCCAGCGGCCGCCGGCCAGCTGCGCTGGATGTGGCGCTGGTGGCGCGCCTGCCAGCCCACCGTGTTCCAAGCCAACCGCGCATGCATGCATCGCCTGGCTCGCTTCAGTCAGCAGCGCCTCGTCCAGCTGACACGGGACCTGAAGCTCGACTACGAACAGCGCGCTGGCTACATGGTGCTGCTGCGCGAACCGCAGGATCTGGCGCTGGCGCGCGGGAGCCTGAAGCTGCTGGCCGAGCTCGGTGTTTCCTTTCATCTGATTGACGCGGCCAAGGCACGGGCCCTGGAACCGGCCCTGAACCCGGAGGTGAAGCTGCACGCCGCGGTGCACCTGCCGCTCGATGGTGTCGGCAACTGCCGGCAGTTCGCTCACCTGCTGCGGGGCGAAGCCCAGCGCCTGGGCGTCGACTTCAGGTTCCAGCGCGAGGTGATCGCTCTTGGTGCAGGCCCCAGACCCGTCGTGCGCCACCGCCGCGTCGACAGCCGCGAAACGCCGAGCGAAGACCCCTTCGACGCCGCCATCGTCTGCGCCGCCCTCGGCGCCCCGGAACTGCTGAAGCCCCTGGGATGCCGCATTCCAATGGCACCGGTGTACGGCTACTCGATCACCGCGCCGCTGCGGCGGCTGGAAGGACATCCGGATCTCGGACCACGCGCGGCAGTGATGGACGAACGCTTCAAGGTGGCGATCAGCCGCCTCGGCCAGCGCGTGCGTGTCGCTGGCAGTGCCGAGTTGGGCGGACGCCTCGACCGCAACAACGAAGCGGCGCTCCAGACCCTGTACAAGGTCCTCGACGACTGGTATCCGGGTTGCGCGCAACTCGGCCAAGTACAGCAGTGGAAAGGCGCTCGGCCGATGCTGCCCGACGGCCCGCCGGTGCTCGGCGCCAGCGGCACCCCCGGGATTTGGCTGAACCTGGGTCACGGATCCAGTGGCTGGGCCCTCAGCTGCGGCTCGGCGCGCCTGCTATCGGACTTGGTCTCCGGCCGCCCACCATCCATTGACACCGAAGGCCTCGGCATCGAGCGCCTGGCGCATTGACGATGGCTATGCCGCTGCCCGTGCTGCCGTCGGACCGGGCTTGGGCCCTGCACGACGACGCGGGCACGCGCCGCGTGGAGCAGGCGATGCAGGCGGCGCTGGCCGCGCACGAGCTGATCGAGCGCGCCGGCTGGGCCGTCGCCCGGCTGGCACTGGCCGTGGCACCGCATGCGCAGCGAATCTGGGTCGCAGCCGGTGGTGGCAACAACGGCGGTGACGGGCTGGTCGCAGCACGCCACCTGCTCGGTGCAGGCAAGGCGGTTCAGGTCGCCTTCTTCGGTGACCCGTTGCGACTGCCGCCGGATGCCGCCCATGCCCATGCAGCGGCCCGTGCCGCCGGCGTCCCGATAGAGACCTCGCACAGCGGCATCGAAGGCGCCGACTTGATCATCGACGCGCTGCTCGGCCTCGGTGCACGCACGCCCCCGCGCGATCACATGGCCGCCGCAATCCATTGCATCAACCGCAGCGGCCGTCCGGTGCTGGCAGTGGACCTTCCGTCCGGCCTGCCGGCCGATACCGGGTCGGCCGCCGGCCACGAGCTCATCCGCGCAGATCACACGTTATCTCTTCTCACCTTGAAGCCCGGCCTCTTCACCGCCGATGGCCGGGATCACGCCGGCCGCGTTTGGCATGACGCGCTGGGCGCCGATGCGGACCTGCTTCAGGCAACGGCCGTCGCCGGGCTCGGCGGACCGGCACCGCCCCCGTCGCGGCGCCACGGGCAGCACAAGGGCAGCTTCGGCGACGTCGCAGTCGTCGGAGGTGCCGAAGGAATGGCAGGCGCCCCACTGCTGGCAGCGCGCGCCGCCCTGGCGGCCGGTGCCGGCCGGGTCCTGCTGACGCGGCTGGACGATCGCCTGGCGAACGCGGAACTGCCCTGGCCCGAGCTGATGCTGCGCGCCCCCGGCCATCTGCTGCAGCCCTCGCTGCTCGCCCGCAGCACGGTGGTGTGCGGCTGCGGCGGCGGGCAGGCTGTGGCCGCTGTGTTGCCGGCGCTGCTGGAGCATGTGCCGCGCCTGGTGCTCGACGCCGATGGGCTGAACGCCATCGCGGGATCCTCAGCACTTCAGGCGGCCCTGTCGTCGCGCAGCCGGCGCGGCCAACTTACCGTCCTGACGCCACACCCCCTCGAGGCCGCACGCCTGCTTGGCATCGGCACGGACGAGGTTCAGCAAGACCGACTGCAGGCGGCGCAGCGCATCGCGGGCATGACCGGCGCGGTGACCCTGTTGAAAGGCTCCGGGACCGTGATCGCGGGGACAAGCGGTCGTCCGGTGGTCAACCCGACCGGCAATGCGCGGCTGGCCATCCCCGGCAGCGGCGACGTGCTAGCGGGTTGGATCGGGGGCGGCTGGAGCGCACGCTCCACCGCCGATCCTGCCGCCATCGCGGCGGAGACGGCCTGGCTGCACGGCCGAGCCGCCGAGACCGCGCCCGGTACCGGCCCGCTCACCGCCTCAGCGCTGATCGAGGCGATCACGCGAGTCAGCGGCTGAGCAGCCCCATCCCGCCCGCTGGCGCCGCCCTGCCAGGGACGCACCACGGCGGGCGGCTTGAGCCGCCGACCGCGACTTCAGCGGGCCTGGCGCGTCTTGGCCACCTTGGCGGCGTCCCGCTTGGTCTTCCCCGCCGCACCTGTCCGCGAGGACACCGCCTTCGCGCGCGCGCCTTTCGCCTGGCGATCCCGCGCCTTCACTTCCTTGAGCGCCTGCGTCGCCGAGCCCGTCTTGCGACCACGCGCCAGCAGTTGCTCCGCATCGCCCTCACGCACCATCCGGAAATCGATCTTCCGGCCATCGAGGTCGACACGGCTGACCTGCACGCGCACCCGCGAGCCGACGATGTAGCGCAAACCGCTGCGCTCTCCACGCAGTTCCTGCCGCGCCTCGTCGAAGCGGAAATACTCACCGCCCAGCTCGGTGATGTGCACCAAGCCTTCGACGTACAGGTCGTCGAGCGTCACGAAAACGCCGAAGCTCGTGACCGCACTGGCCGTGCCCGAATACTCCTCGCCGAGGTGGTCGCGCATGAAGCGGCACTTCAGCCAGGCCTCGACATCGCGAGAGGCTTCGTCGGCGCGGCGCTCGTTGGCGCTGCAGTGCGCGCCGGCGGTCTCCCAGAGCTCCGTGTCATGCGCGCTGGCGGTCGGCTTGGGCGTGGCCTTGCCCCCCTTGCGCGAAGGCTTCGCCAGCGCCTCCTCCTCCATCGCCCCACCCGAGAGGTGATAGCGCTTGCCATGCAGCAGCGCCTTGATCACGCGGTGCACCAGCAGATCGGGATAGCGCCGAATCGGACTGGTGAAGTGGGTGTAGGCCTCGTATGCGAGGCCGAAGTGGCCGCTGTTGGTGGCCGTGTAGATGGCTTGCTGCATCGAACGCAGAAGCATCGCGTGGATCTGCGCTGCGTCCGGCCGATCCTTTGTCGCCTGGGCAATCGCCTGCAGTTCTCCTGGCTTCGGGTCGTCGCTGAGCCCGAAGCCCAGCCCGAGAGCCTTCAGGTAGTTCTGGAGCGCCACGCGCTTCTCGGGCGTTGGGCCTTCGTGCACGCGGTAGAGCGCCGCATGCTTGTGGCGTTGGATGAAGTCCGCCGCGCAGACGTTGGCGGCCAGCATGGCCTCCTCGATCAGGCGGTGCGCTTCGTTGCGCGTGCGCGGAACGATCTTCTCGATGCGGCCGTTGTCGTCGCAGACGATCTGCGTTTCCGTGGTCTCGAAGTCGACTGCGCCGCGGGTACCACGGTGCTTCAGCAACGCCCGGTAGACCTCGTGCAGGTTCAGCAGGTGCGGAACCAGGTCTTGGCGCCGCTGCGCCTCGGCACCCCGGGTATTACCGAGGATCGCCGCCACCTCCGCGTACGTCAGGCGCGCGTGGGAGCGCATCACCGCCGGGAAAAACTGGTAGGCCTCGATCGCACCCTGCGCGGACACGAGCATGTCGCACACCATGCACAAGCGCTCTTCATCCGGGTTCAGCGAGCACAAGCCGTTGGAGAGCTTCTCAGGCAGCATCGGGATGACACGCCGCGGAAAGTACACCGACGTCGCGCGCTCGTAGGCATCTTCGTCGAGCGGCTCGCCGGGCTTCACGTAATGGCTCACGTCGGCGATGGCGACCACGAGGCGCCAGCCTTCGAAGGCCGTCTTGCCACGACCACGCTTGATCGGCTCGCAGTAGACGGCATCGTCGAAGTCACGCGCATCTTCGCCGTCGATCGTGACCAGCGCCACGTCGGTCAGGTCGATGCGCTGGCGCTTGTCCACCGCCCGCAGGCGTTCCGGCAACGCGGCAGCCTGCGCCAGGGTCTCGGCGGAGAACCGGTGTGGCACCTCGTACTTGCGCACCGCGATCTCGATCTCCATCCCGGGGTCGTCGATCTCACCTAGCACCTCGGTGATGCGGCCCACGGGCTGGGAGTACATCGACGGAGCCTCCGTCAGCTCCAGCGCCACGACCTGGCCGACCGTGGCATTCGCGATCGCGTTCTTGGGGATCAGGATGTCCTGGCCGTAGCGGCGGTCCTCGGGGGCTACGAGCCAGGTCCCGTTTTCATGCAGCAGACGGCCGATGATCGGCGTACGGCGCCGCTCGACGATCTCGAGCACGCGCCCTTCAGGCCGCCCCTTGCGGTCATAGCGCACGACCCGCACACGCACGCGATCCCGGTGCAGAACCGCGCGCATTTCCTGCGGGGAAAGGTAGATGTCAGGCTCGTTGTCGTCACGGCGCACGAAGCCGTGCCCATCGCGGTGTCCGAGCACCGTGCCCTCGATTTCGCTCATCAGCGCTGCGCCAAGCGACGAAGGGCTTGTGTTCTGATTTGTCTTTATGCTAGACTCCTAGCTTCAGTAGTTAAACAGCTACCTGCCCAGGTGGCGGAATTGGTAGACGCACTAGTTTCAGGTACTAGCGCTTAGCGGCGTGGAGGTTCGAGTCCTCTCCTGGGCACCAAACAAGAAATGGCCGACACGAAAGTGTCGGCCATTTTTCTTTGGCCGCACATTTGTTTGGCCGCATACGCGGCCTTGGCCCGAACCCTGAGACGCCGCGCTTGAAGAGCCCGCTGCGTGCAGCTGCGCCGTGCTGCTCAGCGGAAAGATCGCGGGGGCACTGCTCCCCCGAAAAGCACAAGCGCCGCCACGAGGACGGCGCAGTGCACGAACGCCACCGTGGGGGCAGCGTGATGCCGAGGCGGCTGTCGATGACGACTCGCCCCGCAGCATGTTCACGGTCCGCGTCAGACAGCGAATTTCTTCGCCAGCCCGTCGGGCCGCAGGTTGTCGTACTCCTCGAACGGCTGGTGGATCCAGGGACTGGTCGGCAGCATTTCGACGTAGTACTCCGGCGTGTAGCTCGATACGCCCTTGACCCAAATGACCGCGGTACGCAGCTCGCTGATCGCAGGCACGCCGCGCAGCCGCTCCACGACCGCCTTGAGCGTGACGCCCGAATCGGCCAGGTCATCCACCAGCAGCACCCGCCCCGCCAGCTCACCCTTGGGCATGGTGATGTATTTCGCCATGTCCAGCCGACCCTGGATGGTGCCCGCTTCCGCACGGTAGGAACTGGTAGACATGATCGCGAGCGGCTTGTCGAAGACTCGCGAAAGCACGTCTCCGGGCCGCATGCCGCCACGCGCGAGGCAAAGGATCTGGTCGAACTCCCAGCCGGAAGCCGCCACCTTGAGGGCCAAGCGCTCGATCAAAAGGTGGTATTCATCCCAGGACACATACAGATGCTTGCCGTCATCGGTCAGCATGGGGAACGTCTCCTCTTCAGGGCTTGTAGGGATGGCGCAGCAGGATGGTGTGCTCGCGGTCGGGACCGGTCGACACCATGTCGATCGGCGCACCGATCAGGGTCTGGATCCGCTCCAGGTAAGTGCGAGCGTTGACCGGCAGCTGGTCCCAGGCGGTCAACCCGAAGGTGCTGTCGCTCCAGCCCGGGAAGATCTCGAACTTGGGAACACAAGCGGCGATGTCGTCAGCGTCCAGCGGCAGGATGTCGATGTCTTCACCGCGCAGCGTGTAACCCACGCACACCTTGATTTCAGGCAGGCCATCAAGCACGTCGAGCTTGGTGATGCACAGCCCCGAGATGCCGTTGATGATGATCGAGCGCTTCAGCGCAGCAACGTCCAGCCAGCCGCAACGGCGCGCGCGTCCGGTGACGACGCCCCGTTCCTGGCCAACCGTGGACAAGTGGTGACCGATCGTGCCCGGCTGGTCGATCGGCAGCTCCGTCGGGAACGGCCCCCCTCCGACTCGGGTGGTGTAGGCCTTGGTGATGCCGAGGATGTAGTGCAGCAAGTCCGGCCCCACCCCCGCACCGGCCGCAGCGTTGCCGGCGACGCAGTTGCTCGACGTGACGTAGGGGTAGGTGCCGTGGTCGATGTCGAGAAGCGTGCCTTGCGCCCCCTCGAACAGCACGTTAGCGCCCTCGCGGTTGGCCTTGTGGATGCGGTAGCCGACGTCGGCGAGCATCGGCTTCAGCGACTCGGCCACCTTCATCGCCTGGTCGAAGATGGGTTGGAAATCCAGCGCCGTCCCTTTCAGGTAGCCAGCCAGCGCGAAGTTGTGCAGCTCAAGCAGTTCGCGCAACTTGTTCGCGAAGCGTTCCGGATGCTTCAGGTCTTGCACCCGAAGGGCGCGGCGGGCCACTTTGTCTTCGTAGGCGGGGCCGATGCCCTTGCCGGTGGTGCCGATCTTGCCGGCGCCGCTGGACTCCCGCAGCGCCTCCCGGGCCCGATCGACCTCGACGTGGAACGGCAGGATCAGTGGGCAGGACTCACTGATGAACAGGCGCGACCGCACCTCGACCCCAATGGCCTCCAGCCGTTCGATTTCGCCGAGCAGGTGAATGGGGTCGACGACGACGCCGTTGCCGATGTAGCACGGCACGCCTTCGCGCATGATGCCCGACGGAATCAGTTGCAGGGCCGTCTTCACGCCCTTGATGACCAGCGTATGGCCGGCATTGTGGCCGCCTTGAAAGCGCACCACGCCCTGGGCATGGTCGGTCAGCCAGTCGACGACCTTGCCCTTGCCTTCGTCGCCCCACTGCGTGCCGACGACGACGACGTTGCGGCCGGACCGGTTCTGATGGACTTGTTGCATAACGATCTAAGGAGATGAAAAGGTTCGGCTGCCGCGCGGCGTCATAGCGCGCGCAGCACCCAGCGACCGTCGACCGCCACGAGTTCGCGGTCGCAGTCGAATTCTTCGCCCTCGTGCTCATGGCCGGGCAGGACGCATACCACCGTGTCGCCCTGCTCGCGCAGGCTGCGCACGGCCGCGCGAAGAGCGGCGTCCTCGCCCCAGGGCGCCCTGACCGCCATGCGGCGTGGCTCAGGCATGGCAACAGCCGCGACGGCTTTCAGATCGGTGCTGAAGCCGACCGCGGGGCGGTTGCGACCAAAGACCGCACCGATCTCGTCGTAGCGACCGCCGCGCAGGAGCGCATCCGCACAGCCTTCGGCGTAGGCTGCGAAACGCACGCCGCTGTAGTAGCCGTGGCCACCGACATCCGCGAGGTCGAAGCCGAGTTCGACGTCCGGATGTGCCCGGCGCACATGGCTTGCGAGCCACGCCATGTCGTCCAATGCTGCGTGGATCAGCGGCCGAGCGACCAGCACTTGCCGGGCTTCGGCCAGCACCTGCTCGTCGCCATACAGCTTCGGCAGCGCGAGCAAGCTGGCCCGCACATCCGCAGGCAACGGCGCAGCCAGTTGTTCCAACCGGCTGCCGTCCTTGATGGCCAAGGCTTCGACCACCTCGCGAAGCGTGGCCGCGTCGAGGGCCTCGCCGCTCAGCAGTCCGCGCACGATCCGTGCGTCTGCCAGATCGAGCACCAAGCCCTTGAGCCCAGCAGCGCGCAAGCTGTCCAGCGCGAGGTCCTGCACCTCCAAGTCCGCCTCCAGCCCGGCATGGCCGTAGATTTCGGCCCCCAGTTGCAGCGGTTCGCGGGTGCGGTGCGAGGCCTCCGGCCGCGTGTGTAGCACCGGTCCGCAATAACAAAGCCGCGTGACCCCGGCACGATTGAGAAGATGGGCGTCGATGCGAGCCACCTGTGGCGTGCTGTCCGCGCGTACGCCCAGCGAACGCCCACTGAGCTGATCGACAAGCTTGAAGGTGCGCAGGTCGAGTTCTCGGCCGGCACCCGTGAGCAAGGAATCCAGGTGCTCCAGCAGCGGCGGCATCACCAGCTCGAACCCATAGCCGCGGGCCCGATCCAGCAGATTGCGCCTCAGTTCTTCGATGCGCCTCGCCTCGGCTGGCAAGACATCGGCAATGTGCTCGGGCAGCAGCCAAGCAGACGACATGAAAGACACCGGGGGATTAAAAGCGGCATTGTACTGGCCGGACCCGAAGGCAAGCCGCGCGGCGCCGGTCAACGCCAAAACGCCAGCAGCAGCAGGCCAATGATCATGCTGGTCAGGCCGAAAAAGCGGATCTGCCCGTCGGTCAAGCGGATCGCACGTTCGAAGACCTGCCGCCACAAGCCAGGGCTCAGGAACGGCAACACACCCTCGAACACAAGCATCAGCGCGAATGCGCCGAGCAGAAGCTCGCCCATGCGACGACGTCGGACAAATCAGCGGCGAGGTGTTGCGGGGGCCGCGGCTCCGGCGCCCGGCGCACCGCCACCACCCGTGCCCGGGCTGCGCATCGCCCGGAAGAACTCGCTCGACGGATCGACCACCATCACGTCGCTGCGATTGCGGAAGCTGGCCCGGTAGGCTTCGAGGCTGCGATAGAACTGCGCGAACTGCGGATCACGCCCGAATGCCTCGGCGTACAGAGCGGACGCCTTGGCATCGCCTTCACCGCGCAGCTTCTGGGCGTCGCGATAGGCTTCGGCGAGGATGATCTCACGCTGCTTATCCGCGGTAGCCCGGATCTCCTCGGCCTGCGCCGTGCCCTGGGAGCGCAACTCGTTCGCGACCTGCTTGCGCTCGGACTCCATCCGCCGATAGACCGAATCGGTGATGTCCGCGACGAAATCGACGCGCTTGATCCGCACGTCCACGATCTCGATACCGAAAGACTTGGCCTCGTCTTCCAGCCGACCACGCACATCCTGCATGACCTTGTCACGCTCGGCGGACAGCACGGCACGCACGGTGCGGCGGGTGATTTCCTCGTTGAACGCCGCCTGCACCACCGGGCTGAGCCTGCTTTCGAGGTTGCGGATGTCGGAACCGTTGTTACGAATGAACTGTCGGGGCTCGCTGATGCGCCACTTGACCAGCCAATCAATCACCAGGCTCTTTTTCTCAGCGGTGAAGATAGGGCGAGTCTCGGGGCTGTCCAGCGTCTGGACGCGCTTGTCCAGGAACACCACGTTCTGGAAAGGCGGCGGCAGCTTGGCCTTCAGCCCGGGCTCGGTGATGACCTCCTTGATCTCGCCCAGGGCATAGACCACGGCCACCTGCCGCTGGTCGACGACGAAGAGGATCGACGATGCCAGCATGAGCGCGATGAGCACGCTGGCGATGATGAGTCCGATGCGGTTCATGTGCGTTCCCCCGATCAGCGGCCGTCGCGCTCGCGGCTGCGGCTGCCATCCCGGGTGCGGGAATCCAGGGTTGTCGTTGGCTCGGGCGAGGTAACGCTCGGGACAGGGGCGGCCGGCGTTCCAGCGCCGGGTGCGCCTGACTGCTGCATCAGCTTGTCCAGCGGCAAGTACAGCAGGTTGGAGCCATTGCGGCTGTCCACCATCACCTTGCTGACGTTCGAATAGACCTGCTGCATCGTATCGATGTACATGCGGTCGCGGGTGACGGCTGGTGCCTTCTGGTACTCCGTCAACACCGAGCGGAAACGTTGCGCATCACCCTCGGCCTGCGCGATCACGCGCTGGCGGTAGCCTTCAGCCTCTTCGCGCAAACGGGCGGCCGTACCACGCGCCTTCGGAATCACGTCGCTGGCGTAGGCCTGGCCTTCGTTCTTGAAACGGTCGCGGTCGGCGCCAGCTTTCACGGCATCGTTGAATGCGGCCTGCACCTGCTCGGGCACCTGCACGTTCTGCACGTTGACGTTGACGATCAGGATGCCGGACTTCAGGCGGTCCAGCTGAGCCTGGATCGACTTCACGAGGTCGGCGGCAATCGCGTCGCGCTGCTCGTACAGCACCGAGTCCACCTTGCTGCGGCCGACGATCTCGCGGACGGCAGACTCGCTGGCCTGCTCCACAGCCTTCTCCGGGTCACGGTTCTCGAACAGATAGTCCTTTGCGTCCTTCAGCCGGAACTGCACCGTGAAGCGGATGTCGATGATGTTCTCATCCTGAGTCAGCATCGACGAGTCGCGCAGCCCGGTGGTCTGCCCAATGGTGTTGCGACCGACATCCACGGAACGCAGCTGCGTCACCGCCACCGTGTCGTGCGCCTGGAACGGGTACGGGAAACGCCATTGGAAGCCGGCGTCCACGGTCGAGCTGTAGCGACCGAAAGTCGTGATGATGGCTTGTTGGCCTTCCTGCACGATGAAGAAGCCACTGCCGGCCCAGATCACCAGCACGACGAACCCGATCAGGCCGACACCCACGCCGGCGCTCTTCATGTCCGGCTGGAACGAAGGGCCGTCTTCGCGCGGCTCGGGCGGCTTTCCGGAGCCCCGGCCGCCGAAGAGGCCACTCAGCTTTCGGTTGAAGTCCCGCCACAGTTCGTCGAGGTCCGGGGGGCCGTCGTTGCGGCCGCTGCTCATCCAAAGCCCGGCGAAACGCCGACGCAGCGAGCGCATCCCGGGACGCGGGCCTGCATCAGGGTCGGCGGAATGGGGTGAATGCATGCTCATCAGGCGGAGGATGGTAACGCGGGGAGTGAGGGGGACGCCGGCGGCTCAACGCTGCCCACAGAGGCGCCAGTTGGGGTCAACGTGGGCACGATCAAGCCTTCGGGTGAAGCGGCGCGCACGAGCAAGTCGCGGAGTTCTGCCAGCCCGGCGCCTTCGAGCGCGCTGACGAAGACCCGAGGCACCCACTGGCCTGGCTCGCGCTCCATCCAGTCGGAGAGGCTGCGCGGCGGTGATTCGAGCCGGTCCACCTTGTTGTAGACGACGATCTGCGGGATGTCGCGGGCACCGATCTCGGCCAGGACGCGTTCCACCTCTTCCCGCTGCTCGTTGAGCACCGGGCTCGAGGCATCGACCACATGCAGCAGGAGATCGGCGTCAGCAGCCTCCTGCAACGTGGCCTGGAATGCCTCGACCAGCTTGTGCGGCAGATCGCGGATGAAGCCGACAGTGTCGGACAGCGCAATGCTGCCGCCCAGTGCCTCCAGGTACAGCGAACGCGTGGTGGTGTCGAGCGTCGCGAACAACTGATCGGCGGCATAGGCTCGGGCCTTCACCAGTGCGTTGAACAGGGTCGACTTGCCCGCATTGGTGTATCCGACCAGGGACACGCGGAAACTGCCGCTGCGTTGGCGCGCGCGCCTCTGCGTGCCGCGCTGGCGCTTGACCTTGTCGAGCCGCGCCTTCACCGACTTGATGCGCTCGCCGAGCATGCGGCGATCGAGTTCGATCTGCGCTTCGCCCGGGCCGCCACGGTGACCGACGCCCCCGCGCTGACGCTCCAGGTGCGACCAACGCCTCACGAGGCGTGTTGCGAGGTACTGCAGGCGCGCCAGTTCGACCTGCAGCTTGCCCTCGTGACTCTTGGCGCGCTGGGCGAAGATCTCGAGGATCAGCGCCGTTCGATCGGCAACTGCCACGCCAAGGTGACGCTCCAGGTTGCGTTGCTGCGCCGGCGACAGGGCCTGGTCGAAGATGACACCCTGAGCACCGTGCTGTTCGACCAAAGCCTTGATTTCGTCCGCCTTGCCACTGCCGACGAACAAGGCCGCGTCCGGGGCGCTGCGGCGGGCGATGACGCGCGCAGCGACCTCGTCGCCGGCAGATTCGGCCAGCAACGCGAGTTCGTCCAGCGTGGGATCAAAGGACTGGCCGGTGCCGAGATCGACACCGACAAGCACAGCGCGCGCCGGCCCGTCACCGGGCGGCGCCATGTCGTCCCTCTCGTCGAGGTTCAAGGTGGGGTATCGAAAACCGCCGCTTGGCGTCGTCAGGCCTGATCGGCCTGGTCGTTGGCGTGGAAGTTGACGGGACGGCCCGGCACGACCGTGGAGATGGCGTGCTTGTAGACCATCTGCGTGACGGTGTTGCGCAGGAGAACGACGTACTGGTCAAAAGACTCGATGTGCCCCTGCAGCTTGATGCCGTTGACGAGGTAGATCGAGACCGGTACATGCTCCTTGCGCAGCAGGTTCAGGAAGGGGTCTTGTAGGAGTTGCCCTTTGTTCGACACGATATGCTCCGTGTTAAGAGTTCAGATACGGCGCACCTTATCACATCGAGGTATTCATGGGCGCGCAAAGGCCGTGGCAATCGATTCAGGTGTCCTTGTCCGTGTCGAACGGATTGCGCGAAGACTTCATCTCGATCCGAAGCGGCGTGCCGACCAACTTGAAGTGGTCGCGGATCCGGCCTTCAAGGTATCGCTTGTAGGCGTCCGTCACGTGCTCGAGCGCGTTGCCGTGGACCACGACGATCGGCGGGTTCATGCCACCCTGGTGGGCGTAGCGCAGCTTCGGGCGGAACATGCCAGCCCGCTTGGGCGCCTGGTGCTGGACAGCCTCCTGAACCAGCCGCGTCAGCACCGGGGTCGGCAGCTTGCGGGTGGCCGAGGCATGCGCGTCGGCTATCGCCTTCCACAGCGGCGCCAGGCCCTGGCGCTTCAGCGCGGAGATCGGTAGCACCTGGGCGAACTTCAGGAACGGCAGCCGCTGCTCGACGGAGCGCTCGAACATCTGGCGCTGGTAGCTGTCGACGGCGTCCCACTTGTTGACCGCCACGACCACGGCACGGCCGGATTCGAGGATGTAGCCGGCGATGTGCGCGTCCTGCTCACTGATGCCCTGCGTGGCGTCCGCGAGCAGCACGACGACGTTGGCGTCAGCGATCGCCTGCAGCGTCTTGACGACCGAGAACTTCTCGATCGCCTCGAAGACCTTGCCCTTGCGGCGCAGGCCCGCGGTGTCGATCAATTCGAAGCGCTGGCCGTTGCGCTCGAAGGGCACATGGATGGCGTCCCGCGTGGTACCGGGCAGATCGAAGGCCACCAGGCGTTCTTCGCCGAGCCAGGTATTGATCAGGGTCGACTTGCCGACGTTCGGCCGGCCAGCGACGGCCAGGCGGATCGGTGCGCCCTCTTCAGCTTCGGCGGCTTGATCTTCTTCCTCGGGGAAATTCTCGAGGGCCGCCTCGATCAGGCTGCGAATGCCCTGCCCGTGCGCGGCGGAGATCGGGTGCGGCTCGCCGATTCCGAGTTCATGGAATTCGGCCAGCGCAGGCGAATCGCTCATGCCCTCGGCCTTGTTGACAGCCAGTAGCACGTGCTTGCCGGCGCTGCGCAGGTAGCGGGCGATGTCGTGATCCTGGCCCGACACGCCCGTGCGCGCGTCGACGACGAAGACCACCGCATCGGCCTCTGCGACGGCGGCCTGGGTCTGGCGGGCCATCATCGCGACGATGCCGGTCGGCTTCTCGGGCTCGAAGCCGCCGGTGTCGATGACGATGAACTCACGCCCCCCCTGGCGTCCGTCGCCATAGTGGCGATCGCGCGTAAGGCCCGCGAAATCGGCGACGATCGCGTCGCGCGATTTCGTGAGCCGGTTGAAGAGCGTCGACTTGCCGACGTTGGGCCGGCCGACCAGGGCGATGACAGGTTTCATCGGCCCTCGATCACTCCGGCCGGAAGGCGTGAAGCCCACCGTTGCGGGTCACGACCAGGACCGTGGTGCCGGACAGCGCCGGCGCCGCGATCACCGGAGAGCCATCCGTGGGCAGCCGCAGCAGCGTCTTGCCATCTTCGCGGGACAGGAAGTGCACCTGCCCTTCGCTGTCACCGAAGATCACCGTGCGACCGGAACTGAGCGGCGCAGACAGGCCGCGGTACAGCAAGCGCTCGTTGGTCCAGGCAGTTTCGCCATTGGCGGTACGCCAGGCGGTGATGCGGTCGGACGCATCGGCCCCAAACACGAGTTCGGTGTCGCCCCCCAGTCCCTGCTGGCCGCCGCCCAGGCGGCTCCAGCGCAGCGACGTGGTATTTGCGGCAACACAACCGACGGCCGTCTGGAAGGCGCGCGCGCACACCGTGTCCCCGGCGCGCAGCAGCGGCGCGACGAGGTCGTTCAGACGCTCCACCTCGTTGGTGCCCCGCGGCGACGTGACCGGCACGTCCCAGCGCAGCGTGCCGCGCAGCGGATCGAGCCCGACCAGCGACGCGCCTTGCCCGACCAGCAGGGTGTCCTTGTAGACGCCCATGGCAGCCGGCTGTGCCAGGGTCAGTGGCTCACCGGCCCGGCGGTAGGTCCAAAGGCGCCGCCCGTCGAGCACGTCGAAGGCGTGCACGACGCGGTCGACGCCGACGACGAAGACGCGCTCGCCGGCCACCAGCGGCGCGGTCGTCGTGCGCGAGGAGAGCGTCGCGCTCCAGAGCTTCTTGCCCTGGTCCAGCACGACGACTTCGTTAGCCCGCGTCACCACGGCGCTGTAGCGGCCGTCGCTGCCAACGCCAGCGACGATCGATCCACCGACCTGGCCGCGCCAGAGTTCGCGACCGGAGGCCGCCTCGTAGGAGGCGACGGTGCCATCCGACCCGGCGACGATGAACGCGCCATCGCGCGAGACCACGGCAAGCGGGAAGCGGATGCTGTCGAGCCGCGCGGTCCAGACCTGGCGCCCCGCGATCTGCGGCTGGACGGCCTCCAGCGGCGTGGGCTTCGGCTTGTCGGTGCTCGAGCAGCCGGCCAGTACGACCGCCGCCGCAGCGGTCAAGAGCAAGCGCAGGGACGAGATCATGGCGTGACTCCAGACGCCGCCGAAGCTGCAGGAGCGGCGCCCAGCGCGGTCAACTTCGCCTCCACCAGGCGACGATAGTCCAGCTTCTCGTCCATCGCCTTGTAGGCAGCCGCATAGGCCGCCTGCGCTTCGACCGACTTGCCTTGGGCCATCAGGATGTCACCGCGCCGATCGGCCACCAGCGCATCGAATTCCGCCGCCTGCGCGCCTTCGAGCTGCTTCAGTGCCTCGTCGTACTGCTTGAGGTCCATCAGCACGCCAGCGAGGCGGAGGCGCGCGATGGTCTTGTACTCGGCCTCCGAGGCGTTCTCGGCCACCCATGCCAGCGCGGCGCGCCCCGCATCGGTTTGGCCCTTCTCGATCTGTACGCGCGCTGCAAGCAAGCCGCCCTGCTGGGCGAGCGAGGTGCGGGGATAACGCTCCCTCAAGTCGTTGAAGGCCTGAGCGACCCGCGCTGCATCACCGGCTTGGGCGGCCTTGTCCAGTTCCTCGAAGAGTCCCGCCGCTGCGGTGGCCTGATTCCGTTCCCACCATCGCCAGCCGTTCCAGCCGCCGAACACCAGCAGCGCCAGCGTCAGCACCCACGTGATCAGGCTGCCGTACTGCTTCCAGAACGCCTTCAGTTCGTCGATTTGTTCCTGCTCTTGCAGGTCGAGTTGATTCGCCATGACACGCCGCTGCCGGCTCGGAAAAGGGGTGGATTATGCGGTGCGCAGTTCATGCGCCCAGGCAGCCGCGTCGGCAAGCGGACGCAGGCTCTGCGGGGCAGAGGCGTCGCGCAGCGCCTTCAGCGCAACCATGCCTTGCGCCACCTCGTCACCGCCGAACACCAGCGCATGGCGGGCACCGCTGGCATCGGCCTTCTTGAACTGCGACTTCATGCTGCCGCCGCCGCTGTGCATCAGCACCGACACGCCGGCGGCCCGCAAAGCTTCGAGCACACGCAACACCTGCGGCAGCAGGGTGGGATCGGTGACGACGGCATAGGCGTCGGGCGTGGCCCCCGGCACCGGGAGGCCAAGCTCCTGGATCAACAGCAGCAGCCGCTCGATACCCAGGCCGAATCCGACCGCGGGCGTCCGCTTGCCCCCCAGCTGCTCGAACAGCCCGTCGTAGCGTCCACCGCCACAAACCGTGCCCTGCGATCCCAACTGCTCGGTGATCCACTCGAAGACGGTCAGGTTGTAGTAGTCCATGCCGCGCACCAGGCGCGGATTGACCCGGTAGGCGAGCCCCGCCGCGTCCAGCGCCGCGCGCACCGCATCGAAGTGCGCAAGCGACTGCGGTCCGAGGAAGTCCATCAGCTTCGGCGCAGCCTCCACCAGCGGCTGCATCGCAGGGTTCTTCGTGTCGAGGATGCGCAGCGGATTGCTGTGCAAGCGGCGGCGCGCATCCTCGTCCAGTTGGTCTGCATGGGACTCGAGGTAGGCGATCAACGCGTCGCGGTGCGCGCGCCGCTCGTCCGGCTGGCCGAGGCTGTTGATTTCGAGGCGGACGTGCCGGCCCTCGACCAAGCCCAGCTCCTGCCACAGGCGGCGGACCATCAGGATCAGTTCGGCGTCGACGTCGGGGCCAGCGAAGCCCAGCGCCTCGACATCGAGTTGGTGGAACTGGCGGTAGCGACCTTTCTGCGGCCGCTCGTGACGGAACATCGCACCCATCGTCCACAGGCGCAGGGGGCCGTTGTAGAGCGCGTTGTGCTCGACCATCGCGCGCACGATGCCGGCCGTGGCTTCGGGACGCAGCGTCAGCTGGTCGCCGTTCATCTCGTCGCGCCAGGAGTACATCTCCTTCTCGACGATGTCGGTCACCTCGCCCAGGCCGCGCACGAAGAGCGCGGTGGGTTCGACGATCGGCGTCAGCAGGTACTGGTAGCCGTAGCGCGAGAGCACCGAGCGGACGGTGGTCTCGAACCATTGCCACAGCGCGGAGTCGGGCAGCTTGTCCTTGCGGGGCACGCTGCCCGGCAGGATGTCGTTCATGCCCTTGATGGCTTGGAGGACGGAGCTCATGGGTTCAGGTCGCTGGGGGCGCGGCGTTGGTGCCGCGACCGGGATCGGATGACACCGCGTGCGGCATCGAAGGGAATTGCCGGCACGGCCGGCGAAGCAGTGGGGGAATGCCGGCGTCAATGCGCGGCGGTGGCGGCGCCGAAGCGGCGCTCGATGTAGTCCTCGACGATGCGATGGAACTCCTGCGCGATGCCGTCGCCGCGCAGCGTCATGGCCTTCGCGCCGTCGATGAAGACGGGCGCCGCCGGGGCCTCCCCGGTGCCGGGCAGGCTGATGCCGATATCCGCATGCTTGCTCTCGCCGGGACCGTTGACGATGCAGCCCATCACTGCCACCTTCAGGTTCTCGACTCCGGGATAACGCGCTTTCCACACGGGCATCATCGATCGCAGGTGATCGTCGATCTGCTTGGCCAGTTCCTGGAAGGTGGTGCTGGTCGTGCGGCCGCAGCCAGGGCACGCCGTGACGCTGGGGTTGAAGTGCCGCAGACCGAGCGCCTGCAGGATCTCCAGCGCCACCACGACTTCCTGCGTGCGGGCCTCACCCGGCTGCGGGGTCAGGGAGACGCGGATCGTGTCACCGATCCCCTGCTGCAGCAGCGCACCCAGCGCCACCGACGAAGCCACCGTCCCCTTGGTGCCCATGCCCGCCTCGGTCAGACCCAGGTGCAGCGCATAGTCACAGCGCCTGGCCAGCGCCTGGTAGACGGTGATCAGGTCCTGCACGCCGCTGACCTTGCAGCTGATGATGATCTGGTTGCGGTCCAGCCCCAGCTCGCTCGCCCAGTCGGCAGACTGCAGCGCGGACTGCACGAGCGCCTGGTACATCACCTGCTTCGCATCCCATGGCCGCGCCCTTTTTGCGTTATCGTCCATCAACGAGGCCAGCAGCTCCTGGTCCAGGCTGCCCCAGTTGACGCCGATGCGCACCGCCTTGTCGTGGCGGATGGCGGCTTCGATCATCTGGGCAAACTGCCGGTCGCGCTTCGCGCCCTTGCCGACGTTGCCCGGGTTGATGCGGTACTTCGACAGCGCGGCCGCACAGTCGGGATACTCGGTGAGCAGCGTGTGGCCGTTGTAGTGGAAATCCCCGATCAACGGCACGTCGATGCCCATGCGATCGAGCTGCTCGCGGATGGCCGGCACCGCCTTGGCGGCTTCAGGCGTGTTCACCGTGATCCGCACCATCTCGGAACCGGCAACGGCCAGCTCCTTCACCTGGATGGCGGTCTCGATCACGTCGACCGTGTCGGTGTTCGTCATCGACTGCACGCGCACCGGCGCGTCCCCGCCGATGGTGACCACGCGGCCGCCCCAGGCCACGCGCGCTTGGCGGCTGCGGCGCGCCAGCGGCAGAACGGGTTCGATCGCATCGTCTGCGGCATCGGTGCCGAGGGGCTGGGGACGGTCGGGCGTCATGGCAGTTCTAGGTTCAGCACGTTGTCGCGGGTGCGCGAGGCCAGGTCGATCGGCTGGCCGCGATCGTGCAGCTCCGTGCCTCGCACGTTGCCGATGCGCAGGCGGAACGGGCGAGTGCCCGTCAGCTCGACGACTTCACCGGCGCGCAGCGTGCGCGACAGCAGCACCTGGCCGGTGGCATCGGTGGCCTGAACCCAGGTAGCCTCACGGGCAGTGAGCAGGGCAGCGGAAGATGCAGACGACGGGGCGGACGACGGTGCCGCCGCACCAACGGACGCGGCCGGCATCGACGCCGCCGGAGCGTCCAGGGGCGCGGTGGCCGTGATCGTGGCCGGGGGCGCTGCCGGCACCACGGCCGCAGGCGAGGAAGCCACACCGATGCCCGGCGTGGGAATCGTCTCGCTGCGGACGCCGTCGACCGGGGCGTCGGTCGCCGAGGGGGTCCAGCGGCCGAACCAACTGCCCGGCATGAGCATGAACGCCGCCGCAGCGCCGAGCAGCAACAGCACGACGCCCCACACGGCAGGCTGCCTCGGCAACAGCCACTCTGCTGGTGCGGCACGGTCCTGGCGCTCGCGGAAGGGCGTATTCAGGCCCGCATCGACCTTCTCCAGCGCCACGGCGGCACCGGACGGGAGCAGCGCAAGCACCGGCTGCGCATCGATCTTCAGCACGCGGCAGACACTTTGTGCCAGCGCACGGGTGAAGGTTGCGTCCGGCAGTTCCTCAAGGCGGCCAGCCTCCAGCGCTTCGAGCTTGGCCGGTGCCACCTTGATCGACGCGGCCAGCGCGGCGATGTGCAAGTTCTGCTTCTGCCGCGCCTCGCGCAGCAGCGCACCGGCTTCCTGCGCGGCCCGGATCGGCTCACTCATCGAACCTCCCCTGGTCGAAGCGCAGCAGTTCGGGCGCCTGCGGAAAGCGGGCGCGGATACGCTCGCCCAACTCCCTCGCGGCAGCACTGTTGCCAAGCTTGTGCTCGATGCGCGCCTCGAGCCACAGCGTCTGAGCATTGCTGGTCGCCGGCAGCGCATTGACGCGGGCAATGTAGAAGCGCGCCCGTGTCAGGTCGCCCCGGCGCAACAGCACTTCGCTGAGGTTCAGTGCAGTGCCTGCATTGGACGGATCGAGTTCGTACGAACGCATCAGCGAAGCTTCGGCGTCTGCCCACTGGTTGGCGCGTGCCTGGCAGAGGCCACGCGCTGCCAGCGTGCGGGCGACATCGCGGTACTGCGGCTGCGCCAGCGCCTGGTTGAACTGCAGCAACGCCTCCGGCATGCGCTGCCGCTGGCACAGAAACCAGCCGTAGTTGTGCATCGCATCTGGGTCGCGAGCATTGATCTGCAGGGCTCGACGGAAGCTTTCGTCAGCCTGGACATCGTCGCCGAGACTGGCGTGGATCAGGCCCAGCAGGTTGTAAGCGGGCCCGAAACTGGCATTGATCGCGAGTGCGCGCTTGACCTCTTCCAGCGCCGTGGCGAACTGGCCCTGCGCGTAGTACGCATTGGCCAGCTCGAAGCGCACCATCCAGCGCCGCTCGGGGTCCGGCGGCTCAGCCGCCGCCGGCGCGGCCTGCTCACGGTCCTGCGCTGGCGGCGGCGACGAGCTGCAACCGGCGCCGGCGACCGCCAGCACGGCCAGGGCCACCGCCCACGGTGCCAACGGCCGCATCAACTGCCGGAACGCGCGACTCATCGGGGCGCCCCCGGAGCCGGCGCAATGCGGATGGTGGGCCGCGTCATGCGCTGATTGGCGCGCGTGCGGTCTTGCACCTCGCCCGCGAGTTGGCCGCAGGCCGCGTCGATGTCGTCCCCACGGGTCTTGCGAATCGTCGTCACCACGCCAGCATCCTGCAGCACCTTCGCAAACACCTGCACGCGGTCGCGCGGCGAGCGCTTCAGACCGGAGGCAGGAAACGGGTTGAACGGGATCAGGTTGAACTTGCAGGGTACGCGATGCGCGGCACGCTGCCCGGCCACCAGGGCGAGCAATTCGCGCGCGTGCTCCGGCGTGTCGTTGACGCCGTCGAGCATGCAGTACTCGAAGGTGATGAAGTCGCGTGGCGCGGCTTCCAGGTAATTGCGGCAGGACTGGAGCAGTTCAGCCAGCGGGTACTTCTTGTTCAGCGGCACGAGCTGGTCGCGCAGCGGATCGCTCGGAGCATGCAGGGAGACTGCCAGTGCGACCGGGCAGTCCTCGCGCAGACGCTCGATCATCGGCACGACACCGGACGTGGACACCGTCACGCGCCGCCTCGAGAGTCCGTACGCATGGTCATCGAGCATCGTCCGCAGCGCCGGCACCAGCGCCGAATAGTTCTGCAGCGGCTCGCCCATGCCCATCATCACGATGTTCGTGATCGCCCGCTCGCCGGGCGCCAGCTCCAGGCGCTGGCGCAGATGATGTTCGGCCTGCCAGAGTTGGGCGACGATTTCACCGGTGCTCAGGTTGCGGCTGAAGCCTTGATGGCCGGTCGAACAGAAGCGGCAGCCGACCGCGCAACCGGCCTGCGACGAGATGCACAGCGTGCCCCGATCGTCCTCGGGGATGAATACGGTCTCGACGGCATTGCCGCCGCCGACGTCGAACAGCCACTTGATGGTGCCATCGGCCGAGGCTTGCTCGCTGACGATGGGCAGGCGGGTGACGCCCGCTACGCCGGCGAGCTTGTCGCGCAGCGACTTTGCCAGGTCGGACATGGCCGAGAAATCGGCCGCGCCCTTCTGGTGGATCCAGCGGAACAGCTGGACGGCGCGGAAGCGCTTCTCGCCCAGCCCCTCACAGTACGCGGCGAGACCGTCGAGATCGAAATCGAGCAGGTTGACCTGGCTCACGACCGCCGCCGCGCCGCGGATTCAGCCTTAGCGGCTGTAGACGTTCATGCCCGGGAAGAAGAACGCCACTTCGACAGCGGCGGTCTCCGGGGCATCCGATCCATGCACGGCGTTGGCGTCGATGCTGTCGGCGAAGTCGGCGCGGATCGTGCCCTTCTCGGCCTTCTTCGGATCGGTCGCACCCATCAATTCACGGTTCTTGGCGATGGCGCCTTCGCCCTCGAGCACCTGGATCATCACCGGTCCCGAAACCATGAAATCCACCAAGTCCTTGAAGAACGGGCGGGCCTTGTGGACGGCATAGAAAGCCTCGGCTTCGCCGCGCGACAGGTGCGCCATCTTGGCCGCGATGATCTTCAGGCCGGCGCCTTCGAAACGAGCGTAGATCTGGCCGATCACGTTCTTCGCCACGGCGTCGGGCTTGATGATCGAGAGCGTGCGTTCGATGGCCATAAAGTTCTCCTGAATCAATGACTTAAAAGGGAAACGTGGGATTCTAGCTTTACATCGTGACCGCAGCGCCTCAACGGCCACCGCGGCGCTTGCCGCCGCGCCCGCCGCCACCGCCGCCGCCGCCTTGGAACTTGCGCACGAAGGCATCGGCGCCGATGTAGCCCAGCGAGGTCTTCATCGGGTCGGGCTGGCCGCCGCCGTCGCCACCACCCTGGCGCCGACCACCGCCGCCGCCAAAGCCGCGCTGCTTCTGCACGAAGCGCTTGTCGTAGGTCTGCTCGAGCGGATTCGGGATCGGGCCGTCTTCCGAGTACTCGCGGCGAGGCTGGCGGGCCTCGCGGATCGCCCGCTTGTCGAAAGTCTGCTGCAGCGGGTTGGGGATGGGGCCACCCTCCCCCGGTTCGCGGCGCTCGAAACGTTCCCCCCGATCGCCTCGATCGTTGCGGTCATTCCGGTCACGCCCACCGCCTTGCCCGCCACGGCGGTTGCGACGCGACTTGCCACTGCCGCCGCCGTCCTGGGCCTGCCGCTGCTGGCCGCCTTGCTGCGGCTCGCGTCCGCCACCGGCAAGCCGGCGCAACTCGCGCACCTCGGCCTCGTTCAGGTCCACGAACACGCCGCGCTTGAGGCCGCGCGGCAGCACCACGCAGCCGTAGCGAATGCGAATCAAGCGGCTGACGGTCAGGTCGACGCTGTCGAAGAGCTTGCGCACCTCGCGGTTGCGCCCTTCCGAGATGACGACCCGATACCAGTGGTTCGCCCCCTCGCCGCCGCCGTCAGCGATGGACTTGAAAGCGGCGCGCTGGCCGTCGATCTCGACGCCTTCGAGCAGGGCCTCGCGCGCCTCTTCGTCCAGCGTGCCCAGCACGCGCACCGCGTACTCGCGCTCGACGCCGAAGCGCGGGTGCATGAGCTGATGCGCCAGCTCGCCGGAGTTCGTGAACAGCAGCAGGCCTTCGGTGTTGATGTCGAGGCGACCGACGGATTGCCACTTGCCCTGCGGCAGGCGCGGCAAGCGGCGGAAGACCGTCGGCCGGTGCTGCGGGTCGTCGTGCGTCACCACCTCGCCAACCGGCTTGTGGTACGCCAGGACACGCGGCAGCGGCGGCACGATGCGCACCTTCACCGGCTTGCCTCCAACCTTGATCTGGTCCCCGAAGGAAATGCGCTGCCCGGTGTGGGCCGGCTGGCCGTTGACCGTCACGCGGCCGTCGGCGATCAACTGCTCCATGTCGCGACGCGAACCGATGCCTGCCTGGGCGAGCACCTTGTGCAGCTTCGGTGCATCGGGCTCGGCAGCAAGCACACGGCGCTCCGGCACGGCCTCCAGGTCTTCCGTGGGCAGCGCGTCATACGCGCCGGACAGCACGTCAGCAAAGGTCTCGCCCGCATCGGCCGGCGTGAACGCCACCTCGGCGGCGGGCACCTCGTCGTCCTCGTCCTCATCATCGCCGGCGGCGATTCCAAGCGCCGGCCGAGTTGCCGTGTCCGACGCGGCTTCGGCACCCTCGGGCGCCCCTTGTTCCGCGGCCTGCCGCTCCCCCGAGCGCCGTCCGCGGCGGCGATTGCGGCTGCGTCGCCGAGGCGCATCGTCAGCCGAATCGCCCTCGCCGGCGGCATCGCCTTCATCAGCCGCCCGGGCATCGGACACCGCCCCGCCCTCGCCGGAGAGGCGCGGCGCGCTGGCATCGTCGGCCGCGGCACCGCGCGGACCCGCGGACGTGACTTCGCCCCCCTCCGCTGCGGCCGGCGGCTGGGCCGGCGCTACCGCCGCGGTCACGGGGGACGCCGCAGGCTCGATCGGCAGCGCCAACTGGACCGTTGCGCCGTCGGCCTCACCAACCGTGGACGCCACCTTCCGACGCGTGCGCTTCGGCTTCGCCGGCGCAGCTTCCGGTTCGGCAGCGGGTTGCGGCGCGCTATCGCCGGCCGCCGCCTCGGTGGTGGCCTCGGTGGCGGCCTCGGCCACCGCCAGCTTCGTGGAGGCGCGACGCTTGCGCGGCTTCGGCGCCGCTTCGGCTTCGGGCTGGGCGCCGGGATCCGCGAGCGGCTGCTGATCGTTGTCTTGCGGGTTCATGCGTGCGGGGCAGAAGTAGGGTCGGGATCGGCAAGATTGCCGAGGGAATCGCCGTCCGCCTCGGGCGGCATCGCAGCGGCCGGATCGGACGGGACATCAGGCGGAACATCGGACGGCGGCGCCAAGGCGCCATCGACCGCGGCCTCAGGCGCCTCGCTTGGCCCCGAGGAGCCGCTGGTGTCTTCCAGCGGCAAGGGTGGTTGGCCGGTGGCCAGCTCAGGCAGCAGCATCGGCTGCGCCTCCGCGACGACCTGCAGCGACTCCGCCGAAGGCGCCCCATCGAGCGCGGGCAATTGGTCGAGGCTGGCAAGGCCCAGGTCATCGAGGAACTGCCGCGTGGTGGCGTACAGGGCCGGACGGCCGGGCGCCTCACGGTAGCCGATGGCCTCGATCCAGCCCCGATCCTCGAGTTGCTTGACGATCTGGCTGCTGACCGTCACGCCACGGATGTCCTCGATGTCCCCACGGGTCACCGGCTGCCGATAGGCGATGATCGCCAACGTCTCCATCGTCGCGCGGGAATAGCGCGGCGGCTTTTCGGGGTGCAGTCGGTCGAGGTAGATGCGCATCTCGGGCCGGCTCTGGAACCGCCACCCCGTCGACAACGCCACCAACTCGACCCCGCGCTCCTCCCAGTCGCGCACCAATTCATCGAGCAGCGAACGGATGGTGTCCGCACCGACCTGGTCATCGAACAGGCTGCGCATGTCACGCAAAGGCAGCGGCTGCTGCGCGCAGATCAACGCCGTCTCGAGGACGCGTTTGGCCTCCAGGGTGTTCATGAACCTCTGTTCACTGGCGCCGGCGCGGTGCGCTCGGCAGGCTCCATGGCAAGTGGCGGGTCGATCGGGTGGCTCGCCTTCGCGGGCGGCTCACGACTGCTGAATTCGCTTCGCTGGTCTGCTGCGAGGGGCGGCAGCTGGCTGCAGGCCCCGGGCCCGGCGTCATCAAGGCGCTTGCCGGGCGGCCTGGCTCGGTGGGCTGCTGCTTCACGCAGAGGCCGCTGTGAGCCGGCACATCGGGCGCGATTGTAGCCGCATCACCGCGGCATCCATCAGGCCACCACGATCTGTTGCCAGGCCAGAGCCAAATCTGCCGGCAAAGACGACTGGAATGCCATTGCTCGCTGTTCGACGGGGTGATCGAATGCCAGTTCCGCGGCATGCAGGGCCTGACGCCGCAGCCCCAGCAACGGCTGCCCGCCATAGACCGAATCGGCGATCAGCGGCATCCCACGGTGAGCGAGGTGCACGCGGATCTGGTGCGTGCGGCCGGTGTGCAGCCTGCACCGCACCGCGGTGACGCCTTCCCGCACGGCCAGCCGCTCGACATCCGTGCGGGCCGGCTTGCCGCCGGCGACGACGGCCATGCGGATACGCGATAGCGGGTCGCGGCCAATGGGCGCCTCGATCGACAGGCGCAGCCATGGCGCCTCGCCGTGCGCCAGCGCGAGGTATTCGCGCCGCACATCGCGGGCGGCAATGCTGCGGACCAGCGCAGTCATCGCGGGCAGCGTCTTGGCGACCACCATCAGGCCGCTGGTGTCCTTGTCGAGGCGATGCACGATGCCCGCACGTGGAAGTCGGGCGGCTTCCGCATGGTGCGCCAGCAGGCCGTTCAGCAAGGTGCCGGACCAATTGCCTGCCGCCGGATGCACCACCAGCCCTGCAGGCTTGTCGACGACCAGCAGGTGCTCGTCCTCGTGGACGATGGCCAAGGCCATCGGCTCCGGCCGGAAGGCGAGGCTCTGGGCCGTAGGCACCAGCTCGACACGAACGCGCTGGCCCGCACGCAGCTTGCGCGCGGCAACGGTGACGGCCTTTCCATCGACCTGCACGTGGCCGCCTGCCACCAGGCCCTGCAGGTGGCTGCGCGAGAACTCGGGGGCGAGGCGGACCAGCAGCTTGTCGAGGCGCTCGCCGTGGCCGTCGGCATCGACGGCACCTTGCCGCCATTCATACGCGGCCTCGTCGGGCTCGGCCGCCTCCACCGGGTCGATGCGGGTGTCCAGAGGCGGTTCACCCTCAGCGGACGCATGAGAACGGGACATTAGAATCTTGCGCTTTCCACCCGTAGCGGGAAGTCGCCGCGCATCACGCGCTAAGCGGAATCGATCGATGAGCCCTATCAAGCCCTGGCGCCCGTGGGCGCTGCTTGCTCCGTTGCTGCTGGCTGTGCTGGCCGGCTGCGGCTCGGACCCCAAGCGCGACGACAGTCGCGAAGCTGTCGACAAATTGTATGCAGAGGCCCGCGAAGACCTCTCCGCCGGGAGCTACGAACGCGCGATCAAGACGCTGGAGCGCATCGAAGGCCGCGCCGCCGGCACCCTGCTGGCCCAGCAGGCCCTGCTGGACACGGCGTACGCCCAGTGGCGCATGGGCGAACGCGTGCAAGCCACCGCCACGGTGGACCGCTTCATCAGGCTGCATCCGTCGAGCCCGGCCTTGGACTACGCCCTGTACCTGAAGGGGCTGATCAACTTCAACGACAACCTGGGCCTGTTCGGCAACCTCGCCGGCCAGAACCTGTCGGAGCGGGACCAGCAGGCATCGCGCGATGCATACCAGGCCTTCAAGCAACTGATCGACCAGTTCCCCACCTCGAAGTACAGCGAGGACGCGCGCCTGCGCATGGACTACATCGTGAATGCGCTGGCGGAACACGAGGTCCACGTGGCGCGCTACTACTTCCGCCGCGCCGCCTACGTCGCGGCGGCGAACCGGGCCCAGCAGGCGGTGCGCGACTACCCGCAGTCGCCAGCGAGCGAAGAAGCGCTGTCCATCATGGTCGCCAGCTACGACAAGCTCGGCCTCACCGAGCTGCGCGACGATGCCGACCGCGTGCTGAAGAAGAACTTCCCGAAGAGCCGCTTCGTGGAAGGCGGCGAGCGGCCGACGCGCCCCTGGTGGAAGTTCTGGTGAGCCGCTAACGGACGTGCGACGCGGCCAGCTCGTCGAGCCAGGCCAGCGCATCCGCTTCGGTGTCCAGCGTGCCCATCGGCGGCAAGGCCTGGCGCAGCTTGCGCCCGTAAGGCATCTGCCGCAGGCGGGGGTCGGTGATCACCAGCAGTCCGCGGTCGGCCTCGCTGCGGATCAAGCGCCCAGCGCCCTGCTTCAGCGATATCGCGGCCTCGGACAGGAAATAGTCGTCGAAGGCCGAGCGCCCTTGCCGCTCCAGTTCGCGCGTGCGGGCCTGCACGAGCGGGTCGTTGGGTGGCGGGAACGGCAGCTTGTCGATGATCACGCACTGCAGCGCGTCACCGGGCACGTCGATGCCTTCCCAGAAGCTCTGGGAGCCGACCAGCACGCTGCGGGGTGTGTCCAGGAAGCGCTGCAGCAGCGTGCGCTTCGGGTGGCTGCCCTGCACCAGCACCTTCAGACCCAGCCCCTCGGCCTCGCTGCGCTCCTCGAGCGATTGCGCGATCAAGGGCAGCACGCGCAGCGTGGTCGTCAGCACGAAGGTGCGGCCGCCGAGGCGCCCGGCCAGTCGCGCCGCGAGCATGCCCACGGCTTCCGGGTGATCGGCCTCGTTCGGCTTCGGGAAGCGCGGCGGCACCCACGTGCGCGCGTTCGCCGCGTAATCGAAAGGGCTTCCGACGCGCAGCTTGCGCGCATCCTCCATCGCCGCGGCCTCGCAGAACCAACCCAGTTCATCGTCGGTGCCCAAGGTGGCCGAGGTGAAGATCCAGGCGCGCGCGCCGGACTCGCGTTGCTCGGTGAAGAGGTCCCGGATGTGCAGGGGCGACTCGATCAGACGCGCGTCGCGCGGCCCCAGGTCGATCCAGCGCACCCGGTCATCGGCGGCCGGCTCGACAAAGCCCTGCGCCAGCGCCTGCAAGCCGCGCGTGCGAGCGATCAGCCGCGTGAAGTCCGGCGACGTGGCCTCGGCCCGCACCGCGGCCTCCGATGCCGCCTGGGCGGCTTCCACGATGCCCTGCAGCGCAGTCGCGAAGCCCGGCTGCGCGGCTCGCTCCGTCCAGCGCAGCTTCAGCACACCGCGCACGTCGCGCAGCGGACCGGCGCAAACCAGCCGCAACTCGCGCGCGGCCCGCTCGATCACGCCCCCCAGCTCCTGCCAGGGCTCCTGGCCGCGTGCATGCGTCAGCCCGGCAGCCACCAGGTCGCGCGCCAGCTCCAGCGCCTGCCCGGTCGCAAGCGTGGTGCCGAGGAACTGCAGGCCGGTCTCGACCAGCTGGTGCGCCTCGTCGAAGACGATCGCATCGACCGTCGGCAGCAGTTCGGCCACGCCGCTGTCGCGCAACGACACGTCGGCGAAGAAGAGATGGTGGTTGACGACCACAAGGTCGGCCGCCATCGCCTCGCGCCGCGCCTTCACCACATGGCAGCGCGCGAACTCGGGGCAGTCGCTGCCCAGGCAGTTGTCGCGGGTCGACGTGACGATCGGAATCACCGGCGAACGCTCGTCGAGACCGTCGATTTCCGCCAGGTCGCCGTTCTGTGTGGCCGTGGCCCAGGTCTCGATGCGGGCCAGCGCACGCACCGCGAAGCGGTCGGGCAAGGTGGCGGTACTGCGCGCCTGAGCCAGGCGATGCAGGCACAGATAGCTGCCCCGCCCCTTCAGCAGCGCGATGCGCACCGGCACGTGCAGCGCGTCGCGCAGCCGAGGCAGATCGCGCAGGAACAGCTGGTCCTGCAGGCTCTTCGTCGCCGTGCTGACCAGCGCGCGCCGCTGCGACAGCAGCAAGGGCACGAGGTAGGCGAAGGTCTTGCCCACGCCGGTGCCGGCCTCGGCGACCAGCGCGGCCCGGTCTTCGATCGCCTCTGCCGCAGCCAGCGCCAAGCGCTGCTGCATCGCCCGCTCGACGAAGCCAGGATCGGCCTGCGAAAGCAGGCCGCCGCTGGCCAGCGCCGCAAGCGTGGCCTCGGCCAGTGCAGAGGGCCCGGGGCCGGAGGCGACGGCGATGTCAGCGGTCTTCGGCGGGAGGCGATCGGCAGTGTCGCTGGCGGATTCGCTCACGCCGGCTCCGGCGGGTCGAGCTCGGTCTCCAACCGTGCGATCTGGTCGCGCAGCAGCAGGCGCCGCTTCTTCAGCCGGCGCAGCGACAACTCATCCAGGGGACTCTGTTCGACGGCGCGATCGATCAGGTTGTCGAGATCGGCGTGCTCGATGCGCAGTTCGATGAGCCGCCGCTGCGGCGAATGGAGGTTGTCGTCGACCGTCGAATCCGGCGTCATGGTCACTTGAGTTTATAGTCAGCGCCCACGCGTACGGCGGGTCGCCTGGGACCCGCCACGCGCCCGGACGGCGGAGCTGCCCGACCGGCCGCAAGAAGGATTTCCCCATGAGCGCAAGTACCCCCCAGGCCCATCGGCTCACCGCCTCGACAGCCCTGCACCGCGGCGATCGCGCCTACCAGCAGGACCAGGTCGAAATCCTGTCCCACCTGCGTGTGCCGGGCTGCCTGCTGGCGGTGCTCGCCGACGGCATGGGGGGCAAGAGCGGCGGCCGCAAGGCGTCCGACCAGGTGGTGCTCACGGCCAAGCAGATCTTCGAGCGCTACGTGCCGAGCAAGGACGACCCGGGCGAACTGCTGAAGCAGTTGGTGATGGAGGCGCACCTGATGATCAAGCTGACCGCCATCACGGCCGAAGAAGAGCCGCACAGCACCATTGCCGCCTTCCTGCTCGGGCCGGCACTGGACTGCACGGTGGCGCATGCCGGTGATTCCCGCGTGTACCACTTCCGCGGCGCCGAGATGGTCAGCCGCACCACCGACCATTCGTACGTGCAGCGCCTGATCGACGAAGGCAAGCTCACCGAGGAACAGGCCAATGCCCACCCGCAGGCCAACCTCCTGACCGGCTGCCTCGGCACGCAGGCCGACCCACCCGTGACCATCAGCCACATCGATGCGCTGCAAGTGGGGGACACGGTGATGGCGTGCAGCGATGGCCTGTGGCACTACTTCACGCCGCGCGAACTGGGCGCCATCGTGCATGGCCTGCCGCCGCGCGAGGCCAGCGAGATGCTGGTGACCAAAGCGCGGCAGCGCGCGCGCGGTGGTGGTGACAACCTGTCGCTGGCGCTGGTGCGGGTCGAGCCGATCACCTGACGCGGCAGCGCACACGCCGTCGGACCACCCACGACGGCCGGCCGTGGTCAACGCCCCGCGCCTGGGGCGGACGGCACCGGCAAGGGCGCCGAGGGACGCTTGCGCGCATCCTGCTCCGCATTGCGGCGCAACACGGCGTCGCGGTGTTCCGCAGCTTCCTGTTCGCGCTGGACCCGCTCGTCGCGGCGCTGCGCGGCCTCCTGGGGCGTCACCTGCAAGCGCTGCTCAGATGGGGCCGATGAAGGGCTGCGCGGCGCCGGGGGCACCCGGCGAGCCCGCATGACCGCGGAGGCCGCCGGTGACGCGGCGCGCTCATCGGCCTGGCGCGCATTCTCGCGGATCGACCGCATGCGCTCTGCCGCCCGGGCCCGGCGCTGGGCATCGTCGAGCACCGCCTGCTGCCCCGCCAGCTGTTCCAGCGCCCGCCGGCGCTCGCTGCGCGCCTGTTCGACGCAGCTGCTGACCGCGAAACGCGTCTCGCACTCGCGCCGCGCTGCCTCGAAGCGCCGTTCGACCTCCTGCTTCTCGGCCGCGATGCGCTGCCGCTCGCGCGCACTGTCACCCGCCGGTGCGGAAGCCTGGCCCCAGGTGGCCGAGGCGGCCAGGGCGAGCGCGCTGGCCCAGAACTTCATGCGGTTCAACGAAGACGTCCTTCAGGCAATGCGGGTATCGACCTCGCGCCGTTCCAGCGCCAGGTACTCCGCGGATTGCATTTCCTGCAGCCGTGACACCGTGCGTGGAAACTCGTGCGCCAGCGGCCCCTCCGTGTACAACTCCTCAGCCGGGACGGCGGCCGACATGATGAGTTTGACCCTGCGGTCATAGAGCACATCCACCAGCAGCGTGAAGCGGCGTGCCTCGCTCGCCAGGCGCGGCGGCATCTGCGGCACGTTCGAGAGGATCAACGTGTGGAACTGCTGCGCCAGCTCGAGGTAGTCGTTCTGTGAGCGCGGGCCACCGCACAGGGTCGAAAAGTCGAACCACACCACGCCGCCGGCGCGGCGCAGCGCGCGCAGCTCGCGGTGCTCGATGTGCAGCAGCGGACTCTCGTCACGGGCTTCGGCCAGTTCGCCGAAGGCCTCGCACAGCGCCGCCTCCGCGGCCTCCCCCAAGGGCGTGTGGTACAGCTTCACGTGCTCGAGCGTGCGACGCCGGTAGTCGGTACCGTTGTCGACGTTGATGACCTCGAGCTTCTGCTTGAGCAGCGCGATCGCGGGCAGGATGCGGTCCCGGTGCAGGCCGTGGGGGTACAGGCCATCCGGATGGAAGTTGGACGTCGTGACGATCGACACCCGGTTCGCGAACATCGCTTCCAGCAACCGGTGCAGGATCATCGCGTCGGTCACGTCGGCGACGTGGAACTCGTCGAAGCAGATGAGCCGGAAGCGCCGCGCGATGCGCCTGCCCAGCTCCTCGAGCGGGTTCTGCTGGCCCTTGAGCTCCTGCAGTTCGCGGTGCACCTCGCGCATGAACTCGTGGAAGTGCAGGCGGGTCTTGCGCGTGAGCGGGACGGACTGGAAGAAGCAGTCCATCAGGAAGCTCTTGCCGCGCCCGACGCCACCGTGCATGTACACGCCGCGCGGGATCGGCGGCCGCACCAGCATCTTCGCGATGACGTTGCTGCGGCGCGCCTTGTAATCCGCCCACTCGTTCTCGCAGCGTTCCAAGGCGTCGATGGCGCGCTGCTGGGCCGGATCGGCCACGTAGCCGCGCTCGGCGAGCGTCGCTTCGAAGAGCTGGCGGACCCCCATGACGCTTTGGCTCAGCGCCCGCTCGGCCGCCCGGAGCGCGCTGGCGCCCCCTTGGGGGGCCGCGAACGAAGTGAGCTTGGGGATGTCATCCTTAGAAGTTCAGCGTGCGCTTGTCGACCGCGAGCGCGGCCTCCTTCGTCGCTTCGCTCAGGGACGGGTGCGCGTGGCAGATGCGGGCGATGTCCTCGGCCGAGGCCTTGAACTCCATCGCCACCACCGCTTCCGAGATCAGCTCGGACGCGAAGGGGCCGACGATGTGCACGCCCAGGATCTCATCCGTCTTCGCATCCGCGATGAACTTGACGAAGCCGGTGGTGTCGCCCAGCGCGCGGGCGCGGCCGTTGGCCATGAAGGGGAAGCTGCCGGCCTTGTAGGCGCGGCCCTCGGCCTTCAGCTGCTGTTCGGTCTGGCCGACCCAGGCGATCTCGGGCGAGGTGTAGATCACCCACGGCACAGTGTTGAAGTTGACGTGCCCGTGCTGACCCGCAATGCGCTCGGCCACGGCCACGCCCTCTTCCTCGGCCTTGTGGGCGAGCATCGGGCCACGCACCACGTCGCCCACCGCCCAGACGTTCGGCAGGTTGGTCCTGCAATCGCCGTCGACGACGATCGCGCCGCGCTCGTCGAGCTTCAGGCCCACCGCCTCGGGGTTCAGGCCGATGGTGTTGGGCACGCGGCCGATCGAGACGATCAGGCGCTCCACGCCCAGCGAAGCCGGCTCGCCCTTGCCGTTGGTGTACGCCACGGTGACGCCGGACTTGCTGGTCTTGACTTCGGTGATCTTGACGCCGAATTCGAACTTCAGGCCCTGCTTGACGAAGGCCTTCTGGGCCTCCTTGGCGACCTGTTCGTCCGCCGCGCCGAGGAACGTCGGCAGCGCTTCGAGGATGGTCACCTCGGCACCCAGGCGGCGCCACACCGAACCCATCTCGAGACCGATCACGCCGGAACCGATAACGCCCAAGGTCTTCGGCACCGACGGGATGCGCAGGGCGCCGTCGTTCGAGAGGATCTTGTCCTCGTCGAAAGCCGCACCGGGAAGCGCGCGCGGGTTGGAGCCCGTGGCCACGATGACGTGCTTGGCGGTCAGCGTCTCGTTCGCGGCGCCGGCCACGGCGATCTCGTAACCGCCCTGACCTGCTTTCACAAACGAACCGCGGCCGTGGAAGAACGTGACCTTGTTCTTCTTGAACAGGTACAGGATGCCATCGTTGTTCTGCTTGACGACCTGGTCCTTGCGCGCGGTCATCTTCGCCACGTCGATCGACAGATTCGACAGGCCGATGCCGTGATCGGCGAAGTGCTTGCCCGCGTGTTCGAAGTGCTCGGACGACTGCAGCAGTGCCTTGGAGGGAATGCAGCCAACGTTGGTGCAGGTTCCGCCGGGGGCCGGACCGCCCTTGTCGTTCTTCCACTCGTCGATGCAGGCGACGTTGAATCCGAGCTGCGCGGCGCGGATCGCCGCGATGTAGCCGCCGGGGCCGCCGCCGATGACGACGACGTCGAATGATTTGCTCATCGTGTCCGTCCTCGCTCAGATGTCGAACAGCAGGCGGGCCGGGTCTTCCAGCGCGTCCTTCATGGCCACCAGGCCCAGCACGGCTTCGCGGCCGTCGATGATGCGGTGGTCGTAGCTCATGGCCAGGTAGTTGATCGGACGGATCACGATCTGGCCGTTCTCCACCACGGCGCGGTCCTTGGTGGCGTGCACGCCCAGGATGGCCGACTGCGGCGGGTTGATGATCGGCGTCGACAGCATCGAGCCGAAGGTGCCGCCGTTGCTGATGGAGAAGGTGCCGCCGGTCAGTTCCTCGATGCCCAGCTTGCCGTCCTTGGCCTTCTGGCCGAACTCGGCGATCTTCTTCTCGATCTCGGCGAAGGTCATCTGGTCGCAGTTGCGCAGGATGGGCACGACCAGGCCGCGCGGCGAGCCGACGGCGATGCCGATGTCGAAGTAGCCGTGGTAGACGATGTCGTTGCCGTCGACCGAGGCGTTCAGCACCGGATAACGCTTGAGTGCAGCGACAGCGGCCTTGACGAAGAAGCTCATGAAGCCCAGCTTGACGCCGTGCTCCTTCTCGAACTTCTCCTGGAACTTCTTGCGCATCTCCATCAGCGGGGCCATGTTGACCTCGTTGAAGGTGGTGAGGATGGCGTTGGTGGCCTGCGACTGCAGCAGGCGTTCCGCGACGCGAGCGCGCAGGCGCGACATCGGCACGCGCTGTTCGGGGCGGTCTCCCAGGTTGGGCGCCACCGGCGCGGCAACGGCGGGCAGCGGCTTGGCGACCGCCGCCGCGACCGGGGCCGGAGCGGGCTTGGCCGCAGCGCCCGAGGCCAGCGCGCCCAGCACGTCGCCCTTGGTCACGCGGCCATCCTTGCCGGTGCCGGCGACCGATCCGGCCGCGAGGTTGTTGTCCGCCATCAGCTTGGCTGCGGCCGGCATCGCGACGTCGCTCTTGCTGCTGGAAGCCGGGGCGGCGGCCGCCGCGGCCGGGGCGGAAGCGACTGGCGCCGGGGCGCTGGCGGCAGGGGCGGCGCCGGCGGTCGCTTCGGTGTCGATCTTCGCGATGACCTGGTCGCTGGTGACCGTGCCTCCGTCGGCGACCACGTGCTCGGACAGCACGCCAGCGGCGGGCGCAGGCACTTCGAGCACGACCTTGTCGGTCTCGATCTCGATCAGGATCTCGTCCATCGCCACGGCCTCGCCGGGCTTCTTCTTCCATTGCAGCAGCGTGGCTTCGGCCACGGATTCGGAGAGCTGCGGAACCTTGACTTCGATGATTGCCATGTCAAATCTCTGTGTGTTCGGTGCGGTCGGCCGGGCGCGCGCAGGCGCCCACGCTCACCGGGGCGCGAACGCGCGCCCCGGCGGCTGCAGCCTGAAGGTCACTTGGTGAGGACGAAGCCCTTGAGCTTGGCGAAGGCCTGGTCGAGCAGCGCCTTTTGCTGTTCCTGGTGCAGGTGCGCATAGCCCACGGCCGGCGATGCCGACGCGGGACGGCCGGCGTAGCCCAGCTTCTGCCCGTCGCCCATGTTCTCGTGGATGTAGTGCTGCACGAAGAACCAGGCGCCCTGGTTCTGCGGCTCGTCCTGGCACCACACCACGTCCGTGGCGTTCGGATAACGCCGCATCTCGGCGGCAAAGGCCTTGTGCGGGAACGGGTAGAGCTGCTCGACGCGCAGGATCGCGGTGTCGAACGCCTTCTTCTCCTCGCGCTTCTTGACCAGGTCGTAATAGACCTTGCCCGAACAAGCGATCACGCGCTTGACCTTGTCGGCCACGATGTCCGTGTTCTGTTCCCCGAGCACGGTATGGAACTCGCCCTTGGTGAACTCCGACAGCGGCGAGGTCGCGTCCTTGTTCCGCAGCAGGGACTTCGGCGTCATGATGACCAGCGGCTTGCGGAACATGCGCACCATCTGCCGACGCAGCACATGGAAGATCTGGCTGGCCGAGGTCGGCTGCACGATCTGCATGTTGTTGTCCGCGGCCAGCTGCATGAAGCGCTCCAGGCGCGCCGAGCTGTGCTCAGGGCCCTGGCCTTCGTAGCCGTGCGGCAGCATCATCGTGATGCCGTTGGCACGGCCCCACTTCACCTCGCCCGAGGCGATGAACTGGTCGATGACGACCTGCGCGCCGTTCACGAAGTCGCCGAACTGGGCTTCCCAGATCGTCAGCGTATTGGGCTCGGCGCTGGCGTAGCCGTACTCGAAGCCGAGCACCGCCTCTTCCGACAGGATGGAGTCGATGACGACGAACGGGGCCTGGTTCTCGGCCACGTGCTCCAGCGGCACGTAGATGCCGGTGTCCCACTTCTCGCGGTTCTGGTCGTGCAGAACGGCATGGCGGTGCACGAAGGTGCCGCGGCCGCAGTCTTCACCCGACAGGCGCACCGCGTAGCCCGAGGCCACCAGCGAGGCGAAGGCCAAGTGCTCGCCCATGCCCCAGTCGACATTGATCTCGCCGCGGCCCATCGCGGCGCGGTCGGCAATGACCTTCTCGACCAGCGGGTGGACCTTGAAGTTGGCGGGGATGGTCGTCAGCCGCTCGGCCAGGCGCTTGATCTCCGCCAGGGGCAGCGCGGTGTCGGCCGCGTCCGTCCACTTCTTGCCCAGGAACGGGGCCCAGTCGACGGCGTACTTGCTCTTGAAGTTGGTCAGCACCGGATCGACCGTGTGCTTGCCTGCGTCCATCGCGGCGCGGAAGGCCTTGACCATCTCGTCCGGGCCGTTGGCCGGCAGCACGCCTTGCGTCACCAGCTTCTCGCCGTACAGCTTGCGGGTTCCGGGGTGCTGGCCGATCTTCTTGTACATCAGCGGCTGCGTCAGGCTGGGCGTGTCCTGTTCGTTGTGGCCCAGCTTGCGGAAGCAGATGATGTCGACGACCACGTCCTTGTTGAACTTCTGGCGGTAGTCCAGCGCCAGCTGCGTGCACAGCACGACGGCCTCGGGATCATCGCCATTCACGTGCAGCACCGGGGCCTCGATCATCTTGACGACGTCGGTGCAGTACAGCGTGGAGCGTGCGTCGCGCGGGTCGCTGGTCGTGAAGCCGATCTGGTTGTTGATGACGATGTGGACCGTGCCGCCGGTGTAGTAGCCGCGCGTCTGCGCCAGCGCCAGCGTCTCCATCACCACGCCCTGGCCGGCGAAGGCGGCGTCGCCGTGCACCAGCACGGGCAGCACCTGGTCGCCTTCCTTGTCGCCACGGCGGTCCATGCGCGCCTTGACCGAGCCTTCGACCACCGGGTTCACGATCTCCAGGTGCGAGGGGTTGAACGCGAGACTCAGGTGCACCGGGCCACCGCGGGTGGAGATGTCGCTGGAGAAGCCCTGGTGGTACTTCACGTCACCAGCCGGCAGGTGCTCGGGCGCGGTGTGCTCGAACTCGGCGAACAGGTCCGCCGGCATCTTGCCCAGCGTGTTCACCAGCACGTTCAGGCGGCCGCGGTGGGCCATGCCGATCACGATCTCCTGCACGCCCTTCTCGCCGGCGCGCTGCACCACCTCGTCCATCGAGGCGATGAAGCTCTCGCCGCCTTCGAGCGAGAAGCGCTTCTGGCCGACGTACTTCGTGTGCAGGTACCGTTCCAGGCCCTCGGCAGCCGTCAGGCGATCGAGGATGTGCTTCTTCTGGTCCGCGGTGAAGGTGGGCTTGCTGCGGATCGACTCCAGGCTTTCCTGCCACCAGCGCTTCTCGGCCGGGTCGGTCACATGCATGAATTCGGCACCGATGGTGCCGCAATAGGTGTCCCGCAGCGCCTGCACGATGTCGCGCAGGGTCATGTTCTCGGCCTTGCTGAAGTACGTGTTCGCGGCGCTGAACGTGATGTCCATGTCGGACTCGGTCAGGTCGTAGAACGCGGGCTCCAGCTCGGGGATCTTGGGGCGCTCGGTGCGCTTCAACGGATCCAGGTCCGCCCAGCGCGAGCCGAGGAAGCGGTAGGCGGCGATCAACGACTGGACATGGACCTGCTTGCGCGCGACGGCCAGGTCAGCCGAGCTGGCCTTGACGGCGAAGGCGTTGGCCTTGGCGCGCTGGGCGAAGGATTCGATGACCGGCGCGTGCGCGACGTCGCGGTTCTCCGTGCCGTCGGTGGCCGGCACGTTCTGCAGGTTGTCGAAGTAGGCGCGCCAGTTGTCCGGCACGCTGCCGGGGTTGTCGAGGTAGGCCTCGTAGAGCTCTTCGACATACGGGGCATTGCCCCCGAACAGGTACGAATTGGACCTGCTTTGCTGCATCATCTCTCGCTCACCTTTCGCCCCGGTTTCCGGAGCTCACGATGGGTTGAAAACCTTCCGCGTTCCCGGCTCGACCGGTTGGCGGATTGCGACCCGCCTTGACTGGCTGCGCCAGCAAGGGGACGGGAAGGACCTGATTAGATATCCGGGCGCGACTGTACCACCGAGGTAACCCTCAGTTGCAAGCACTCGTCTGCGCCTGCCCGCGGGCTTATCCGGTGGAAGTTCACACATGGAAGCCACTAGCATGCCCTTTTCGCCTCCACAGGAGCTTTCTCGATGAAGCTGAAGGTCATGCTCGCCACAGCTGCGCTGGCCTGCGGTGTCGTCCTCGCGCCAGCCCACGCCACCATGCTGAGGTGGGGAGCACAGAACGACATCCTCACGCTCGACCCGCACTCGCAGAACCACGCGACCACGAACGCGATCCTGATGCACGCGTATGAAGGGCTGACGCGCTACAACGCCAGATACGAGGTGGAACCCGCGCTGGCGACCAAGTGGACTTTCATCTCGCCCACGCAAGTTCGCTTCGAGTTGCGCAAGGGAGTCAGGTTTCATGACGGCTCACCCTTCAGCGCCGATGACGTCGTCTTCAGTTTCGGCCGGATCAAGCAGCCGCAGGGGACGATGCAGATCTACGTCACCGGCATCTCCGAAGTCAAGAAGGTCGACGACTTCACGGTCGACCTCATCCTTTCCGCGCCGAACCCGATCCTGCTGCGGAACATCATCGACTTCAGGATGATGAGCAAAGGCTGGGCCGAGAAAAACCGCACCACCAACGTGCAGGACTACAAGGCCAAGGAGGAGAACTTCGCCTCCCGCAACGTGAACGGCACCGGCCCGTACCGAATCCTCAGCTGGCAGCCGGAGTCCAGGATCGCGATGGCGGTCAATGAGCAGTGGTGGGACAAGCGCTCAGGCAACGTTACCCAGGTGATCTACACGCCAATCAAGAGCGAAGGCACTCGCATCGCGGCTTTGCTCTCCGGTGACCTGGACATGGTGACCGACGTCCCGCCCCAGGACCTGGCAAGGCTGAGGGCCGACAAGCGACTCAAGGTCGTCGACGGTCCGGAAGTCCGGACGATCTTCATTGCGCTGGACCAAGGCAGCGAGCAACTCAAGTACTCGTCGGTGAAAGGCAAGAACCCGTTCAAGGACAAGCGGGTTCGCGAGGCACTGAGTCTTGCGGTTGACCGCGAGGCCATCCGCCGCAACATCATGCGAGGCATGTCCCTGCCCGCAGGCATCATGGTCGCGCCCGGTGTGAACGGCAATACCCCGGACATCGACAAGCCGCTCAGGCCCGACCTTCCCCGAGCGAAAAAACTGCTTGCCGAGGCCGGATACCCTGCGGGCTTCGAGTTTCAGCTCAACTGCCCCAACAACCGATACGTCAACGACGAGAAGATCTGCATCGCATTGGTGTCAATGTGGGCGAAGCTCGGCCTGAAGGTCAATCTGGTCGCAGAGTCCATGTCCACCTTCAGCCAGAAGTTCCAGAACTTCGACACGTCCGCCTACATGCTCGGCTGGGGCGTGGCCACCTATGACGCGCAGTACACGCTGCAGTCGCTGGTGCGCACGAAGACCACCGGCGCCGATGGCAACTTCAACTTCAACAAGATCAGCGACACGAAGATCGACCAGCTCGTCGACGCGATGAAGACCGAGGTCGACGTGGCCAAGCGCAACGCGATGATCCGCGAAGCGCTGGTTCGCACGCGCGACGAGCACCTGCTGCTCCCCCTGCACCACCAGATGCGCCCTTGGGCGATGAAGGCGGGCGTCTCGACCGTGCACCGCTCCGACGATCGGCCGGAGGCGCGCTTCACCTCGGTGAAGTGACGCCGGGCAGCGGCTGGCCCCTCCCCCGGGCTGCCGGAATGGCAAAGGGCCCCGCGGGGCCCTTTTCTCGTGCCTGCACAGGTGCGCGCCCGGCTCAGGCGCCCAGGCTGCTGCGCACCGTCCGCCCGCCCTGCATCACCAGCCGAATGCCTTGCTCCGGCCGGGTCAGCATGGACAACTCCTGCGTCGGATCGCCGTCGACGATCAAGAGGTCCGCGTAGGCTCCCGCCGCCAGTTCGCCGATGCGGCCTTCCTGACGCATCAAACGAGCGGCCACGATGGTCGCGCTCTGCAGCGCCTCCACCGGTCCCATGGCCTGCAGGCGCAGGTCGAACTCCCCGTTCTGTCGTTCGTGCATGTGGCCGAGCAGATCGGTGCCGAAGACCACAGGCACGCCTTCGGCCCGCGCGATGCGCACCGCCTCGATGCCGCGCGACTTCACGCGTTCGAGCTTCTCCAGCATCTGCGCCGACCATCCAAGGCGCTCGCCCTCTTCCGCCAGCGCGGCGTACGTGGAGAGCGTGGGCACGAGGTAGGCGCCATGCGTCTTCATCACCCGGACCGTCGCCTCGTCGATCAGGTTGCCGTGCTCGATCGAGCGCACACCCGCCTGCACTGCCCGGGTCACCGCCCGCGGTGAGTAGGCATGCGCCATGACGTAAAGGTTCGCGGCCTCGGCTTCCTCGCAGGCGGCGCGCAGTTCCTCGATGGAGAACTGCGTGCCCTCCAGCGGATCGGTCGGGCTGGAGATGCCGCCGCCGGCCATGATCTTGATCTGGTTCGCGCCGTTGCGCACCTGCTCGCGCACCGCCCGCCGCACCTCGCCGACGCCGTCGGCGATGGCTCCGATCAGCCCCAGGCCGGCGCAGGAACAGAACATCTCCCGCGTGCGCACGCCCTTGGGCCGCATGTCGGCATGGCCACCGGTCTGCGACACCGGAAACCCGGCGATGGACAGCCTCGGCCCTTCGAACAGTCCGCTCTGCACCGCCTCCTGCAGGCCGAAGTCGGCCCCTGCCGCGTCGCGCACGGAGGTGAAGCCCCGGTGCAGCATGTCTCGCATGATCCGGCTGCTCTGCGCCACCAGCAGCGAAGGGGCCTGCAACCCCAGGCCCACCAGGTCATGCGATGCCGCCACCACGTGCACGTGCGCATCGATCAAGCCCGGCAACACGACGCGTCCCTCCGCATCGAGGATCCGCGCGTCGTCGATCCGGCGGCCGTCCGCCACGATGTCCGCGATGCAGTCGCCCTCGATGACGATGGTCGACTGAGGACCGACGCCGCCAGTCGCCGCGTCGAAGGGACGCGCGTTGACGATGGCCTGCCGCATCGCCGCGGCCGTCATGCCAGCCGCAGGCGGCGCCGCGCGTCGTCGTACTCGCGCCGCAGGCGGGTGATCAGTTCCCGCGCCGGCAGCACCGCATCGACGGCCCCGATGCCTTGGCCGCAACCCCAGATGTCCTTCCAGGCCTTCTTGGCGCTGACCTCGCCGTCGGCGCCCGCGCCGAAGCTCATCTTGCTGGGGTCACTGACTGGCAAGTTGTCCGGATCGAGACCGGCGTTGACGATGGAGCCCCGCAGGTAGTTGCCGTGCACCCCGGTGAAGAGGTTGCTGTAGACGATGTCGTCGCTGGTGGACTCGACGATCATCTGCTTGTAGCCCTCGGCCGCGCGCGCCTCTTCGGTCGCGATGAAGGCGGAGCCGACGTAGGCGAAGTCCGCACCCATCGCCTGCGCCGCGAGTACCGCCCCGCCCGTCGCGATGCTGCCGGACAAAGCGAGCGGCCCATCGAACCACTGCCGAATCTCCTGCACCAGCGCAAAAGGACTGCGCGTGCCGGCATGCCCGCCCGCGCCGGCGGCGACGGCAATCAGCCCATCGGCGCCCTTCTCGATCGCCTTCCGTGCGAACGTGTTGTTGATGACGTCGTGCAGCACCACGCCGCCCCACGAGTGGACGGCGTCGTTGATGTCCGTGCGCGCGCCGAGGCTGGTGATCACGATCGGCACCTTGTACTTTGCACAGACCTCCATGTCTTGCTCGAGGCGCTCGTTGGTCTTGTGCACGATCTGGTTGATCGCAAAGGGAGCGGCCTTCTGCTCCGGATGGTCACGGTCCCAGGCCGCGAGCGTCTCGGTGATCTCGGCCAGCCATTCATCGACCAGCGACGCCGGCCGTGCGTTCAGCGCCGGCATCGAGCCGACGACGCCGGCCTTGCATTGCTCGATCACGAGCCGGGGGTTGCTGACGATGAACAGCGGTGAGCCGATGATGGGCAGCGGCAGCTTGGCAAGCACGGGGGGCAGGGCCATAGGCGTCTCTCGGTGGTCGTGGGAATCGATGGTCGCCGGATCAGAAGGCCTCGACTGCCATGTCGGTGACACCCGGCGCGCCTTCCACGATGCTGTCGCGCAGGCCCGGCACCTTGCTGAGGATGTGGTCGGCGTAGAAGCGGGCCGTCGTGATCTTGGAGCGCATGAATTCAGCATCCAGTCCTTCGGCCAGCCGGCACTCCGCGACCAGCAGCGCGCGCGCCATCTGCCAGCCGGCCACCAGGTTGCCCGCCAGCATCAGGTACGGCACGCTGCCGGCGAACACCGCATTGGGGCTCGCCTTGGTCTGGCCGGCCACGAAAGCCACGACCTCGGTGAACGCCTCGCGCGCGGCGGCGAGCCGGCGCCGCATGGCCATGGCATGCGCGCTGCCGCTGGCCCCCAGTTCGTTCTCCGTCGCCTCGATCTGAGATGCAATGCCACGCGCCACCGCACCGCCGTCGCGCGCGGTCTTGCGCCCGACCAGGTCATTGGCCTGGATGGCCGTCGTGCCCTCGTAGATCGTCAGGATCTTCGCGTCGCGGTAGTGCTGGGCGGCGCCGGTCTCCTCGATGAAGCCCATGCCGCCGTGCACCTGCACCCCGAGCGAGGCCACGTCCAGACTCATCTCGGTCGAGAAGCCCTTCACCAGCGGCACCATGAACTCATAGAAGGCCTGGTTCTGCCGGCGCACCTCGGAATCCGGATGCGCGTGCGCGGCGTCGAAGGCGGCCGCCGCCACCAGCGCCATCGCGCGGCAGCCCTCCACGTGGGCTCGCATCGTCATCAGCATGCGCTTGACGTCGGGGTGGTGGATGATCGGCGCGGGGCCGGGCATCGAGCCGTCCACCGGCCGGCTCTGCACCCGGTCGCGCGCGTAGCCCACCGCCTGCTGGTAGGCCCGCTCCGCCACCGCGATGCCCTGCACGCCGACGCCGAATCGCGCCGCGTTCATCATCACGAACATGTACTCGAGGCCGCGGTTCTCCTGACCGATCAGGTATCCGACGGCGCCACCGTGGTCGCCGTACTGCAACACCGCCGTCGGGCTGGCCTTGATGCCCATCTTGTGCTCGATGGACACGCAGTGCACGTCATTGCGCTCGCCGAGCGTGCCGTCGGGCTTCAGCAGGAACTTCGGGACCACGAAGAGCGAGATGCCCTTGACGCCCTCCGGCGCGCCCGACACGCGCGCCAACACGAGGTGCACGATGTTCTCGGCCAGGTCGTGCTCGCCGTAGGTGATGAAGATCTTGGTGCCGAAGATGCGGTACGTGCCGTCCGGCTGCGGTTCGGCACGCGTGCGCACCAGCGACAGGTCCGAGCCCGCCTGCGGCTCGGTCAGGTTCATCGAGCCGGTCCAGCTGCCGTCGACCATCTTCGGGATGTAGGTGGACTGCTGCGCCTCGCTGCCCGCGGTCAGCAGGGCCTCGATCGCGCCATCGGTCAGCAGCGGACACAGCGCGAAGCTGAGGTTGGCACTGTTGACCATCTCGCTGCACGCGGCATGGATCAGCTTCGGCAGGCCTTGCCCGCCCAGGGCGACCGGATGATGCAGCCCCTGCCAGCCGCCTTCGGCGAACTGCCGGAAGGCCTGCTTGAAGCCGGGCGTCGTGCGCACCTCACCGTTCGCGAAGCTGGAAGGGTTCAGATCGCCTTCGCGGTTCAGTGGAGCGATCACGTCCTCGTTCAGCTTGGCGCATTCCTCCAGAACGGCGGCCGCGGTCTCGTAGCCCGCGTCCTCGAAGCCCGGCAGCTGCGCCACCGCATCGATGCCTGCCAGCTCCTTCATCACGAACAGCATGTCCTTGACGGGGGCTCGGTAGCTCATGATCTGTCTCCGCTGAAAAAAAGGGCGCCACATCGGCGCCCTGGGTTCACCGCCGCTTAGAGCGACTTGACCAGTTCCGGCACCGCCGTGAAGAGATCCGCTTCCAAGCCGTAGTCGGCCACGCTGAAGATCGGCGCCTCGGGATCCTTGTTGATCGCCACGATCACCTTCGAGTCCTTCATGCCTGCCAGGTGCTGGATGGCGCCGCTGATGCCAGCCGCGATGTACAGCTGCGGCGCGACGATCTTGCCCGTCTGCCCCACCTGCCAGTCATTGGGGGCATAACCCGCGTCGACAGCGGCCCGGCTCGCGCCCAGCGCCGCGCCCAGCTTGTCCGCCAGGGGAATCAGGACCTCATTGAACTTGTCGCTCGAGCCCAGGGCCCGGCCGCCGGAGACGATGATCTTCGCCGCCGTCAACTCGGGCCGATCGCTCTTCGTCACCTCGCGGCCCACGAAGCTGCTCTTGCCGCTGTCGGCCACCGCGGCGACCGACTCGACCGTCGCGCTGCCGCCCGTCGCTGCCGCGGCATCGAAACCGGTCGTGCGCACGGTGATCACCTTGGTGGCGTCAGCGCTCTGCACCGTCGCGATCGCGTTGCCCGCATAGATCGGGCGCTCGAAGGTGTCCGCGCTGACCACCTTGGTGATGTCGCTGACCTGTGCGACGTCGAGCTTGGCCGCCACGCGCGGAGCGACGTTCTTGCCGCTGGCGGTGGCCGGAAACAGGATGTGGCTGTAGCTCGACGCAACGGCCAGCACCTGGGCCGCGACGTTCTCCGCCAGTCCCTCCGCGAGGCTGGCGCCATCGGCGTGCAACACCTTCGAGACGCCGGCGATCTGCGCCGCGGCCTGGGCCGCCGCAGCCGCGTTGTGGCCGGCCACCAGCACGTGCACGTCGCCGCCACAGGCCGCGGCAGCGGTCACCGTGTTCAGCGTTGCGCCCTTGAGCGTCCCGTGGTCGTGTTCAGCAATGACGAGTGCAGCCATTTCAGATCACCTTCGCTTCGTTCTTCAGCTTCGCCACCAGGGTGGCCACGTCCGGCACCTTCACGCCCGCGCCGCGCTTGGGCGGTTCGCTGACCTTCAGGGTCTTGATGCGGGGCGCCACGTCCACGCCCAGGTCCGCGGGCTTCAGCGACTCCAGCGGCTTCTTCTTGGCCTTCATGATGTTCGGCAGCGTCACATAGCGCGGCTCGTTCAGTCGCAGGTCCGTCGTGAGCACGGCCGGCGTTGCCAGGCTCAAGGTCTCCAGGCCGCCATCGACTTCGCGCGTTACGATCACCTTGCCGTCCGCCACCTCGACCTTGCTCGCGAAGGTGGCCTGCGGCAGGTCCGCCAGCGCCGCCAGCATCTGGCCGGTCTGGTTGCAGTCGTCGTCGATCGCCTGCTTGCCCAGGATCACCAGGCCCGGCTGCTCCTTGTCGATCAGTGCCTTCAGCAGCTTGGCGACCGCCAGCGGCTGCAGTTCGAGGTCAGCAGGCGTCTCGACGAGGATCGCGCGGTCAGCGCCGATGGCCATCGCCGTCCGTAAGGTTTCCTGGCACTGCGTGACGCCGCAGGAGACGGCGACCACCTCCGTCACCGCCCCCTTCTCCTTGAGCCGCACCGCTTCCTCGACGGCGATCTCGTCGAAGGGGTTCATGCTCATCTTGACGTTGGCGATGTCGACCCCCGTGCCGTCGGACTTCACGCGAACTTTCACGTTGTAGTCGACGACGCGCTTGACGGGCACCAGTACCTTCATGTCGCGTGACTCCTGAGGTTGAATTGACGTTAACGTAAACCGAAAGAATTCTAGCCCGGGGTCCCTGTGCCTGGCCCGAAGAATCGAACGATCGTTCTATTTTGTGCGCATTCGGCAGGCGTGTCTGTCATCCGGGTGACCGAAAACGTGCGCAGCCGGGCCGCCGCTAGACTGCGCCCCGATGAACCCAGGCCTGCATACCCCACCCTTGATCGGCCTGTTCGACTCCGGGTGCGGAGGCCTGTCCATCCTGCGCTCGCTCCGCCGCAGCCTACCGGCCGTCCCAGTCCGCTATCTCGCCGACAACCGCTACTTGCCCTATGGCGACAAGCCCACCGCATGGCTGGAGGCGCGCGCAGGGCAACTGACCCAGCACCTGCTCGATGGCGGCGCCACGCTGATCCTGATCGCGTGCAACACCGCGACCACCCACACCATCGCTGCACTGCGGGCGCGCTGGCCGGGAGTTCCGTTCGTCGGGGTGGAACCCGGCATCAAGCCCGCCGTGGCACGCAGCCGCGCCAAGCGCATCGCCGTGCTGGCCACCAGCGCCACGCTGGCGAGCGCCCGCGTCGCCGAACTGATCCGTGACCATGCCGCCGATGCGACCATCCTGCGCCAACCCTGTCCTGGCCTGGCTGACGCCATCGATGGCGCCGACGACGATGCCATCGACGCGCGGCTGGATGACGCCTGCAGAACGCTGCGCGACGCCGGGGTCGACACCGTGGTGCTGGGGTGCACCCACTATCCGCTGGTCGGAGACCGCGCTGCCGCCCGGCTTGGCCCGGCCATCACGCTGATAGACACCGCCGATGCCGTCAGCCGGCGCGTCGCGGTGCTGCTCGGCCATGCACCAGCGGTTCATGCGGAGGTGCCTTCGGCCGTCGAACTGCTGGCAACCGGCAATGCCGAAATCCTGACCCGCGCCGCCCGCCGATGGATCGACCAAGGCCTGACGGCAAGAGCCTGCAGCGTCTGATCTGAGCCAACCCAGGTCGGCACCAGCGAACCCGCCATCAGGTCGACGCTCCCGACAGCCATCGGTCGGGCGCCCTGGCTGCGGCGGCCGCCTTCCGCCAGGCGATCGCAGGGGCGAGCGCCCCGCTTCACCAGACGGCAAGGACTTCTCTGGGGCCGCGCACTTCAGCCGTCAGCGCCCACCTCCCGACGCATGCGCCACATAGCGCGCCAGGGCTTCGATCTGCGCCTCACTCAACTTGTCGCGGAAGGAGGGCATCACGCCGATGCCGTTGCGCAGCGCACGGGCCACGCGCCCGGCATCAGGCTTCAGTTCGTCCAGCGGTGGGCCCACCTCGGCAGTGCTGCCGGCGTCCTTCAAGGCGTGGCAGACGCTGCATGATGGCTGCGCCTCGACCGTGAAAAGTCGACGGCCCAGCGTAACTGCCTCGGCCTCGAGGGCGGGCGGCGCTTGCGCCACGGCGGTGCGGCTGACGCACAGCGCCGAGTGCACCGCCAGCACGCCCAGCATGGCGCGCCGACCGCACCCGGGGCTCACGCCACGGTCACCGTCAACGCGTGGTCGGCCCAGCTGTTGTTGTTGTAGCCACCCACGTTCTCCACCCGATCACGCGGCTGCACATTGCCGGCGGCATCGGTGGCACGGCTAGCGATGACATGCGTGCCCGCGGGCAGGTCTACGGCCAGCGCGAACTGGCGCCAAGCGAACCTGCCGAGGTCGGGGCCGAAGAAGGCGGCCTCGCGCCAACTCTTGCCGCCATCGATGCTGACCTCCACGCGCTTGACGGCTTGCGTGCCGCCGAACGCGACGCCCACGACCTGCACCCGCCCCGCCTTGACCGGCGCACCATCCGTCCCAGGCATGTTGACCCAGGACTTGACGTTCATCTCCAGCACGGAAGGTTGACTGGGGTCGGCCTTGGCACCCGGCGGGGTCACGCGGTAGCCATGCGACATGATCTTGGCGTTGGTCTCGGCGGCCGTGAAAGCCAGGCGCTTCACGTACTTCACGTTGTTCACGCCCTGGTAACCGGGCACGATCAGCCGCAGCGGGCCGCCATGCGCCAAGCTCAGCGGCGCACCATTCATCTCCCAGGCCAGCAGGGCATCGCCCAGCGCGGCCATGGGGATGGAACGCTCGACCACCACGGATTTCGGATCGACGCCCTCGGGCAGTTTCTCGCCGCCGGTGCCGGTGATGAAGCGCATGCCATCGGCCACTCCACCCAGGGCCTGCGCGACTGTACGAAGGGGTACGCCGGTCCAGACGACGCAGCCCGCGGCCCCGACAGTCCAGGGCGTGCCGCTGGGCTTGCTGGGGAAGAACCCGCGGCCATTGCCCGAGCATTGCAGGACCGTCGCCACCGACTCGATGCCCAGCCCCTTCAGCTCGCGCAAGCTGAGTACGCGCGGCGACTTCACGCCCTCGATAGCCACGGACCAAGCGTCCCGGTCGGCAAGCACGGAAGCGTCCGGCGGCGGCAGGTTGTTGCGGATGTAGAGCTGTTCGGCCGGCGTGATGACGCTGCTGCCGAAAGCCGAGCGCTTGGTTTCGATCGTGCTGCCCGAGTGCACGGTGACTGCGTTGGCGTCCTTCCAAGCCGCGAAGGCAGGCAGGGGCTTCGCGGACGCGGGCGCCGCGGTCTGGGTCTGTGCCTGAGCCGCGCTCGACAGACCGCCGAAGCCAGCCGTGGTGAATGCCACGGCGCCGCCGGCAAGCAAGTGGCGCCGCGGCAACGATGGGATGAAATCGCTCATGGAAACACTCCTCCAGGGGGGCCGCAGGCGAGGCCCATTGGATGCTCGGAAAACGATGCCTGCCACGCAAAGCGCGCGGCATCCTAACGTGCGCAGCTGTTATCACCGGTTACGACTTGTGCGCCCGCCGCGCGGCATGATCGCGCCCGTTCGAGGAGTCCGCGGGGATAACGCCCCAGTGCGGTGAGCAGTCGGAGGGAAATCGGAATGAAGGCGAAGATCCACGCCCTGGCATGTGCCGTGGGCATCCTCGTGTCGGCGCCCAGTTACGCTGACGTGTCCGCCGTCGTGGCCATCGAGCCGACGGAACGCAAAGCCGGACTGCTGCTGTCCCGCTTCAGCCTTGAGGAGCAACTGGGCAAGTTGCTGGGCCAGGAAGTGAGCGTGTCCACGAGCGAGGACATGACGGACGTGATGCGCGCCACCCGCAGCGGCGGCTACGACGTGTTCATCGCACCTGCGCAAGTGGCGGCCTCCGCACTGGCGCATGGTTATGAGCTGGTCGGGGCGACCGATGCTTCGGAGCAGTTCCTGCTGGTCGGCCGCGCCGCCATCGGCTCCACCGCCGATCTGCGGCAAGGCCGCATCTACCTGCCGCAGCAGGATTCGATCTACACCTACCTTGCCCGCGGGATGCTCAACGCGAGCGGACTGTCGTTCAAAGACCTGAAGCTGGTGCAGTACGCCCGCTACCCCATGGCCGGCCTGACGGCGGTAAGCCTGGGCATGACGGACGCCACCGTCGTGCGCCGCGAGGACTGGGAAACCTGGTCGCGCCAGAACCCCGGCCTGGCCAAAGTCCTCGCCAACTCCGGCACCGTGCCCGGGGGCTTCTCCGTCGCCGTCAAGAAGGAGCTCCCCCCCGAGGTGCGGAGCCGCATCGCCAAGTGGTTCGCCGCGCCGGCCGCCGGAAGCGGCCTCAAGCCCGTGGTGCACGTGGCCGAGATGGGGCAGTACAAGGCGGTCGCCCAACTCGGCACCTTCACCCCCACGCACCTTCCAGGAGCCACGGTGGTCACAGCGGCCCAGGTGCAGCAGTTGATTGCAAAGGGGGCGGTGGTCATCGACACGCGCAACGAGAAGGAGTACCGCAGCAAGCAGATCCCGGGCGCGGTCTTCGTGCCGTACCACGAGAAGAGCCTGAAGGACGTGGCGTACGAGGCGGGTCTCGATGATTTTTCCGGACTCGCCAAGCTTGATCCGACCAAGCCGGCGATCTTCCACTGCAATGGCGCCGAGTGCTGGAAGTCCTACAAGGCCAGCCGAGCAGCTCTGGCCAGGGGCTTCAAGCAGGTGTACTGGTTCCGTGGCGGCCTGCCTGAATGGGAGGCAGCCGGCCTGCAGGTGCTGCGCGACGTGCAGGTCGCCAAGCGATAGCCCATGAGCCCGGCGGCGTGTCCGCCCCCTTGCACCGTGGCCGAAGTTGTTGGGCGAAGTCGCTCGGCAACGCAGCCCCTGCCGACCCGCACCAGTGAGCGCCTCTAGGCGGGGCGCGCCGCCACGAAGGCGCTCCGTCGCGATCTGCACCCCAATCCGTCGCGTCCCAAGGACTGGCGGTCCCGAAGTGCACCGCGCATCCGCACGGGCCCTCGAGGCGCAGACTCGCAGGGCCTCGGTGAAGGCGGCCATCGATCTCAGTTGGTGCCCGGAACGGGAATCGAACCCGTAAGGACCTTTCGGTCCGGCGGATTTTAAGTCCGCTGCGTCTGCCGATTTCGCCACCCGGGCAGCCACTGCGAGTGCAGTGCGGGCGCATTATCAACCCGGCAAAAGAAAAGGCCCTGCACACCGGGCAGGGCCTTGAAGCTGGAGGCGCGACCCGGAGTCGAACCGGGCTCTACGGATTTGCAATCCGGTGCATAACCGCTTTGCTATCGCGCCAGACGGGCGGCCAGCCTATGGCACGGAAGGCCACCATTCCGAAAAAAAGGGAAGCACTTCGGCTTCCCTTCTTCTTGAATCTGGAGCGGGAGACGAGTCTCGAACTCGCGACCTCAACCTTGGCAAGGTTGCGCTCTACCAACTGAGCTACTCCCGCACATCTTTCGATGTTTTCGCTTCACATTTGCTGTTCAGCGAAGCTCGCAGTATATACCGAGAATTTCCGCCAGTGCAAGCGTCTGGCCAAAATTCTTTTCACGTCAGTGCGGAAGCACGTCGCCCGCGGCCGCGGCGGGCGCGGGAACGTCGGCCTTCGACACGTCGACCTTGGCGGCTGCCTCTTCCTCGGGCAAGGCCTCCGGTATCGACTCAAGCGCGATCTCCAGGACGCGGTCGATCCACCGCACCGGGACGATTTCGAGGCTGTTCTTGACGTTCTCCGGGATGTCCTGAAGGTCCTTGACGTTCTCTTCCGGAATCAGCACCGTCTTGATGCCGCCGCGATGAGCCGCGAGCAGCTTCTCCTTCAGCCCGCCAATCGCCGTCACTTCGCCGCGCAACGTGATCTCACCCGTCATCGCCACGTCGGCGCGCACCGGGATGCCGGTCAGCGCCGAGACGAAGGCGGTCGTCATTGCGATACCTGCACTCGGGCCATCCTTCGGCGTGGCACCGTCCGGCACGTGGATGTGGATGTCGCGCTTCTCGAACAGCTCATCCTTGATGCCCAAGCGCCTGGCGCGGCTGCGGACAACGGAACGGGCCGCCTCGACGGACTCCTTCATCACGTCGCCCAGCGAACCCGTGCGGATGGTGCCGCCCTTGCCGGGCATGGTCGCGGCTTCGATGGTCAGCAGATCGCCGCCGACCTCGGTCCACGCCAGACCGACGACCTGCCCCACCTGGTTCTTCTTCTCCGCGCGGCCGAAGTCGAACTTGCGGACACCCAGGTACTCGTTCAGGTTCTCGTCGGTGACGACGACCTTGCCCGTGGTCTGCTTCAGTTGGATGCCCTTGACCACCTTGCGGCAGATCTTGGACACCTCGCGCTCGAGCGAGCGCACGCCAGCCTCGCGGGTGTAGTAGCGGATGATCCCGCGGATTGCGGACTCGGTGACTTCCATCTCCTCGTCCTTGACGCCATTGTTCTTCTGCTGCTTGGGCAGCAGGTACCGCTGGGCGATGCTGACTTTCTCGTCCTCGGTATAGCCCGACAGGCGAATCACTTCCATCCGGTCCAGCAGCGCTGGCGGGATGTTCATCGAGTTCGAGGTCGCCACGAACATCACGTCGGACAGGTCGAAGTCGACTTCGACGTAGTGGTCGCTGAAGGTGTGGTTCTGCTCGGGGTCGAGCACCTCCAGCAGCGCCGACGACGGGTCGCCGCGGAAATCCATGCCGAGCTTGTCGATCTCGTCGAGCAGGAACAGTGGATTGCGCACGCCGACCTTGGTCAGGCTCTGCAGCACCTTGCCCGGCATGGAGCCGATGTAGGTGCGACGGTGACCGCGAATCTCGGCCTCGTCGCGCACGCCGCCCAGCGCCATGCGCACGAACTTGCGGCCCGTAGCCCGAGCGACCGACTGGCCCAGCGAGGTCTTGCCAACGCCCGGGGGCCCGACCAGGCACAGGATCGGCGCCTTCACCTTGTCGACGCGTTGCTGCACCGCGAGGTACTCGAGGATGCGTTCCTTGACCTTCTCCAGACCGTAGTGATCCTCGTTGAGGACCTCTTCAGCCAGCGGCAGGTCGTGCTTGATCTTGCTCTTCTTGCTCCAGGGCAGGCCCACCAGGGTGTCGATGAAGTTGCGCACGACCGTGGCCTCGGCCGACATCGGCGACATGAGCTTCAGCTTCTTCAATTCGGCCTCGGCCTTCTTGCGCGCCTCCTTGCTCATGCGCGCGGCCTTGATCTTCTTCTCGAGTTCCTCGAGGTCGGCGCCCTCCTCGCCGTCGCCCAGTTCCTTCTGGATGGCCTTGACCTGCTCGTTCAGGTAGTACTCGCGCTGGCTCTTCTCCATCTGCCGCTTCACGCGGCCACGGATGCGCTTCTCGACCTGCAGGATGTCGACCTCGTGTTCAAGCAGTTCGAGCAGCTTCTCAAGCCGCTTTGCAACCTCGAACAGGTCAAGCACCGACTGCTTGGCTTCCAGCTTCAGCGGCAGGTGCGCCGCGATCGTGTCCGCCAGGCGACCGGGATCGTCGATGCCAGCGATGGAGGTCAGGATCTCGGGGGGGATCTTCTTGTTGAGCTTGACGTACTGGTCGAACTGCTGGGTGACGGCGCGCCGCAACGCCTCAACCTCGGGGGACGGCTGTCCCGCGGGTTGCACCGGTGCCACTTCCGCCGTGAAGTGTTCGCCGTTGTCGTGAATCTCGCGCGTCTCTGCGCGCTGCACGCCCTCGACCAGCACCTTCACTGTGCCGTCAGGCAGCTTCAGCATCTGGAGAATGCTCGACACGCAGCCGATCTCGAACATGTCCTCGGGCTTGGGCTCGTCCTTGCCGGCAGCCTTCTGGGCGACCAGCATGATCTGCCTTCCGGCCTCCATCGCCGCTTCAAGCGCTTTGATGGACTTGGGACGGCCGACGAACAACGGGATGACCATGTGCGGGAACACGACGACGTCGCGCAGCGGCAGCAGCGGCAGCGTGATCGGGTCCGGCGGGAGAACAGGATGTCCAGACATGGATGGAACCTCTCTTTCTCAGGCCGACATGGGGCCCGAGCAATCGAATGCAAGGGAAGCGACAGGCGGAGCGGCGGCCCGTCGGGCCCAGCGGATCAGGCGCTGGCTTTCTGCTCTCGGTAGACCAGCAAGGGCTTGGCACCCTCTTCGACGATGTGATCGTCGATCACGACCTTAGCCACGCCGTCCAGAGTCGGAAGGTCGAACATCGTGTCAATCAGCGAGTGCTCCATGATCGAGCGCAGACCACGGGCACCAGTCTTGCGTTGCAGGGCCTTGCGGGCGATGGCGGACAGCGCGGACGGCCGGATCTCCAGTTCGACGCCATCCATGCCGAACAGCTTCTGGTACTGCTTCACCAGCGCGTTGCGCGGCTCGGTCAGGATGCGTACCAGCGCATCCTCTGTCAGCTCGCCGAGCGTCGCGACGACCGGCAGCCGGCCCACCAGCTCCGGAATCAGGCCGAACTTGATCAAGTCCTCGGGTTCGGCTTCACGGAACAGGTCGGCCGCGCGCTTCTCGGATTTGCTGTGCACCGAGGCGGCGAAACCGATACCGGACTTCTCGGTACGGTTCTGGATGACCTTCTCCAAGCCATCGAACGCACCGCCGCAAATGAACAGGATGTTGGTCGTGTCGATCTGCAGGAAATCCTGGTTCGGGTGCTTGCGCCCGCCCTGGGGAGGCACTGAGGCCATCGTTCCTTCGACCAGCTTCAACAGTGCCTGCTGTACCCCCTCGCCCGAAACGTCCCGTGTGATGGAGGGGTTGTCAGCCTTGCGGCTGATCTTGTCGATCTCGTCGATGTAGACGATGCCGCGCTGCGCGCGCTCGACGTCGTAGTTGCAGTTCTGCAGCAGCTTCTGGATGATGTTCTCGACGTCCTCGCCGACATAGCCCGCTTCCGTGAGGGTGGTTGCGTCGGCGATCACGAAGGGCACGTTCAGCAGCCGGGCGAGTGTCTGGGCCAGCAGCGTCTTGCCGGAGCCGGTCGGGCCGATCAGGAGGATGTTGCTCTTGGTCAGCTCCACCTCTTCCTTGCCCCCGCCGCCCATGTGCTTCAGGCGCTTGTAGTGGTTGTAGACCGCCACGGCGAGTGTCCGCTTGGCCGTGTCCTGCCCGATGACGTACTGGTCAAGGATGCCCTTGATTTCGGCCGGGGCCGGCAGATCGGAGCGAGACGTCTTGGACGCGGCGCCTTCAGCAGGGGACTCGTCACGGATGATGTCGTTGCACAGCTCGATGCACTCGTCGCAGATGAAGACCGACGGGCCGGCGATGAGCTTCTTGACCTCGTGCTGGCTCTTGCCGCAGAAGCTGCAGTACAGGACTTTTTCGCCAGAGGCGCCCTTCTTGTCGGCCATGGGTTATGCGGGGTGGGGCAAAGGGGTGCAAAACAATGATAGTCCAACTGCCCGCGCCGCATTTCCTGGAAATGGACGCGGTTTCCGCCTGGGGAAAGCAGTTGCTTCGATGGAGTCGGCGGGCGGGCGCGCGCGCATGCAGCCCCGCGCATCGATCAGCCGCGCGAGGTCAGCACTTGATCGATCAGTCCGTAGGCCTTCGCTTCCTCCGGTGACATGTAGAAGTCGCGCTCCATGTCGGCGGTAATCTTCTCCAGCGTCTGACCGGTGCGCTCGGCATAGATGCGGTTGAGCTGCTCCCGCGTCTTCAGGATCTCGCGCGCATGGATTTCGATGTCGGTCGCCTGGCCCTGCGCACCGCCGGAGGGCTGGTGGATCATCACGCGCGAGTTGGGAAGCGCGGCCCGCTTGCCCTTGGCGCCGGCCATCAGCAGGAACGAACCCATGCTCGCCGCCATGCCCATGCACAGCGTGGAGACGTCGGGCTTGATGAACTGCATCGTGTCGTAAATCGACAAGCCGGCCGAGACGCTTCCGCCAGGCGAGTTGATGTACAGGAAGATGTCCTTGTCCGGGTTCTCGCTCTCGAGGAAGAGCAGTTGCGCAACCACCAGGTTCGCCGTTGCGTCGTTGACCGGACCGACCAGGAAGACGATGCGCTCGCGCAGCAGGCGGCTGTAGATGTCGTACGCACGCTCTCCGCGACCGGATTGCTCGATGACCATGGGCACCAGGCCCAGGGCTTGCGTCTCCAAAGCACTCATGAATGACCTCGAAGGAAGAATCGGGCGGATTATCGCCCGCTGGCTTTGGCCTCGAAGGCCACGAAAAAGGGCGCCGAGGGGCGCCCTGTTTCCCTGATCCGGCACCCCCGAGTCGACGCACCGACACGTGCGGGAGCAGATGGGGACGGTCAGGCGGTCATCAACTCGTCGAAGGGCAGAGACTTTTCGACGACTTTGGCTTGGCCCAGCACGAACTGCGTGACGTTGTTCTCGATCACCACGGCCTCGACCTCGGCCATTCGTTGCCGGTCGGAGAGGTACCAGCGCATCACTTCAGCCGGCTTCTCGTAGCTCTGCGACATCTCCTCGATGTGGGCCTGCAACTGCTCCGGCTTGGCCTGGAGGTTGTTGGCACGCACCAGCTCGGCCACCACCAGGCCCAGGCGCACGCGGCGCTCGGCCTGCGGGCGGAACAGCTGCAGCATGTCCGGCGGGATCGGCTGCTTGTCCGCGTCCTTGACGCCACGCTGCTTCAGGTCCTCGCGGGCGGCTTCGCCCATGCGCTCGACCTCGCTGTCCACCAGTGCCTTCGGCACTTCCAGCTCCGCCGCCTTCACGAGCGCATCCATGGCGGCCGCCTTGTTGCGAGCCAGAACGCGGAACTTGATCTCGCGCTCGAGGTTCTTGCGCACGTCGGCGCGCAGGGCATCGATCGCGCCATCTGCAATGCCAAGGGACTTGACGAAAGCCTCGTCGACCTCCGGCAGGTTCTGCGCCTCGATTTTCTTCATCGTGACCAGAAAGTCAGCCTCCTTGCCGGCCACGTCCTTGCCGTGATAGTCGGCCGGAAACTGCAGCGGGAAGGTCTTCGATTCGCCGACCTTCATGCCGCGAACGGCCTTGTCGAACTGCTCCAGCATCTGGCCTTCACCAATCAGGAACTGGAAACCGTCAGCCTTGCCGCCGGCGAAGGGCTCGCCGTCGATCTTGCCCTCGAAGTCGATGGTCACCCGATCCCCTTCGGCTGCGCCTTCAGCTGCAGGGCGCTGGGCGAAAGTGCGGCGCTGCTTGCGCAGGATGTCGATGGTGCGGTCGATGGCTGCATCCGTCACGTCGCTCATGACGCGCTCGACCTCGATCGATGACAGGTCGCCGAGCTTGACTTCCGGGTAGACCTCGAAGGTGGCATCGAAGGCGAGCTGGCCTTCAGGCGCGTCTTCCTTCTGGGTGATCTTGGGCATTCCCGCGACCCGGAGCTGGGCCTCGTTGGCGGCGCTGTTGAAGGCCTGGCCGACCTTGTCGTTCATGACCTCGTACTGCACGGAGTAACCGTAGCGCTGCGCCACGACCGAGATCGGCACCTTGCCCGGACGGAAGCCGTCGGCCTTCACGGTGCGGGACAGCTTCTTCAGCCGGCTCTCGACTTCCGCATTGATGTCGTTGGCCGGGATCACCAGGGTGATGCGGCGTTCCAGCTTCTCGAGGGTTTCAACAGTCACGGCCATGATGGGACTCTTCAGCAATAAGGGGATCTGGTGCGCGGGGCCGGACTCGAACCGGCACGCCCGTGAAGGCGTCAGGACCTAAACCTGGTGCGTCTACCAATTTCGCCACCCGCGCGCCTTCACTGGGCCCACGCAGCCGCCCTGCCCGAGGGTCACGGCGTATGCGTGGTCGAAAGGAAAAGGGGCGCCGGCCTGGCCGGCGCCCCTGCAGCGATCCGGTAAACCGAAGATTCTAGCCGCGCGCAGCAGTAGCCGAGGCGCCGTCGTTCGGCTTGACTCGGAACCATGCGGCATACATCGCCGGCAGGGCCAGCAGCGTCAGCGCGGTGGCCACGATCAAGCCACCCATGATCGCCACCGCCATCGGCCCCCAGAACACACTGCGCGTCAGGGGAATCATCGCCAGCACGGCCGCGGCAGCGGTCAGAACGATGGGACGAAAGCGCCGCACGGCAGCCTCCACGATCGCGTCCCACGTGGCGGCGCCGGCCGCGCGGTCCTTTTCGATCTGGTCGATCAGGATCACCGAGTTACGCATGATCATGCCCATCAGCGCGATCACGCCCAGCAGCGCGACGAAACCGAACGGCCGATCCAGCAGCAGCAGCGCCGCCGCGATGCCGGCCAAGCCGAGGGGCCCGGTCAGGAACACCAGCATGGCACGCGAAAAGCTCTGCAGCTGAAGCATCAGCAGCGTGAAGATGATGAACAGCATCATCGGCACGCCCGCCGCGATGGAACCCGTGCCCTTGCTGCTCTCCTGCTGGGCACCGGCCACCTGGATGGCGTAGTCCGCCGGCATGAGCTTCTGAAGCTCCTCGAGCTTCGGCCACACCTGCTTGGTCACCGTCGGCCCCTGCATCCCTTCGGCCACGTCGCCTTGCACCGTCACCGCGTACTTGCGGCCTTCCCGCCACAGCACACCGGGCTCCCAGCCCACTTCGACCTTGGCTACCTGCATCAGCGGCACGGCGCGGCCGCTGCTGGTGGGCAGGTAGCCATCGGCGATGTCAGTGATGGCATTGCGGTCCTCGGGTGGCTGGCGCAACACGATGTCGATCAACTTGTCACCCTCGCGGTACTGACCCACCGTGACCCCGCTGAGTCCGGTGCGCGACGACTGCGCCACGCTTTGGCTGCTGACGCCCAGTGCACGCGCCTTGTCCTGGTCGATGTCGAGGCGCAGCGCCTTCACCTGCTCGTTCCAGTTGTCGTTGACGCCTCGCATGTGCGGGTTGGCGCGCAGGATCTCCTTGGCTTGATCAGCCCAATGCCGCACCTCCTTCGCATCGGTACCGACGACGCGGAACTGCACCGGGTACGGAACGGGCGGGCCGTTCGGCAGCAGCTTCACGCGGCCGCGCACCTCCGGAAATTCGGTGGCCAGCAGCGCCGGCAAGCTCTTGCGCAGGCGCTCGCGAGTCGCGAGGTCCTTGGGCAGCAGGATGCTCTGGCTCACGTTGGTCTGAGGAAAGATCTGGTCCAGCGGCAGGTAGAACCGCGGCACGCCGCTGCCGATCCAGCTGGTGACGCTTTCGACGCCCTGCTCCTTCATCAGCCGCGCCTCGAAGCGCTTCGAGATCTGCTCGCTTTCGCGCAAGGTCGATCCCTCGGGCAGCCACAGGTCGACGAGGATTTCAGGCCGGCTCGAGTCGGGGAAGAACTGCTGCTGCACCCTGCCCATGCCCGCCAAGCCGGCAGCAAACGTCACCAATGTGAGGCCGATGGTGATCCAGCGGTGTTGCACGCACCAGTTCACCAGGGCGCGGAAGCGGTTGTAGAACGGCGTATCGAAAAGCTCATGGGCTTGGTTCGCACCCACGTGGCTGCGGGTGCGCAGCAGCCAGGCGCCGAGGTAGGGGACGAAGTACACCGACACGCCCCACGAGATCACCAGGGCAGCCGAGGTGACGGCGAAGATGGCAAAGGTGTATTCGCCGACGGTCGACTTCGCCAGGCCGATCGGAAGAAAGCCGGCCGCCGTGATCAAGGTCCCGGTCAGCATCGGCATCGATGTCACCTCGTAGGCGAAGGTCGCGGCGCGCATCTTGTCGTAGCCCTCCTCGAGCTTGCGCACCATCATCTCGACGGCAATGATCGCGTCGTCCACCAGCAACCCCAGCGCGATGATCAGCGAGCCGAGCGAGATCTTGTGCAGGCCGACGCCCCAGTAGTACATCGTGACGAAGGTGATCGCGAGCACGAGCGGGATCGTGATGCCCACGACCATGCCCGGCCAGATGTCGATACGCAGCGGGCGCGTATGCAGGCCGAGACTGATGAAGCTGACTGCCAGCACCACCACCACTGCCTCGATCAGCACGCGCACGAACTCACCCACGGAGCGCGACACCGCCTGCGGCTGATCCTGCACCTGCTGCAGGCTGATGCCGGCAGGCAAGTCCGCAGCGATCCCCTCAGCCCGCGCTTTCAGCGCCTGACCCAACGCGATGATGTCGCCGCCCTTGGCCATCGAGATGCCCAGCGCGATGACTTGCTTGCCCTGGTGGCGCACCTTGACCGACGGAGGGTCGGTGTAGCCCCGACGCACCTGAGCGATGTCGGACAGCCTGAGGGAACTGGCCAGTCCGTTGGCGGGGTTGATGGCGCGGATCGGCAACTGCTCCAGGTCGGCCACCGACTTGAAGGCGCCGGCCACGCGGATCTGAAGATTCTGCGATCCGGCATCGAAGACGCCCGCTGCTTCCACCGCGTTCTGCGCCGCGAGTTGGCCGAGCACCTGGCTCATGTCCAGGCCCAGTTGAGCCAGACGCTTCTGTGACACCTCGACAAAGATCTTCTCCGGCTGCGCGCCAAAGATCTCGACCTTCGCGACGTCGGGCACTCGCAGCAGCTGCGAGCGAATGTTCTCCGCGAAAACGCGCAGCTCCTCCTCGCTGAAGCCGTCGGCCGAGAGGGCGTAGATGGTGCCGTAGACGTCGCCGAAGTCGTCGTTGAAGAACGGGCCGATCACGCCCTGCGGCAACGTGCCACGCATGTCACCCACGCGTTTGCGCGCCTGATACCAGACGTTCGAGACCTCCTTCGGCGGCGCGCTGTCGCGGATCTGGAGCAGTGTCAGCGACTCGCCCGGCTTGGTGTAGCTGCGAATGACGTCGCTGTAGGGCACCTCCTGCAAGGTGCGCTCGATCCTGTCCGTCACCTGGTCGGCCACCTGCTGCGCGCTGGCGCCTGGCCAGTAGGCCTGCACCACCATCGCTCGGAAGGTGAATGGCGGATCCTCGTCCTGGCCGAGCTGGAAGTAGGCCGCGAAGCCGAGCACCAGCAGCACCACCATCAAGTAGCGCGTCAGGGCCGGATGCTCCAACGCCCATCGCGAAATGTTGAAGCGCGAGGCCACGCCGCCCGCTGCCGGGATTGCCGTCGTCATCGAGTCCTCCCCGGGCTCAGCGGAGTGCGGCCGTGGCAGGCGTGGTCGCGGACAGAGGCCCGACGGCCACGGCAGCCGGCGGGCGGCTGGCTGTCGTTGCGCCCGGCTCGGCATACAGCTTGACGCGCTGGCCCGGCGTCAGCGCGTGCACGCCTGCCGTCACCACCGTCTGCCCGGCGGCGAGACCGCCGCCGATGACCACCATGTTGCCTTCCGCCCCGGCAATCGCGACCGGGCGGGCCGAGACGGTCATCGCCTGCCGATCCAGCACCCACACGCTGGAACGGCCCTGTTGTTCGAAGACCGCCCCCAGCGGCAGGCGAATCACGCCCTCGTGCGCTGCCGACTCGACGACGACGCGCGCGGTCTGGCCGATGCGCACAGGCGCCTGACCAATGTCAGCCTTGACCGCGAAGGTGCGCGTCGCGGGGTCAGCGGCGGCGCCCACCTCACGCAGCGTCGCGGGGATGACTTCCCCGCTGCCCCAAAGCTTGACCTTCACCGCGCCAGGCTTGCCCAGCAGTGCGCGCGCCTCTCCGACGCGGTCCTCCGGGATCTGGAACGCAACGTCGCGCGGGCCGTCATGGGCCACCCGCAGCACCGTCATACCAGCCTGCACGACCGCGCCAGGCTCGACGTCCACGGCCGTCACCACACCCGCGGCGTCAGCCGTCAGCGCCGCATAGGCCGCCTGGTTTCCCTGCACGTGGGCTTGCGCGCGGAGCTGCTCCGATTGGGCACGGGCCGATTTCAGCGCCGCCTCGCGCCGATCCAACTCGGCGCCACTGATGAAGCCCTGGTCGCGCAGCTCACGGTAGCGCTTGAACTCCGCTTCACTCCACTCGAGGTTCGCCCGAGCGGCGCGCCAAGCCGCCTGGGCCGCGTCCTGTCCCAGGCGCAGGTCCTGGCCGTCCAGGTGCGCCAGCACCTGTCCAGGCTTGACGACGTCTCCCGCATCGACGAGTCGGCGGACGAGCTTCCCGCCGACCCGGAAGCCGAGCTTCGACTCCGTGCGCGCACGGACTTCCGCCGCGTACTCATGGTTCGCGCCGGCCCTGACCAGGCCAACCACCTGCGTGCGCACCGCGCGCACCGGCTCCTCCGCAGGTGGCGCTTTCGAGCAGGCGGCCAGAAGAATCACCAAGGCGGACAACGGGACGGTGGCAAGGCGCATGGGGTGGGTGCTCGGTTGGCGCACGCCCGGATGGCGGCGCAATGCTCGTTACTGACTGACTGGTCAGTAATATAGTCAGCCGACCTGATCTTTGTCAAACCGGATACACCGCGCCAGGGAGCGTGCCTCGCATCATGGCCAAGCGCTCAACGGCCCCAAGACCAGGGACGCGCGAGCGGCGCCGGTCACAATCGCGGCGGTGAGCGTCGGACACTATGAAAACTTTCCCGTGGCCTCCCTGCTGTGCCCCGCGCCGCTGCGGGCCCCGGTGCAGGCGATCTATTGCTTCGCCCGCACGGCCGATGATCTGGCTGATGAAGGCGACGCCCCGCCCGCCGAGCGCATAGCCGCGCTCTCGGACTACCGCGCCGCACTGCATGCGGCCTGGCGCGGCGAGTCCCGACCGACCGCATGGCCGCATGTCTTCGGCGCGTTGATTCCGGCCGCTCGCCAGCATGGCCTCATGCTCAGCCCCTTCGACGACCTTCTGGACGCCTTCACCCAGGACTGCGGCAACCCCCAGTACGAAGACCGCGATGAGCTGCTGGACTATTGCCGCCGCTCGGCAAACCCGATCGGGCGTCTGCTGCTGGCGCTGTACGGCATCGATGATCGCGAGTCGCTGCGGCAATCCGATGCCATCTGCAGCGCGCTGCAACTGGTCAACTTCTGGCAGGACCCCAGCGTGGATTTGATGCGTGGCCGCTGCTACTTCCCCGCCCGGGACGCGGCAGCGCGCGGGCTCGTGGCGGCCCAGATGCAGGCCGGCCTGGACACGCCAGCCACGCAGGCGCTCGTTCAGGACCTGTGCACCTGGGCCGAGAGCCTGATGCGCGAGGGCGCGCCGCTTGCCTCGCGGCTTCCCGGACGGATCGGGTGGGAACTGCGCCTCGTGGTCCAAGGCGGCCTGCGCATCCTTGAGAAAATCGCCTCGATGCAATACCGAACACTGTCGCAGCGCCCAACCCTCGCGAAAGGTGACTGGATGCCGATGATGTGGCGCGCCGTCTGGATGCGCAGCACCCTTCCTGCCATGGCAGGCGACTTGCCACGATGACGCCCGAACGCTACGTCCAGGAGAAGGCGGCCGGCAGCGGCTCGTCCTTCTACTATGCATTCCTCTTCCTTCCGCCCGAGCGGCGAGCCGCGATCACGGCGTTCTACGCCTTCTGCCGTGAAGTGGACGACGTGGTCGACGAAATGCGCGACCCGTCGGTGGCAGCGGCCAAACTGGCTTGGTGGCGCCAGGAGGTGAAGGTGGCGTTCAGCGGCCAGCCTACGCACCCCGTGATGCAGGCCCTGGCGCCGCTGGCGTCCCGGCACGGCATCGAGCCCCTCCACCTCCAGTCCGTGATCGATGGCTGCCAGATGGACCTCGAACAGACCCGCCATCTCGATTACGCGTCCTTGGTGCGCTATTGCCACCTGGTCGCCGGCGTCGTAGGCGAAGTCGCAGCCAACATCTTCGGGCGCTCGCAGGACGCGACCATCGCCTATGCGCATCGCCTGGGCCTTGCCCTGCAGCTGACGAACATCATCCGCGACGTGGGCGACGACGCACGCCGCGGCCGCATCTACCTGCCAATCGCTGAACTGCAGCAGTTCGACGTCAAGGCGCACGAGATCCTCAAGCGCGATCGCCCCTGGGGCTACAGCGATCGCTTTCAAGCGCTGATGCGGTTCCAGGCGGAACGCGCACACCGGTGCTACGACGAGGCCTTGGCCTTGCTGCCCGACATCGACCGCGCACCGCAGAAGCCCGGCCTGATGATGGCCAACATCTACCGCGCGCTGTTGCGCGAAATCGAGGCAGACGGCTTCCAGGTGCTGCACCAGCGCACATCACTGACACCAATGCGCAAGCTGTGGATCGCATTGCGCACCAACTGGCGCGGCCGCTGAGACATGCCATCTTCACGGCAGGTGGCGATCGTCGGCGCCGGATGGGCCGGCCTGGCAGCGGCGGTGCGGGCGACGCAGCGCGGCCACCGCGTGACCGTGTTCGAGATGGCAAGGCAGGCTGGTGGACGCGCCCGCGCCGTCTCCACCCGCGTCGGCGAGTTCGACAACGGCCAGCACATCCTCATCGGCGCGTATACGCGAACACTGGCCTTGATGAGGAGCGTTGGCGCTGATCCTGGCAACCTGCTGCTTCGGCTGCCGCTCGACCTGCGCTACCCCGATGGCCGGGGCCTGCGCCTGCCCGCAGGAGCACCCCTGCTCGCGTTCGTCCGCGGCACGCTGTCCGCGCAGGGGTGGGCAACAGCGGAGCGACTGCGCCTGCTCCTGTCCGCCGCCGCCTGGGGCCTTCGAGGTTTTCGCTGCGCCGAAGGCATGACGGTCGCGGATCTCTGCCGCGGGCTGCCGAAGGCGGTGCTGCGGGACCTTGTCGAGCCGCTCTGCGTGGCCGCGTTGAACACGCCCATGCCGCAGGCCTGCGCGCAGGTCTTTCTGCGTGTTCTGCGGGACGCCCTGTTCAGCGGCACGGGTGGTGCCGACCTGCTGCTGCCTTGCCGGTCGCTCAGCGATCTGCTGCCCAAGCCTGCGACGGCCTGGCTGTCCTCGCGCGGCGGGCAGGTTCAGACGGGCGCCCGGGTCATGGCCCTTGCCGAGGATCCCGGGAAGGGGTGGCTCGTAGACGGACGCCCCTTCGACGCCGTTGTGCTCGCCTGTTCCGCGGCGGAGGCTGCACGGCTGGCCGCACCGCTTGCGCCGGCATGGAGCAGCCAGGCTGCGGCACTGCGCTACCAGCCCATCATCACTGCCTACCTGGCGGCCTCACCCGGCCCCCCCCTCCCTTCGCCGATGCTGGCGCTGGATGCAGACGGCGAGGGCCCGGCCCAGTTCGCCTTTGACCTGGGCGCGCTCGGGCGCCCGGCGGGCATCTTCGCGTTCGTCGCCAGTGGTGCTGCCACATGGGTGGAACACGGGCTCGATGCCAGTGCGGCAGCGATCCTGCGACAGGCGCGCCACCACTTCCCCGGCCGCTTCGAGGGGCCGGACGAACGCGTGCTGCTGCACATCGCCGCAGAGCATCGAGCAACTTTCGCGTGCACGCCCGGCCTGCAGCGCCCTCGTGCTTGGATTGCCCCCGGGCTCGTCGCCGCAGCCGACTATGTCGAGGGCCCCTACCCAGCCACCCTCGAAGGCGCCGTGCGCTCCGCCGAGGCAGCGGTCGCGGCGCTCGAAGTGCATTGACGCCGCGCCGCAAATCCACGGGTCAGCCCTCCACATCGCCGTAGAACGTTTCGCCATGCAAAAATGCCGGCTTCCCGAGGAATCCTTCCATCCATGTCCACCAGGAAAGAAGCACAGCAGCCGGCAATCCAGGTGATGGAGCGCATGTTCGCGCTGCTGGACGCTTTGGCCGCCCACCAGGATCCGGTCTCGCTGAAGGAGTTGAGCGAGCGCACGGGACTGCACCCGTCCACGGCGCACCGCATCCTGAACGACCTGGCGCTGGGCCGTTTCGTCGACCGCCCCGAGGCCGGCAGCTACCGCCTCGGGATGCGGCTGCTGGAGCTGGGCAACCTGGTCAAGGCGCGGCTGGATGTCCGCGATGCCGCACTGGCGCCGATGCGCGAATTGCACAAGCTGACGCACCAGCCGGTGAATCTCTCGGTGCGCCAAGGCGACGAGATCGTCTACATCGAGCGCACCTACAGCGAGCGCTCCGGCATGCAGGTGGTACGTGCGGTGGGCGGGCGGGCCCCCCTCCACCTCACCTCGGTCGGGAAGCTGTTCCTGGCTCATGACGATCCGCAGCGCGTACGGGCCTACGCCACCCGCACCGGGCTGTCGGGGCACACCCGAAACAGCATCACGGATCTGCCGCACCTGGAGCGCGAACTGGCCCAGGTTCGCCACACGCAGATCGCGCGCGACGACGAAGAGCTGGAGTTGGGCGTCCGCTGCATGGCCGCGGGCATCTTCGATGACCAAGGCAAGCTGATTGCAGGCCTGTCGATCTCGGCACCGGCCGATCGGCTCGAAGAATCCTGGACCGACCGGGTGCGCTCGACGGCAGCACAGATCTCTGCCGCTCTCGGGCATCGCGGCTGACTTCGCGCCGCAAGTGGAAACGCCGCCCTCGGGCGGCGTTCACCGGCAGGTTAACTGGGTCGTCAGGAACCGCCAGCACGCTGCGCTGGCGCGGTCGCACCGACCCCCGCCTGGCTCAGCCACTTGCGAATCCGCTCGGCGTCGCCGATGCGGGAATACTTCCCTGCGGAGTCCAGCAACACCATGATCAGCTTGCGTCCGGCGAGCTGCGCCTGCATCACCAGGCAACGCCCAGCCTCGGAGATGTACCCGGTCTTCTGCAGGCCAATCTCCCACTCCGGGTTGCGCACCAGGCCATTCGTATTGCGGAACTGCATCAGCCGGTTGCCGACGGCCACCTGCGTCTGCTGGGAAGTGGACAGCTCGCGCAGCACCGGGTAGCCCATCGCCTCACGCACCAGCAGTGCGAGGTCACGAGCGCTCGACTGGTTCTTGCTGGACAGGCCGGTCGGCTCCACATAGTGCGTATCGCGCATGCCGAGCGCGGCCGCCTTCTGGTTCATCGCTGCGATGGCCGCGGACAACCCGCCCGGGTAGTGCCTGCCCAGGGCGTTCGCCGCCCGGTTCTCGGACGACATCAGGGCCAGATGCATCATCTCGCCCCGTGTCAACTGCGTGCCGACGGCAAGCCGGGAGTGACTGCCCTTTTCGGTATCGATATCGTCCTGGGTGATCGTCAGGACCTCGTCCATCGGCTGGTTCGCCTCGCTCACGACGAGGCCGGTCATCAGCTTGGTGATCGACGCGATCGGAAGCACAGCCTGGGGGTTCTTGCTGAACAGCACTTCGTCCGTCTCTTGATCCACGACCAAGGCGACGCTCGATTTCAGGTCCAGCTCATCGTCCTCGTTGTGCAGGCCGAGCAGTTGCCCCATCGAAAGCCGTGCTGGAGCGGCCGGGGCGACGCGCATCGCGCTCTTGCGCAGTGGGCCACGGCTTCTGGCGGCCTGCTTGCGGACGACGAACTTCACCGAAGCCGCGGCGGGCTTGCGCGCAGAGGATTTCGAGGCACGGTCCGCCGCGTGCACGGGCGCGACGCCCATGCAAATCAAACCCAACAGCAGCGCAGAGAGCAACTTTTTCATTACGACACCACGCAAGAGGCTGGGACCAGACGACGCTCAGTGTAGGGGGATGAAAAAAACCGCGCAAGATCAAAAGCTTGCGCGGGGTTTTTCAAGGCATCTCTGGGTTTACCCTTGGGCTGCCACCCTGTCCAGGTTGGCGTGCAGCTTGTTCAACGCCGATAGATACGCCTTAGCCGACGCGACCACGATGTCAGGATCCGCGCCCACCCCGTTCACCACTCGGCCCCCATGCTGCAGCCGCACGGTGACCTCTCCCTGCGATTCTGTGCTGCCGCTGGTGATGGCATTGACTGAATAGAGGACCAGTTCAGCGCCACTTTGGACCTTCGACTCGATGGCCTTGAGACTGGCGTCCACCGGACCGTTGCCATCGCTGTCTGCGCGGAACTCCTGGTCGCCGGCGGCGAAGACCACGGCGGCATGCGGACGCTCACCGGTCTCGCTGCGCTGACTCAAGGACAGCAGCCGGTAGTGCTCGCGCTCGGCGGTCACGCTCTCGTCGCCGACGAGGGCCAGAATGTCCTCGTCGAAGATCTCGCTCTTGCGGTCGGCCAGATCCTTGAAGCGGGCAAACGCGGCATTGATCTCCGACTCCGATTCCAGCTCGATCCCCAGTTCCTGCAAGCGCTGCTTGAACGCATTGCGCCCTGAGAGCTTGCCCAGCACGATCTTGTTGGCCGTCCAGCCGACGTCCTCAGCCCGCATGATCTCGTAGGTGTCGCGCGCCTTAAGCACGCCGTCCTGGTGGATGCCGGAGGCATGCGCGAAAGCGTTCGCCCCCACCACGGCCTTGTTCGGCTGCACCACGAAGCCCGTCGTCTGGCTGACCATGCGCGAGGCGCCGACGATCTGCGTGGTATCGATGCCGAGTTCGAGGCCGAAGTAATCGCGGCGGGTGCGCACCGCCATCACCACTTCCTCCAGCGAGCAATTGCCCGCACGCTCGCCCAACCCGTTGATGGTGCACTCCACCTGCCTCGCACCGCCGATCTTCACCCCGGCCAGGGAGTTCGCAACCGCCATGCCGAGGTCGTTGTGGCAGTGCACCGACCAGATCGCCTTGTCGGAGTTGGGAATGCGCTCGCGCAGCTGGCGGATGAAATCGCCGTAGAGCTCGGGAATCGCATAGCCCACGGTGTCCGGGATGTTCAGCGTCGTCGCGCCCTCGTCGATCACCGCCTCCAGCACTCGGCAGAGGAAGTCCGGCTCCGAGCGATATCCGTCTTCGGGCGAAAACTCGATGTCGCCGCACAGATTGCGCGCAAAGCGCACGGCCAGTTTCGCCTGCTCGTACACCTGCTCGGGCGACATCCTGAGCTTCTTCTCCATGTGCAGGGCACTGGTGGCGATGAAGGTGTGGATACGTGCGCGCGGCGCGCCTTTCAGGGCTTCCGCGGCACGGGCGATGTCGCGATCGTTGGCCCGCGCGAGCGAGCACACGGTCGACTCCTTGATGTGGTCGGCGATCGACCGCACGGCTTCGAAGTCGCCGTTCGAGGAGGCGGCAAAGCCGGCCTCTATGACGTCCACGCGCAGGCGCTCCAGCTGACGTGCGATGCGCAGCTTTTCTTCCTTGGTCATGGACGCGCCAGGCGACTGCTCGCCATCGCGCAAGGTGGTGTCGAAAATGATCAGGCGGTCGCCCATGGCGTGGTTCTCCTAACGTGTCAGCGGCGCGTGCCAGGCGGGGGCATCGAACGGCGGCATCAGGCGGCGGCAGTCTCCGCGGCCCAGGTCAGGCCGCAGCGCTGAAGGCCCGACAGCACGGCCTTGATCGATGCGGTCACGATGTTGGCATCGATGCCGACGCCGAACAGCGTGCGAGTGTCGCCGATGCGAAGCTCAAGGTAGGCGGCCGCCCGCGCCTGCGCCCCGGCACCGATGGCGTGCTCGTGGTAGTCCAGGACGGAGATCGGCGAGCCCGTGGCGCGCTGCAGGCCATCCACGAAGGCTTCCACCGGCCCCGCGCCCGCGCCTTTGACGAGGCGGGCCCGGCTGCCTTGGCGAAGCGTTGCCTGGAGCTCGACTTTGCCGTCGCTGCGCTCGTTGATCGACAGGTGGTCGACGATCACGGCCCCCGCGCCGAGCCGGTACTCCCGCTCGAAGATGCCCCAGATGTCCCCGGCGCTCAGCTCCCGGCCCTGCGCATCCATCACCGCCTGCACAGACGACGAGAATTCAATCTGCAGGCGCCGCGGCAACTCGAGTCCGTACTCCGATTCCAGCAGGTACGAGATGCCTCCCTTGCCGGACTGGCTGTTGACGCGGATCACCGCGTCGTAGCTGCGGCCGAGATCCTTCGGATCGATCGGCAGGTACGGCATGTCCCAGACTTCCCCATCACGGCGAGCGGCGAACGCCTTCTTGATCGCATCTTGGTGCGAACCGGAGAAGGAGGTGTAGACGAGGTCGCCCACGTAGGGATGCCGCGGATGCACCGGCAACTGGTTGCAGTGCTCGACACAGCGCCGAATCTCGTCGATGTCAGAAAAATCGAGTGCTGGGTGCACCCCTTGGGTGTACAGATTCAGCGCAATGTTGACGAGATCGACGTTGCCGGTGCGTTCCCCGTTGCCGAACAGGCAGCCCTCGATGCGGTCGGCACCCGCCATCAGCGCGAACTCGCCCGCGGCCGTACCCGTGCCTCGGTCGTTGTGCGGATGCACGCACAGCACGATGCTGTCGCGCCGTGCGAGGTTGCGATGCATCCACTCGATCATGTCGGCGAAGATGTTCGGCGTCGAATGCTCGACCGTCGAGGGCAAGTTGATGATGCATTTCGCCGCCGGCGTCGGTGCCCACACCTCGGTCACCGCGTCGACCACACGCTTGCTGAAAGCCAGTTCTGTGCCCGAGAACATCTCAGGCGAATACTGAAAGGTCCACTGCGTCTCGGGTTGCTCCGCCGCCAGCTCACGCACCAGCCGAGCGTGTGCCACCGCGAGATCGACGATGCCGTCCTCATCCAGGCCCAACACCACGCGCCGCATGACCGGCGCGGTGGCGTTGTACAGGTGCACGATGGCGCGCGGCACGCCCTGCAAGGCTTCGAACGTGCGCTGGATCAAGTGGTCGCGGGCCTGGGTCAGCACCTGCACCGTGACGTCGGCCGGTATCAGACGCTGTTCGATCAACATGCGAACGAAGTCGAAATCGGCCTGCGACGCCGACGGAAACCCGATCTCGATCTCCTTGAAGCCGATGCGCACGAGCGTCTCGAACATGCGCAGCTTGCGGCCCGGGTCCATCGGTTCGATCAACGCCTGATTGCCGTCGCGCAGGTCCACGCTGCACCACTGGGGCGGAGCGCTCAGCACGGCATCCGGCCAGGTGCGGTCGGACAAGCGTACCGGGGCGAATGCGCGGTACTTGGTCGCGGGGTTGTCGAGCATGGGCATGGTTCACTCTCCGTGGGTTTGAGGATGGCCACGCAGCGAACATGCAAATGCAAAACGGCCCGCTGCGTTGTGCTGGCGGGCCGTTCGATCCGGGGAATAGCTTCAGACGTGGTCGATTCAGCGCGCCAGGGGCACGCCTAGTAGCAGCAGCGGGGTTGCAGACCGGAACGTCATGGGCCGCGATGTTACACGAAGCGCTTCAGTGATGAAGCCCCTTTTCGTCCGGCTCGTCAGTCGAGGTCGCGATCACGCTGACCGGTTGGCCCTTCATCCGCCGGTAGGCGAACACGACGTAGCCCGACAGTCCATAAGCCACGAACAGGAGGAACAGCATGCCTGGCACGTGCAGGTTGATCAGCGCGATGAACAGGGCGATCGCGACGATCACGATGAAAGGCACGCTGCGCTTGAAGCTCACGTCCTTGAAGCTGTAGAACGGCACGTTCGTCACCATCGTCAGGCCGGCATACAGCGTGATGCCGAACGTGAGCCACACCAGCCAGCCGATCTCGCGAATGCCTTCCCGGAAGCCGGCATCGTCCATGATCCAGATGAAGCCGGTGACCAGGGCCGCGGCCGCCGGGCTGGGCAGGCCCTGGAAGAAGCGCTTATCGACCACGCCGATGTTGGTGTTGAAGCGCGCCAGCCGCAGCGCGGCACAGGCACAGTACACGAAGGCCGCGATCCAGCCCGGCTTGCCCAGGCCTTTCAACGCCCATTCGTAGACGATCAGCGCCGGGGCAGCACCGAAGCTGACCATGTCGGACAGACTGTCCATCTGTTCGCCGAACGCGCTCTGCGTGTTCGTCATGCGGGCGACGCGGCCATCGAGGCTGTCCAGCACCATCGCGCAGAAGACGCCGATCGCCGCCTGCTCGAAGCGGCCGTTCATCGCCATCACGATGGCGTAGAAGCCGCCGAACAGCGCCGCCAGCGTGAACAGGTTCGGCAGGATGTAGATGCCCTTGCGGCGCGGCCGCGGAGGCGTATCGACCACGTCAGCGTCGTGCGCGCTGTCTTGAGCATCGTTCATGGCGCGCGAGGATACCCCAGCGTCAGTGATGAAAAAGGGCCGCACGCGGCGGCCCTCCAGGTGGTCGGCGCGAAGATCAGTTGCGCGACTTGTCGACCAGCTTGTTGGCCTTGATCCAGGGCATCATCGCGCGCAGCTTCTCGCCGACGACCTCGATCTGGTGATCGGCGGTCAGGCGGCGGCGGCTCAGCAGCGTGGGCGCGCCGGCGCGGTTCTCGAGGATGAAGCTCTTCGCGTACTCGCCGGTCTGGATGTCCGTCAGGCACTGCTTCATGGCCTTCTTGGTCTCCTCGGTGACGACGCGCGGGCCGGTCACGTACTCGCCGTACTCGGCGTTGTTGGAGATCGAGTAGTTCATGTTCGCGATGCCGCCTTCGTAGATCAGGTCGACGATCAGCTTCAGCTCGTGCAGGCACTCGAAGTAGGCCATCTCGGGCGCGTAGCCGGCTTCCACCAGCGTCTCGAAGCCGGCCTTGATCAGCTCGACGGTGCCGCCGCACAGCACGGCCTGCTCGCCGAACAGGTCGGTCTCGGTCTCTTCGCGGAAGTTGGTCTCGATGATGCCGGCCTTGCCGCCACCGTTCGCCGCCGCATAGGACAGGGCCAGGTCACGCGCCTTGCCGGTCTTGTCGGCATGGACGGCGATCAGGTGCGGCACGCCGCCGCCCTGCGTATAGGTGTTGCGCACCGTGTGGCCGGGAGCCTTCGGGGCCACCATCCACACGTCCACGTCTTCGCGCGGCACGACCTGGCCGTAGTGCACGTTGAAGCCGTGCGCAAAGGCCAGCGAAGCGCCCGGCTTCAGGTTCGGCGCCACCTCGGCGTTGTAGACGGCGGCGATCTGCTCGTCCGGCAGCAGGATCATGACGACGTCGGCTTCCTTCACCGCGGCAGCGATCTCGGCCACTTTCAGGCCGGCCTTCTCGGCCTTGGCCCACGAAGCGCCGCCCTTGCGCAGCGCCACCGTGACCCGCACGCCGGAGTCGTTCAGGTTCTGCGCGTGCGCGTGGCCCTGCGAGCCATAGCCGATGATGGTGACGTTCTTGCCCTTGATCAGGCTCAGATCCGCGTCCTTGTCGTAATAGACCTTCATGAGGTGCTCCTAAAGATGTTGCTTTGGCGGGATGGGTTCAGACGCGGAGGATCCGCTCGCCGCGACCGATCCCGCTGGTGCCGGTGCGCACGGTTTCGAGGATCGCGGTGCGGTCGATCGCCTCGATGAAGGCGTCGAGCTTGCCGGCGTCCCCGGTCAGTTCGATGGTGTAGCTCTTCTCGGTCACGTCGATGATGCGGCCGCGGAAGATGTCCGCCATGCGCTTCATCTCCTCGCGCTCCTTGCCGACGGCGCGCACCTTGATGAGCATCAGCTCACGCTCGGTGTAGTGGCCCTCGGTCAGGTCCACGACCTTGACGACCTCGATGAGCCGGTTCAGGTGCTTGGTGATCTGCTCGATCACGTCGTCGGAGCCGGTGGTGACGATCGTCATGCGCGACAGCGACGCGTCCTCGGTCGGGGCGACCGTCAGGCTCTCGATGTTGTAGCCGCGGGCGGAGAACAGGGCCACCACGCGGGACAGGGCGCCGGGCTCGTTTTCGAGCAGCACGGCAATGATGTGTTTCATGGTCGTTCATCCTGGCGCGCTCTTCCGACCGTCGGCGGTAACCGCCGGCCCTTGGCCACGCCCTCAGAAGCGTTTCAACGAATGGTCCGAAGCGAGACCGCCGTCGAGCGTCTGGCGCCCGCCACCGCGGTAACGGCAGCGGACCCAAATCACCGTCAGGCGCTCACAGGTCTTCAGACCCCAGAAGCATCTCGGTGATGCCCTTGCCCGCCTGGACCATCGGCCAGACGTTCTCAGTCGGATCGGTGCGCACGTCCAGGAAGACGGTCCGGTCCTTCATGCGGATCATCTCCTTCAAAGCAGGCAGCACCTCGGACGGCTTCTCGATCTTGATGCCGACATGGCCGTAGGCCTCCGCCAGCTTCACGAAGTCGGGCAGCGCATCCATGTAGCTGTGCGAATAGCGGCCGCCGTAGTCCAGTTGCTGCCACTGCCGCACCATGCCGAGATAGCGGTTGTTCAGCGAGATGATCTTGACGGGCGTCTTGTACTGCGCGCAGGTCGACAGTTCCTGGATGCACATCTGGATCGAGCCTTCGCCGGTGATGCAGAAGACATCCGAATCCGGCTTGGCGAGCTTGATGCCCATCGCGTACGGCAAGCCCACGCCCATCGTGCCCAGGCCGCCGGAGTTGATCCAGCGGCGTGGCTCTTCGAAACGGAAGAACTGCGCGGCCCACATCTGGTGCTGGCCGACATCGGACGTGACGTAGACATCCTTGCCGCGGGTCAGCTCGCACAAGGTTTCGACCACGTACTGCGGCTTGATCACGTCGTCGCTGCGCTTGTAGGCCAGGCACTCGCGCTTGCGCCACTCGTTGATCTGGCCCCACCAGGCGGACAGCGCCTGCACGTCGGGCTTGGCCTGCGTCTCGCGCAGGTGGGCGATCATTTCCTGCAGCACGTCCTTGGTGTCGCCGACGATCGGGATGTCGACCTTGACGCGCTTCGAGATCGAGGACGGGTCGATGTCGACATGGATGATCTTGCGTTCCACCGAAGCGAAATGCTTCGGGTTGCCGATCACGCGGTCATCGAAGCGGGCTCCGACGGCCAGCAGCACGTCGCAGTGCTGCATCGTCATGTTCGCTTCGTAGGTGCCGTGCATGCCCAGCATGCCGAGGAACTTCGGATCCGACGCTGGCGTCGCACCCAAGCCCATCAGCGTGTTGGTGCAGGGGAAGCCCAGCAGTTCGGCCAGTTCGCGCAGTTCAGGTGCCGCGTTGCCCAGGATGACGCCGCCACCGGTGTAGATGTAGGGGCGCTTCGCCGCCAGCAGCAACTGCATGGCCTTGCGGATCTGCCCACCATGGCCCTTCTTGACCGGGTTATACGACCGCATCTCGATGCGGTCGGGGTAGCTGAACGCGCAGGTCTTCAGCGACACGTCCTTCGGCACGTCCACCACCACCGGGCCGGGGCGGCCGGTGCGGGCAATGTGGAAGGCCTTCTTCATCGTCGTCGCCAGGTCCCGCACGTCCTTCACCAGGAAGTTGTGCTTGACGATGGGTCGCGTGATGCCGACGGTGTCGCACTCCTGGAAGGCATCAAGACCGATCGCCGGCGTCGGCACTTGGCCGGTGATGATGACCATCGGAATCGAGTCCATGTACGCCGTCGCGATGCCGGTGATGGCATTCGTGACGCCAGGGCCGGACGTGACCAGCGCGACGCCGACCTCGCCGGTTGCCCTCGCGTAGCCGTCAGCTGCGTGGATAGCAGCCTGCTCGTGGCGGACCAGGACGTGCTCGATGGTCTCCTGCTTGTAGAGCGCGTCGTAGATGTAGAGCACGGCCCCGCCGGGGTAGCCCCACATGTACTTGACGTTCTCCGCCTGCAGGCAGCGGACCAGGATTTCGGAGCCGTTCAGCTCCGGAGACGGGGAGTTGGGGTGCGGTTGCGCCGATGCGGCGCGCTTGACTTCCGCGGCAGACATGTCCATTTCGAACCTTTGGGTTGATCTCTAACGAAAAACCATCGGTGCCCCTCCTCGCGCCCTCGTGAGGCGGATTCAGGACCTGCGCGATCAAAAACTTGGGGCCGCCGGGGTCGGCAAGCCAGCTTGAGACCAGGGTCGCTTTGTGCGAAGCAGCATTATCACACCACTTGCGCGCCTCGCCGAACCTCGATTCGAACGGAATACGCCAGGTGCCATAATCCGCGCCGCCTTTTGCCGGCATCCAACCCACCCCGGAGCCGGCCGCCCCCTTGGCCACCGACAAAGAACTCTCTGACTTCCTGCGCAGCGTCGAGAAGCGCGCATTCAAGCGCACGGTCTACGCCGTTCGCGATGACGATGCCGCCCTGGACATCGTGCAGGATTCCATGATCCGGCTGGCCGAGAAATACGCGGACCGCCCCCCCGCAGAGTTGCCGCTGCTATTCCAGCGCATCTTGTCGAACGCGACGATGGACTGGTTCCGGCGCCTGCGGGTACGCAATGCCGTGATGCAGAACCTGTCTGACTTCGAGTCCGACAGCGAGGACGGCGGCGACTTCGATCTGCTGGAGAGCCTCGAGTCCGCCGACGGCCAGCTCGGCGCCGAAAGCGCGGCCGACTCAGTGTCGCGGGAACAGATACTTCGATCGATCGAGACCGAGATCGGCCAGCTCCCGGCGCGTCAACGGGAGGCGTTTCTACTTCGTTACTGGGAGGAGCTCGATGTGGCGGAAACAGCAATGGTGATGGGCTGCTCGGAGGGCAGCGTGAAGACTCATTGCTCCAGGGCAGTTCACGCCTTGGCCAAGGCCTTGCGAGCCAAGGGAATCGCACCATGAGAGATACAGTCACGCCCTTCGCCACCCTGGCGCGCCAGCAGGAGGCCATCGAAGCGCGCGTCGCGTTGCGCTTGGCGGGCGCGTTGAGCGAATCTGCCCAGCAGCTGCCACACGACATCTCCGAGCGCCTGCGAGTCGCCCGGCACCGCGCGGTGGAGCGTGCCGCGGCGGCTCGCCGGACCTCGGTTCCGATCGTCCTGGAGCAGGCAGGCGGCACGTCCGTGATGGGCTGGACCCCCCCGGTGTGGTTGCGTCTGGCATCGCTCATGCCCCTGGCTGTATTGCTGGCCGGGCTGGTCCTCATTCAGCAGTACCATGATCATGAGCAGATTGTCGTGGCCGCAGAGATCGATGCCGCCCTGCTCACTGATGAATTGCCCCCGACCGCCTATGGCGACCCCGGCTTTGCCGAGTACCTCCGCTCAGACCCGACGCCTTGAGGCCGCCGGCATGCGCGCACGCCCGGCGACCGTCAGCGCCGCGCTGATCGTCAGTGCGGTTTGCATTCTTGCGGCGTCAGAGACAGCCAGTGGCCAATCGGCAGCCACGCCGGCAAAGCCAGGAGCCTCCGTACCGTCAAAGGCGGCGGCCCATGCAGGCCTCATGTGGGGCAGTCTGACTCCGGCTCAGCGGCACGCGCTCGCGCCCCTGGAAAGGGAGTGGCCGAACATCGATACGGCGCGCCAGGCCAAGTGGCTCGAAATCGCGAACCGCCTGCCTTCGATGCCCGCAGACGAACAAAAGCGGATGCAGAACCGAATGTCGGAGTGGGCGCGCCTCACGCCCGACGAGCGCGGGCGGGCGCGCATGTCATTCCAGGAAGCGAAGCAGCTCAGCCCGCAGGAGCGTCAGGCGCGCTGGGAGGCATACAAGGCACTGCCGGAGGAAGATCGCAAGGCGCTCGCCAATCGGGCAAAGGACAAGCGTGAGCGCAAGATCGCCCCCGCCGCCAGCGCGCCGTTGAGCGCCGTCCCAAAGCAAACGCCGCCGGCAGGCGCCTCGGGGCCGGCAGTCACGATCAAGCCGATCGCACCAACCGTCGTGCAAGCCAAGCCTGGCGTGACCACCACCCTGATGACGAAGAAGCCGTCACCGCCCGCGCACCAGAAGCCCGGCCAGCCCAAGATCGAAGCACAGCCGGACAAGGTGGACCGCACGACGCTGCTGCCGCAGCGTGGCCCGCAAGGCTCCGGCGCCCGTGCCGCAACGCCGGCCTCCGCCGCCGCGAGCAAGGGATGACGGCCCCTGACGCTGCCTCGCCAGGGGCTCCCAGCGCACCCCTCGCCGATCCGCCGCCTTCGGTGCTGCGGCGGCTGGCCTGTTTCGTCTATGAAGGCATCCTGCTCTTCGGTGTGCTGATGATCTCGGCCTACCTCTACTCCAGTCTGACGCAGCAGCGTCACGCCCTGGAGGGAAGGCATGGCCTGATGGCATTCCTCTTCGTGATCCTGGCGGTCTACTTCACGTGGTTCTGGGCCAATGGCGGACAGACGGTGGCGATGAAGGCCTGGCACATCCGACTGGTCGACGTTCGAGGAATGCCGGTGACGCAAGGTCGCGCGTTCATGCGCTACCTCGCGGCCTGGATGTGGTTGATGCCCGCCCTGATTGGAGCGGGCCTCTCTGGATTGCACGACGCTCGCGCCTTCGGCTTGCTTGCCGCAGGGGTCGCCGCCTACGCCGCCCTCGCACGGCTCCGACCGGACCGCCAGTTCTGGCATGACGCCCTGTGCGGAACACGTCTGGTCACATGGCGCCCGCCGGCCAGGCAATCGCACCGAATCCGCACCTCCTGACGATGACCATCCGCGCCCTCCGACCGTTCTCGCTGTGTGTCTACTGCGGATCGCGCGCAGGCGGGCATTCCGCGCACGGGGAGGCGGCGCGACAACTGGGCACGGCGATAGGCCGACGAGGTTGGCGGATGATCTACGGGGGCGGGCGTGTCGGCTTGATGGGCGCTGTGGCCGATGCCGCACTCGCTGCAGGTGCCAGCGTGATCGGGGTGATCCCGGAATCGCCGATGCGCCTCGAGGTGGGGCATCCTGGCCTCACCGAACTGCTCGTGGTGCGGACCATGCACGAGCGCAAGCAGGCGATGGCGGAGCGCGCGGATGCATTCGTCGCGCTGCCGGGCGGAATCGGGACCTTCGAGGAGTTGTTTGAGGTCTGGACCTGGCGGCATCTCGGCTACCACCAGAATCCGATCGGCCTGCTGGATGTCAACGGCTACTACGACCCGCTGATGTCATTTCTGGATCGCACCGTCGCGGAGGGCTTCGTGAACGAAGCGCAGATGTCGATGCTGATGCGGCACGACAACCCGGCCGCGCTGCTCGATGGGCTGGAGGCCGCCGCCCGCACTGCCCGCCGTTCGCCGGACCTGGACCGCATCTAGCAACCGCGGCCCGGGTGCGGGTGCCTCAGACCGCGGACTCGTCGGTCTCGCCTGTGCGGATGCGCACCACCTGCTCGACGGGCGTCACGAAGATCTTGCCGTCACCAATCTTGCCTGTCTTGGCGGCCTTCACGATGGCGTCGATGCAGCGGTCCACGTCGGCATCCTTCACCACCACCTCGATCTTCACCTTCGGCAGGAAGTCCACGACGTACTCGGCACCACGGTACAACTCCGTGTGGCCCTTCTGCCGGCCGAAGCCCTTGACCTCGGTTACCGTCAGGCCCGACACCCCGACGTCCGCCAGTGCTTCTCGCACCTCTTCGAGCTTGAAGGGCTTGATGATGGCGGTGATTTGTTTCATGGGGTGCCTCCTGAGCTTAAGGTCGCCGGAGATTTAAGCACGGAACTTCGACGTGATGGGGTAGCGCCAGTCGCGGCCGAAGGCCCGGTGGGTGATGCGGATGCCCACCGGTGCCTGGCGGCGCTTGTACTCGTTGATCTTGATGAGCCGCGTAACGCGCTCTACATCGGCGGCATCGAATCCGTCTGCCACGATCTCCGCAATGCCCCGGTCTTCTTCCATGTAGCGCGCGAGGATCGCATCCAGCACTTCGTAAGGAGGCAGGCTGTCCTGGTCCTTCTGGTCGGGCCGCAGTTCCGCCGACGGGGGGCGCGTGATGATGCGCTCCGGGATGACGGGACCGATGCTGCCGTCGGCGCGCCGGCTCGGCTGTCGGTTCTTCCACTCGGCCAGCCGGTAGACCAGCGTCTTCGCGACGTCCTTGATGACCGCGAAACCCCCGGCCATGTCGCCGTACAGCGTGCAATACCCGGTCGCCATCTCGCTCTTGTTGCCGGTGGTCAGCACGATGGACCCGAACTTGTTCGACAGGGCCATCAGCAGCGTGCCCCGGACGCGCGCCTGGATGTTCTCTTCGGTGGCGTCCTCGGGACGGCCGGCAAACTCGGACGCCAGCGCGGCCCGGAAGGCCTCGAACATCGGCGTGATCGAGATCTCGTCGTAGCGCACGCCGAGGCGATGGGCCATGTCCCGCGCATCGACCCAGGAGATGTCCGCGGTGTAGGGCGACGGCATCATCACCGCACGCACGCGGTCCGCCCCCAGCGCATCGACGGCAATCGCGAGCACCAACGCAGAATCGACGCCTCCCGACAAGCCGATGATCGCCCCGGGGAAGCCGTTCTTGCCGATGTAGTCGCGCACGCCGGTGACCAGGGCACCCCAGGCTTGCGCCTCCAGGTCAAGCGATGGATGCTTCGGCCCGTCGACCGCGCCGTCGTGCTGCAGATCGACCAGGAGGACAGCCGGCTCGAAGGTGGGCGCACGCGCCGCCACCCGGCCGTCACGACCGATAGCGAATGACGCGCCGTCGAAGACCACCTCATCCTGGCCCCCCGAGAGGTGTGAAAACAGCAAGGGCACGCCGGTCTCGCGCACACGCAGTGCCATGCGCTCCTCGCGCTCCTCGCTCTTGCCGAGGTGGAACGGTGAAGCATTCAGCACGCACAACACCTCGGCGCCGGCGCCACAGGCCAGGCGGGCAGGTTCCTCGAACCAGGCGTCTTCGCAGATCAGCAGGCCGAAACGGCGACCGCCGGCCTCGAATACCACCGGACCAAGACCGGCGTCCCGGCCTGAGGCAAAGTAGCGCCGTTCGTCGAATACTTGATAGTTGGGCAGGTCGCGCTTGCAGTAGGTGGCAAGCACCCGCCCACCACTGAGCACCGAGGCCGCGTTGAAGCGCTGCGGCACCGTCACCGAACGCGAACGCGTGTCCCCTTGCGGTCCGAATTGATGCGGATGTCCGACCACCACCTGCAGACCATCGAGGTCCGCCAGGCTGCGCGCGAGCTCATCAAGCGCGCGCGCGCAGCCCTGCATGAAGGCGGGACGCAGCAGCAGGTCTTCGGGCGGGTAGCCGGTCAGCGCCAGTTCCGGCGCAATCAGCAGGCAGGCACCTGCTGCATGGGCCTCGCGCGCTGCATCGACGATGCGCTGGGCGTTGCCGGCCAGGTCGCCGACAGTCGCGTTGATCTGCGCCAGGGCGACCTTGACCGTGGAGGGAGATGACATAGGTGAGCAATCAGGCCCGCAAGACAGACGACGCGAACGATGTTATCCGGGTCCATGCCGATCCCAGTGCAATCGACGCCACCGCGTGGGACGCGCTGCTGGAACAGTCTCCGCAGCCCACGCCCTTCATGCGTCATCACTACCTGGCGGCGTTGCACGACAGCGGCTGCGCGGTAGAAGGGACCGGCTGGTCGGCCTGCTTCGTCACGCTGGAACGCGGAGGCACCCTGTTGGCCGCCGCGCCCGCCTACCTCAAGACCCATTCGTACGGCGAGTACGTGTTCGACTGGGCCTGGGCAGACGCCTACGAGCGGCACGCATTGAGGTACTACCCCAAGCTGCTGATCGCCGTACCCTTTACGCCCGTGCCAGGCTCCCGGCTGCTGGCGGGCGATACTAGCGCACGCAGCGCGTTGGCCTCCGCGATCCACGCGGTCGCGGTGCAGCTTGGGGCGTCCTCCTTGCACATGCTGTTCCACGACGAGGCGGACGGCTTGGCCGCCTCACGCACCGGCTGGTCCACCCGCCACGGCCTGCAGTTCCATTGGACGGCGCCTTCGGGCGGCCAGACGCCGCGCCACTTCAGCGAACTGCTCGCCAGCCTGTCGCGCGACAAGCGCAAGAAGATTCAGCAGGAACGCCGCAAGGTGGCGGAGGCCGGGGTCACGTTCAGCATCCACGAAGGCTCGGCGATCGACGCCGGGCTGTGGGATTTCTTCCTGCGCTGCTATCGCCTCACCTACCGGGCACACCACTCTTCGCCTTACCTGAACGCCGGCTTCTTCGAGCGCATGGCGTCGACGATGGCCGAGCATTGGGTGATGTTCGTCGCGCACCGCGCGGGTCGACGGGTGGCGGCGTCCTTGGTCGCCGTGGACCCCGTACGTGGACACGCCTTCGGCCGCTATTGGGGTTGCGTGGAGCACATCCCCTGCCTGCACTTCGAGGCCTGCTACTACCAGCCGCTGTCCTGGTGCATCGCGCGGGGCTACCGGCGATTCGAAGGCGGGGCACAAGGCGAGCACAAGATGGCGCGGGGGCTGATGCCGGCGGCCACGCGGTCGGCCCACTGGCTTGCCCATCCGGAGTTCGCCCGCGCCGTCGACGACTTCCTGCTGCGCGAAGCGAAGGGCGTGGACGCCTACATGGACGAGTTGCGAGAGCACTCGCCCTTCAAGCAAGACGGCGGCACACGCTGAGTGCACCGCCCGTCTCGTCGGGCTGGGTCAGCCCTTCTTGTGGGTCTGCGCCCAGCGCTCCATGCCGTTGCTGACTTCGGCGCGAGCGCTGCCAGGGCCGTCCCAGCCCTCGACCTTCACCCACTTGCCCGGCTCCAGGTCCTTGTAGTGCTCGAAGAAGTGCTGAATCGTCTTCAGGCGCAACGGATTCAGGTCTTCCGGCTTCTGCCACTGCGTGTAGATCGAGAGGATCTTGTCGATCGGCACGGCCAGCAGCTTGTTGTCGCCGCCGGCTTCGTCCGACATGCGAAGCATGCCCAGCGGACGGCAGGTGACGACCACCCCCGGGATCAGCGGCACGGGCGTGATCACGAGCACGTCGACCGGATCGCCGTCGTCCGCCAGCGTCTGGGGGATGTAGCCGTAGTTGCACGGGTAGTGCATGGCCGTGCCCATGAACCGGTCGACGAACAGCGCGCCGGTTGCCTCGTCGACCTCGTACTTGATCGGATCGGCATTCATCGGGATCTCGATGATCACGTTGAACTCGTTCGGCGCCTTCGCGCCGGGGGTCACGTTGTGCAGGCTCATGGGGTCAACAAGGCTCCAGGGGAAACCCGGATTCTACGAAGACGGCTTGCCCGGCCCTGACGCACCGCCCGCGGCGGCCGCGGGTCGCACAAGTTACCGCAGGAAAACACGGAGCCGCGCCGCAGCATCATCCCGTAGCATGCGCCGGCGACCCCTGCCCCTGCCACGCTGCTGCGCAGGCGAAGACGACGAGGCGCACCATTCACAGGGCTTGTTCGAGGAAGGAGAAACCTTGATTTCGACCCAAATGGCGCTCTACGTGGCGCTGGCTTGCGGCCTCGCGGCCGTCCTCTATGGCTTCGTCCAGCGCAGCTGGATCCTCGGCCAGGACGCGGGCAATGCCCGCATGCAGGAAATCGCCGGCGCCGTGCAGCAAGGTGCTGCCGCGTACCTTGCACGTCAGTACAAGACCATCGCCGTCGTCGGCGTCGTGCTGGCGATCCTGATTGCCCTCTTTCTCGACGGCAAGACGGCGGCGGGCTTCGTGCTCGGTGCCGTCCTGTCGGGCGCCTGCGGCTTCATCGGCATGAACGTGTCCGTGCGCGCCAACGTGCGCACGGCGCAGGCGGCCACCCAAGGCATCGGACCTGCGCTGAACGTCGCATTCAAGGGCGGCGCGATCACCGGCATGCTGGTAGTGGGCCTTGGCCTGCTGGGCGTGGGCATCTTCTTCTGGTACATCACCGGCGGAGGGGCTCAACCGGCTGCAGGCACCACTCTGTCTGCCGTGCTGAAGCCGCTGCTGGGCCTGGCCTTCGGTTCATCGCTGATCTCGATCTTCGCCCGCCTGGGCGGCGGCATCTTCACGAAAGGCGCCGACGTCGGTGCCGACCTCGTCGGCAAGGTCGAGGCTGGCATTCCCGAAGACGATCCGCGCAACCCCGCTGTGATCGCCGACAACGTGGGTGACAACGTCGGCGATTGCGCAGGCATGGCGGCCGACCTCTTCGAGACCTATGCCGTCACGCTGATCGCGACGATGGCACTGGGCGCGCTGATGGTCTCCGCCGCCCCCATGGCCGCAGTGATCTATCCGTTGCTGCTGGGCGGGGTATCGATCATCGCCTCGATCATCGGCTGCGGCTTCGTCAAGGCCTCGCCGGGCATGAAGAACGTGATGCCGGCGCTGTACAAGGGGTTGATCGTTGCCGGTGTGCTGTCGCTGATCGCCTTCTACTTCGTCACGACGATGGTCGTGCCCGGCGATGCGCTGGGCGCCGGCACGCACATGCGCCTTTTCGGAGCCTGCGTGGTCGGCCTGGTGCTGACCGCGGCGATGGTCTGGATCACGGAGTACTACACCGGCACCGACTACAAGCCGGTGCAGCATGTTGCGCAGGCGTCGACCACGGGCCACGGCACCAACATCATCGCGGGTCTCGGCGTGTCGATGAAGTCCACCGCGTGGCCGGTGATCTTCGTCTGCATCGCCATCGTGGCCTCCTACATGATGGCCGGCCTCTACGGCATCGCCATCGCTGCGACGTCGATGCTCAGCATGGCCGGTATCGTGGTCGCACTCGATGCGTACGGCCCCATCACCGACAACGCCGGCGGCATCGCCGAAATGGCGGAACTGCCGGACAGCGTGCGCGACATCACCGACCCGCTCGACGCCGTCGGAAACACCACGAAGGCCGTGACCAAGGGCTATGCGATCGGCTCTGCCGGTCTCGCTGCGCTGGTGCTCTTTGCCGACTACACGCACGCCCTCGAATCGCGTGGCATGGCCGTGAGCTTCGACCTGTCGAACCACATGGTGATCGTCGGGCTCTTCATTGGCGGCCTGATTCCCTATCTGTTCGGCGCCATGGCGATGGAGGCCGTGGGCCGCGCAGCAGGCTCGGTCGTCGAAGAAGTGCGCCGCCAGTTCCGCGACATCAAGGGCATCATGGAAGGCAAGGCCAAGCCGGAGTACGGCAAGGCGGTCGACATGCTGACCTCGGCAGCGATCAAGGAAATGATCGTCCCTTCGCTGCTTCCGGTGATCGTGCCCATCCTCGTCGGCCTGCTGCTCGGCCCTGCCGCGCTGGGAGGGCTGCTCATGGGAACCATCGTCACCGGCCTCTTCGTTGCGATCTCGATGTGCACTGGTGGCGGTGCCTGGGACAACGCCAAGAAGTACATCGAGGACGGCCACCATGGCGGCAAGGGCAGCGATGCGCACAAGGCCGCGGTCACCGGCGATACGGTCGGCGACCCCTACAAGGACACGGCCGGCCCTGCAGTCAATCCGCTGATCAAGATCATCAACATCGTCGCGCTGCTGATCGTGCCCTTGCTGCCCATGAGCCCGGCCACCGGATCGAATGCGGCCGCGTCCCATACTGCGCCGTCATCCGCAACGGTCCCCTCGCCCGCGAGCGCCTCTTCGCCGTCGAGTGGCACTCCCGCCAGCGCCGAGCCCAGCGCGCCGATGCCCGCATCGGCCGCTTCCGGCACGCCGACCTGAACGGCCAAGGGCACATACCTGCGGCCGCGCCGCACACGGCGCCCCTGCAAGGGCCAGTCCGATGGACTGGCCCCTTTTTTTTGCACTCACCCGCCCGGGACCCGCGCTGCAGGAACCCGACCCTGCCCCGCCCCTGACTAGGCCCTAAGGTCCAGCAAGGTGCCCAGCATGTCCTGCTGAGTCTTAAAGACCTGCATGTTCGACTTGAACTCGTAGAGCGCCACCCGCTGCGCCACGATGTCCTCGGCCAGAGCGTCGCCCGAGGCCGCCGCGGTGAACACGTGAGTCTGGACACCACCGCTCGCCTGCGTGGCGTTCGAGAACAACTCGCGTCGATAGCCTTCGGTGCTCCAGTTCGCGACGTTGTGCGACGCACTGCCCAACCGCTGCATGGCCGACTGCATACCGGACAAAGCGATGGAGTGCACGGAGTTCAGAGCCATTCGGCGTCTTTCGGCAATGCGCGCCGAAACTTGAGCCGGCCGGGTACTGAAAAGCAAAACGCCCGGCACCTTGTGGGTACCGGGCGTCGCTGTTCAATGGTCGGGGTGGCGGGATTCGAACTCGCGACCCCTTGCACCCCATGCAAGTGCGCTACCAGGCTGCGCTACACCCCGACGAAGCTGCGCATTATAGCCAGCGAAATCGTGTTCAAGCCAGCAGCAAATCGCGAATCGACAGAAGTTCTGCTCGCAGCTGCGACGGCGCCAGTTCGTGCACTTCGGGCACGGGGATCACCATGGTCAAGCCGGGACTGGATTCGGGGGCGTCCGCCGCCAGGGCCTCGACGACATCGTCGGAGTCCTCGGCCATCGGCGCTGCCGAGCCGTCCCCGGCTCGTGCAGGCGCCGCCCCGTCGGTCAACTGATTGCGCGCACCACTGATGGTGAAGCCCTGGTCGTACAGCAACTCGCGGATGCGGCGGATCAGCAGCACTTCGTGGTGCTGGTAGTAGCGGCGGTTGCCGCGCCGCTTCATGGGCTTGAGCTGAGTGAACTCCTGCTCCCAATAGCGCAGCACATACGGCTTCACGCCGCACAAGTCACTGACCTCACCGATGGTGAAGTAGCGCTTGGCCGGAATCGCTGGAAGCGGTTTCTCCATTGAAATCAATGGTGTCGGCAGGCAAACCTAGACTTTACTCGAACTCTTCTCCGACCGGCGCGTCTCCCTGCACGATCGCCTTCAGCTTGTGGCTGGCGTGGAACGTCACGACGTTGCGCGCCTTGATCGGAATCGCCTCGCCGGTGCGCGGATTGCGCCCGGGGCGAGGCGCCTTGCGACGAATGTTGAAGTTGCCAAAACCCGACAGCTTGACGTCGTCACCGTTGACCAGGGTCTGATGAACGAGCTCGAAGAAGGCTTCCACCATGTCCTTCGACTCGCGCTTGTTCAGGCCCAGCCGCTCGAACAGCAGTTCCGCCAGCTCGGCCTTGGTCAGCGTCGGCGTCTCCAGCGACGGCAGGATCACGCGATCGGGGATGGGATCCTCATTGCTCATCGGGCGTTCGGACTCTGTTGGTGGGACGTTGGACGTGTCTCGGTTCGGTTCAGGCCCGCAGCCGTGCGCCGACCGCCTGGGCAGCCCGTGCGATGGCAGCGTGCTTGACCGCTTCGATTCGCTCGTCGGTCCAAGTCGTCTCGGGGTCAAGCAACTCCAGCCGCACCGCGAGGCTGCGCTCCCCGAGCCGGATGTCCCCCGAGGCAGCTGCCGGCTTGTAGACGTCGAACAACGTTGCCGCGCGCACGTAGCCGGCAGGATCGGCCTGCAGCGCCTCGACGAGGGCATCGTGACTGGCTCCTTCAGGCACCACCAGAGCAACGTCACGCCACGCCGGCTGGTGGCGTGGAATGGGTTCGAAGCGAGGGACGACACGGTCGAGCACCGCGTCCAGGTCGAGCTCGAACAGCACGGGTGCGTGCGGCAGCTCATAAGCCTGCCGCCAGCGCGGGTGCAGTTCCCCCGCGAAGCCGATGTCCCGGCCTTCGAGCAGGACGCGGGCGCTGCGCCCCGGATGCATGGCCGGGTGTGGCGCCGCCGCGAAACGCACGGCACGCGGGGCGAGCAGCGCTTCCAGGTCACCCTTCATGTCGAAGAAGTCGACGTGACGCTCCTTGCTGCCCCATTGGGTGTGCTCCGCCGCGCCATAGGCCAGCGTGGCGATGCGCAGCGGTTGCGCAACCCCCGCCACGCTGCGGCTGCCCGCGGCTTGACCAGGGTCGCGCCGCGATACGCGCCCGATCTCGAACACCCGGACCCGGTCGGTCTTGCGCGCTAGGTTGTGCCGAAGCACCTGCACCAGACTGCCCACGAGACTTGAACGCATCACCGCGAGCGGCGCGGCAATGGGGTTCAGCACACGGATGGGATCGGCGTTCCCGGCCAGTTCGGCTTCCCAGCGCTCCTCGACGAAGCTGAAATTGATGGTCTCCTGGTAGTCCAGGGCCGCCAGGACACGCCGGACGCCATGGGGACTGCGCCGCGCCTCGACCAGCCGGCGCGCAGTGACAGGCGCGAGTGGGGGGGTCGCCGGCAACTTGTCGTAGCCGATAACCCGCACCACCTCCTCGATCAGGTCCTCTTCGATGGCAAGGTCGAAGCGCCAGCTGGGCGGGGTCACGGTCAAGGAACCGGGCGCCTCGGTGAACGACAGGCCCAAACGCGCGAAAACCGAAGCGCAATCCGCCTGCGTCACCGGCATGCCGATCACCTTGGCCGCGCGTTCGACTCGCAGCGTGACCGGCGACGGCTTCGGCAGGTTGACCTGTTGATCATCCATCGGTCCGGCCTCTCCGCCGCAGATGTCGATGATCAGCTGCGTGATGCGTTCGATGTGCTCGACCGTCTGCGCCGGGTCCACGCCGCGCTCGAAGCGGTGCCCGGCGTCGGTGGAGAAGTTGTAGCGCCGCGATCGACCCGCGACCGCTTCCGGCCACCAGAACGCCGCTTCGACGTAGACGTTGCGCGTATCGTCCGACACCGCCGTCGCGTCCCCGCCCATGATGCCGGCGAGCGACTCGACCTGGCCGCGTCCATCCGCGATGACGCCGACCTTGTCGTCCACCTCGATCGTGGTGCCATTCAGCAGCTTGAGCGTCTCGCCGGCACGGCCCCAGCGCACCACGAGACCATCGTGGATCTTGTCGAGGTCGAAGATGTGCGACGGCCGACCGTACTCGAACATGACGTAGTTAGAGATGTCCACGAGCGCCGTGACGGAACGCTGGCCGCAGCGCGCCAGGCGATCGACCATCCAGGCCGGTGTGGGGGCCTTGGTGTTGACGTTGCGGACGATGCGCCCTGAGAAGCGACCGCACAGCGCCGGTGCCTCGATGCGGACGGGCAGCCGGGCATCATGCCGAGGCGCAACGGGCGGAAATGCAACGGGTTTCAGTGGCGCGCCGGTGAGGGCAGCCACCTCGCGCGCAATGCCGTACACCGAGAGGCCGTGCGCCAGGTTCGGCGTCAGCTTCAGGGTGAAGAGCGTGTCGTCCAACGCCAGCACGTGCCGCAGGTCGGTGCCGACCGGCGCATCGGCGGCGAGTTCCAGCAGGCCGCCATGGTCCTCGCTCAGCTTCAGCTCACGCGCCGAGCACAGCATGCCGAAGCTCTCCACGCCGCGCAGCTTGCCGGTCTTGATCTCGAATGGCTTGCCGTCTTCGCCCGGAGGCAGGCTGGCGCCCACCACGGCGAGCGGTACCTTGATGCCCACCCGGGCATTGGGGGCGCCACACACGATCTGGAGCGGCCCGTCTTTCGAGTACGGCCCCGCATCGACGCGGCAGACGCGAAGCCGATCGGCATTCGGGTGTTGCTCCGCCTCGACGATCTCGGCCACCACGACGCCGCTGAACGGGGGCGCGACCGGGCGCAGCTCCTCGACCTCCATGCCGGACATGGTCAACAGGTCGGCCAGGGCCTGCGTATCGAGCGGAGGGTTGCAGAACTCGCGCAACCAGGATTCAGGGAATTGCATGGGTCGAAGAAGTCAGCGTACGGTCGATCGGCGGCGGAAGGCGTTCACGGTTCAGCGGAACTGCGACAGGAAGCGCAGGTCGCCGTCGAAGAACAGGCGCAGGTCGTTCACGCCGTAGCGAAGCATGGTCAATCGGTCCGGCCCCATGCCGAAGGCGAAGCCGATGTAGCGCTCGGGGTCGAGCCCGAAATTGCGCACCACGTTCGGATGCACCTGGCCTGAACCGGCGACCTCGAGCCAGCGGCCTTTCAACGGCCCGCTGGAAAAGGCGATATCGATCTCGGCGGATGGCTCGGTGAATGGGAAGAACGAAGGCCGGAAACGCAGCTGCAGGTCGTCGCTTTCGAAGAAGCGGCGGCAGAAATCCGTGAAGACGGACTTCAGGTCCTTGAAGCTCACGTTCTCGCCGATCCACAGGCCTTCGCACTGGTGGAACATGGGCGAATGCGTGGCATCGCTGTCCACCCGATAGGTGCGACCCGGAGCGATGACGCGGATCTCGGGCATCGTGCCCCCTTGAGCCATCAGGTCCGCATAACGTGCAGCATGAGCGCGTGCATAGCGCACCTGCATCGGCGAGGTGTGCGGCCGCAGGTTCAGCCAACGGCCCTCCTCGTCCTTCATGTCGACGTAGAAGGTGTCCTGCATCGAACGCGCCGGGTGGTTCTCCGGGTTGTTCAGCGCCGTGAAGCTCATCCAGTCGGTCTCGATCTCGGGGCCGTCCGCCACGTCGAACCCCATGGAACCGAAGATGGCCTCGATGCGCTCCATCGTCAGCGATACGGGGTGCAGGCCCCCGGTTCCTCGCTGGCGCCCCGGCAGGGTGACGTCCAGGGCCTCGGCCTTCAGCTGCACTTCCAGCTCAGCGTCGGCCAGCGCCTGGCGCCGCGCCTGCAGTGCAGCTTCGATGCGCTGCTTGGCCTGGTTGATCTCGGCGCCGCGGGTCTTCTTCTCGTCCGCCGGGAGCGCCGCCAGGCCCTTCAGCATCTCGGTCACGCGGCCGGACTTGCCGAGATAGCGCGCCTTGGCGTTCTCCAGTTCGGCAGGGGTCGGCGCGGCATCGAAGTCACCGCTTGCCGCCGCCACGAGTTGGTCGAGATCGTTCATCGTCAATCGCAGAAAAGAAAAAGGCCGCCCCGAGGTGACGGCCTTGAATGCTTGCACACCCGCGGACCCGGCACTTTGACCAGGCCGGCCCACGGGCGGGATATCAAGCGAGTTGGGCCTTCACCTTCGCCACGATGCCGCCAAAGGCAGCCGGGTCGTTGACAGCCAGATCGGCGAGGACCTTGCGGTCGATGTCGATCGAAGCCTTCTTCAGGCCGGCCATGAACTTGCTGTAGCTGAGGCCCAGACCACGCGCAGCGGCGTTGATACGAGCAATCCACAGCTGGCGGAAGACCCGCTTGCGGGTGCGGCGGTCACGGTAGGCGTACTGGCCCGCCTTCATCACCGCCTGCTTGGCGATGCGGAAGACGTTCTTGCGACGACCACGGAAGCCCTTGGCCAGGGCCAGGACCTTCTTGTGACGGGCGCGGGCGGTTACACCACGTTTGACGCGAGGCATTGCTTACTCCTTGTTCCGTCTCAGATCACAGGCCGGCGAACGGCAGCATCTGCGCCATGTGGCCCATGTTGGTCTCGTGCACGTTGGCGGCGCCACGGAGGTGGCGCTTGCGCGTGGTGGACTTCTTGGTGAGGATGTGGCGCTTGAACGCCTGACCGCGCTTGACGGTACCACCCGGACGGACGCGGAACCGCTTGGCCGCGCTCTTCTTGGTCTTCATCTTGGGCATGACTGCTCCTTCTAAGTGACCCCTGCAGGCGGTCCGGACAGTGTCCGAACGCTTGTACGGCCTGCAGCGGCTTCTTTCCACTCGCCCCGGTGACCGACCGAAGCGGGGAATCCTTGCGAGCTACTGCTTCTTCTTGGGCGCCAGCACCATGATCATCTGGCGCCCTTCGAGCTTGGGCATGTGCTCCACCACGGCCACGTCCGCCAGCTCGTCGCGGATGCGCTCCAAGAGGCGCATGCCGATGTCCTGGTGCGTAATCTCGCGGCCGCGGAAGCGCAGCGTAACCTTGCCCTTGTCGCCATCCTCGGCGATGAAACGCCGCAGATTGCGCATCTTGATGTTGTAGTCGCCTTCGTCGGTCCCGGGCCGGAACTTGACTTCCTTGACCTCGATGACCTTCTGCTTCGACTTGGCTTCGGCAGCCTTCTTTTGTTCCAGGTACTTGAACTTGCCGTAGTCCATCAGCCGGCACACCGGCGGATCGGCGGTGGCGGCAATCTCGACCAGATCGACGTCGGCCTCGCCGGAGAGCCGCAGCGCCTCTTGGATGCTCACGATGCCCAGAGGCTCGTTGTTGACCCCGTTCAAGCGAACCATGGGCGCCATGATTTCGCGGTTGAGTCGATGCTTGCGCTCGACATTGGGCATCCGGCGATCGAGAAAAGTAGCGATGGTGCTAACCCCTACACGGCCCCAAGGCAAGCAACGGGCTCGAACAAAGCAAATGCGCGCGCCAGAGGACCAACGTCACACCTTCTGGGCGATGTCGCCGAGGATCTTCTGCGCGAAGTCTTCGACGCCCATCACGCCGAGGTCTTGATTGCCCCGAGCGCGCACGGCAACGGCCCCGCTTGCCTTCTCCTTGTCGCCAGCGACCAGGATGTACGGGACCTTCTGCATTGAATGCTCACGGATTTTATACGTGATCTTCTCGTTCCGGAGATCGGTGATCACTCTAACTCCCTGTTTTTGAAGTGTTTTCGCTACTTCAGCAACGTAGGTTGCGTGGTTGTCCGTGATGCTCGCCACGACCACCTGCACCGGAGACAGCCACGCCGGGAGCGCGCCCGCATGCTGCTCGATCAGGATGCCGATGAAGCGCTCGAGGCTGCCGACGATGGCGCGGTGCAGCATCAGGGGGCGCTGCCGGCTGCCATCTTCGGCCACGTACTCGGCGTCCAGGCGCTCGGGCATGTTGGGGTCGATCTGGATCGTGCCGCATTGCCACTGCCGACCCAGCGCATCCTTCAGCGTGTACTCGACCTTGGGACCGTAGAAGGCGCCCTCGCCCGGCGCGATCTCGAACTCGCAACCGGAGCGGCGCAGGCCTTCCATCAGCGCTTTTTCGGCCCGGTCCCAGGACTCGTCGCTTCCGATGCGGGCCTCTGGCCGCGTCGCCACCTTGTAGATGATGTCCGTGAAGCCGAAATCCTTGTAGACCCTTTGCAGCAGCGACGTGAAGGCGGCGCACTCGGCGAGCACCTGGTCTTCCGTGCAGAAGATGTGGCCGTCGTCCTGGGTGAAGGCGCGCACGCGCATGATGCCGTGCAAACCGCCGGTCGGTTCGTTGCGGTGGCACTGGCCGAACTCGCCGAAGCGCAGCGGCAGGTCGCGGTAGCTCTTGATGCCCTGCTTGAAGATCAGCAGGTGGCCGGGGCAGTTCATCGGCTTCAGTGCGTACTCGCGCCTCTCCGATTCGGTCGTGAACATGTTCTCGCGGTACTTCTGCCAGTGGCCGGTCTTTTCCCACAGGCCCTGGTCGAGGATCTGCGGGCCCTTGACCTCGTGGTAGCCGTTGTCGCGGTAGACGCGGCGCATGTACTGCTCGACCTCCTGCCAGATCGTCCAGCCCTTGGGGTGCCAGAAGACCGTGCCGGGCGAGTGCTCGTCGATGTGGAACAGGTCCAGCTCGCGGCCGAGGCGGCGGTGGTCGCGCTTCTCGGCCTCTTCCAGCCGCATGAGGTACTTCTGCAGGTCGTCTTTCGTCGCCCAGGCGGTGCCGTAGATGCGCTGCAGCATCTCGTTGCGGTGGTCGCCGCGCCAGTAGGCGCCGGCCACCTTCATCAGCTTGAAGTGCTTGAGCTTGCCGGTGCTGGGGACGTGGGGGCCGCGGCACAGGTCTTCGAAGCCACCTTCGCGGTACAGCGAGACATCCTCGCCGGCCGGGATGCTGCCGATGATCTCGGCCTTGTAGTGCTCGCCGAGACCCTTGAAATAAGCCACGGCCTCGTCGCGCGGCAGCACCCGGCGCGTCACCGGCTCGTCCTTCTTCGCCAGTTCGGTCATGCGCGCCTCGATGGCGGCGAGGTCGTCCGGCGTGAAGGGGCGCTTGTACGAGAAGTCGTAGTAGAAGCCGTCCTCGATCACGGGGCCGATGGTGACCTGGGCCTCGGGGAACAGTTCCTTCACCGCGTAGGCGAGCAGGTGGGCGGTGGAGTGGCGGATCATCTCGAGGCCCGCGGCGTCCTTGTCAGTGACGATCGCGAGCCGCGCATCGGATTCGATCAGGTGGCTCGTATCGACCAGCCTGCCCTCGCCTTCGCCCACCCGGCCGCCGAGGGCCGCCTTGGCCAGGCCGGCACCGATCGAGGCTGCAACTTCGGCGACGGTGACCGGGTGGGGGTACTCGCGTTGGGAACCATCAGGCAGCGTGATCTTGATCATGGTGGGCTTTCGCGATCGGAGCGCAGCGGCTGCGCAAACTGGGTGAGGCGGGCAACAAAAAAGCGCGGTGGCAAGACCGCGCTTTTGTTGTTCGGGGGAGGAGGAGCGAACAGGCGTGACGGCGCGGCCGACCTAGGCGGCAGTGGCGAACAACGTAGTTCGCGGTGTCACAACCATGGTGCCTTTCTCGCCCTTGTGAGTGGATGGAAGCCGCGGATTGTAGACGAGCCCCTCCGATCTCCGCAGCCCAGGCCGCGCCCTGGTTGCGGTACATGGCAGATGCGCACGCTAGAACGGCAACAGGCTCTGATTCGCGGTGCGTTCGACCAGCCACGCGCCGGCCAGCATGATCGCGCCGAGCGAACCAGCCACCATCACGCCGGGCACGTACAGGGCCTGCCGGCGCAGCCCGTACAGGACAGGCACGGCGAGCAGCACCATCGCCAGCTGGCCCAGCTCGAGGCCCAGGTTGAACTGGAACAGCGCCCAGCCGAAGGCAGCTGGCGGCAGCTGCAGCTCGCCCAGCACGCCGGCGAAGCCGAAGCCGTGGACGAGCCCGAAGAGGAAGGTGACGAGGCCGCGGCCACGCCGGATCAGCGGGCGGATGTTGTCGAGCGCCGCCAGCATGATGGTCAGCGCGATCGCCGGCTCCACGATGGATGCCGGCAGCCGCGCCCAGCCCAGCGTGGCCAGCGCCAGCGTGACGGAGTGCGCGAGCGTGAACAGCGTGACCGTCTTCGCCACCGGCCACAGCGCGGCCCGCCAGCCGGGCACCGCTCGCCAACGGCCGTGCTCGCGGCGCAGCACCGCCGGCAGCAGCAGGCACAGCAGGAACAGCAGGTGGTCGTAGCCGGTGACGATGTGGTGCACGCCTTCGCGGACGAAGGACGCAGCGGACGAAGGCGTGGCGGCCGTGTCACCGTCGGCGCCGGCGGAGGTGGCGGGCTCCGGCACGGTGGGATCCAGCATGCGCACGTCATCGTCGCCGCCCCCGGCCACGGGCACGCGGAGGATGCCGCGGTGGGTCGGGTCGATGTCGGCGAACAGCGTGTAGCGCAACAGGGTCGAGGTGTCGATGCGGCACGGGGTGCTCAGCAGCAGCACTGCATACGCGCCGTCCTGCCGGCGCTCCAGCCCATGCCCGTCGACGCTGAATCGGCAGTCCTTGGCCGCCAGCGCGCCCAGGGCCAGCGCATCGATGGCCGGCCAGGCGGCCTTCACCTCGCCCCAGGTCAGCTGTCGGTCGCCATCGGCATCGAGCGGTAGCGCGGCATCGAGGTCGCGCAGCGCGATGTCCCAGCGCAGGCGGCTGCCTTGGGACGCGGGCTCGACGACCAAGTACGCGTCGCTGGCCTTGTGGGCCTGCGCTGCGCCGCCGGCCAGCAAGAGCAGCAGCATGAGGGCGAGGCGCATCGCGGCAGTGAAGTGCAGGTCCATCCGATCCTCCCTGTCAGAGCGCTTCCAGGCGCGCGTCGCGCAAGCCGATGCGCCGGGCCAGCGCCTTCGCCTCGCTGACGGCATCCGCATCACCGGCCGCATGCGCGCAGCGGGCCAGCAGCAGCAGGTCCAGCGGTTCGCGCTGGCGTTCGACGTTCATGCGCGCGGCGCGCAGCGCGGCGGCCGGATTGCGCTCGATGGCCAACGCCATCAGCGCGCGCTCGCGCTCGTGGCCACTGGGGCCCGAGCGCTGGTTGGCCAGCGCGAAGCGCTCGCGCAGCTCGGCCTCCAGCGGCGCGGCGTCCTTGAGCCCCGCCTGCCGCGCGGCAATGGCCAGGCGCAGCAGCGCCGCATCGCTGCGCTGCTGCGCTTGCAGCACCGACCAAGCCTCGCGCGGGCGCCGCTGGTCGAGCAGGAAGTCGGCGTAGGCGATCGCGGCATAGCCGTCACGCTCCGCTGCGAGCGATTGCTTCCAGGCTCGGTCCGACTCGGCCACCCGGCCGGCCCGCTGTTCCAACTCGGCCAGCGTTGTCCACAACCAGGCCCGGGTGCCGGACTCGCCGGGCTGGGCGGCCAGGCGCTGCAGCTTCCGCCGTGCCGTGTCGAACTCGCCCTTGAGCGCGAGGTTCTCGGCCACGCAGGCCTCGCCGTAGGGCTGGGCCTGCAGCTGCGCGAGGGCGCGGCAGGCCGCGTCGGACTCGGCATAGCGGCCCTGCACGCGGTGGAGTGTCGCGAGCATCAGCCAGGCCTGCGCCCGACCGGGATCGCGGCCGACCAGCGCCTGCAGGCGCGCGCTGGCTCGATCGAACCGATGCAGGTGCTGCTCGATGTCGGCCAGGAGCAGCACCAGGTCGACCGGTGCACCGGCATCGTCCTGCCAGCGCGCCAGCCGCGCCAGCGCCCGGCCGGCCAGCCGGGGATCGCCCTCGCGGCGGCCGGCGTTGAGCAGCGCGCGGGCCTCGCGCACGGCCGTGGCCGCATCGGCCGCCCTGCTGGTCCGAACAACGTCGGGCAAGCGCTCGATCACTTCGCCGTCGTGAGTCGGAACGATCGGCGCCGCGGCGGCCCCGAGCAGGGCGCAGCCGAGCAGGAGCGCAGCGGCACGGGCCGCGAAAGGTCGCACTGCAAGCACGGAACATGACTCCTGAAGTAAACGTCAAGTGGCCGCTGCGATCGGGTCCCGTGCGCACCCAGCGCACGGACCGGCGAAGCGGCGGCCAAGCCGGCCGGACCGACCCAACCGGCCCGACCGGCAGAAGGCCGATCCAAACCGCCTCGGCACCCGCTCCGCTTGGCGGCGGAGCGGGTGCCGGCACTCAGACCGGCGTGGGCTCGGCGCTGTCGCTCGTCGGCAGCGTGAGGCCGTCCAGGCTGGCCGGCTCGCGGGTGTCGCTGGGTTGCAGCGACAGGGTCTTCAGGTAGATCACCAGCCCATCGGTCGACTGCTTCGCGGCATCCGGCACCGAGGCCAGCGGGTCCGGCGGGGCCGGCGCGGGAGGCGGCGTGACGACCGGATCGTCATCGCCGCCGCCGCAGCCACCGAGCAGGGCCACCGTGGCCAGGAGCATCGTCAGTTTCTGCGTGCGGCTCATGGGGACTCCTCAACGCGCGCCCGGGGTCGGCGTGCTCAGGTAGGGAAAGCCCGGCAGCAGCGGCACCACCGCCTGGTCGACGGCATCGTGCAGCTTCAGCGACGTCGCACCCAGCGGCACGTTCGCCGGCTTGCACTCGGTGCCCAGGTTCAGCGCATTGCCCGTGCCGTTGAGCATGCACAGCCCGCCCATCACCGCGACGAGCGAGATGTCGACGACGTCGTCCTTCGGCCGCCGGCCGTTCGGGTAGCCGGCTGCGTCGCCGCCGGCCAGGCCCAGGCGGTGCTGCGTGGCTTCGGGCGTGGGTGGGGTCGCGGTGTTCAGGCGCAGCATTTCGGAGGCGACCGCGTTCGCCGGCTGGTTGACGTTCTTGATCCCGGTGAGGAAGGTGGTCACGAGGTCCGTGCGCGGCAGGTTCTTGGGCGCCGCGCCGGGCAGGTTCAGCGCGATCTCGAGCAGCGCGGGGAAGGTCGGGTTGGTCACGTAGTCGGCGAACTGGCCATCGTCCTTCGGCTTGCTGCCGTTGAATCGGTCCTTGTCGGGCAAGCCGATGACGACCTCGTTGACCAGCGGCATGCCCAGGCGGGACACCTGCACCCAGGCACCGCCCGGCACGGCGGTGGTCTGGTGGCCCTTGCCGGGCGCGCCGTTGAGCAGTTGGCCCTGGCGCAGGCTGGCGGTGGTCCAGCCGCCGATGACCGTCTCGCTGCCCTGTGTCAGGCAGCTCTTGTGCACTTCCAGTGCCAGCGAGGTGACGTTGGCATCGTCGATGGTGTTGGGCACGGCATTGATCAGCGACGGATCCGTGATCACCGCGACCGGTGCGTTGACCAGGTCGAAGATCGTGCCCAGGTTGACCGCGAAGGCTTCCTTGCGCTGGCCGACGAACAGGCGCGCCGGCTGGGCGCAGCCGGGGATGGCGACGGTGTAGACGTGCTGCGCGGCATAGGCACCGTAGTCGGCGATCGTCTTCATGCCGATGTAGTCGACCGGCTTGTCGAAGGTGGCGCTCCCCCCGGCCGCGTTGGTGAGGGCCGCCTTGGTGCCGCCGCGGCGGTCGCCGCGCACCACATCGACGGTGAAGGTCTCGTTGACGTTCAGCGCGCCGGCGTTCGGCGTGCTGACGCCACCAGCCTGGATCAGCGGGATCGCGACGTTCTTGCCGCCGACCGGCAGCGTGATGCCCTTCAGCGCGTTCCTGAAGCGGAACTGGAAGCTGATGTCTTCCTTGGCGTCGCCGTTGTTGTCGACGTGGATCTCGTACAGCGCATTGGGATCCATCTGGAAGTAGTTCGGACCGCCATACGGCGCCTGAAGCGGCTGGTAGTTGGCGATCAGCGTGACGTAGCCGCCGCGGCCCGGCTCGTAGCTGTTGAACATGTAGAAGTCAGTGCCATCGACCTTGGGCTGCGTGGTGATGTACGGCGCCTCGCGGTGGCTCGACGCATGGGCCGGCAAGGCGCCGCTCAGGGCAGCCAGCACGGCGGCGGCAATGGGCAGCAGGCGCTGCGGCCGGTGCAGGGGGTGGAACATGGGGGGATCCTCTGAAGCTCGTTGTCCAGGCGCCGCTCCGCTGACACGGGGCGGCTCGCAGGACACCCGGTGGCACTGAGGCCGCGGGTGTCTGGACGGCTGATACGCAGGAAGCTTCGGATCGGATGCGCGCGGATGAACCCGCGTGCGCCGTCAGGCCAGCGGCAGGGCCTCGATCGACGGACGGGCCGCGAGGGCCGCGAACTCGTCGGCCAGTTGCTCGCTCATCGCCATGGCGCGGCGCCAAGCGCGGCCACGGCCTGCATGGTCGGTGCCGTAGGCCTTGAAGTCGGTGCGATCGGGCAGCTTGCCGTTGGGCAGGGTCTTCACCCACTCGGGATTCGGGGCCAGCACGACCACGTTGGCCAGGCGCTCGCTCGCGCGGTGGCGGTGGCGCAAGCCCTTGTCGAGCCAGCCCGGCACCAAGTGGCGCTGGAAGTGCGGATACAGCACCAGGCCGTCGGGCATCGACGCGTAGTCGAGGTGCAGGTGGTAGTCGGTGATGCCGCCGTCCCAGTAGGCGCCGGGTGGCGCACCGGGGATGTCGTGCACCGCCGCCAGCACGAAAGGGATCGAGCAGCTCGCCAGGACCGAGGGCGACAGGTTCCGTGCCTGCAGCGGCACCTGCCGCGTGCGGTAGTCGTGCAGGCGCAGCGGCAGCGGGTCGCGCATGTCCGAAAAGACCACGCGCTCGAGCCAGCCGCCCATCGCGCGGCGGCTCACCAGGTTGGTGGTGAACGCGCCCAGGTAGCCCAGCGGCGTGCGCACCCGCCCTTCCCGCCGCAGCAGCGGGCCGCGGCCCAGGCTGGTGAAGACGTGCAGGCGGTAGCGCGGGTGCCCCAGCGCCTCGGCCTCGCGGCCTTCGAAGTGCTCGCGCAGGCGCTCGGCGAAGGTGTCGGACATCTGCCGGGCGACCGGGCCGCCATCCGGCCGGGTCGGGAACTGCTCGTTGATGTAGTCCTCGGCCAGCCGGGCCAGTGCGGCCGCCGGATCGTTCAGCGTCGCACAGGCCAGCCGCCAGGCACCGATGGAGGCGCCCATCAGGTGGACCGTGTGGCTGCTGCGGGCCAGCCACTGCCCGAACAGCAAGCGGTCCAGCGGATTCAGCACCAGGCCCTTCGGGCCGCCGGCGGCGCCGGCCACGACGCGGATGTCCTCCGGCCGCAGCCCATGGTCGCGCAAGCGCTCGCGGGCGCGGGATCCGGCGTGGACCTGCAGGGCGTTCATCGTCGCGCGCGTCAGAACTTCAGCGTCAACGAGGCATTGAACTGCCGGCTCACGGAACGCCGGTTGGCGCTGTCGTGCAGGTACCCGTCCTCGTCCCGCACCGTCACGCGGCTCGCGTTGTCGAAGGGCGCGGCGTTGTTGACCGACAGCCGCAGGCTCGCCGCGCGACTGAAGGCCCATGACGCATAGGCGTCCAGCGTGCGCTGCGCGCCCTGCTCCAGGTGCTGGATGCGCGATTGCTGGATCGCATGCGCCGGCTGGTAGGCCAGGCTGGCGCCCCAGGTGAGCGGCCAGGCCCGGGCGACGTGATCGAAGCCCATCGTGAACGCGTATGGCAGCTGCGCCTCGAGGCGGTTGTCCGGCCCGGGAATGCCTCCCACTTCCGAGCGGTAGACGCTGGCCGAGGCGCGGATGTCCAGCGCCAGCGCGGCATCGACCCAACCGGGCAGGAGATCGGCGGCACGGCCCTTCAGCTCGACCTCGAGGCCCGAACTCTCCGCCCGCTCCAGGTTGCGCAGCCTCGCGACGTAGCGTGGCCAGGCCGACCAGGCCACGTCCTGCTCCAGCGCCACCTCCGAGCGGATCAACCCGCTGATGCGGCGATGGAAGGCTGCCACGCTGGCCACGCCACCGCGGGCGAAGTAGCGCTCGAACGCCAGCTCGACACCGGTGGCCAGCTCGGGCTGCAGCTGCGCGTTGCCGACGCGGTCGGCCGCCAGTGCCGTGTTGGTGCCGCTGGCCGCCGGGTAGCTGCCGCTGATGGCCGGCCGCTCGATCAGCTGCGCCGGCTGCGGCGCGCGGTAGGTGCGCGTCAGGCTGGCGCGCACCAGTTGGCGCCCCTTGGGGTCGAGCCGGTAGCGCAGGTGCGCGAGCGGCGAGACCACGCGGCTGCGGTGCCGCCGGCTGTCGGCACGGCCGGCGCTCGTCGTCGAGAGCTGCTCGGCACGCAGGCCGAGCTGGGTGCCCCACCGCGTGTCGATCGCCCATTCATCCTGCAGCCACAGGGCGTGGCGCTGGATGCGGGCTTCGAAGGGTTCGCCGTCGAAGCCGAGCAGTTGCTCGCTGCCGTTCTCGGTGACGCTGCGCTCCTCGAGGCGACGGCGCGACTCGATTTCCCACCCCATCGCCAGTGTGTGGCTGTCGAAGAGCGGCCGCTGCCACTTGCCGCCCGAGGCCACCGCCCGATCGCGCGTGCGCCCGGCGTGGTGGCGGTCCAGCGTGGTGCTGCCGCCGCCATCACGCCCATCCACGCGCGTGCCGTAGCGGCTGGCCGAGTGCTGCACGCCGACCTTGGCTTCCAGGCGGCTGCCGTCGTCGAAGCGGCGCACCAGCTGCAGCTGGCTGCGGGCATGACGCCATTCGCTGGCGCTGTCGAAGCGATCGTCCACGCTCACCGGGGGCTGGCCTGCCTGCACGGTGGTGACGGTGCGGCCGGCGCTGTGGCCGCGGCTGCGCTGCGCGAAGCTGTTCCAGTTCAGCGTGTCGGTGTCGCTGAACTTCCACGACAGCCGCGGCGCCAGGTTGAAGCCGCCGCCCCAGTGCTGCTCGACCCCCTCGAGCGCCAGCGCCTGCGGCGCGCCGGTGCGGTCGCGCGTGCGGCGTTCGCTCGTCAGCTCGACCGCATTGCGCCACTGGTACAGCGACAGCGGCAGTGCCAGGCCGAGCGCACCCGGTCCGTCGCCCAGGCGGTCGCCCCAGTTCGCATGCAGCGACGCGACCGGCTCGTCCGCGGTGTAGCCGGTGCCCAGGCGCAGCTCGCGCTGGCGCTGGCGCGGTGCCTCGCGCAGCACGATGTTGATGGTGCCGGCCACCGCCTGCGCGCTGTGCTCCGCGCTGGGTCCCTTGGTGACTTCGATACGCTCGACCTGCGAGGGCGACAGGTTGTCGAGCGAAAAGCCCGGCGGCGCCGGCTCGCCATTGATCAGCACCAGCGTGTAGCCCGAGCCCAGCCCACGCAGGCGCGGACTGCCACCGCTGAGGCTCACGCCGGGCAGGCGCTTGAGCACGTCGCTGACGGCGGTGTCGCCGTACTTGTCCAGCTCCTCGCGGCCGACGATGGTCTTGGCGATCGGGTCGCGGCGGCGGCGCTCGGTGTCGTCCGGCGCCGCGGCTTCCACTTCAACCCGTTGCGGTGCCGCATCGCCCTGGGCGGCCGCACCGGCGCCGCAGAGCAGCAGGCCCAGCACCGGAAGCACCGGCAGCACCGGCAGCTGCATGCGGCCGCCGCGGCGCCTGCGCACGGGCCGGCCGCCTCGCATGGCCCTCAGCGCTTGGTCTGCAAGCGCGCAAAGGCCGCGGCCATCGCGCCCTGCCCCGCAGGCTGCGGCGCGGTGCGGCCGCCACCGGCCGGCAGGCGCTCGTTGCGGCCGGCGGGCCGGAAGCCGGCGTCTCCGCGGCCGGCGCCGCCGCCCTTGCCCGGCTGCGCATCCAGCTTCATCGTCAGCGAGATGCGCTTGCGCGCCAGGTCCACTTCCAGCACCTTGACCTTGACGATGTCACCGGTCTTCACGACCTCGCGCGCGTCGTTGACGAACTTGTTCGACAGCTGGCTGACGTGGACCAGGCCGTCCTGGTGCACGCCCAGGTCGACGAAGGCGCCGAACTGCGCCACGTTGCTGACGGTGCCCTCGAGCACCATGCCTTCCTTCAGGTCCTTGATGTCCTCGACGCCGT